>JAPMTS010000038.1 GCA_026552955.1 Candidatus Methanoperedens sp. | reverse complement strand
GGGAACACTGGAAGTACACTCGCAGGAAGCCCCATGCGAAAGCGTGGGGTAGTTCACAAGTTAATTCGGTTACCATGCCAAGCTGTTGAGCAGAAGTGTGTAATCATTGACATTATTTTACTGGAAATGATTATAACCATGATACTTATATAATTTTTAATGAATAATATTATATATCTTGTAGTCAATTTATTAATATGCCTCTGCGAGAAAATGTAGAGTTGGAAAGATAGGTGTGTGTAAAATTTCAAAACAGCCCAAAGCTAGCGTTAATCCTGGCCTTTCATAAAAGGGAGCTGCCAGAAAAGTGCGCAAGCATGTACTTGAGGAGTGACATTGATAAATCATTCGCCCTTAGAAATAATAAACCATTTATTAATAATAACACTCTTAATTATGGTTTTCTCTGCTTCAATTGGTCAGGCAACCGTTGGGGGATATACGGCGCGGATCGATTTTGCAGGTAATTCTTATACAGAACACTGGATTGGATTTTATGGTGTTATCACGAATAATACAATCATATGCGAGAATTCCTATGCGAAAAATAATACTTCTATGCAATATATTTTTACTGGTATCTCCGTACATGAGGGTGATTATATCTTGATAACAACTTCACCTTCACCCCCCGAGCTTCTCGGATTGCAGGCTGGCAATATCGCATCGGTTGATGAAATAACAGGTTTGGGGGATGACTCAGGATCAAATACATTCACCCATTCCTCTCACTACCTGATACCTTATTCAAATGGTATTCTTACAGATGTACCCTCAATTTACATATTTGATAGCTTGAACCATTATTCCAGGGAAGCGTTATTTTCGGATAGTAATGGAAATCCGGTATTTGCCGTTCCGATTGAAGACCTCCGCAATACCAGCCATTTCCAGTTAATGCTCCCGGATAATGGAAACCTTACATATTATTTTTTTTATCTGCCGGCACAATAGCTCTTTTGCAGTGAAATCCTGATGACCATTTTTTAAATACAGAGAGCAATCTATAAGTCTTTAAATTCTATTGAGTACCCTATGTACCACCTTGAGTGCATTGAGTGTCATAAGAAGTATCCTGAAACAGAAGTCATCTACACCTGCACATGCGGTGGTCTTCTTGACGTAATATACGATTATTCCAGGATACATATCGCAAAGAAAGATCTGACAGGTCCGCTTTCAGTCTGGAAATACCGTGCACTTTTGCCCATTAGCAGGGAACCGATCTCACTTCAAGAAGGTGGAACGCCGCTTTACAGGATTGACAGGATAGCAAAAAACTTCGGTCTTAAGGATGTTTATGTCAAACATGAAGGTATGAATCCCACGGGTTCATTCAAAGACAGGGGAATGACAGTTGGAGTTACAAAAGCTCTTGAACTTGGAATGAAAACGGTTGCATGTGCCTCAACAGGAAACACATCCGCATCGCTGGCGGTTTATGGTGCAAGAGCGGGAGTTCCGGCCGTTGTTCTTCTTCCCTCAGGAAAAGTCGCTCTCGGAAAACTTGCCCAGGCGCTGATGCACGGCGCAAAAGTTCTCAGTATTCGGGGAAATTTCGATGACGCCCTAAACCTTGTGCGTGACCTGTGCGACAGGGAAGGATTCTATCTTTTGAATTCGGTCAATCCATATCGTCTTGAAGGACAGAAGACAATCGCTTTTGAGATCGCGGACCAGCTTGGATGGAATGTGCCTGACAGGATAATTCTTCCCGTGGGAAATGCGGGAAATATCACAGCGATTTATAAAGGATTTAAGGAATTAAAGAATCTCGGCCTTACAGAAAGTGTGCCGAAAATGACAGGCATCCAGGCCGAAGGCGCAAGTCCCGTAGTAACGGCAATAAAGAATAATAATCCCGCAATAACGCCTGAAAAGCATCCGGAAACAGTTGCAACTGCTATAAGGATAGGAAATCCGGTAAATTCAATAAAAGCCTTGAAGGCTATACGGGAATCCGGAGGAACGGCTGAGACAGTGACAGATGAGGAAATTATCCGGGCACAGCATGAACTTGCATATATGGAAGGCATCGGTGTAGAGCCTGCAAGCGCATCCTCGATCGCAGGACTCAGAAAACTTATGGAGCTTGGGATGATAGGAAATGGTGAGGTTATTGCATGCGTTACAACAGGACATTTATTGAAAGATTCAGAGCATGTACTCTCCGTATGTCCCAAACCTATTGAAATCGATGCTACGATCGAAGCCGTAAGAAGAGCCGTATTTTCGAAATGAAATTATCTGACATAATAATTCAAAAAATCAGGCAGCAAGGTCCGATCTCTTTTTGTGATTTCATGGAAATGGCATTGTATTATCCAGGGCTTGGATATTACACTTCCGACAAAAAGAAGATAGGTAAATCCGGGGATTATTATACAAGTTCAAACCTGACTTCCGTTTTTGGCGAAATGCTGGGAAAGCAGATCGAAGAAATGTGGTATATTCTTGGGAAAAAAGAGATGACGGTCGTTGAAATGGGTGCAGGGACAGGGATCCTGTCGGAGGATGTAATCAAATTTCTTAAGACAAATAAGGATTTATCCCGCGTTCTAAACTACTGCATCGTGGAAAAAAGCCCTTATCTTCAAAAAGAACAACAAGATCGATTGAAAAATGAAAATGTTAAATGGTACGATTCCCTGAGCAAGCTTTGGGGCATGGAAGGCTGTATTTTTTCAAATGAACTCCCGGATGCATTTCCCATACATTTGGTAGAAATGAAAAATGAGCTTATGGAGGTCTTTGTGGGCTATGAAAATGGTTTCATCGAGATTTTAAAACCTGCTTCAGATCAATTGAAAAATTACCTGAAAGAACTGGATGTAACATTATCTTCCGGATATCGCACGGAAATTAACCTTGAGGCGATAAAGTGGATCGGACAGATCGGTTCTTCTCTAAAAAAAGGATTTGTCATATCAATAGACTATGGATACCCGTCCATTGAACTATATCAGGAATACAGGAATCGGGGCACACTTATGTGCTATTATGACCACACCGTGAATGAGTCACCATTTGAGCATATAGGGGAGCAGGATATGACATCACATGTGAATTTCTCGGCACTGGATCATTGGGGACGGAAAAATGGGCTTGATCTTTGTGGATTCACAGACCAGGCGTATTTTCTTATAGGATTGGGGATCGACGAATACCTGAAAAATTTGCAGGAAAAAAGTCCGAAGGACTATTTTTTGAAAATGCTTCCCATAAAATCGCTGATAATGGACATGGGTGTAACATTTAACGTCATGATACAGAAAAAAGGGGTTGAACATGCTGAATTATCGGGTTTGAAGTTCTCTTTGCAAGCCATGAAATTGAGGTAAAAAAAAGATGTGAAATTATACTACAATACACATCGGTTCCCCACAGCACACAACCTCACCGGAACTATTTGAAGCGCACACCATTTCACATCCGCAAATCTCACAAATATATGTTTGCCCTGTTTCCGCTTTGCTGGCTTTCTTTGTCTTCACTTTCTTTTTTGGTTTAGCTGTTTTTGTCTCGGATTTCATTGCCATTATTTTGCTTCTTTCATTCCACCACGAAGAAGACGTGTTAGATCTTGATGCATTTTTTTTGGCCATACAATTTTACCTCCACAATTATAAAATTAACACTACTCTCATTTATAAATATCGGTCAGTCAAAACTCTTAACTATCTTGGATAAAATATCAGGAAGTATGGCGGATGACAAGGTTAATAAAATAATCTCATTATTGAAAAACGAATATCCTGGATTAAAGATCGCACTTTCTTATTCAGACCCCCTGGAGTTGTTAATAGCAACGATCCTCTCAGCCCAATGTACGGATAAGCAGGTCAATCAAGTCACAAAAAACCTGTTTAAGAAATACAGGACGGTCCAGGATTATATCAAAACCCCACAGGAAGAGCTTGAAAAGGAGATATATTCCACGGGATTCTACAGGAACAAGGCAAAAAATATAAAAGGATTATCTGAAATTCTCGTTCATGATTTTGATTCAAAAGTCCCCGATACTATGGAAGACCTTCTTAAGCTGCCCGGTGTAGCGCGAAAGACTGCAAATATCGTATTATCAGGAGCATTCGGCAGAATTGAAGGGATAGCTGTTGATACTCATGTGAAAAGGCTCGCCGGAAGGCTGGGATTGACCGCCAATACAAATCCTGAAAAAATTGAAAAAGACCTTATGAAGATCATCCCCAGGGATATCTGGGATATTTTTACACTTCTCCTGATCAACCATGGACGAAAAATCTGTTATGCCAGGAAACCCCTGTGCCAGGAATGCGTTCTGAATAAACTCTGTCCCAGTGCTTTTAAATTCGGTTAATGGCGCTTTCAGAAAACAATAAATGGGGCGGGTAGTGTGCGCATCTGGGACAGCAAAGAGTCTGGCATTGAGAACGATGATGAAAATGACCTGCTCATTGAATTGAAAGGGAAAAAAATATGTGGCAAAACATTGTAAAAATCGGTAAAAAACTTGTGGAGCAAGGACTTGTGGAATCACAATTCGGAAATATCAGCATCCGAAGTGACGATAAAATGCTTATCACTAAAAGTGGAGTCCCTCTTGAAGAATTAAACGAGAACAGCATTGTTGAGGTGGGTATTGATGAACCTTCGGACCTTGATCGCATTGCTTCATCAGAAACCATAGTTCACAGGAATATATACAAATATACATCGGCGCTTGCGATTATCCATGCACATCCGATGTTTGCGGTTATTGAGTCAATGCTTCTTGAAAAAACTATTATTCCAATAAACATCGAAGGCGAACATTTCCTTCATGAGATCCCTGTAATAAAAGGCGCTTCAGGCACGTGCGAACTTGCAGAATTCACTGCACATGCGCTTGCTGACCACAAAGGAGCTATTGTTTTTGGCCATGGGACTTTCACCATTGGAAAAACACTGGAGGAAGCTTATTTTGTTACTGCATTAATTGAGCAGAGCTGCAAAATGAAGTATTATTTCGATCTGGCAAAGAGATAGATGCCAATTCAGATGTGCATCTGTTTTTCAATAAGTCCTGCAAATTAATTTGTGGAATCAGCCTGAAAAGAGAAATTTTTTATGGGCCTGTTTAATCGTGTTCGTTCACGAACGGTGATCAAAGTCTTGCTTCCACTATCATTAAATTCACTATCCTCTATTGAGAGGACAGCTCCCGTCTTATAGAAAATTACCGCAGCGGCAAGGATCGCAAAAGGACAGATATGCCCCTCCTTAAAAATTTCATGCCCCTCGGATGCTAATTTGCAATCTCTCACTTCAAAGATATACGAATTATCTCCATCATTGTTTAACACTGCATCACCAATATACCCGCTTTCTTTTACCAGGGAGGTATATATCGACATATTTTCATCCATACTTTTTTTCTGGCTGAGTTCGGGCATCCCTAAATGTTTCAACATTTCAGTCAGGTAAGGAATTACATGTGTCAATATTGCCCTGCTGCCGCTTCCTACCATTTTCATATAGGATTCCTGATAAGCATATATGGTAAGATGGAACAAAAGTGCAGTTGAATGTAAATTCTTGGATTTTCTCATATCAATCAATACCACCAAATAAAAATGGATCTAGTTATTATTAAGTATTTCTAAAAAACTATGAATTCTGTAAAATATTGAAATTAATTATCCTCAAATTCCATGGCTTCATTTAAAGTAAAATTTCCCACATAAAGGGCAGCCCCAATAACAATGCCTTTTGCTCCTGTTTCCTTGATCAGCTCTATATCTGATAACGTGGTAATTCCACCCGAGGCTATAACAGGGATCTCCAATGCGTCTACAAGTTCCTGCGTTGGTAACGGATTTACTCCTTCCAGCAGCCCCTCGGTATTAATATCTGTAAAAAGTATGCTTCCTGCCCCCATTTTCTCGAATGTCCTGCCAAGTTCAACAGCCGTAAAAGCGGATTTTTCAGCCCATCCATGTGTTGTGACCCTGCCATTTTTTGAATCAAGGGCAACCATGATCCTGTTGCCCCCGAATTCATCTGCAAGTTCTTTAACCAGGGCTGGCTGTTTTATTGCGGCAGTGCCCAGGATTATCCTGTCAGAGCCCAATGATAAAAGATCCTGTGCATCCTTTCTTGATCTTATTCCCCCGCCTACCTGCGTTTCTACCATGGAATTCCTGATTATTGATTCAATTATTGGACTATTGGAACGGTGTCCTTCAATTGCGCCGTCAAGGTCGATGAGATGGATTATTTTAGCGCCTCCCCTAACCCAGCGCAAAGCGACAGCTAAAGGATTGTCAATGGACACTCTTTCAGTACCTGGAATACCCTGGATAAGGGAAACGCATTTACTATTCCTGATATCGATCGCCGGGATTATTTTGAACATATTTCCACAATTCGACCATAGGGTTCAGGGTGAAATAACAGTTTCTATTCAGAACACAATTCACGTTCGCTACATAAAATATAAATGCTATGCAAATGTATAAGGGCTGCCCAATGTGAGGGCTGCGCCGGATAAATCCGGGGCTAAAGCCACAGGAGGAAAACATGGCTAAAAAAGAAGAAATTAAAGAAGTAAAAGATACCAAGAAAGAAGCTCCCAAGAAGGAGGCTCCCAAACAGGAAGCTATCCCTGAGCCAAAGAAAGAGAAGAAGCAAGATAAGAAACACGAGGGAAAAGGGGAAGGAAAGGAACACGAAAAGAAAGACCGTAAAGGTGCTCCTAAAGAAGGAAAGAAAGATGCTTCCAAGGCCAAGGAAACCGGGCCGGAGATCAAACATTTTGTGCGCATCGCAAACACTGACCTTGATGGCAAGAAAAGCGTTCAGTATGGCCTGATAGGAATAAAAGGCATAAGCAGGCGAACGGCAAAAATATTGACCGTAAATGCAGCTGTTGACCCGAAAGCGACATTGGGTTATCTTGCCGACGCGGATATTGAGAGATTACAATTATCAGTAGATAGCATATCATCTATTCTCCCGGTATGGATGGTCAACAAACAAAACGAGATCATGTCGGGTGAAGACAGACATCTCATAGGGACGGATGTATTACTGGGTCTTAATGAAGATTTGAACACCATGAAAAAGATGCGTTCATATAAAGGATTAAGACACGATCGCGGTCTGAGAGTACGCGGCCAGCGCACCAGATCCTCAGGCAGAAGAGGAAGGACTGTTGGTGTTTCACGCACAGCCCTTATGGCAAAACCCAAAGAAGGGGAAAAGAAGGAAGAAACCAAAGGAGCTGGTAAATAATGGGCTACCCGGGAAAAAACACGAAATCATATAACACGCCCAAGCATCCCTGGCAGGCTGCAAGGATCGAACCTGAGGTCGAACTTGTGAAAAGATATGGTCTCAGGAATAAGAGAGAAGTCTGGAAAGCTCACAGTGAACTTAAGAAATACAGGGAACTTGCCAGAAAACTGCTTGCTGAAAGCATAAAAGGAAAACTTGAAGGGCATGTGAAAACAGATGGAGAAAATATTCTTAACCGCCTCAAAAGGTATGGGTTATTGAAAACTGATGCCGTGCTTGATGACATATTGTCCCTTGATGTAAATAATTTCCTTGAGAGAAGACTTCAGACACAGGTGCACAAGCAGGGACTTGCGAATACCCAGAAACAGGCCAGGCAATTTATTGTCCATGGACACATTGCTGTTGCAGGACGAAAGATCACCGTTCCTGGTTATCTTGTACCGGCCAATGAGGAATTATCATTGGGTTATTATACAGGGTCAGAATTATCGAAAGAATCGCATCCCTCAAGACCGGGACAGGTAGTCAAGAACCTTGTGCAGGATACGACCCCATCAAATGAAACAAGAAATGTACCCGGGAGGGAGATTAAATAATGGCAACAGATAAATGGGCCGTAGCTCATATATATTCCTCGTTCAACAATACCCTGATAACAGTAACTGATTTAACAGGGGCTGAAACGATAGCCAAAATAAGCGGTGGTATGGTTACAAAGGCTGACAGGGAAGAAAGTTCCCCTTATACTGCCATGCAGATGGCTAACCAGCTTGCTGATAAGATACGTGATAAAGGAATAATAGGCATACATATCAAAGTAAGAGCCCCTGGAGGCAACATGCAGAGGAGTCCCGGAGGAGGGGCGCAGGCTGCCATCAGAGCGTTCGCACGCGCCGGAATAAAGATCGGCAGGATAGAGGATGTGACCCCGATACCTCATGATGGAACTAAACCTAAGAAGGGCAGGCGTGTGTAAATGGATATTGACATAATCGAATTATCCGAGCGTAAGGCAAGGTTCGTTATATCCGATGTTTCTGCATCGTTTGCAAACGCTTTAAGAAGAAGCATACTTGCAGAAGTTCCGGTAATGGCTATTGATGATGTTAATATTTATGAAAATACTTCCGTATTGTTTGATGAACAGTTTGCTTTGAGGATGGGATTGATCCCATTAAAGACAGACAATAAATCCTATGTGCTTCCTGAAGAATGCAATTGCAAGGGTGCAGGATGCACTTTGTGCAAATTATCACTGACGCTTAGCGCAGAAGGCCCGAAAGTTGTTTATTCGGGAGACCTGGTTTCAACGGATCCCCAGGTGGAACCGGCAGATAAAACCGTGCCGATCGTGGAACTCAAGGATAAGCATAAAGTCGTAGTAGAAGCTATAGCAAGGCTTGGAACAGGCAGAAAACACAGTAAATGGCAGGCTGGTGTTGCAGCCGGATTTAAGAACATGCCAGTTGTGACCATCGGAGAATGCGATTATTGTGGAAACTGCGTGGAAGTATGCCCAAGAAATATCCTGAAAATGGAAGGGGACAATGTCAAGGTAGTTAACGTAATTGAATGTTCCATGTGCCGGTTATGCGAAGAGAAATGTGAAATGGATTCTATTAAAGTCACCAGTAAACCGGAATCTTTTGTCATGACCTTCGAAACAACAGGCGCCATGACGGCCAGGGAAATTGCTCTTGAAGCGGCAGGTAGTATTAAGAATAGAGCGGAACAATTGAGTGAAATAGTTGATGCCCTCTGATAGAAGAGAAACGTTCTCTTTTATCATATGAATATTTCATAATGCTTTGAAATCAAAGCATTCATTTGCGGAGGTTGCCCAGACAGGTCAAAGGCGCCAGCTTGAGGGGCTGGTTTCGAAGGAATTCGTGGGTTCAAATCCCATCCTCCGCATTAAAATTTTTTGTGAATTGGTAAGAAAAATATTCAAATATTCTCGTTCTGATATACGCCGGAATAGCCTTTCCTGACTTCCTTTTCAAGCCTGAAAAACAATAGCTGCAGCACACGCGCATCTTTTTTTATCCTGAATCCGTTCTCATTATATACCACAAGGAGACTCTCGCTCCTGCCGCTGTAACCGGCATCCCAGACAGCTGTCTCCACAGTCGCTCCGCAACGCAGGAGGCTTGAGCGCGGCTTTGCTATCGCAGCGATATTATTGGGGATGTTAACGATTTCATTGAATACGATCTTATAACTTCCTTTTGGCAAATCCAGCCATCCCTCATCATCAAAATCAAGGTTTTTTGTAGCGGGTAGTTTTCGTTCGGAATTATCAAAAGCTATAGAACCTGGTCCTTCATGAAATTCCACACGCTGCAGGGTCAATTCGATTCCGTTAGGCTGTACCTGGATATCCGGGTCGATCATTTTTTCGATAAGCTGCGGTTTTTCATTAATGAGTGAGATCAATTCGTCATGGGATAACATAGGTTTAAAATTAGGCGGGGAATTGATAAACATTGCTGACCATAACTTAAATATACCACCATATACTATAACGATTATTCAACCAGTATTACGAAGTTTCATAATTATAATACTATATATGTTAGAAATAGCCAGTTATTAATAAATATTATTTGAGGAGGACATAAAAATGCACATACCAGATACATTTATTCCCCTGACACAGGCGGCGATTTATTGGATAATATCCATCATTTTTATTACAAGAGCAGTAAAATGGGCGCGAAAGGATATGAAAGAGAACATGATACCTCTTTTTGGCGTACTTGCCGCAGGCATTTTTGTTCTCCAGACAATTAACATCGCGGCAAGCCTCATAGTCCCCATACCTATGCTCACGGGCGTCAGCTGGCATATCGTGGGAGCTGCGCTTGCTGCAATAATTTTTGCAAGTCCATGGGCGGCAGTGCTGCTGATGACAATGGTGCTTGCCATACAGTCTCTTTTCGGGGACGGCGGTATCACAGTAATGGGAGCGAACATATTGAACATGGGGATAATTGGGGGCTTCATGGGATATTACACATTCATCGGTTTGAGCAAACTTTCTATAAAACGATCTTCTGCAATGTTTACGGGAGCGTTCCTGAGTATGCTATTACCTGGAATTGCCCTTGCGTTCGAATTATGGCTGGCAGGCACTTTCCCGCTCAAACAGGGAGTACTTCTCATGGCAACATTCCAGGGAGTTGCAGGAATTGGCGAAGGTTTCATAACTGTGATCGTATTTGGCGCGATAATAAAAGCAAGACCGGATATTGTCAATGAAGAATACCATAAAAAAGAAAGTGCAGCAAAGGTTGTAGCTGTGGGAATCGCAGCATTGCTGGGACTAGCTGTTGCAGCGCCGTTTCTTGCTTCAAATAATCCTGACGGGCTTGAGCAGACTGCAAGCCTGGTCCTAAAAAATGAAATTGGCAGCAGGATAACACTTCTTTTTTCAGATTATGCCATACCCGGAATGGGTAGAGCAGGAGAAGTTGCAGCTATCATAATTGGATTGGTGGCGATATTGTTTATCTGGATAGGGATTTCAAGAATCATAAAAAAGGCATGATATGAACATTATAGAAACACGAGATCTCACGCATGTATACCGCGGAAAGATCACTGCCCTGGATGCTATCAATTTCACAGCTAAACCCGGTGAAAGAATTGCAATAATAGGAGCCAATGGGGCAGGGAAATCAACTCTTTTCAAGCATTTCAACGGGATATTAAAACCCACAAGGGGGGAAATCCTGATCAAAGGCAAATCAATAAGCGGTGAAAATATCCTTGATGTCAGGAAAACAGTTGGTGTTGTTTTCCAGGACCCTGATGACCAGATATTTGCTCCTACCGTAAAACAGGACGTAGCATTTGGCCCAATGAACCTTGGTTTAGGAATTGAGGAAATTGAAAAACGTGTCCGAGAGTCACTTGAAACCGTAAGACTGACCGGTTTTGAAGATCGAGCGCCGCATCATCTCAGTACCGGTGAGAAAAAGAAAGTTGCAATCGCCGGCATACTTGCAATGCAGCCCCAGGTTCTTGTTCTCGATGAGCCCACAGCAGGGCTTGACCCGGGCGGAGCAATACGTCTGATCAAGCTTATCAATGGAATGAACAGGTATCTTGGAATAACGACTATTGTGTCAACACATGAAGTTGATATAGTGCCCATGCTGGCTGACAGGGTTTGCATTATGTCAAAGGGTAAGATAATCGGGGATGGCACACCCCTTGAAATGTTCTCCTCCCCTGACCTGATAAAGAAAACCCATCTTCGTCTCCCAATGGTCGCTCAGCTCATGGAGATGCTCAAGGAAGAAGGTGTGCCAGTGGATGTGAAATTTACTCTTGAAGAAGCAAGGGATGAACTCTTAAAGGTCGTGAAATAAATGCATGTTTCCATTACGGAAATGGAACGCGAGACATATAAGAAATCCCCTATCCATGGAATTGACGGGAGGATCAAGATCCTCATGACACTTGGCATTACGGTCTATGTGGTAGCTCTCCCGCGCATGGAGACTCTTGATTTCACAAAACTTGGTATACTGGAAGCATATCTTTTTGTCCTCATGTTTTTCTCAAGAACCGAATTATCACACATTATTGCAAGATTTGCAATAGCTCTCCCTTTCGGTCTTGGCATCTCCACCCTCCAGCCATTCATAAAACAACCCTTCATACACGATTTTACCATCATATCCTTGCTTCCCATGGGGCTTGAGATAACGCGTGAAGGTGTGTTATATGGCGCGATCATTTTTTCAAAATTCTTTGTATGTATAACTTCGGTCATACTTCTTTCCTCAACTACATCCATGAGCGAACTTGTCGCATCGTCCAGGCGACTGGGCCTTCCTAAAGAAATGGCCATGCTTTTTACAATGATGGTGCGCTATCTCTTTGTTTTCTGGAATATGCTTGGAAGGATAAGAACTGCACAGAAAACCCGCTGTTTTGAAATCTGGAACAGGAAAGTCCCGAGAAAGTGGACGCTCGAACAAATAGGATATACTATAAGCTTACTTTTTATTCGTTCCTACGAGCAGGGGGAGAGGACCTACCAGAGCATGCTTTGCAGGGGATATAGTGCAGATGCCAATGTATATGTGAATAAGAAAAAATTGCATATCACAGATTTTGCCATATTGGCTGTTACCCTGGGAATCATCGCTGTCGTCCAGGTACGAGTATTTTAGAAAAAAATTCATGGGATGTATACCCGACAAAGTAACGGAAAGAGAACGTGGGACAGTAACATTGAAATACAATAATATCAGAATTGGCATAACGGAGGATAAAATATGATTGAAAGAAAGTATATCATAGAATCCAGAAGATATGTAGATGACGAAGGGAACAGGACCTTTGATAAATGGATAACTAGCTCGAATGTAATTGAAATAAAACATAATGAGGAATATCTTGTATTTTTCCCGCTGGAAGGAGAACATGCAGGGAAGAAGCACTATATTCCTTTCTCAAATATTCACATAGTCAGGGAATTATAAAATATTTTTTTTATTTTTAGGTAATCTTCAGGTTCTCTTTTTAAATTTACGCGATCAGGGTTCCTTCATTCTTAGTCAGTTCCTTGAAAGCCGACATAAGCATTTTAGTGGTCTTCCCGGGCTTCCCATCTGCTATTAACCGTCCATCGATTTTCGATATAGGAGCTATCTCTGCTGCTGTTCCCGTAACGAAAACCTCATCTGCCGTATAAATATCGAATAGACCCATGTTTATTTCCGCGACCTTGATACCTTGTCTTGTCGCAATTTCGATCGCCGCAGCCCTCGTTATTCCGCGAAGATTATTAAGCGCTGGCGGAGTGATTATCTGGCCGTTCTTAACCACAAAAATATTGTCACCAGAACCTTCCGAAAGATTACCATTCACATCAAACATGATCGCTTCATCGCCGCCTTTAGCGTTTGCCTCGATCTTGGCAAGTATGTTGTTCAGGTAATTCAGGGATTTGATATTTGGAGGCATTGCCTCAGGCGCATTTCTCCTGACACCCACGGTAATAGCTGTAAGCCCTTTTTCATAGAGGTCCCCGTACATTGCGCCCCATTCCTGTGTTATTATGAATATATTGGGCATGGGACATTTTCTCGGATCAAGACCCAGGTCGCCATCACCACGTGAGACTATTGGGCGTATATAAGCGTCTTTCAGGTTGTTTCTCTTCAGTGTTTCGATGATGGCTTTTTTCATTTCTTCCTTTGAAATTGGTATAGTCAGGTCTATTGCTTTTGCAGAATCGTACATCCTGTCAAGATGCTCATCAAGCCTGAATACTCGACCGTTGTATGCCCTTATACCTTCAAAAACTCCATCCCCATATAAGAAACCATGATCAAATATGGAGGTTCTTGCCTCTTGTTTTGGCACAAATTTTCCATTGAAATAAATTACTAAATCCATGAGAATCACTTTCACATAAGGAAACGCCTGGATATATGCGTTTTGCTGCAAATTGTATCGTTTCTTTCAAAATTCTTAGATTTTAATAGAAAACTTAATTATTATCTTAAATACAATAGTGACTGGAAGTGAATCAATGAAAAACATAATAAAAATAATAATATCAGCATTTTTGATTATTTTATTGGCAAATGGCGCGTTGGGATATGCGGGAATGGGCGGCAATACCAGTAATATCAATATCCCGCAAGTAACTGGTAATGTCACGCAAATTGACCTTAACAACACCACAGAATCAGACCAGGATATCATTATGGTACAGCATCTTATTGAAGTGGATGCAAATATTTTGAAGGCAACAAATACATTGTTTATCCGTGAAACCCTTATTTTCAGAAATATAGGTACAAAGGATTTCTACGGGAATCTGAAGACATCGATCCCTGATGGTTCGGATAATATCAGTCTTGCCCGGTCGGAAATGATGACAGGCGGTGGGATGGTGCCAATCGATTTTTCTCAAAATGGGAATATCGTAAGCTGGAAGGAGTATGTTGAAAAAAATAGCAATTTACCATTCCTTTATGCTGTAGAATATAGTGTTAAACAGGGTGCTGATGGATCAAATACTGAAACTTTTTCCAAGAAATTAGCTGTTCCTGCAATAATAAATTACAAATATATGGAAAAACCGGACCTGCCGGCAATTGTTGTAAAAATTGCAAAACCACAAGAAAGTACAGTCAAATTCATAGATGAAAATGGTAACAAGATAGGTGCAACAGAGGTGGACGATAAAGGTGAGATATTCAGGTTCTCATCACCGCAATTCAAGGAAATAACAGTCGAAATATCACAATCGAGCGCAATTCTGCCGGGATCTCAAAACTATACAATGATTATTGTTATCGTTATTGGAATATTGATAATACTTGTTTTTTCATATCCGTACATAAAGAAAAAATTGAATCCCGATGAAAAAATAAGCAAGATATCCAAAAAAACCGAAGGAAAAACGAATAAAAATGCCAATGTGGTAAAAGAATCTGCAAAGGACAATGCAGCCTCATCAGGAAAATATAAAGGAAAAAATGCAGAAGAACTTGAAGATCTGAAAAAACAATTCTTGTCAAAGATAAAGGATCTTGAAAAGAAATATGAATCAGGGGATCTTCTGGATGAAGAATATGAGGATACCAGGAGTTCATACCAGGGCAACCTTAAGGAAATTGAGAAGATGCTGGAGAAGATAGGATGATCTATCCTATCATTTTCAAGAAAAAATAGTGAATCCGGAAATCATCCGTCAATTCAGGATGAAATGCAAGAGCAAGAATATTTTTCTGTCTTGCTGCCACAATTGAGTCATTATACGTTGAAAGGATCTCCACTTCATTTGTAAACCCTGTTATGCTGGGCGCCCGAATAAATATAGCTTTAAAAGGTTTGTCAAATCCCTTAAAATCGATCAGTGTTTCAAATGATTCTCTCTGGCGCCCGAAAGCATTTCTGTTCACATGAATATCCATCAGTTCCAGCAGTGACTGCCCTGTTCTTTCTACCTGTTCATCACCATGTTTCGCAAGAAGAACAAGACCCGCACACGTTCCCATTATGGGAATACCGGCACGTGCGGCTGTCTTTATTTCATCAGCGATGCCTTCTTGTTTCAAAAGACGGCCAAGCGTCGTACTTTCTCCGCCGGGCAGGATCAAAGCATCGCATGAATCAACTATTCCTTTGTGTTTTATTTTTATTACCTGCGCCTTAATATTAGCTTGATGCAGTGCATTTTCTAATGCATTAACATGTTCCTCGACATTTCCCTGGATAGCGATAACTCCAATACGCATGCTTCTAACTTATTATTTTAGGATATGAAACTACCGATAGCCCATTTTTTGCATCGAAAATAGAACGAAAATGATATTTCTCATAGAAACATTCTGTTCTTGAAGAGCCGGAGCAAATACTTATGATAAGAAACCAACAAGGAATCCATAAATCGAAAGGCGGATTAATAAGGTCATTCGTTAGTGCCGAGAATGGTAAAATCAAGGAAATAAGCATATCAGGAGATTTCTTCCTCTTCCCTGAAGAGGCTTTCTTCAAAATCGCCAGAGAACTTAATGGAATTGAAGCAAAACGTGAAAAAGTGCAACAGAAGATAGAAGAAATATACAAGAGAGAAAATATCCAATCTCCGGGTACATTACCGGCTGATTTCACGGAATCCATTATGAAAGCTCTGGAGGAATAAAATGGAAAAATGGCGCTTTATTGATTTTGGGATAGTAGATATTCGCGATATGATGGCGATGGATGAAGCTATCCTGAAGGCAGGTGAAGAAAATACTTTCTTTTTCTGGACACCAAAGAAATCCATAATCCTGGGTTTTTTTCAGAAAGCAAATATTGAACTGGATCTAGCGCAGTGTAAAGATTATACGATAACCAGGCGCATAAGCGGTGGTGGGATCGCATTTTCAGATGATAGATGCAGGCAGATAAATTATGGCGTTGTGGGGACTATCGATAACGAGCTTTTCCCCATGGACATCGTAGAATCATATAAACAGATATGCGGCGTCCTTATTGATACTCTAAGACATTATAACCTGAATGCGGCTTTTCGCCCCATAAACGACGTAGTTGTAGACAACAGGAAGATCTCAGGGAACGCACAGACACGCTGGGAAGGGAAACTCCTTCAAAATGGAACATTACTTCTTGATTTTGATATAGAGGAGATGCTTCGGATTTCAAATATCCCTAAAGAAAAATTCATGGATAAAAAAATAGCATCAGTAAGGGAAGGGCTCACATGGCTTGACAGGGAGCTCGGGGAACAGCGTGATATGATAGAGATACAAAATGTGATGAAACAGAAATTTGAAGATCGCTTTCATGTCCATTTGAGATCCGGATCCCTGACAGGGAAGGAAACAGAGTTTACAAATTCTCTCCTGCCCAGGTATTACTCAAATGAATGGGTCTATCGCTAATGTATGATGTTATCGTTATTGGAGCAGGGCCAGCCGGGTCTGTTACTGCAAGAACAGTAGCCCTGGCAGGTTATGATGTCCTTATCATTGAAAAAAATGAAAAATGCACATCACCATGCGCCGGGTACATCAGTAAAACCATAAATATTGAAATGCCGGATGAGTCTGTTATCCAGTCAAATATAAGAAAAATGCGGACTTATTTTCCTGATCTAACGTATTATGATTTCGCTTTAAATGGATTTGTGGTGGATAGATCTCTGTTTGACATGGGCTTGTTGTCCAAAGCGATAGATGAAGGAGCGGATATAAAGTGGAATTCACCTCTTGTCGATATGGGTGTGGGACAAAATCCTTGTAGTGTAAAATTCCGTAACGGTAATGCTGGTGGAAGAATAATTGTTGGTGCAGATGGTGTTTTTTCAAAGACGGCTTTAATAATTGGATTACAACAACAAAGATTTGCGGCCTGCAGCCAGTATCATATTATGGATATCCAACCTATTCCGCAAACATGTGAGATTTTTTTTAATACGGATTATGCCCCGGGCGGATACATCTGGATATACCCGACAGGAAAAAATTCAGCAAAAGTCGGATTGGGAATGATAAACAGCAAAAAATCTCCGCGGGAGAACCTTGACGCATTTATCACAGGGTCACAGATGGCACACCGAATCTCTGGAAAGAGAACTGAATATATTACAGGCGCCCTGCCAATCGGGGGGCTTCGTGAAAAATTCGTATTCGACAACATCCTTCTTGCAGGCGACAGCGCAGGAATGGCAGACCCGATAACGGGAGCCGGAATAAATACTGCGATACTTGCAGGTGAATTAGCAGGAAAAACAATAATCAAAGCACTGGAAAATGATGATATTGTTGAGCTTCAGGAATTTGAAACAGGAATTAAGAAACTTCTAGGCCGGCCCCTTGGGCGTTCTCTTGAAAAAAGAAAAAAAATCGATGATGCCTGTAATAATCATTTTTTACAGGAGCATCTGCCTGAATTGTGGGTGACTTTTAAGCAGTACTGGTTATGAGAACAGCATTAATGCTGCCTTCCTGTCCTGGCCTGTTTGTGACCCGGGCATTTCCGATTTCAGTTTTGATTATGGAGCCTTTTGTCACAATATTTCGCCTCACATAGTGGATATTTGCAGGATTTCCTGTGACAGTTTCAATCTTTACCGTCTTTGAGGTTTTTGTCGCCGGGTCTGTTACGATTGCATTTTGCCCTCTTAATAATCGAATTTTTGGCTGGCCTCCTAATTTCTTTACTGTCTTGCGAATAGTTTCGCCTAAATGAGTATTTGCCGGCTCTCCGCCAAGTTCGAATTTTTTCTTGCTTCTTGAGCGTATAAGCCTTCCGCCGGTATATTTTCGTGTTGATTTTCCCTGAAACTTCATAATGATCCTCTTTGATCTCTAATGATATAATAATTGTTTTGCCGCTACAACACATGCCAAAACAGGAAAGGTAGAATTGTTGTGGGCTTTATATAACCCCCTATTCCAGGGGCGACCTGTTAGCTGTTTTAATATCATGAACATAAATATAGTTATCGCTATAAAGGATTGCAGAAATTTTATGATCCTATTGATTCTGTTAAAGCGATCGCATTTGATCCTGTAGTCTCAAGTGTTGTAGTAAAGCCAAAACCAGGGGATATACAATCAGGGTGGAGATTCCATGCCAGGAAAAAGGTGAGATGCATGAACCAAGAATAAAGTATATATATTATTAAATCTACAGTAAGCTACCTTATACCTATTAAGGAGGAGAAATCGATGAACTTTTTACGAAGAGCAGGATTTTTTGTAGTAGTCCTTGCAATGATTACCCTGCAAGCCATGGCACAGGAGACAGGAACAACGCACCTGGATAGTGGAGATACGGCATGGGTGCTGGTTTCTGCCGCCCTTGTTATGTTAATGACCCCCGCTGTTGGGCTTTTCTATGGCGGGATGGTTAGGAAAAAGAATGTCCTGGCGATCATAATGCAGAGCTTTATAATATTGGCAATAATAAGCATCCAGTGGGTGCTTTTCGGATACAGCCTTGCATTTGGCCCGGATAAATGGCACGGATTGATAGGAGGGCTTGAATGGATCGGCCTGAATGGTGTTGGAGCGGCCCCAAACCCTGATTATGCGGCCACTATACCTGCATCGGTATTCATGATCTTTCAGGCTATGTTCGCCATTATCACTCCGGCGCTTATAACAGGAGCCTTTGCTGATAGGATGAAGTTTAGCACAATGATGGTTTTCACGGTACTCTGGGCAACTCTTGTCTATGACCCCGTAGCGCACTGGGTCTGGGGTATTGGAGGATGGATACGCATGCTTGGAGCTCTTGACTTTGCCGGGGGAACTGTCGTTCATATAACAGCAGGTATTTCAGCTTTTGTCGCTGCGATAATTATCGGCAAGCGCATCGGATATGGAAATGAGAACATGGCACCCCATAATGTCCCCATGACTATCATCGGGGGCGTACTATTGTGGTTTGGCTGGTTCGGTTTCAATGCAGGAAGCGCCCTGGCAGCGAACGGGCTTGCAGCAAATGCGTTCATTGTGACAAATACCGCTGCTGCAGCGGCAGCTCTTACATGGACAATAATAAGCTGGACCCATGGAGGAAAACCCAATGCAGTCGGAATAATTACAGGAGGTGTTGCCGGGCTTGTGGCGATAACTCCGGCATCGGGTTTTGTAGGGCCGGTAGCTGCGATAATTATCGGCATTGGGGCAGGGTTTTTCTGCTACTTTGCAATGCATTTCAGATCCAGGAAGACCGATATCGATGATTCTCTTGATGTCTTTGCATGCCATGGGGTCGGAGGCATATGGGGTGCGATCGCAACTGGAATATTTGCATCCATTGCGGTCAACTCTGCTGGAGCAGACGGACTTATTTATGGAAATCCGGCCCTTGTGGTCAAGCAGTTGATAGCCATCGCGGCTGTACTGGTCTATTCGATCCTGATGACCGCGATTATACTCAAGGTGCTGGATGCAACGATTGGCTTAAGAGTAATGGATGAACACGAAGTCGAAGGACTTGATGTGTCCCAGCATGGCGAAAAGGCATACTTATAAGGAGATAAAAGATATGCAAGAAATTTCAAACAAGGGCACTAAGAACATGTCAATAGGCGAACTCTACAGGCACAGGACTGAACACGGGGAATTGCAATGCCACAGATTAAAAATGCCCGAGGGCACGGCAGGAGAACTGATCATAAACGTTCCCAGGAATGAAAAAGCGCTCAGTATAGAAGAAGTATTCGTTGACAGGAAATTCAGGAATATGGGTTTAGGAAGCAAGCTGCTAGCTTTCGCAGAACAAATTGCCCTGGTATCCGGATTTCAAAACATTGAATTAAAGCCTTTTTCAACAGATCCTCTTGTATCAGATCATGAACTGCGGGAATGGTACAAGGAACATGGTTACCAGTTTTATGGGGACAAGATGCGTAAAAGAATACACAAGGAAATAGAGGTGATGACATGAAGAAGATAGAAGCTATAATAAGACCTGAGAAGCTCGGTGAAATAAAGACAGCTCTTGCCAAAGCGGGATTCATTGGACTTACCACCTATGAAGTAAAAGGCAGGGGAAGGCAGAAGGGTATAGTGCTTTCATACAGGACCAGTGAGTACCGGGTTGATCTTCTCCCGAAAACAAAGCTTGAGCTTGTTGTGGATGATAAGGATGTCGAGAAAGTCATCGAAATATTATGCGAAACCGGGAAAACCGGGAATATGGGCGATGGAAAGATATTCATCATACCGGTTGAAGAAGTTATCCGTGTCAGGACAGCTGAAAAAGGAAAGGACGCGGTTTGATCAAATCTTAAAAATATCCTCCAAAAATGCTTGTTCTGGCGACCAGGCTCCCTGCAACATATCCCAGGATGACCCCGCAGTTCAGGAATGGAAGACCCGCCTGGGGTTTTCCTTTCATTACAAGTACCATAAGAACGGAAAATCCCAGGAATGTCCCAAGAATGGCCCCTATTGCCGGGATATTTATAGCACCAATGAGCGGGAGTGAATAATAGGTAGTTTCGGTTATGAAAAAGTTCGCTGAAACAACAAGCAATGTAGGCATCACCGCATCTCCCAGGCCCATAAAGAAGGCTTCACGTTCCACTTTATCGAATTTTTCGGTCATGAATGAATAATTCCAGTGCTTGGGGATCACAAGCAATATGGGAAGCTTCAGGTCCATCACGCCCTCAGCCAGCGCAACCATGTGTTTTGTCTGGTAAACTGCTATGTAATCGTAAACAAGAAGCACAATAAGTAAGAGAATTACCGGTACGATATCAAGTGATATCCCAAAAATCGAAGCAGAACCTGCACCAATTATCACGCCTATTATATCAATGACATACCATTCGGGGAACTTATACAAAATAACAGTAAGTGCAGCGGAGATCAGTATTGTTAATATCAGGTTTGTATCGGGTGTCATGAACTGCGGGAACATTGAAAAAAGCGCATAGAATACATACCCCAGGGTCCATCCTATGGTTATCAGGATAAATGCCTGGATCATCCATTTCTTATTTAATTTTATTACCAGGAATATGAATGCTGTAAAAATGAGTATTATTGCCACCCAGACAAAAACATTTCCTGTGTCTTCTGGATTTTCAAATGCTTTAAAGTCATTTGCTTCAAGGGGTTTGCTCAGGGCAATAGCAATAAGCTGCACAAGGAGCAGCATGAAAGCCATTCCGATTATCGGTATATATTTTTCAATCTTCAAATTAATCTCCACTTATAATAAGATGGATTGTTTTTAAAAGTTTGCTAAAATATGGAAAATGAGTATAAGAGCAACAAACTATTTCTTTTAACCATTGATATAAGGAGCAGATGATAATAGGAATACTTGGGCCCAAAGGCTCTTACTCGGAAAAAGCTGCCCTGCAATGGGACGATAAAGCCGATCTGAGATTTTATGATGATATATTTGATACTGTAGATGCTCTCTTACGAAAGGAAGTCGAATGCAGTATCGTACCCATTGAAAATTCTCTTGAAGGTTCAATCACACTCACACTTGACCTTCTCCTGGAATACCAGTTAAAGATCACGGGTGAAGTTATTGTCCAGATAAAACATTGTCTTCTATCCAGGGGAAAACGTGAGGACATAAAGGTCATAATGTCACATCCTCAGGGATTATCCCAGTGCAGGAAATATATAAAGAACCATTTCAAGGAGATAGAAATAAGGTCTTCCCCAAGCACTTCACTTTCAGCAAAACTTGCATCCGAATCAAAAGAAATAGCTGCGATAGCCTCCGCGGAATCCGCGAAGATGTATAGCCTGGATATCCTCAGTGAAAACATCCAGGATATCAATGAGAACTTCACACGATTCATTGTTATTGGTAAAACACCACCATCTCCGACAGGAAATGATAAAACATCCATTATTGTGTATCTTGAGAAGAACAGGCCGGGAGCCCTATATGAGATACTTGGCGAATTCGCCGGCAGAAATATCGATTTGACCAGGATCGAATCGCGCCCAACCAAAAAAGTCCTGGGAGATTACGTTTTCTATATCGACATCAAAGGACACATTGAAGATAAGATTATTAAAGAGACACTTGCTAAAATAAAGGATAAGGTGGGAATGCTTAGGATACTTGGCTCATATCCTGCAGCAAAATAAATCTAATTTTTATGGAATTCAATTGCGATTTTTGTTCTTATTATCAAAGCTAACGGCATTAACAAACTAAATATTGTAAAAATTTTGGATAACATTTTATTCACCTTTTTTACATTGATTCATTAGTGCAACATTTGCACATATCTATAGTTGGCACGCAATGTATATAAATATTTCGCAACATTTGCACAATAAATATATTTTCTTCATTACGATTGATATCTTCGACTCGATAAACGCAAGTTTTATACGCCCATAACTCCATGTTTGAGTAGCACCTCAAAAATGAGTGGACTATATGGATATACAATCTTTGAAAAAGCTTGCGCTTCTAGGCGCACATCAAAAACCCCTTGAATTATCATCGGTAGAATTTGCACAACACATCGATTCAAGCCAGCAAACAGCAGCAAGAAAGCTCAAGGCCCTGGAAGAGGAAAAGCTCATCTCACGGCAGTTCCTGCCTGATGGACAGTTGATCTCCATAACAAAGAATGGGATCGATTCCCTGCATAAGGAATTAAGCGATTACCAGGAGATCTTTTCGGGCAATGGAAGCATAAAGATCCTTAGCGGTAAGTTAATAACAGGACTTGGGGAAGGACAATATTATATCTCGCTTGAAGGCTACAGGATACAGTTCATGGAAAAGCTTGGTTTTGACCCATATCCTGGCACTTTGAATGTCAAACTTGATGAAAAAAGTATTGAAATCCGAAAAAAAATTACCCAGGGCATAAAGATCACAGGTTTTATGGACCAGAGCAGGACTTTCGGAAAAGGAACGTGTTTCAGGGTCAGGATTTCCGATATCGAGGGCGCTGTCATAACTCCTGAGCGAACCCATTATCCGGAAGATATTATTGAAATAATAGCGCCCGTAAATCTCCGGAATTACCTTGATCTGAAAGACGGTCATAATGTTAATGTGGAAGTGATAAAATGAGTCTTAAGAACGCAATAGATGCAATGAGAAATGGTAAAATGATACTTCTTTTCGATGCAGAGGACAGGGAAGGAGAAACAGACCTTGTGATCCCGGCAATATGCACAACACCAGCTGATGTCGCCCTCATGCGCCGGGACGGGGGGGGCCTGATATGTGTCGCAATATATGCAGACGCTGCGCAAAGGCTGGGATTGCCTTTCATGTCTGATATCTTAAAAAGTATCTCAAAAAATGGTCATAAATCCCTTATCAGTCTTGTCGAAAAAAAAGGTGATATACCATATGACTCGCGTTCATCTTTCTCATTGTGGGTGAACCACAGGGAAACATTTACAGGTATAACCGATAATGATCGGGCCCTTACCATCCGGAAAGTGGGTGAAACTGTAGATAAGGTCATGAAAGGTGAAAAAATTGATCTCGGGGATGAATTCAGGTCTCCCGGTCATGTGGCCCTGCTTCGCGCTGCCACAGGTCTTTTGAAGGAGAGGCGCGGACAGACAGAACTGTCCATAGAACTTGCTTTAAAAGCGGGTATATCCCCTTCAATGGTCGTTTGCGAGATGCTTGATGAGAGAACAGGAAAAGCACTCACCAAAGAAGATGCAATCAAGTATTCAAAAGAAAAAAATATGCCATTTATCGAAGGGAAAGATATCCAGGGATAACAGGATGATTTTTTATTCTGAATCAGGTTAGTTACAGAGTGGATCGTCTGTTAAACCAGAAGCGACTATAACTGAGGCTGTGGATGCTGTAAATCAATGAAGATGTTCTGGTGCATAGTAAAATTATAAGAATGGACAGGGAAGTATTGAGGATAATTCAATGAAAAAAAATCTCTATGAACGGCTTGGAGGATATGATTCCATAGCCGCAGTTGTCGATGTCTTCATGGAACTCCAGTTCGCTGATAAGCAGGTGGGACGATTCTATGTTGGTCACAGTACGAAATCAAAAACAAGACTGAGCCAATTGATCAAAGAAATGTTATGCAAAGTCACTGGCGGACCTGCTAAATATATCGGTCGGGATATGAGAACAGCCCACTCGGGTCTTGGCATAACGGGAAGTGACTGGCAGGTAGCTGTAAAGAATCTGACAGCTGCTCTTGATAAGTTTAATGTGCCGCAAAAAGAAAAAGATGAGTTGCTCGCTATTGTAGCAGGTTTAAGGCCAGTAATTGTGGAACTCTGACATTTTCCTGGTATGCGCCGATTTATATTGACAAAATATCCACTCCTAGAACACTGCTGCATGTGAAGATATTCAGACGAACATGCGTCGTGTGCCATGGATTAACCGGCGCACAGGCAGCAGGTCACACCATGAGGAGGAAAAAAATCAAGATTGTCTCGAAATATAGTGTTCTCAACAACTCTGGAAAAAATAATGCCGATGGTTATTTGGCATAATTATTTCATTTGCATTAATTCCATCACGTCTTTCATTTCCATCACAGGAAAAGATTTAACTTTGGCAACGTCAGTCCAGTAGTGGTTAGCTCCAAGAAGAGCTTTAGGATCTTCTACCTCATATAAACAGAAGGCATGTCTTCCTGTCAGGTCTATCCAATAACCAAGTTCTTTTATTCCCTCAGGGAACTTCCATTCCGATGCCCGTCTTTCAATTTCGTCTCTTTTATCTGGCTCCCATGTCCAAATGTCCATAAATAACATTTCTTATTCCTCCCTTTTCGTCTTCGTTCTGTTAAAGAAAAAAGCAGTTAACATTAAATACAATTAATCTTAACCAAACCCGCTTTCTTCCCAGTAATTATACTGGATATTATCAGTAATAAGTATTATGGCTATATACAAAAAATGAGGAAAAATAAATCGATATTTTCCCGAATTTGTCATTATTCCAAATATTCAAAAACAAGGAAAAGATAATATAAGTGAGAATTAACGTCCGTCAAGGATATCTCAGTAGAGTATCAATGCAGCGGGACGCTCCGTGGCCTTAGCCAGGAGCAGTTCACGAAAAGGTAATCCCATGGAAAAAGATATTATCAAAGGCGTAAAGAAAAACGTATTCGTACTTGGTCTGGTGAGTTTTTTTACAGATATCAGCAGCGAGATGCTTTATCCATTAATACCAATATTTCTCACTACAGTCCTTGCGGCACCCATGTCTATAGTTGGGATAATTGAGGGCATAGCAGAAAGCACCGCAAGTATCTTGAAGGTTGTTTCGGGCTATTTGTCAGATAGATCGGGAAAAAGAAAAAAATATGTTGTTTTCGGGTATGGTCTTTCAACGATAGCAAAACCTCTCCTTGCATTTGCTACCACATGGCATTTTGTTCTCACGGCCCGCTTCCTTGACAGGTTCGGGAAAGGTCTGCGTTCATCGGCAAGGGATGCACTTATTGCGGATTCAACCGAAGTGAAATATCGAGGAAAAGCATTTGGTTTTCACCAGGGACTTGACACCCTGGGAGCTGTCATCGGGCCGCTTTTCGCGCTCCTTTTCCTGTATTTACTTAATGGGAATTACCAGCTCATATTCCTCATTGCGTTCATACCTGCTTTGATAAGTTTTATTCTTTTATTTCTTTTTGTTTCCGAGAAAAAAGCCCCGGAAAAGGAGGGGATGAAGTTCAAACTCTCGGATTTTAGCCATGAATTCAAGATATTCCTGTTGATAACTTTAATTTTCGCGCTTGGTAATTCAAGCAATGTTTTCCTGATACTCCGGGCAAAGAACATCTTTGAAGTTTCAGGCGGTATCCCATCAGTCATCACCTCTGTCTTTGGTCCGATGGATATTACGGCAATAGTGATATTGACCTATGTTACATACAACATCACATATTCTCTTGCGTCAATGCCTGCCGGAACTCTTTCGGATAGGATCGGGCGAAGAAACGTCATGGTGGGGGGATTCCTGATTTTTTCTCTTGTGTATCTTGGTTTTGCACTGGCAAACCAGAGCTATCAGGTCTGGATATTATTTGCAGTATATGGTTTTTACATGGCTATGACAGAAGGTGTGAGCAAGGCTTTCGTTGTGGATATGGTGCCGCCGGAAAAAAAAGGGACGGCAATAGGTTTGTATTATACAGCAACAGGTCTTCTGGCTCTTGCTTCAAGCATTATCGCAGGGTTTCTATGGGATAAGATCGGAGTAAGTGCACCCTTTTTATTCGGGAGTGCAGCGGCGCTTGTAGCGGTCGTTATGATGCTGGTGTTATTGCCGAAACACAACTCGGTGAACTACGATTAGACGAGTCTGATAGCTTTCTACTTCAACGAATCACTCAATGAGAGTAAAATTTGAATGGATGATCTGATTTATCCTCAGTAATTATTTTTCAAACCAGAACATCACAAAAAATCCCGACTTTATAATTATTGGCTCTTGTCAAGGTAAGATTCTATCCGGCCCAATGCCTCCATAAGCTGCTCACGCGATGTTGCGTATGAACACCGAAGATGCCCCTCTCCGCATTCCCCGAATACGTTCCCGGGTACTACTGCTACTTTCTCTTCTTTCAGGAGCCCGCCTGCAAATTCCTCTGATGTCATTCCCGTGCTTTTAATACTGGGGAATGCATAGAACGCCCCTTTTGGCTCAAAACAATTAAGACCCAGCTTATTTAATCCACCCACGATCAGGCGGCGTCTGCGGTCATATTCCCGTATCATTTTATCCATTTCACCGTTACCGTTTTTAAGAGCCTCTATTGCGCCCATCTGCGCAGTTATGGGTGCGCACAGCATTGCATACTGGTGTATCTTGGTCATGGCGCCGATCAGTTCTTCGCTTCCGGCAGCAAACCCTATGCGCAAACCTGTCATGGCATGTGATTTTGAAAATCCGTTCAATATTATGGTTTTTTCTTTCATTCCTGGAATGGATGAGATGCACGTATGTGAACCACCATAGGTTAATTTGCAATAAACTTCATCAGAGATTACGGCAAGATCATACTCATTTACCACATCTGCGATCTCAATAATGTCTTTTTTCCTTAAAACCGCTCCAGTAGGATTATTGGGATAACTCAGCACAAGCGCTTTTGTTTTGTTGGTCAGGCTCTTTTCAATCTGTTCAGCCGTAACCCTGAACTCATTTTCCCTGTTCGTCCTGACAGGAACCGGGACCCCACCTGCAAGGGAAATGCTTGGTTTATAAGAAACATAACACGGCTCCGGTACTATGACCTCGTCACCCGGATCTATTAAAGCCCTGAAGGCAAGGTCTGCGGCTTCGCTTACTCCTGTTGTGACAAGTATCTGGTTTTGAGGGTCGTAATCAACTTTGTACTCTTTCTTATAATTTTTCGAGATCAACTCTCTCAATTCAAGAAGACCAAGATTAGAAGTGTATGATGTGAATCCTTTCTCAAGAGAATAGATGCATGCCTCCCTTATGTGCCATGGTGTGACAAAATCAGGCTCTCCGACCCCGAGTGATATTACGCCGTCCATCTCAAGCACCAGGTCAAAGAATTTCCTGATACCTGATGGAGGGATATTCTTTACGATTTCTGCAACGAATTTATCTGACATATGATCACTACGGCGACACTGGCAGGCGCTCTGTCCGCTCTTTCTCGAACAGGATGTCTCCGTCCTGCTTGTATGTTCTCAACACAAAATGAGTAACAGTTCCCTGCACCTGTTCAAGGGTGGCGATTTTTTCGGCAACAAAAAATGCAACTTCTTTCATGGACTTTCCTCGCACGGTGAGTGAGAGATCATGACCTCCTGAGATGAGGCGAACTGAAACGACTTCAGGGAATTTGGCTATCCTCTCCGCGATAGCATCGTAACCTGTCCTTGAGCGCAAAACCACTTTTAGCTCAATTATTGCATAGACATATTCTTCCCCGGCTTTTTCCCAATCGATTACTGTCTTGTATTTTCTGATTATTCCTTTTTTTTCCATTTGCTTGATCTTTGAGGCTGCCTGCGCTTCCGTAAGCCCTGTCATGGCTGCGATCTCTTTTGGCGTTATCTTAGGGTCGTTTTCAAGGATCTCAAGTATTTCTTTCATTGTGTCCTCCGGGGCGCAGGGGTAGAGAATACCCCGGATTTCAATCCAGGGAGGAATCGTGCCCCTTCGCCATAATAATACTTTCTCTCTGCTCTATCATTAATCATATATACCGT
>JAPMTS010000037.1 GCA_026552955.1 Candidatus Methanoperedens sp. | reverse complement strand
GAACAAAAAGAGATTTTGAAAAAGTTGGGAATTGAAGAGGAACTTTTTAATATGTAGCCTATGAAACTCGGAAGGTCAGGTTATAAGCCTTATACGCACACCTTACGAGATCCCGATCTGAAAACGATATCCACAGACTATCTCACCCTTTTACCAATATAATCATATTACTCGCCAATTTTGCATTATATGAATGACCGCTTGACTTTAATAGCATAATAAAGCCATCTTTTAATTTCTCAATGGCAGATTTATCCCTATAATTATGAAATAATATTAGTTTATCACCATCGATTTCAAATCTATCAATTATATTAGATGTATCATTAACCCTTTTTATATAGGCGAACATCTCTTCAAGAGGTATATCACAAATAGGCTTCTTTGCCAAATTTTCTATCATCGTATCGTCAGCAAGCACCTTCTCGGAAAATAAACTCTCAAAATATTGTTTATGAATAGTAACCATATTATATCCACTTGAAATATGTAAATTGAAAATAGATTTCCAGAAGTTAACATTGCTCCCGCCCCTCATTTTTCTTAATATTTCGTTTCTTTCCTCATTTTCCCCAAAGAATCTTGCCAGACTTTCATTTGCTTCTTTCCTATCCGATCTCGAAAACTCAATCGAACCACATCCATTCAATTCGTTCACATTATCCAGATCTACACAACTAATTTTGAGAGGAATAGCCTGCGAATTTCTTACGAGAAATTGAGATATTATTGATGCGGCCATTCTTATTTTTTGTCCCCATCCCCAGTTATCTCTATCTCTGCAACCGCCTCTTATATCCACGACCACATTACACGGAGATATATTATTATCATATTTCAAAGATATATGAATATTCCAATCAAAGAATCTTTCATTTAGAAATTTCTCCAGACTTTCCATCGAATTTATTAAATATGGATCTATAATTTCATTTAAAATATTGTCGGGAAGAAGAACACCATCTACTTCTTTCATTAACCATCTAAATAAATAACTGTCCGACACCGAACTTTTTTTCGTGGTCTGAATTATATCTCTTATTGCTGCACTGAAATTACTATTATATTTTTCTACATAGGATTTTATCTTACCTATATGTTCTTCGGCAAGCGAAATGTTTCTCGCCTGTACCTGAGATGAAGAAGCCTTACTTTCTCTCAATTCCACCTGCAATCCACGAACCATCATACCCCCAACGATGAAAGGGGGAAGGAATAACCATCCCGCTCCAAGAACCGTTAAGACCTGCGGTGTAAAACAATAGGTAACCACTCCAACCAGTCCAGCCACCACTATTATCTGTATTCTATTAATCATATTCATCATCTCTGACGACTACATTTAGCACTCTCTGCTCTTGGAAAGTCCTTTGTTTCGACTTGATATCGCCTGAAAGCCTGGAAAAGGAAAATCACATTTCAGAAGTTTTTGTGAATAACCTTATATGAAGATGTCACTTTCCCAATAGGCAATGTTATATTGCTCGATATAATAAAAAAGATTTTGGTTACTTTATTATTCTTCTTTTTTCTCGGACTCCCCTTATATATATTATATTTCTCCTCTGAGGCAATAATTGTTTTGCAATGAAACGAACTAACTATGTAATTTTATTTACTTTTTGTAATGAGGTGATCTCCCTTAAGACTGGCTCCAGAAGGATGCGATTTTTTTGATGTTAAAGCACTGGAATTTTACTATACTTTTACTACCATGTTCCTCTATTTTGAGAAACAAACAATAGTACTACTAAAGTAGTAATTAGTTGTTACCAGTCTTTATATCAGTACTACTACTTTATTAACACTAAAAATGGATATGATTAAAAATAAGGGGGAAAAAATGAATTCTATGGCAGTTGTTAGAGCAGATGATGTATCTAAAGTAAAAATTGCATTGTATGACCTCGTCAGGTATGCGAATTTGACCTTTTCCGACCGGGCGAGAAAATTGGAACCAACGTTTGCAGATAATATTCTTACGCATATAATGAAAAGTCCATTAAGAGCGTGTTGTTCGTATGCTGCGATAGTTCCGCTTGAAGATCAGGCAAGCGTTGCGATAGGGAGGCTCAGGAAGATCCATCCTCCAGCACACGTTATTATTGTAAGTCCGAGGCATGAAATATATCACGAATTAGTGAATTATGTCGATATATTGCCGGAGATAGATGTTACGTTTGAACAGAATATTGGATTTGATATGGTTCGCGAGACTGCTGAAGTTTAAAAACATATCCAACGTCTTTTTTTTCCGTTTCTTCCTTTTTTGAATTTTGTTCTATTATTATTCTAATCGAACAAAAGCACATACTTTTTAAATAAGAAAGTAATTTACAAACGGTAAAGAAGAGTGTGTAAGATGACATTGGATGCAATACTCATAACCGGAAGAACAATAAATCAGGGAGCGACTATTGAAAATAAAACCTCATTGGACTATCAGGAGGCAACTGCTTATTGTGAATTGAACCCAAAGGATATCGGTATCCTGGGGATCAGTCCAGGTAGCTGCGTATCAGTAATAACGGATCACGGGGATGTGGTTGTAAAATTGAAAGAGAATATAGGAAATCCTGACGGCTTGGCTTTCATCCCCATGGGTCCGTGGGCAAATGCAGTGGTTGATCCGGATACCAGGGGTTGCGGGATGCCGGGATTTAAAGGTATTCCTTCGCGAATAGAGCCAACTGAGAAGAAAGTATTATCAATGAAAGAATTGATCGCGGGGTATAAGTAATGACCGTAATAACCGATGCACTCTGCCCTTTTTGCGGCTGCTTGTGCGATGACCTTACAATTGTTGTGGATGACAATAAAATAACCGATGTCAAACAGGCATGCAAACTTGGCACGGCCAAGATAATGGGACACCACAGGATAAAAGAGCCGATGATGAGGAAAGATAAGAATTCCGAGTTCACGGAAGTATCATATGAAGAAGCGATTAATGAAGCAGCTCGGATCCTTTCAAATTCAAAAAGACCTTTATTATACGGCTGGGCTTCAGCAGTATGTGAAGTCCATAAGAAAGGGATACTACTGGCAGAGGAGCTCGGTGCGATTATCGATAACACGGCAACAGTGTGCCATGCCCCTTCAACTCTTGCTGTCCATGAAAAAGGTCTTCCTACTGCAACGCTGGGCCAGATAAAGAACCGGGCAGATGTTATTGTATTCTGGGGGAGCAATCCTGTGCATGCCCATCCAAGGCACATGGGACGATATTCTGTTTTTTCAAAAGGATTATTCACTGAAAAAGGAAGAAAAGGGCGCAAAGTCATTGTAGTGGATGTACGAAAAACAGAAACCGCTAACATGGCGGATGAATTCGTGCAGGTACAACAGGGAAGCGATTATCTCGTGGTTTCCGCCCTGCGAGCGATACTATCCGGTCATGCTGATGTGGTACCCGATACAGTTGGAGGAGTACCCAAAGAACAACTCATAAAAATCGTTGAAGTATTGAAGACAGCCAAATTCGTTGGCATCTTCTTTGGTATGGGGCTTACCCAGAGTGAATCCAGGTACAAGAACATTGATAACGCCATATCCTTAACATTTGAATTGAATTCATTTACAAAATGCGCTATTACGCCCATGCGTGGTCACTACAATGTGACCGGATTTGGACAGGTATGCTCATGGGAGACGGGTTTTGCCACTGCTGTTGATTTTGCCCGCAACGCGCCATATTATAATCCGGGTGAGACAGCTGCGAATGATGTCCTCTTAAGGAAAGAAACAGATGCAGCAATGATAATAGCTGGTGATGCAGGGGCACATTTCCCCGCAGACTCCGTTCGCCATCTGGCAAAGATTCCCGTAGTCCAGATAGACCCATACTGGAATCCCACAACAGAGGTCTCAAATGTAGTAATTCCCGTGGCTATTTGCGGAGTTGAAGTTGAGGGCACTGCGTACAGGATGGATGGCGTATCCATGAGGATGAGGAAAATGATTGAACCCACACATCCGCCTGATACACAGATCCTTGAAAGGATAACGCAACGCGTGAGAGAATTAAGGGGTGAATGAAATGGAACTTATAATAAAGAATGGTGCTGTTTATGATCCTGTCAATGGGATCAACGGCGATAAGACCGATATATCCGTAAGAAGTGGGAAAATCGTGGATAAAGTGAGCGCTAATGCCACAGTTATCGATGCTGGTGGAAGGCTTGTAATGGCAGGCGGCGTTGATGCGCATTCGCATATTGCCGGTGCAAAGGTCAATGTGGGAAGAATAATGCGCCCGGAAGATACGCGCTCGGGAATAAAACCCAGGACAAAAATAACAAGACCATGTACGGGCTACACGGTGCCCAATGTCTATGCAATGGGATACCGCTATGCACAGATGGGGTACACAACGGTATTTGAGGCAGCCCAGGCTATTATGAAAGCACGGCACACTCATGAAGAGCTTGAAGAGATCCCCATCATTGACAAAGGCGCCCTGACACTTTTCGGGAGCAACTGGCCAACAATGGACTTTGTTCGGGAGAAGGATATGGATAAGCTTGCAGCTTATGTTGCTTGGGGCTTACTTGCAAGCAGGGGATTTGGCGTTAAATGCGTAAATCCCGGGGGAGGAGAGATGTGGGGTTTTGGCAAGAACGTCAGTGGGCTTGATGATGTTGTTCCGAATTTTGATGTGACCCCAAGAGAGATAATAGTGTCGCTGATGAAAGCAAATGAGATGCTGGGACTTCCTCATTCGGTACACCTGCATTGTAACAACCTTGGCAAGCCTGGCAATTACAAGACAACACTTGCAAGCATGGAACTTGCAAACCAGGTAAAAGCCAGCAAAGACAGGCAGGTGTTGCACGTTACTCATTTGACCTTCAATTCATGGGGAGGAACAAACTGGGGCGACTTTGAATCAAAAGCCGATGAAGTGGCAAATTATCTTAACAATAACGATAATGTTACCGGCGACATGGGGCAGCTTGTTTGGGGAAGCGCAACTACAATGACCGCAGATGGCCCGGTCCAGTATGCGAATGCAAAATTGCTGCATGCAAAATGGGGCAACGGAGATGTTGAGCTTGAGGATGCATCAGGCGTTGTGCCAATATATTATGTCAAACAGATATCTGTTCATGCGATAATGTGGGCTATTGGCCTTGAACTTGCGTTACTGACAAAAGACCCGTATAAGATGCTGTTAACCACGGACCATCCCAATGGCGGTCCCTTCGTTAATTATCCGGAGGTAATTGCACTTCTTATGAGCAATAAGAAGCGCCAGGAAGAAATCAAGACTCTTCATGAAGCTGTCCATGCGAGAACAAAGATCCCCGGAATTGAACGCGAACTTGATTTTAGTGAGATCGCGATAATGACACGTGCAGGTACTGCGAAAGTGCTCGGTCTTCTTGATACCAAAGGTCATCTTGGAGCTGGTGCTGATGCTGATATTTCAATATATGACATAAAACCCGACCAGATAGACCCATCAGTAGAGCATGCAAAGATAAAGAGCGCATTCTCATCTGCCGCATATGTGATAAAGGGCGGCCAGGTGGTTGTAAAAGATGGCCAGATCACAGCAACACCCCCGGGCAGGACATACTGGGTGGATGCATCTGTACCTGGGCAGCATACAAGTGAAATGATGAAAGATATCGTCAAAAAATTCAAGAATTATTATTCGATGCAGCTTGCAAATTACATGGTGCAGGATGAGTATGTAACTCACGCTCAGGTTGTAAAAGCAGGAGCAATTCCAGTGGAGGTGAGCTAAATGCAGACAATTACAATAAAACCTAAGAAAGAGATGAAAATATCGGTAGAGGCTGAAAATATCTGCCCCGATAAATTTGCCGGCAAGACAGAAAAAGAAATCCAATCCCTGGAAGCCTGGGTTGGAAACCAGAAGACCACCCTTGGAGAACTTTTCTCAATCATTGTGGAAGGTTCTGCGCCGGCAGCTGACACAAAAATTCTGATGGAAGGGGATTTTTCCCGGGTAAAGAGGATCGGTGAAGGAATGACTTGCGGCCTTGTAATCATCAATGGCAACGTGGACATGCATCTTGGTAACAAGATGAGCGGGGGCAACATATCCGTTAAGGGAAATGTGGATTCCTGGGCAGGAAGGGAAATGAAAGGCGGCGAGTTGATCATTGAAGGAAATGCCGGTTATTATCTTGGCTCCGGATATCGCGGAGAGACCTGCGGGATGCGCGGCGGGAAGATAACACTATTGGGAAATGCCCTTGATTTTGTTGGCGAACATATGTGCGGCGGCGAGATAATCGTGAAAGGCAATACGGGAATACTTCCGGGATTGAGCAACAATGGCGGCAAAATAGTGATAGAAGGCAATACAAGCCGCCCTGGAAGCGAAATGTCAAAAGGCACTATAATTATCAACGGCATTGTGGATGAGATGATGCCTGTATTCAAGTTCGAAGGAAATGAAGACCTTGATGGTGTAACGTATAAGAAATATACCGGTGATGTTATATCCAATGGGAAAGGTCTGCTGTATGTAAAATGATTATAATAATTATAGTAATAATAATTACCGGCTTCCACTTTTTCCTACCATAGAGTATATTTAGTCAGAAGTTAATCTCTATGATAATGAATTTCAACAAGAATGATTAAAGGCCAGTTATAGTAACATTTTATGTGTAAATAAGGAGACATCTTTATGAAATTCTCCTGGAATAAGAAAAATATCAGATTTTTGATGTAAATCAACAAAAGGTGAATATTAGATGGACGCAAAACAAAAGCTCATCTTAATAATGTTAGTTACATCTATGTTTGGTTATTTATTCCAGACGCCGGTAATGATGGCAGTCGGAACTGGGATGCATACATTTATAAATGGCAAGAATGTGGATTGCATAAGCTGCCACGGGTATGGTTCAGCTATTTCACATGAGGCGGGATTTAGTGGTCACCAGAGGGCTGCAGAGAATAAAAATTATACAACATATCTGGAAGTGGGGGGGATAAGTTACGATCCGGCAGGACTCATTTACACAAATCAGGATACTGATTCTGACGGTAGCACTGATATCTGGATGTGGGATGGGTCTATGTGGGTGTATAATCAAAGTGCAAGACTTTATGACCTTGATTTCAATAGTGATGGAACAATAAGTGGTTCAGAAACCTGTAAGCTTTGTCATAACAGGGAGCTTATGGGAACAGACCCAGATGTCTTACATACGTTTGGTCCAAGATACTGCAATGAAGCTCGCTGTCATGGAAATTCAAACGAAGATTATCGATTCTATAAATATGGTTATGATACTATTCCTCCGGCCTCAATATCCAATCCATTCATTAGAACAGGTAATTTCTATATAAACAATACATGGACCAATCCATCAGACTCTGATTTTAATTATACCTTATTCAATTATAGCAATGGCACCAATCTTGGGACATTCAATTTCTCTATAAACTATCTCAATCGCACCTTACCTCCACATTATATCCAGAATATCAGCGTGGAAACCGTGGACATTTATGGTAACATAAATAAAACAAAAGTCTGGTTCAATGCCACCTTACCCAATAATCCACCTATAATGGTACCTATCGGAAACATGAGTGTTGTAACGGGGAGCATACTTCAATTCAATATCACGGCAATTGATCCTGATAATGATACATTGATATATGGCACTAATGCTACAAACGGAAGTCTTAATACAACAACAGGAGTGTATTCGTGGGAGACAACGTCAAATGATTCAGGAGAATACATCTGGTACTTTAATTCAATGGATAATTATGACGGAGTTGCCACTGAAACGATAATGGTCACAGTATCATCCATTGAAATATTTATTCCTCCCATTCCCGAAAATCTCATAGTCACGCAGGGTAATTTCTGGATAAATTATACCTGGGAACCTGGAACAGGGACTATTACTGATAGTTACAACCTGAGCTTGAATGGAAATTGGACGAATGGAACTACACTCACCTATCATAACGATACGGTTGGACCGCATGGATGGAGCAATATTACTGTGTGGGCCTACAATAATTCAGGAGGCATGAATTCTATATCCAGGGAAACCCAGGTCTTGAATAACCAGCCTGTACTGGAATCAATCGGAAATAAGAATGTTACAGCTGGCGACATTGTGCGATTCAATGTTACGGCAATGGATGCTGATAATGATACATTGAGCTATGGCACTAATGCAAGTAATGGTAGCCTGAATCAATCCATAGGAGAATATTCATGGAACACAAGCTTTCTGGATGTTGGTACTTATATCTGGTATTTCAATTCAAGTGATAAATACAGCGGCCTGGCATCTGAAACAATAACCGTGACAGTAGCCCCGCCAGTCTCTAATTATATACCGCCTGTTCCGGGGAATTTATCCAGCTCCCAGGATAATTTCTGGATCGAATACACCTGGGAGCCTGGAACGGGAAATGTTACCGACAGCTACAACCTTACCGTTAACGGCGTTCCCTCAACAACATCTCTCACTTCCCGCAACGATACCGTGGGTCCGCACGGCTGGAGCAATATCAGCATACGTGCATACAATAATTCAGGAACTGGCAGCCTGAATTCCTCCTCTCTCTCTCAGAACACACAGGTTTCAAACAATATTCCCGTCCAATCCACAATTGGTGACAGGATCATCACAGCAGGA
>JAPMTS010000019.1 GCA_026552955.1 Candidatus Methanoperedens sp. | reverse complement strand
TCACGTACGGTTCTTAGAAGAGTTGGAGGGAGCAATCTCTCCTTCTTATTCGGCGAGAGGTTGTTAAGATCTCTCTTTTACTCTCCTTAGAGATTGTCCACAGAAACATATTTTATAAAGAAATCCCATGTAGCACCCATGTCAAACTTTCCATCTGATAAACCAGTTCTTGTTACCTGCGGGCTTCCCTATGCTAATGGCAAATGCCATATCGGGCACCTGCGAACCTATGTTCCCGGAGATATCTTTGTGAGAGCTCTGAGAAAACAGGGGCAGGAAGTTACATTTGTATGCGGGTCGGATGCCCATGGCACTCCGATCGTGGTAAATGCAGAGGAATTAAAGATAACCCCAACAGACCTTGTCAATAAATACCACAAGCATTTCGATAGTATTTTCAAAATGATGGAAGTGGAATTCAACATATTTGGAAATACTGATTCACCAATCAATCATTCAAGGACTGAAAGCATGGTAAAGTCGCTGATCGATAGGGGCTATGTTTATCCCCAGGTCATACGGCTTGCATACTGTCCTCATGATGAGAGATTCCTTCCGGACAGGTATGTCGAGGGCATCTGTCCTTACTGTGGCAAGCCGGCGCGAGGCGATGAATGCGACCAGGGATGCGGAAAACATCTTGAACCGGGGGAGATAAAGAACGCCAAATGCCGCATATGCGGGAATCCTGCCCAATATCGTGAGCAAGAGCATTTCTTTTTCAAGCTGTCATCGTTCGGGGGTTTTCTTTCGGATTACCTGAAAACATTAGGCGGCACTTCAAATGCCATTAATTATGCAAAGATATGGGCAAAGGAACTGAAGGATTGGTGCATCACAAGGAATCTTGAATGGGGAGTGCGGTTTCCGGGTCATGACGACCTTGTTGTGTATGTATGGGTGGATGCGCCCATAGGCTACATTTCATTCACAGAGGAATGGGCTAATAACACAGGCGGCGACTGGGAGAAATACTGGCGCGGTGATTCGCGCATTATTCATTTCATTGGCGAGGATATCACATACCATCACTGTATCTTCTGGCCCGCAATGCTAAAAGGCGCAGGCTACACACCGCCATGGGCGGTTGTTGCATCAGGTATGCTGAAGATAGATGATAAGAAATTCTCAAAGAGCAGGGGCTATGTTGTGTGGGTAGATGAGGATTATCTTGATCATGGTTTCCATCCTGATCTTTTGCGGTATTATATTGCAAATTACACTTCGCACACAAAAGAATTGAACTTCTCATGGAAGGTATTCCAGGACAAAGTCAATAATGAACTGGTTGGAGCGCTGGGAAATTTTTTGCACAGGACGCAGCATTTTACACAGAAGAATTTCGGAAATGTCCCTGATGGCAGAGTAGACCAGGAAATTCTTGAAAAAATAAAGGCGACGATCGAAACCGTAAATCTGGCTTTTGATGAATATGAATTCAAGAAAGCTACCGATGCTATGATGGAACTTGCGCAGTATGGTAATGCATATTTCCAATCGTTTGAACCCTGGGCGCTGATAAAGAAAGATAAAGAAGCATGTGCCCGTGTTTTAAAAAACTGTCTTCAGATCGGAAAGGCACTTATGGTATTATTTGAACCGATCCTGCCGGGAAATATGGAAAAAGCCTGGAAACAACTTGGACTTCCAGGGGATGTCCATAGGGCAAAGTTTGAAGATGCCCTTATTGAGATACCTGCCGGAGAATTAAAAGTACCTGAAATATTATTTACAAAAATTGAAGACAAGAAGATCAAGGAAATGGAAGCTATCCTTGATAAAAGGACAAAGATAGCATTGTCAAAAGAGAAAAAGCACGAAGCTTTGGAAGAAAAGACTGAAATTACATATGAACAGTTCCAGGAACTTGATATAAGGATCGGGAAAGTGTTATCCGCTGAGAATATCAAGGGTTCGGATAAACTGCTGAAATTAGAAGTCGATATTGGCGAGAAACGCCAGATAGTTGCAGGAATTGCACAATCCCATAATGCTTCCGAGCTTGTGGGGAAACACGTTGTTGTGATCGCCAACATGAAGCCGGCAAAACTCTTCGGAGTGGAATCGCGAGGGATGGTGCTCGCGGCTGATGTTGAAGGAGCGGTTCTGCTGATACCGGAAAAAGAAGTGAAAGAAGGAACAAAGGTGCGATGACCTTTTTATGAACTGGAGATAAAGGGGGCGTTGCGAAACATCGGAGGGGATGGATGCGATGCCGCTGCCCCAATACTAATATAAATCTCTTTACTTATAAATATTTTCCATAATCTTATCATCATAAAAAATTACTGGATTACATTCCGAATTTCTTCATCATTTTCTGAATGTTGAACTTTCCACCGCCGCTCATACCTTTCATTGTCTTTTGCATCATTTTATGGTATTTCAGGAGTTCCCGTACTTCATCATATTTGGTCCCTGACCCCCGTGCTATCCGTGTGATCCTGGGACTGTTAATATGTTTTGGTTCTTCAAGCTCCTTATCTGTCATGGAATCCATAATATACTTATATTTTTTCATTTTTTCCTGGGTAACAGCGAACATATCATCAGAGACTTTCATTCCCAATTTCCCAAGCGGTATCATTGACATAACCTGTTTGAGCGGTCCCATTTTATTTACTGCTTCCATCTGTTTATACATATCTTTAAGGGTGAACTTGCCGCTGAGCATTGATTCCATATCAAAATCTTCAGCTTTGAGAGTCTCCTGTGCCTTTTCAAGCAGGGATTTTATATCCCCCATTCCAAGGAGGCGTGAAATGAACCTGTCAGCCTCAAACCTCTCAAGGTCATCAGGAGTTTCACCGACTCCTATAAAGGCGATCGCTGAATCAGTATCGGAAACTGCTGACAAAGCGCCTCCACCTTTTGCAGTCCCGTCAAGTTTCGTTATTATGACACCTGTTATGCCAATAGATGCATTGAAAGCTTTTGCCTGGTCGCTTGCGAGTTGTCCCATAGCCGCATCCAGAACAAGGAACTTGTGGTCCGGTTTGGCGACCTGGTGTATATCTACCATTTCAATTATCAGTTCTTTTTCAAGAGCATGCCTTCCGGCGGTATCAATTATCTTTACATCATATTTTTCAATAGCCTTAAGGCCGCGCTGCACGATGCCAACAGCATCTTTGCCATCTTTTTCCCCGTAGAAAAATACACCGCTCCTCTCACAAAGGGTCCGAAGCTGGTCATAAGCACCAAGCCTGAAATTATCTGCACATATGACGGCCGTTTTTAGTCCTTTTCTCTGGAAATAGCGTGCAAGTTTAGCAGTTGTTGTGGTTTTGCCACTCCCCTGGAGCCCTACCATCATTATGGTCTGGGATTCAAGCTTGATGTTTGCGCTTTTCCCCAGGATATTTATTAATTCCTGGTAAACGATGCGTATAACATGCTCCCTTGGATTCATGCCGCTTGGAGGTTCTTCCTTGAGAGAGCGCTGTTTTATTTTCTGCGAAAGTACCATTACATGCTTGACGTTCACGTCGGCCTGCAGCATGGCGCGCTGGATATCCCTTACTACTTCGTCTACTATCTTTTCATCTATCCTGCCTGCTCCCACCAATTTCTTAAGAGCATCCTGAAGTGAGCCGCCAAGTTTATCTAATACCATGTTTCCTTCTTTCCTAATTAATCGTATATATGATTAAAGGATAGATATATAATAATTCCGATTGTTACAGATAGCGTATGAGTATAGAGTATACGGGAATTAATAAAGAGACTGTCGCGGGAGAGATTAAGAATTATCTTGATTCTTGTCCTGAGGATTCGGTTTTTAGAATGGTTATTAATTCAAAGCGCGGTTATCTTCGGTTGAAAATTAAGAATGCAAGCAAGAACAGGCTAAGAACATTAATCGGAAAATTAAGAAGAAAAAGACCAGGTCCTTAAGAGAAAATCAGCAGGATATCAATTCCGATATCCCCCAGGGCATATATTATCAGGGATATGAGAACTGCGACTATGAATAAATGCGTCTGTTTATGATAATTATAAAATGCGGTTTCAATTATTGTGATCAAAATCATTAACAATACGCCCAGTATCAAACCAAGGCCAAGCCGCAGGGCAATATCATAAAGTATCCGGATCATTTCAGCATAAAATGTATGTATTTCATATATTATTATTCCTAACAATAACTATTCAAACTGGCAAGCCAACTAGAGAATATGAAAAATGAGATCATTATAGGGATGAGCGGAGCCTCAGGTATCCAGTATGGCATAAGGCTTCTTGAAGCAATAAAACAAATGAAAGATATAAAAACCCATCTGGTCATTTCCGAATCCGCAAAGCAGCTTATCAAAATCGAGACTGATTTTTCGGTCAGGGATATAGAGAATTTGAGCGATAACGTTTATGATGATCATGATTTCACAGCGCCGATAGCAAGCGGCTCGCACAGGTCAAAAGGTATGATAATCGCTCCATGCAGCATGAAAACACTTGCATCGATCGCCTCAGGGATGTCTGATACATTAATATCCAGGGCTGCCGATTGCTGTCTGAAAGAAAAGCGCCCCCTTGTCATGATGACCAGGGAAACACCTCTTAACCTTATTCACCTAGGGAATATGAAAAAAGCCGCAGAAGCTGGAGCATGCATACTTCCGGCATGTCCTGCTTTTTATCCAAAACCAAAAACCATTGAAGATATCATCGATTTCATGGCAGGGCGCGCCCTGGACTTACTTGACATCGAACATGATCTATACAAACGGTGGCGAGAATGAGCTTTCGAGGATTTATAGAACAAATAAGATCCGAGGGCAAACTTACAGAGATAACAAAACCTCTCTCCCCGGTATATGAAGTTTCTTCCAATGCAGGGAAAGGACCTGAGCTTTATACAAATGTCAATGGTTCAAAAGTAGTCATGAACCTGCTATCTTCAAGAGAACTTCTTGCAGAGGCTCTGGGTGTTACGCCTGATAAAATTATTGAACATCTTTCTTCCTGCCCTGCGGATGGCGAAATAAAGCTGGTAAAAGATTCACCTTTAAGAGAAGTGATCGAAAATCCCGACCTGTACAGGCTTCCTATCCTTACGCATTTTGAGGGAGACGGCGCCCCGTATATTACGGCAGGGGTTGTAGTATCGGAATTCGATGGAATGATGAATGCATCTATCCACAGGCTCAGGGTCATTGGAAAAGACAGGCTGGCTGTGAGGCTTGTTGAGTTCAGGCACACATATAATCTTCATAAAAAAGCTTCTGAAAAAGGAGAGCCGCTTCCGATAGCGATAGTTATTGGAATAGACCCTGTAACGCTTTTTGCCATCTCCACAAGAGTGCCTGAGGGAAAAGAATACAATCATGCTGCATCGCTTGGGGGTGAGCCGCTTGAGGTAATTAAACTGGAAAACGGGATAAAGGTACCGCATGCCGAAATTGTTCTTGAGGGATATATACATCCAACCGAACTTGTGGATGAAGGGCCTTTCGTTGACATAAGCGGCACTTATGATCTTGTCAGGAAGCAGCCTGTGATTTATATCACAAAAATATTACACAGGCGCGATCCGATATACCATGCGCTTCTCCCTGCGGGGAATGAACATAATATATTGATGGGGATTCCTTATGAGCCGCTCATTTTCAAAGAGGTCGGGAAGGTAGCGGAAGTTAAGAATGTTGTCATGACCGCAGGCGGATGTTATTATTTCCATGCTGCAGTCCAGATCCTTAAAGCAAATGACGAGGAACCAAAAAAAGCCATTGATGCCACATTTGCAGCGCACAAGAGCCTGAAGCATGTGGTCATAGTCGATGATGATATCAATATTTTTGACCCGAATGATATCGAGTTTGCGATAGCGACACGGGTGAAGGGGGATGAGGATATTTATATTTACCCGAATGTGAGGGGCAGCACGCTTGACCCGCGCTCTGAGAATGGCATAGGGACAAAGATAGGGATCGATGCCACGATGGATTTGAGCAGGAAGTGGAAGTTCGAGAGGGTGAAGAGGCCGAAGGTATGATATATCTTATTTTCTTCGCATCAATTGCAAACAATATTGATTTCGATAAAAAGGATGAAAATGCTAACTTATAATACCATATTGACCAAAATCGCACAAAATAACGCCACGATAAAAAAATATGGCGTAACAAAAATCGGATTATTCGGTTCATATCTAAGGAATGAACAAAAACCCACTAGCGATATAGATATCCTTGTAGAATTCGAAAAAGGAAAAATTACATTTGACAATTATATGGACCTTAAATTCTTTTTGGAAGACCTGTTTCAGAGTAAAGTTGACCTGGTCATGGAGGAAGCAATTAAGCCCGATTTGAAACCTTATATCCTGGGAAGTGTGAAATATGCAGCGAGAGCATGATTTATTCCTCAAAGATATCCTTCTGGCGATCAGGAAAATTGAGAATTATACTGAAAAGCTGACTTATGAGGAGTTCCTGAAAGATGAATTAAGACAGGATGGCGTAGTGAAAAACCTAGAAGTAATTGGTGAGGCTGTAAAGAATATTCCCCAGGATATTAAAAATAAAAAACCTGAGATCGAGTGGAAAAAGATTGCCGGATTAAGAGATATTCTCACGCATGAATATTTCGGAATCAATTTCGAGATTGTTTGGGATGTAATCATGAAAAAAATTCCCGATTTAAAAAAAAGCGTGGCGGATCTACTTTCTGAAAATGAAGAAAAGTTGAAGTAATCAATTTTACTGAAACTTCCATCATGTAAAGCAATTAAAACAATCGAATAATATTAATATTAGGCAGATATTTTAAGATTGGAAATTTCAGTATGGAAAAATTAATTAAAATGAATTACTTCAATTTTGAAAAATTAACCAGGCATAAACTCCTGTTATTTTTCCTGTTTTTTGTTCTATTACAGAGATTATACTATTTTAATTATTTTTACGTCCCGAACAGTGACTTTTTTGCATTTAATATCCTGGCTCAGGGCTGGTTAAATTTTAATCTCCCGGAAAATTACGCGCGATTGCCTCTCTATCCCTGGATAATTGGGATCGGTTCTCTGATATTTCACAATAATCAATCCGCAGTATTGTATTTCATAGAGATATTCAATTTACTTTTGTCAATAGTTTCTTTGTATTTGATCTATCTAATTTCATCCAGGTTTCTTAAGAATCTTGCTTTCCTGGTGGTTTTCCTGGTTGCTATAAATCCATTATCGGTATTCCTCACGTCCCAGCCATTTCTGGAAACTTTATTATTGACAACCATACTTTCTTCAATTTATCTGGATCTTAAAGATAATAATAAACGCTCTTTTTTTGCTTTTTTAGCCTCAATGACCAGATACGAAGGATTTTTATTAATCCCGATATTGGTTTTGAAGGATTTGGTTTATTCAAAACGAAAACTATTATCCGTTATCCTGGGTTTTTTATCATCCGTCGGAATGATAATATGGATGATATTAAGCTACTTAAAATCTCCCGGACCAAATCCCTATATTCAAGCAGCAATGACAATGAAGCCTGTGGGGCCTGAGTTTATCATAACTATTGCCAATGAATTAATTTCTTTTATTCATCCAGACTTTCAATCAATTAAAGGGATTATTGTTTTCATATCTCTTGCCTTTTTTTTTATTTTGATGGTAATCGGTTTTGTTTGGTTTTTAAAAAAATCAATCCGGGAAATCTTCACGATATTATTATTTCTGATCTCCTATATTGCAATGCACATGGTCTTTTCATATAACCTGACCAGATTTGTTTATCCTGTGTTATGGATCTTAATTCTATTAACTATGGGCGGATTAGAATATATATCAAATTTTGTCAATGAGAAAAATTGGTTTTATAATTTAAATAAAAAAGCTAATATGGATCCATTTCTTAGATCAGGTTTTTATATTTTCTCAGTACTGACATTCTTAACAGTCATTTATTTTTTCACAATGTTAAATGGATATTTTATTTTTGTTTTGTATATAATATTTATTATGTCAATTATTTCATTCATATCTTCGATTTTTGAAGGCCGAAATTTCAAGAGCCTGTTCTTAATCAGTTCTATTGTTCTGATCTTTGGCGTTTTTACTGGATTTAGCATATACGGAACTCAACAGTTAATGGAGTCTGAAAAATATACCAAGGCAGAATTCAGGTTTGTGGGAGAGTGGTATTTACAAAATGCTAAATCCAACGATAAAATATTAATGACCGAACCCTGGATCGCATCTTATTATTCTGATTTGTCGTATGAGAAACATTTCTTAGCTTCATATGATCTAAAATGTAATTCCTCTGATTGTTTTATATCCGAATTAAGAGAGAAAAATATAACTTATGTTGTTTGGGATAGTTTTTTTGATAGAATTTCAAATTCATCTCTTTATTATAACTATTACAAAATTAACCTGTTTTCTGGCCTGAGTGGAGGAAAAAATACAGAAAACTTTGAATTAGTTAAACAAATCGAGATTGGTCCTTCTACTGCGATGATCTATAAAGTATTATATGATGTTTCATAAATTAATTGAGATGCCTGTGACGTCGTTTCTTATTCATTCAACTTCTTTGATCATTTCAACAAGTTGAGATGAAAGGTCCTCAAGCATATGCTCCAGTGTTTTTACTTTTTCGAATATATCCCGGATCTTTGCATTATGGGCTGCTTTAACATCTTTGTTCTCAGAGGCTTCCTCCATTTTTTGTTTTCTCTTGCAACATGATGCACGATGCCTGCCTAACCCTCTTTTGTCAAACTTATTTCCGCAATATTCACATATTTCTCCTACCATATAACCGAAGATGCATTTTATTGTTTATATAGTGCGTCTTATAACGTGGGGTAAAGGGGAGAAATTACCATCGGACTTGTCCGATGGATGAATCGAACCCCCTTTTATTACTTTCACCCGCTATCACAAAGAATATGTTCTCAAAAATATGTCGATGCTTAATTATTAGAGCATATCAATTCAGGATATACCCGAAAAAGAAGCAAGAGGTCATCTTGAACAGGACTCTCACCACATGCAGGCATCTCTATAACAATGCACTTGCAGAACGAAAACGACAGGCAGACCTTAATCGACTGAAAAAACAATTCGATGTATTCCCATGGGGAAAACCTGAATGGATATACTACGAAGATCAGGCAAACGATCTATCAGGATCAAAGACTGATTTCCAGAAAGGGGTGCATTCTCAGGTACTCTAAAACGTCCTGAAACGAGTCGAAAAAAGCATGGATAATTACTTTGCCGGGTCAGGTTATCCCCGATTCAAAGGAAGAAATAGATACAATAGTTTCACCTATCCGCAATCGGGTTTTAAATTGAAAGATGGGAAACTCACTCTTTCAAAAATAGGAACTTTTAAGGTCATCCAGCACCGGAAAATTGAAGGTAAAATCAAAACCTGTACAATCAAACGGGATATTGATCAATGGTATGTTTCCTTTTCATGTGAAATCAGTAATCCAGTTCCGGTTAAAATCAAGACAAAAACTGGAATCGATGTTGGATTAATCGATTTGATAACCCTGAGCAACGGTGAACAGGTCAAACCTCCCAAGTTCCTGAGAGAATCAGAGGATAAATTACTACATGAACAGAAGCGGTTAAGCCGGAAAAAGCTCAGATCAAAGAACAGGAAAAAACAGATAATTATAGTTGCAAAAGCACATCGAAGAATCAGGAATCAGAGAAAAGATTTTGCTCATAAATTTTCAAGAAATCTGGTCGATACCTATGACAGCATTAAATTTGAAGATTTACAAATAAAGAACATGGTGCAGAACCATTGTGTTGCCAAATCCATTAATGATGCTGGCTGGTATCAGTTAATGCAATTCACGAAATACAAAGCAGAATACGCTGGTAAATTCGTGGAATTCGTTAATCCAGCAGGTACATCCCAGACCTGTATTTGTGGATTCCCTGTCCCGAAAGACCTGTCAGTGAGGACACATATTTGTCCTTCCTGTGGTCTTGCAATGGGAAGAGATCAAGTATCTGCAATACTAATTGAGAATAGGCCATCAATAAGTACGGTAGGTACTACCGGAATTAACGCCCGTCAAGGATTACTCAATAGAGGATCAATGCAGCGGGAAGCCACCCTACGTGTAGGGTTGTAGTTTCACTTAACGCCCGCATGGTATTCCTGAATTGATTTTACTTCGATGCGGTTTTCCCTGGCGGCCTTGATCCCTCTGGCAGCTGCCCTGCCTGCATCCGTAGTCGTGAAGTATGGGATCTTGTATTTGATGGCAGATTTGCGAATATAGCTATCATCCTGTGCACTTTGTTTGCCCACCGGGGTATTAAGTACGAAATGGATTTCCCGGTTTTTCATAAGATCCACGATATTAGGCCTGCCTTCATGCAATTTCTTGACATACTCACAATCGATCCCATTTTCTTTAAGAAAATCACCAGTGCCTTCGGTTGCAATGATCTTAAAGCCCATTTCTGCGAGATCTTTTGCAATAGAAAGCGCGCCTTTCCTATCAAGAGGCGCGACAGTTATCAGAGCTGTACCCTGAAGTGGAAGCGCAAATCCGGCCGCTACCTGTGATTTATAGAACGCCAGGGGAAAAGAATCCGCCATACCGAGTACTTCACCAGTGGAACGCATCTCAGGCCCAAGAACAGGATCAACCTCCGGGAACATATTGAAGGGGAAAACAGCCTCCTTTACTCCGAAGTGTGAGTATGTACGCTTGCGGAGATCCATGTCTTTCAGTTTTGTTCCCAGCACGACTTGCGTTGCCAGGCGTGCCATTGATACTCCTGTTATTTTGGATACCAGGGGCACAGTGCGCGATGCACGTGGATTCGCTTCGAGAATGTATACCTTATTTCCCTGAATTGCATACTGGATATTTATAAGACCGACCACTTTGAGTTCGATCGCTATTCGCTTTGTAAATTCTTCAAGAGTTTTGATTTGTTCATCGTTTATCCCTATGGGAGGCAGCACGCAGGCACTATCTCCTGAGTGAATGCCTGCAAGTTCGATATGTTCCATGATGGAAGGGATGAATACATCTTTTCCATCAGATATTGCATCCACTTCGCATTCAAGCGCATCTTCAAGGAATTTATCAATAAGCATGGGCTTCTCAGGGGTGATCTCAATGGCGCCTGCAACATATTTATTAAGCATTTCTTCATCATAGACAATCTCCATACCGCGTCCGCCCAGCACATACGATGGCCTCACAACGAGGGGATAACCAATGCGAACTGCCACAGCAAGCGCCTCTGAAAGCGAAGTGGCCGTGCCATGCTCAGGAGCCGGTATTCCCAATTTATCAATAATATTGGCGAATAGCTCCCTGTCTTCAGCAAGGTCAATACTTTCAACCGAAGTTCCCAGGATTTTCACGCCAGCCTCTTCAAGTTCCGCTGCAATGTTCAGGGGCGTTTGTCCTCCGAATTGTACAATTACACCTTGTGGCTTCTCCTTTTCATAAATACTGAGGACGTCCTCTACTGTAACAGGCTCAAAGTAAAGCTTATCTGATGTATCATAATCGGTAGAAACCGTTTCCGGGTTGCAGTTGATCATGATAGATTCATAGCCCATATCGCGAAGAGTGAACGCCGCATGCACACATGTGTAATCAAACTCAATACCCTGCCCGATCCTGTTTGGCCCACCGCCAATTATCATGATCTTCTTCCTTTCAGATACAGGAACTTCATCAGGCACATTGTAAGTGGAATAATAATACGCTGCATCCTGTGCGCCGCTGACCGGAACTATATTCCATGTCTGTTTCAATCCAAGAGAAAGGCGATGCTTCCGTATGTCTTTTTCAGGTATTTCCAGGATCTTGCCGAGGTATCTGTCAGAAAATCCATCTTTCTTAGCTTGAATAAGAATTTCATCAGATACTTTTTTCCCTTTATACTGTATGATCTTGTTTTCAAGGTCAACAAGCTCTTTCATTTGCTCAATGAACCATGGCTTGATATGTGTTAGTTTGTATAATTCCCCGCTGGGCATTCCCTTTCTCAGTGCTTCGTACATAATGAATTGGCGTTCAGAGGAAGGTTCATTCAATAGCCTGCGTAATTCTTCAAGAGAAAGGTTATTGTAATTCTTTGCAAATCCAAGTCCGAAGCGTCCGGTCTCAAGTGAGCGGATGGCCTTCTGGAATGCTTCCTTATAATTCTTTCCGATGCTCATCGCCTCGCCTACAGCTCTCATCTGTGTACCGAGCTTATCGATCGACCCCGGGAATTTCTCAAATGCCCACCTGGCAAACTTTACTACGACGTAATCCCCGGACGGGGTATATTTATCGAGCGTTCCCTCTCGCCAGTAAGGAATATCGCGAAGAAGAAGACCTCCTGCCAGTTTAGCCGATACCAGTGCGATAGGAAATCCTGTAGCTTTGGAAGCAAGAGCCGATGAGCGGGATGTACGAGGATTGATCTCGATAACTACTACACGATCTGTCTGTGGGTCGTGAGCGAACTGTATATTCGTTCCCCCTATCACCCCGATGGCCTCAACTATCCGGTATGAGTATTCTTGCAGTCGTTTCTGGAGTTCATTACTGATAGTTAGCATAGGGGCGGTGCAGAAACTGTCGCCTGTATGCACACCCATAGCATCTATATTTTCTATGAAGCAGACTGTTATCTTGTTGTTTTCTGCGTCCCTTACGACTTCGAGTTCTAATTCCTCCCAACCCAGAACCGATTCCTCTATAAGGACCTGTCCAATAAGACTGGCTGCAATCCCGCGTGCAGCGATTATTCGAAGCTCATCAATATTATAAGCAAATCCACTGCCTGTTCCTCCCATGGTGTACGCAGGCCTGACCACGACCGGATATCCGATATCCTTTGCTATTTTTTCAGCGCCTTCGACTGTGTATGTCGCCTCACTATGCGGTACTTCCAGGCCAAGTTCGGTCATGGTTTCCTTAAAGGCGATCCTATCTTCGCCGCGCTCTATTGCATCGGCTGCAACGCCGATGATCTTTACTCCATATTTCCCAAGTACCCCTTTCTTATTAAGCTCAGATGTCAGGTTCAATCCATTCTGACCTCCAAGGTTTGGGAGTACAGCATCAGGACGTTCCCTCTCTATGATTCTTGTGAGCATATCTGCATTGAGGGGTTCTATATATGTTTTGTCCGCCATTCCCGGATCAGTCATAATCGTTGCAGGATTGGAATTGACCAGTACGATCTCATAGCCCATCTGTCGAAGTGCTTTACAGGCCTGAGTTCCTGAATAATCGAATTCTGCGGCCTGGCCTATAAGGATAGGACCAGACCCAATGATCAGTATTTTGTGGATATCTTCACGTTTAGACAATTTTTTCACCGTCTTCCTAGAGATATCTTATATTTATTATACTTGTGATTTGCTTTCTTTGATCATAATTTGATGAAAGGAGTCCACCAATCAATGACCTTTATGGACAAATATATGATCCCTATACATTTTATTGTCTTAGCAACTGAAATCACGAGTAAGAATTTTCTTGATTCATAATTTTCAATTCCTGCGACCATCGGGGCAAGATCCCCAACTATAGGTATCCATGGAGAAACAAGCAGGAGTAATGCCCCATATCTTCGAAATTGAATTTGCATCATTAATTCTTTTTTTTTGTCATGGAATGGTATGAGCTTTCGAAGTTCATATTTTCCCAGGAGATATCCAATATATGCTCCTGCTATTGATCCTAATGCCAATATTATCAAGACGAACTCTGGTTTTTTTCCAACATCCAGCAACCCGAAAATTACGGGTTCAGTGGGTATTGGTATTATGGATGAGATAAGAGCTATGATAAATAGTCCTAACATGCCATATGATATCAAAAGTTCAAATAGTACCATTTTTTGCTAATATCGGGTGTTGAATATAAATAATATACGCAATTTATTCCTTAGTCGTGTTTTTCTTGTTCAAGGATTTTGGATTTTTTCTAAATTTGGGTTTACCTGTACTTTTTTCACTTTCTTTTGTCTTAACTGCTGTCTCTTTACCTGGCCCATTCTTTTTCTCATCTTCAACCTTCTTCTGCCACTCATTGAAATTACAGTGAGGGCATCCGATTTCCCAGGGACGCTTTCCCTTGTTCACTATTTTGATATAATAAAGACCGTGATCTTTGCATTGCTTTTCAGTGACTACAATCTGTCCTATTTTGGGCAGGGGAAGAGTGAAATCACATTTTGGATATCCCGAACATCCAATAAATCTCGAACCTCTTTTGGATTTCCGGATAATGAGGTCCGAAGAACATTTCTGGCATGTACCGATGACCCTGTCTTCATATAATCCGTTCCTCAAGGATTCACTTATAAGATCCTTGTTCCGGGTCATATCCTTGAATACTTCATCAAGCATATCCCTTGATTCCTTGACTACGAAACCTTCTGTGATCTTGCCTTCGGAAATCTCATCCATATCCTTTTCAAGTTTGCTTGTCATGTCGGGTTTAGTGATAGTGTTCGCATATTTTTCAAGCGCCTCAACCACTGCAAATGCAGTTTTTGTGGGCTGGAGGGGATTGCCGTGAACATAAGCCCTTGAAAAAAGCTTGGATATTATTTCATGACGTGTTGATTTTGTTCCCAATCCCATATCTTCCATTATCTTGATCAGATGTCCCTGTCCATATCTTGAGGGGGGCTGCGTCTCTTTTCCTTCAAGTTTTACATCTTTTACCTGCAGAGATTGGCCCTCCAACAACTCTGGCAGTATCCTGTCTTCTGGCAGGTTATATGAATAGTACCATCTCCATCCCGGGTCCACAAGTCTGGCACCGTTCGCTCCAAAGTCCTCACCGCTGATATCAACCGTTACAGCCATGGTTTCCCAGAGTGTTTGCCCTGCAAACGTTGCAAAGAACCGACGGACTATGAGTTCATATAATTTCCATTCATCCTCTTTGAGCTGGCTTCTTTTTACCGGTGTCGCCGGATGTATAGGCGGATGATCGGTAGTCTCTTTCTTGCCTCTTGTTGGTTCGAGTTTTCCGGATAATATCTTCTGCGCATATTCTTTAAATTCCGTATTCAAAAAGGATTCAATTATGCCTTTTATATCAAGTGTTGCTGGATATACGGTATTATCCGTACGAGGATAGGATATATATCCATTAACATAAAGGTACTCTGCTATTCTCATAGCATTTGCAGGTGAAATCCCGATAGCACTTGACGCCCTGAGGAATTCTGTGGTGTTGAATGGCGTGGGAGGTTTTTCGCTTCGTTTACCAAGTATGATACTTTTTACAATACCCTTTTTCCCAAGTTTTGCATGAATTGTTTCTGCTTCTGCCTTATCCAGGAACCGCCCTTTCTTGTGCTGGGCTTCAAATTCTCTACCATTCATTAGTGTGGCATAGAGTTCCCAGTAAGGTACGGCTACAAATGCTTCACGCTCTTTTTCGCGGTTAACTATAATTGCAAGTGTGGGTGATTGCACTCTGCCTACTGAAAGGAATTTATCTCCGAGCCTTCCTGAACTCAATGAAACGAACCTGGTAAGGACAGCACCCCAGATGAGGTCGATGAGCTGGCGCGATTCTCCGGCCGCTGCAAGATTAAAATCGATGTTAACGGGGGTAGAAAAAGCTTTCTTGATCTCTGCCGGAGTTATGGTACTATAATGGACACGATCGGCAAAAACATCAGGTTTTACTTTCTTTACAACATTCAATGCTTCTACGCCTATTAATTCACCTTCACGGTCATAGTCAGTGGCGATTGTCAGGTGGTCTGCAGCTTTTCCCAATTTTCGAATAGCGGTTACAATATTGGTATGAGTTGGATTTGTTAGAACTTCCGCATGTATCAGGTTCTTTAAATCTGTCTTCTGCCAGTTATTGTACTCTTTCGGAAAATCCACTTCAACAATATGACCTGACAGACCGATGACGGTAGTACTTTCAAATTTATAAGTATCGACACCGTTCACCCTTTCTTTTTCAGGCTTTCTTTCAGATAATATAGCTGCGATTCTTTTTGCAGTATCATGCTTTTCTGTTATTATTAAATGCATCGTATCCTCAGGCGTGTCTGGATAAGAATGTAACTTATTTAAATAGGTTTGGTTACAAATATCATTTTATCGAGGGGAAGTGTTATATACGGTAAAAAACATACAAGACGCTTCCTGCTTATGAAAACAGGAATGTTGTGTTGTGAAATGAAGGTGTTTTTTTCCTAAAAATACTTTGCTTGTACATTAAAATAATGTGCAAGGGAAAGTGTTATATACGGCAAAAAACATACAAGACGCTTCCTGCGTGTGAAAACACAAAGGAATGTTGTGTTGTAAAATCCAACAAATATTTATTTACGTTTAATTTCGTGGTTAAACATTGGCGTCGGCTCTGATTGACGGAAAAACCT
>JAPMTS010000016.1 GCA_026552955.1 Candidatus Methanoperedens sp. | reverse complement strand
TGGCGAAGGGGCACGATTCCTCCCTGGATTGAAATCCGGGGTATCCTCTACCCCTGCGCCCCGGAGGACACAATGATTGACCTCCATACACATTCATCCTTTAGCGATGGGGAGCTCATACCGAGCGAACTTGTGCGCCGCGCCGTTGTACTTGGATATAAGGCAATAGCAATAACGGATCATGTGGATTATACGAATATAGAACATGTTCTTTCCAGTGTTCGCAATGTTAAGAGCCTTGAAGAAGATTATGATATCAGGATATTTTCAGGGATTGAAATAACCCATGTCCCTCCCGCAAAAATGCCAGCACTTGTCAGGATGGCCAGGAAACTGGGCGCAGAGGTCATAGTAGTCCACGGGGAAACATCAGTTGAGCCTGTCCCGAAGGGAACAAATCAAACTGCTGTATCGCTTGATATTGATATTCTTGCACATCCGGGTTTTATTACTCCTGAAGATGCCCTGACAGCAAAGGAGAACGGCATCTGCCTTGAGATCACGTCCCGAAACGGCCACAACAGGACGAATGGTCATGTGGCAAGGATCGCAAATGAAGTAGGCGCTGACCTTATCGTGGATACGGATTCACATGCCCCCCATGACCTGATAAATGATGAAACAGCATTTAAGATAGCTATGGGAGCAGGTCTTGATGAGAACGGCGCAAGAAAAGCGACGGTTACGAATCCGATGAAGTTGATAAAAAAGCTGTAATTATTATCGAAAGATTTACCATAACCTCGACGTATGAGCGAAAATGATAAAAGAGGTAAATGTAGGAGATAATCAAGTAGGTCATGTGGTTTATGATTTTTGGGATACACACCCAAAAACTCTTTTCATCCACCAATTCAAAATATATCCTGAATATCGCGGGCGCGGGTACTTCAAACTCCTGATGGATGAAATAAAGAAGGTCGCAGAAGAAATCGGTTTTCCGGTCATGGCCTTAAGTATTGGCAGCAATGAGGTCGATGAGAACTGGCTGCGATCGCTCTATGCAAGATACGGTTTTATTGAGCAGGATGGCTGCATGAAACTGATGTCAGGACCATGATTGAAATGCCTTTATACATCGATCAGCGGTTAATCTTCAGTTTTCCTTTTTCGACCTCATATTCAAGCCAGAGAGTGGGAGTTGGGGACAGTCCGACCGTTCTTAGGTAATTCTTATTATTTTCCTCTTTGGTTTCAATGATACCATCAAAAAGTTGTTTTATTGTCGCTATTGTATGATCATCATGCATGTTGCTATCCATTACAAATATTCCCAGTGCTCCAGATGCCTTGACCCGTCCAGTAAAAACATGCATAAACCTGAAAACGGTCTGGATATTTGAATACATCAATATTGCAGAAAGTGAATTGATATGGAGCTGAACCTTCGGGATTTTCTTTTTCAGGAGAAAATCCTCAAAAAACTGGCCTATGCGTACTCCTATTCCGGTCAAATCCATGGGACTGCTGGCTATTTTGATGTTTTCGGTTTCAAATGCAGTCCTTCCAATCGATTTTGTGATGCAATCAACAATACCAAATCTTGACGGTGGAAGTACCATTTTGTTCTCTTTGAAACATTCTATGATTTGTGTCGCTGATTCATGAGTGGTTACGGTTATTATTGCATTTTCATTTATCACTGCGCCGTGATACATTATGTTGTAAAGGATAGTTTCTTTTTGGCTCATTGGCGGACCGACAAGCATGATATTTGAGCCTTTTCTTATACCGCCGATTGCATTATCAAGTTCTTTAATACCAAATGTATAATCATCCATTTTCATGATTCATCCCACATCCTTAGTAATTGAGATGCCTTAAGATGACTTTCAAGCACATATATCTATACATGCGCATGGATATAAATTTATAAGGTACATGTCTGTGCCTTAGTAACGCCAAAATATTTGACACTCACTTCAAAACGCGGCTGTCAAAAAGTCTGGTGCGACCCCAGACCCCAACGGTTGCGCCACAGCTGGCGGGATTTAACCTGAAATCACCGGTTGCATATTTTTATAATTTTACCATACCTTTTTTCTCAGCCTTACTATCAAACGAGAAAAATAGGATCATGCGATTAAAAGCTTTTCACCTTTAACATGTTTTTCTGGACTTGTTTACAGCAATCATAAACCTTAAATACTTAGTTCGCATATGTACGAATTGTTGTGGGCAGAGAATTTTTTTAAACCACCACCCCCTCCTTTCTGCCCATTTCTACTAACGAATAGTTAAAAGTTTTTAAGAAACGACTTCATGAGACTTTAAGATTATCTTTTTTTATTGCAGATAATAGTTTATCTAAAGTATCGGCTTCATTCAGATATGATTCTACATACGATGCGATCACATTGTTACTTTTATCGGTCAAAACACCTGCAACATAAATCGAACCGATCTTAAAAACAAAACGTTTATTTCCATTAGCGGATCTTGTTTTTATCAAATCAAATGAATATTTCTTACCATTTTCCGACGTGTAGTCAGAAAACGCTTCGGTTGTTGATAAGATTTCTTCAAAGCCAAGATTGATCTTCGTACTACCTTCATTAGGTTTACCGGAAACATAACGAAGAATCTCTTTATTAATATGTTGCTTATGTTGAAACCCGTCATCTGCTGATTCTAACGTTGATTTATTTGTGATTTTCTTAAGAATATCGATTTCCTTTAGAGTATCATTTATGGATTCCACAAGCTTATTATGATCACTATTAAGGCCGGAAATGCCCCAATCACATGCGTTTTTTATTGTTACAAGGGATGCTAAAATTGATTTCCTGCGAGGTTGGTATTCTCCAAAATGCTTTAAGAAGGTTGCAGTTTCAAGTAAGTGGAAATTATCTTTAACACATCTTAATTTCGATACTAAATTTGTTTTTTCCCTGATATCCATAATATGTTTTCGATCCGACTTAGAAATATTTACTATTTTATCAAATATATTAAATTCAGTATTTAGATGTTCAAAATCTATATCTTCATTGGCAGTAAATTTGCAGAAAATTTCCCCGGCACTGGTTATTGCATCATTTAATGGTTTGCATTCCGGTATTTCCGAACGAGCCATGAAAAACTTTGCTTTTTTTGATAAAGGCGAAAGCTTAACATTAGGAGTATTGCGTAACGAAGATGATAATGTCCCTAATATTTTTATCTTTGCTCCTTTGATCTCATATTCGAACCATGGGGTGGTTTTTGAGGACAGGCCGGCTATTCGTATCAAGTTTTTATCATTTTCTGATTTGATTTCTATAATACCATCAAAAAGTTGCTGTATTGTGGCTATTTCCTGCTCGTCATGCATGTCTCCGTCTATTAGATAAATTCCAAGAGCTCCTGTTGATTTTATGCGTTTTGTAAAAATATGGAGAAAACTAAAAACCGTTTGAGTACTTGAACCCATCAAAATTGTAGAGAGGGAATTGATATGGAGCTGGTTTTTCTGTATTTTCTTTTTGATGAGGAATTCATCAAAAAAATGGCTGATTTTCACTCCAATTCCTGTCAGGTCTACAGGGCTGGCTGCAATTTTAATATTTTCATTGTTAGCAACTACATCACATTGCATTTTGGTGACGCAGTCAATTATTCCGATCCTGTCAAGAGGTAAATTCAATTTATTTTCTTTAAACCATTCTAGCATATGAGCCGCTGTTTCACGGGTTGTCACATTTATTATTGAATTCTGATTTATCGCAGCGCCATGATACATTATATGATAGAGTATGAATTCCTTTCCACACATAGGAGGACCTATCATCAAAATATTTGAGCCTTTTTTTATGCCTTCTGTCGCATTATCCAGTTCCTTAATTCCAAACGAATAGTCGCTCATAGTTTTCGTCCTAACATTTGTCAGAAATATTCATCATTTCATCGATCTTGATGCGGCCGGTAATATCATAAAAGACCAATACAACACCAATTATTTTATTTCCATCGGTTTTAATGGTCGAACCAATAATATCAACTGATCTTTTAATACCTCCTTTTGTTATCAATATGGTATGGTCGGCAAGACCATAGAAAATGTCCTCCCTGATTACCTTTGTCACAGGGCTTTCAATCTTGATATCCGTTCTTTCACCAATAATATTGAAAACGCTTTCCAGGGGCTTGCCTAAAGCTTCATCATTTTTCCAGCCTGTCAGAGCTTCTGCGATCGGATTCATAAGTCTTATCATTCCTTCCGGGTCCGTTGCGATTACTGCATCGCCTATACTTTCAATTATTGAAATAAGCCACTGGTTCTTCTCCTTTAACTTTTTCTCCATTGTGTGTTTATAGAAAGCGATCTCAAGATTTAATTGTAGATCCCTGTCTTTAAAAGGTTTTATCATATATGCAAAAGGCTCTATGATTTTTGCCTGTTGAAGAGTTTCATTATCAGAATATGCGGTTAGAAATATTATCGGAATATCCGAAAAAGAATGAATTTTTGATGCTGCCTCGATCCCATTTATTCCGCCGTATAAGTTAATATCCATCAGTACGAGATCGGGTTTATTTTCCTTTGCTTTTTCAATTGCTTCCTCTCCTGAGCAAACTATTACGGGGACTTGATATCCCAGGCTTTTCAACCTTCGTTGAATATCCATTGCCATAATTGCTTCGTCTTCAACAACAAGTATCTGTTTTTCTGGTATCATATTGCACCTTTGAAATTAATTTGAAATTCTGTTCCTCTTTCTCTATTTAGAATGGTCTCACCATTTCCATTCTTGATTCAATATCTCTATACCTCTTATAATAGTTGAAATGTCCTGAATATAAATGGATGTGTGAAGATGGTGTGAAATATAAGTGTGGCATAACCATTCAGGAAATTTGAACTACGGATTTTTTAACGTTTTGGGATCGAAATTTGATTAAATCTCATTTTGGCACCAGAAAGTCTTAAATAATAATCATTATAATCATAGAACTATGCTCCATAACCATATCGTTGAAAAAAGAGTAGAATAAGAAATTATGTGATAAAAGAGGGCAAAATGAAAGAGTACAGACTGAAAAAGACCAATATTTATATATTCCTATTTATTTTGACAATATTTTTATTAAATATCCTTCCAGTTGATTCAATGGCAGCAGATCAGAAAACTTCGATCGATGTAAGATCCATGATGCTTTCGAACGAGAAAGTTCCCATAATAATAATTCTCAAAGAAAAAGCGCAGTTCCAATCATTTTCAAAAGAAAATCAGGTATCAGCGCTGAAAAGCCGCAGTTTGAACAGCCAGAATGAAATTGGGAAATTGCTTGATGAAGAAAAAACCAGGGGAAAAGCAGATAATATAAAAAAAATCTGGATAGTAAATGCCATTGCCCTCAAAGCCTCGCCAGAGCTTATAAGAACGCTTTCGATGCGTGATGATATCGAAAGCATCAGACTTGACTCAAAAATGCATATGCTGGAAAATTATTCCGCCCTGGTAACAGGGGGGCAGATAGCATCAGCAACGGATGAAATAAAAGGCATAAATGCCACAAAAGTCTGGGAACTGAACATCGATGGAAGCGGGATCAATGTATCAGTAATAGACACAGGCATTAATGCTTCACACCCTGATATTTCAGGACGTGTAATAAAATGGATCGATTATATAAATGACAACCTCTCACCTTATGACGATGAAGGCCATGGAACCCATGTTGCAGGAACGGTTGGGGGAAATGGGTCAGGGGGTACGACGACCGGAGTGGCTCCGAATGTGAATCTATTTGGCGCAAAAGTGCTTGACTCTTCGGGAAGCGGCTATACAAGCGATATTGTACTTGGTATCCAGTGGTCTGTTGATAATAAAGTAGATATAATCAGTTTATCTTTTGGTGGGAATCGTTCCTCAGAGGTGACCACTGCCATCAATAACGCAATAAGCGCAGGCGTCACAGTGATAGCAGCAGCGGGAAATTGTGGGTCTGGGGGTATAAATTGCCCTATTTCGGGAGATGGTTCGATAAGTTTTCCTGCGGGTGAGAAAAATGTGATCGCTGTTGGAGCAGTTGATAGTTCAGACAACATTGCAGGGTTCAGCAGCACAGGCCCCATAACAGTGGATAGTGAAGTTCTCACTAAACCTGATATCAGTGCGCCTGGTGTGGGAATTACTTCCCTGAATTCTCTCTCACATGATTATGTGGGTATGTCGGGTACTTCTATGGCTACCCCCCACGTTTCTGGCGCTGCGGCTTTGCTTTTGCAAACAGCAAGACAGCAGGGAACTACTCTTACTCCAGCGCAGATAAAATCAATTCTTGAAAATACTTCTATCGACCTGGGGATTGTCGGAAAAGACAATACTTCTGGTGCAGGCAGAATAGATGTTTTGGCGGCTGTTTATTATCTTGATATTGTTGGTCCTTCAGTGATCGCAAACCCAACGAATTATCCGGACGGATATATTGCGGCGAGAAATGGGACGAAAATTGGACTTAATGCGACCATAACAGATGCAATCAAAGGCGTAAAGAATGCAAGCGTGAATGCATCATTGCTGAATGCCTCCATCAATACCGTTTTGCTTAACAATATGGGAGGATTCTGGGTAAATAATACGGTAATGGTGAATGCCAGCGACGGGATATATTATCCGGATATAACTGCATACGATAATGCCAGCAATATTAATAATACTGGACATTTTACGGTAATTGTAGATAGCACACCGCCAACCATAGACTCTTATCGAACGATCTATCCCGATGTTTTCTCAGCGGCAAAAAATGGCACGACTATCATTATGAACGCCTCAATTTCAGATGCCATTGCCGGGATCAAAAATGCATCGGTCAATGTTTCACCGATCAACAGCAGTCTTGAGGATGTTTTCTTGGTCAATAATAGCGGATTCTGGAATACAAGTGTGAAGGTGAATGCACCAGATGGAATATATTATTTGACTATCTCAATGTATGACAATGCTGGCAACCTCAATAACACAGGGAATTTTACCGTTAATGTTGACAACTCAAAACCCACTATAATAATAAACCCCGTTTCCTACCAGCGCGGAACCGCCGCAAGAACAGGCAGTGTATTGGAATTCAATGCAACAGCCGTTGACCCTGAAATGAATGGTGTATTATCCGGAATAAAAAATGCCTCGGTCAATGTCTCATCAATAAATAACACAGGCATAATAGCGCTTTTGAACAATTCAGGTTTCTGGATGGGAAATGTTACGATCGATAAATTGGCTCCTGATGGAAACAATTCTATGAATGTGACATTCTTTGATCTCGCTGGAAATTTTAACGATAGTGTTCAAATCAATGTTTCCATAGATAATACTCCACCATCAGTCTCTGCAATATCATTGAACTCTAAATTAGAGGTAAGCGGCTTTACAAATATTACAGCGAACATACGTGATAATTCCGATTTAAATACTTCGGATATTAGCCTGACTATAAACTATCCAAATGGCAGTTTCACAGCTTATGCAATGAGTGCCGGGGGCAGCAATTTATTCTATCATAATTTCAGCGATACTGAACAATACGGCCGATATAATGTAACTATTATCGCAAACGATACAACAGGGAATTCCAACAGCAGCGAAAAAACATGGTTTGTGACGGTAAATACACATTCATCAACAGTCTCAACCCGCGGCGAAGGCAGGGGAGAAACAGCTTTTAGTAATTTTATCTGGAACAGGACGAACTTCCCTGGCCTGATCCTTAATGAATCATTGGATGTAACGGAAGTTACACCAGGAAGAGTTATTGAAAATGGAAAACTCTGGTATAATACATCTAAAGTTGAGGTCAATTTCAGCGTCTATGAGAATGAGGGTAAGAATGTTTCGGGAAGCCAAACTTATTTTGTCACGGGCTTGCAGGGTGAAAAATATGTTGCTATAAATGGCCAGGCAAACAAATTGGCAAATTTCGTGCTGGAGATGGACAGGGATGATAAGAAAACTCTTACGGCCGGTGAAACATGGTCACTTGGATCAGGTTATGAGCTTACAATCAATGCATTAGATGCTAATTCTTCCCCAAGACAGGTATGGTTCTCATTCAGAAAAGAAGGCACATTAATTGATGATTCAATCGTCTCAGAGAAGAACGTATATTACGTGAAAAAGACCATGCAGGGTGAATCAAATTCTCTCCTGTTCACGGTCTATATTGACAGGATATCTACAAGTTCACCTTCAAACCTGGTAGAGTTCAAATATGCATGGTTAATAGATGAAAACAGTGCGACAGAAATACAGGCCTCGGATACATTGGGTGTATTCAATGTGTGGGCCGCAAACACCGATGGAATACAATATGAAAATGGTGAAAATATCACGTTATCGCAGGACAGTAAAATAAATCTGGCGGATAATTTGTATTTCCAGACAACAAACAACGCTTCCCTGGAATATTATCCCTTTTTTTCATACATTGCACCAACAAAGATCAATGACTTCCAGACTAACGGTACCGAACTTGAGATCATGACAGGTCAAAGCATAGAAGGCTCTATCAATATAACCGGGATGACTGAAATCCCACCGGGAATGAACCGGACTTTCAGTTTAACGCCCCTTAGTAAATATATTGAGATAAATGCCAGCCAGAACCTGAATGATGGTATTACCTCCGGCTGGATGATCCTTAAATTATTTTACACAATTGCTGAACTGAATGGCCTGGATGAGAGTACTCTGAAAATATCATGGTATAATGAATCTTCAAATTCATGGGAAATTCTCGGTTCCGGGTCTCCCAACTGGGTGCACGCGACCGGAGTAGCTCCGGCTGACATGAATGGTTTTGCCGGTTATGCCTGGGCGAACATTTCCCATATGAGCATCTTTGGCATGGTGGGAAGTTACCCTGTGTATAAGACTGCAACCCCATCATCTGGCGGCGGTGGGGGTGGCGGGGGAGGCGGCGGCGGCAAGTCCGCTGAGAACTCCTCCAATATCGAAGTGATCGAGAAATATGACCTGGAGATATCTAAAGGTGTTCTAACATCCTACAGATTCAAGGAACCCAGGAATCCCATAATGTTCGTCAATATCACCGGCAACGCTAGCCTTGGTGTAGTCACGGGAACTGTAGAAGTATTAAAGGGTACTTCGACAACCGTGAATACAGCACCGAATGGGCTTGTTTATAAGAACGCCAATATCTGGGTGGGAACAGCGGGTATGGCAGTCCCAAAGAACATCAAGGAAGCTCTCATTCAATTCAAGGTAACTAACTCATGGATGAGCACAAACGGTATTTCGGCAGGTGATATCATGCTTGTGAAATGGGATGGCAGCAGCTGGATTCAGCTTGATACAAAGGTTTTATTCAGAGATGACACGAACACATATTTTGAAGGAAAGACAAATTCATTCTCACCATTTGCGATAACAGGGGTGAAATCGCAGGTAACATCATCCCAGGTGAGCATTCCAGACGGAACACAGCAAAAGGTCGAAGGAACACCGACACCAAAGAAAACAAGCACAAAAGGATTTGATATTATCCTGGCCGCTGCTTCAATTTCCGGGTTATACCTGTTGCGGCGAAGGAGAAGATGAGGTTTTTTTTCTTGAACTTTTTTTTTCTTTAACCGAAAAACTTAATATACAACATCATTATAATGATAGTCTTGATGATGTTTCATACGTGTTTATATTCTGGGAATTACAAACAGCTTTGATTAGGATGCATTTCATGAAAATCCACTTATAGAAAGTTGTTTCAAATCCGGTCAACACATTATGGAACGGTCTGACATGCTGTGGGTTAATCCGGATGTGCTAATATGACAAAATATGGAAAGATCGATAATTTGAAAAACAAGAATCGAATATCAATTTCACTTATTCTGGCTGTCATTGCGATGTTGGTTTTGTTAAGTCCACTCGCACAAGCTGCCTCAATACAAAATTTCGGAATAGATTCGAGAACATACTCTTCAGGAGACCAGATAAAAGTAACAGGTGAAATACTTGATGGTAATTTATCAGGCCAGGTAACAATAATCATCTGGCAGGGGGATCAATTTCCGGATCCCGCAAATGAAACCACAAACACGACCATTTATGCATCAACCGGTTTGTTCTCTACTGTCATTCCAGCACCATCCGGTTCAGGAGAATACACCATCGTTGCTGTTGATATAGAATCAGGCATAAGATCTCCAATGCTTAATTTCAGTGTTCTTGGAATAAATGATCCCAAAACCATAAAGGTAGTATTAACTGAAAATTTAGTTTTAACAGTCCCGCTGGTAAGTTCTGATATTACAGGGCCGCTTGCTTCAGGAAAGACAGGCGGGAATATTACCTTTGAGGGCACAAAATATCATTTCCTTGTTTCTAATGACAATATTGCTTACATGGATGATGATTCTGATATGAACCTGAGCTCAGACATCTCAGGAAATGCTGTTGTTGGAAACCTGATTGAAGGTTCAAAGATCAAATTGAACACCACCACCTATACAATTATTCATATTTATAACCAAACGCAAATCGTCCTTGTACGTCCTGTTATTCCATCATTTTCAGGAGACGAATCCGTAAATGTGACCCTCCTCGCTTTGAATGCATCGAATATTCCCCTGAACATAACGATCCCATTTACCTTTATTGAGAACGATGGCACCTCCACAGTGAGCAATATTACAACGAATAGCTTTGGAATAGGAACAGAACATTTAACTGTGCCCACTGATTCAGGAGTCTATCACCTTATTGCAGGGGATGTCGGACATCTGTCTTTTGTTGTGGATTCGGTGGACATGTTCGCAGATCTTTTGTCGCAGGAGAATAAACCAAAACACACATTTGCTATAGGTGAAACCTTCATTGCAATTGCATACCTGAAGAATAGATCAAGCGGTGTGCCGATTTCAACAGCTAGTGTGACCGCAGCGATTTCAGGAGCTTCCATGAGTTACAATCTTACACTGGCTTATGACAGTTCCATTGGCGCATATACCACAAATTATACTATTCCGGTCGATGCGCCCCTTGATACATACAATGTAAAATATACAGCAGTTATAGGCTCGCAGACCCAGAAAGCATATACGAACTATAACCTGAAAGCATATGATCTCTTCCTGAAAGCCGTTTCAAAAGAAAATGATAAAAGTGACGGCTTTGCCCCGGGTAAAGAAGCATTCCTGCTCCTTGCCGGGACTGACATGAGCAGCGGCATCAGCTTGAATATCAGCAGCATGACAGGTCTTCTTGATCCTGCAAAATTCAAATTGAATATCACAGATGACCGTGGAAAGTCAGTAAATACAAGCTATTCGGTCATGGATCTGTCAGAGTTCTATTCATATATGGATGTGCCAACTGATGTCCGGGATGAAATCAAGCGCAGGTTAGGTGATAATGTAACCATCATTAACTTTACTGCGCCTGCAGCGAATGGTATTTATGATATAACAGTTCAGGTAAACCTGACCCGGTGGACAACAGTAAAGACCAGTATTTCAGTACAGGATATATTCGTTCGCGGGGAACCCGTAAATAAGAACGGCTGGTTCAATCCCATTATCGCACCGGGAGCTTATGCAAGACTTCTCATAATGGCTTTTGACCCTTCAACAGGAGAGCAGCTAACGGCGGACAGGATAAATGATGCAGGGCTTGTTGAAGTATGGAGTGAAAGCGCAGGTGATGTCGTAACCCAATATATGCTAAACTCTACCCTTGAAACGATCAACGACCCATTCATAGGAAATGTAAAAGTTTTAAAATTCCAGGTCAATGATTCATATTTAGGCTTCCATTTTGTGAAATTCTGGGTAAATGCGACCGTCAATGGCGTGCCAAAAATGGTGATCGGGAACGGCTGGTTCGATGAAAAATCATATAAAATTAAGGCCAGGCCCGTATATAATGCCGGAACCGGGATGTTCAAAACATTCGGCGGCAATGACAGCATCAACCTTTCAGTATCAGTGGTTGACATGAGCGGAAATAATGTAACAGGTGCGACTATTGAAGTCCAGTCCGTAAAATATGGGATGACAGGAGAAAATGTGCCGTTTTATGTTGATCCTGTAAGTTCATTTACAACGGATGGCAATGGCGAGGTTACAGTTGCCTTCGATCCCACAGGCACATTGAAATCCGGCTTTTACAATGTCAGGGTCAAAATGACCACACAGGAAGGTGTGACCGATTACGGAAATGGCTGGTTCGAAGTACGAAATTTTATCTTCTTTGCATATTCAACATCATGGGATGCGGCTGTAAATAAGCCCATCACATTCAGTTTGAACGCTCGTAACAGCAATTTCCAGAATAAAAGTGCAACGGTGAAATTGACCAGGATAATCTCACTTGGGAACTGGGAAATGATGACCCCGCCATCCGTATATAATGATACCGAAATCACTGTTGGAACATTCAATGGAACATTTAATTACGAATATCCCGGTCTTTCTAAAGGCGGGGATTATGAATTCGTGTTCGAAGCAAATGACGGCTCATCAATCGAAGTAGGATATGCATATGCGCATGTGACGCCGTTTGTTGCATGGATAGATACCTTTGGGAAATATGAATTTTCAACATCCGGCTTCCTGAATTTTACGGTAGTGGCATCAGGTGATAAATTCGGCGGGGCAATTTCGCATAATATCACCGATATCAGTATTGATAAGGTGATGCAGGAAGGTATGCAGATGAGCACATACCGCAACAAGTCGCAGATGGCAGCTATCACTACGACAGATAAAATTTCAGCCGAAAAGATCAATGTGTCAGTCAACACAACAGGCTGGGGACAGGGCGGTTATTCCATGATGCTCAAGGTAAAGGATAACCAGAGCAATGAGATATATGCACATTTCTATTTCCAGTTAAAACGCGCAAGCGTAACTGTTCCCGAAATGATGCGAATGACTATCAACGGAGGAAAATTCTATACAAATACCACAGCGATAAATGCCACATCTGATCTCATGTCCAATAAGGATAAATTCACCTCTATTGGAAATGTTTCAGCAGGAAAAGTAAGTGGACAGGTGATTAATGATCCACAACCTATCACAATGATCGTGGGCGATGGCAATGACCAGGCAGTAGATACCTGGAACCATACTCTTGTTCCATACTTTGCAATGGTCGTTGTCGATACGGTAAATAATACGGTTTACATGGAATTTGAAAACCAGAGTGAGCCCAGGCATCAATACTACAACCTTTCAGACAGTACCACAACGCAGGTCTTTAACGCATCTGTGGGTGACAATTTCACAGATTATACCGGAAGGACATGGAAGATTCTTGAGATTACATCAGACGGTACGATAAAATTACAGGGCTTGAACTCCCTGAAGAATGGCCTTAAAATAAGCCCGTCCGTGATGGCACAAAGCAAATCCGGCAAATTCCTTGTGGGGAGAATGTATGATGAAGAATGGAGAAATGTAGACCTTAACGGAAACGGTCAGTATTTCGGCCAGGGTGACAGGTATAATATCCTCATGCTGGATTCAGCAACATCCGAGATATATGATAAAGTTTATGTCAGCGATCTTGCAAACTTTTCATCAGGAACATACATAGATGCAAGCGCAGGAACAGGAATACAGTTCGGAGGAGACCCGGTGTACCTGATTTCCAACAAATACCAGTCAGGCGCGTATATGCTTGATTTTACCACCTACAGGAGAGGCTGGGGCGGAATGAATCTTGGTTCATTTGCAAACAGCTCTGTGATCAAGATACCCTTCCTCGTCCAGAAACCGGACGGAACGCCAATATCCGGCAGTAACGTTTCAATAGATTTCCTGATGGATGAGAGCAGAGAAACGACTCCGCTGACAGGGATCAATGCTACCACGGATTCAAAAGGACTTGCCATAATTTCAATAAATTCCACAATACATACCATACCGACCGGAGCATGGATGATCTTTTATAATGCAAGCGTAGACGGAAGTTTCGCTATGGCAGATGAGGACAGGTTCTGGGAGATGCCGCGGTTTGAACTGAGGAACTTCATGATAACCGGAGCTCTGGGTCTTCCCGGAAAGATCAACCTCACCCAGGTCAGGGACGATAATCCGAATGATGGTCTGCCGGGAAATAATATGCTCCTTGGATATGGCGATGAGATCGAATTCAAGCGCGGCATAGGAACATGGATGAATATTGGTGAGAAATACCAGCTTGAATATCCCTTTAATGAGTGGTATTTCAACAATACCACACAAGTATTCAATTATTCCACAGACGGTGGAAATACTCTTTATCCGGGTAATGAAAGCCTGATAAACTCAAGCAGTGCAAAGACAAAGATAATATATAGTGTCACGTCGAAAAAAAGAACTGGGGATATTATAGTACTGAATAGCAGCTCGACTAAATTCTATGACAATATGTGGAATTTCAGTATATCCTTTAACGGCCCGAGCAACGCAACGATAGCCATGTCATATAAAGGTTGGCCCTGGACCATGCCGGAAAGCGGCCAGGGAGGCTCCGGTCCAAATATTCAGATTTTCTCTGAAGAAATGAATGGGTGGTTCGGAGGTCTTGATTTCAAGGTTGAAACAATAAATCAGAGTAATGATACGGTGATTTTGAGGTTGAATCGGCCAGTCCTGATCGCACAGGTAAACTCCGTTTCTCAATTGATGGATGGCAATGCCTCAAATGGCGAACTCAAGAAGATGCGTGGTTCCGTCAATAACGTCATCTTTAATGGCATGGACTATCTTGTTTACGGATACGAGGATATAGCTCCAACATCAGCCGATGGTATGCAATTTGGCTATATAGATACCATGGACAGGGTGCTTGTGGAAAATACCACGAATTCAAATTTGTTGGTTTACAACATCGGCGAACCGATCCCTGACCTGAATAACTACTATGCCGCATCGGTTCCGGATTGGGGCGGAAGGCTGGTATTATTAAACAACAGCACAACACGGGTATTCCCCATACCGCAATGGGGCGCTGATGCACCAATATATTATGTCGGAAAATTCAGTGATCAGGATATCAAAGCCGATCTTGCCACAATTAATGGAGGCGATATGATCAAAGGCAACATCACTGCAGATAAGAGATACTCGATATTGATGTTCGATACGATGCCTAATGGTGCGAACTTCCCCACTCAGGCTATTTATGACGACGATCCTGATCTGACCCAATTAGATAATTGGATGGGATCTCCTCCCACATCATATGATATGTACGGATCAGAAAGAGGATATAATGATGCCATTCCTATGGGGATGTTCGATCCCATGAACCCGGTCTCTGTGAACATGTCTGAAAAAACAGCATGGGACATCGGGACCGGAAACATGCAGAACTGGCCCATGGCCTTCCCCACATTAAAGATCAACGCCTCTGAAAAAACTGCAAGGGCTCTGACGTTTATCCCGAAACAGAATTTCGATAAGAATGACAGCATAAATCTTTATGTCTCTGCAAAGGACTTTAAGGGTTCGCCTATCAATGGAACTGCAGAGTTAACAAAGTTAAAGATGTCTTTTGGCGGTTCTTTTGCAACAGGTCCCTTCCCTGATCTTCCAAAGATATGGGATATAAACAATGTCAATGTCACACTCGTTGATGGTGAAGGACTGATTAAAATAAATGAGGCGGATATGCCTGCTGACTTAAGAGCAGGAGGAAACCATGACTTCAGTTTCGGCGAATTCACGGCATTCATCGATGCTAACGATAGCGACAATGCAGGAAGGACTGAAACATTGAAGATAAATTTCTACATGATGGATAAGGCCAATATGGACAAAGGAGGAACGCCAGGAGGCGCAGGCGGCGGGGGAGGTAAGATTTAAATGAAACAAAAAATAATTATATCGATTCTGTTTTTGCTCCTGGCTATCCAGGCAGCATCAGCAGCTGCAACATTAGACGTTGGAACGATCAGTTACGACAGTACGGTAGTGAAGGATGAGAGTATTACCGTTTCATCATCTGTGACTGCATCTGCGGTGACAGGAACTCTGACAGTGGATGTTACGTTGACTGATAACTCAGGATTGTTCAGCATCACCACTGCAACACAGCAATTGCAGTTCACGACAAATAGTACAAAAGCAATTTCATGGACGATAAAAGCAACAAGTTCAGGTTCTGGCGCATCTCCCTTTACTATCTTGGCATCCGGTGATGACGGCGGCAGCAGTAATTCAGAAACATCAATCCCAGCAGTAACAGTAAAAGACAGGCCTATCATTTCAATAATAGCCTCCTCTAACACAACTTCGATAGCTGCAGGAGGAACTGCTTCTATTAGCTATGTTGTTTCAAATGATGCATCGATTGGCGCCGCGGATGCTACAAATGTTAATGTGACGCTTGTAAATCCATCCGGATGGAGCATTACGAGCGGAACTAATCCTTATGCCCTTGGATCGATAGCACCCGGCGCCTCCACATCGGGTTCATGGATTGTGAGGGCGGACTCTCCGGCTGCATCCAACACTCTCACATTGAATGCTATTTCCTCTATTCCGGGAGGAACGATTTCCGATACATTATCTATCACCGGGCCCTCAAGTAATGGCGGCAGCAGCAGTGGTGGCGGCGGCGGTGGTGGCGGTGGAGGCGGTGGAGGCGGCGGCGGGTCGGATGAGAACTCCACCAATATCGAAGTGATCGAGAAATATGACCTGGAGATATCTAAAGGTGTTCTAACATCCTACAGATTCAAGGAACCCAGGAATCCCATAATGTTCGTCAATATCACCGGCAACGCTAGCCTTGGTGTAGTCACGGGAACTGTAGAAGTATTAAAGGATACTTCGACTCTTGTGAATGCAGTGCCGGGCGGGCTTGTTTATAAGAACGCCAACATCTGGATCGGGACCCCGGGCATGGCAGTACCAAAGAACATCAAGGAAGCCCTCATCAAATTCAAAGTCGATAACTCATGGATGAGCACAAACGGTGTTTCGGCAAGTGATATCATGCTTGTGAAGTGGGACGGCAGCAGCTGGATAGATCTTGAGACAAAGGTATTATCCAAAGACGACACGAACACATACCTGGAAGGAAAGACCAATTCCTTCTCACCATTTGCAATAAAAGGAGTGAAACCTTCCGGAGTTTCATCCCAGTTAACCCCGATTGGGACATCGACACAGCCAAAGGGCGAAGGAACACCAATGCCAACGAAAACGAAAACACCTGGATTTGATATTGTCCTGGCTGTTGTTTCAATTTCCGGGTTATACCTGGTGGGGCGAAAGAGACGATGAGAAATCATCTTCCCAGGAGAAAAATCACGGCATAGAACACGGATTGCGCGGATGTGCACGGATATGTGAAAATCCGTGTCATCCATGTTCGATTCAAAATAAACCGGTAAAACATAAAACACAAATAACGATAAGAAGAACCGTATAGTAAGGATTCTCTGTGTCCTCTGCGACTATCTGTAATCTTTTTTGTATAGTTACCACAGGAACTCCAGGAACTGACTAACAATTAAGTATTAATAAAAATATAAGGACTTTAAATGAATAAAGAGGATGTCTGTATCTTAATTCCCACCCTCAATGAGGGAAAGACCATTGCAGGATTGATAAAAGAATTCAAATCTCTGGGTTATCATGATATACTTGTTATCGATGGTAATAGCACGGATGATACAGTAACAAAAGCTCAAAATACAGGTGCAAGGGTGGTGGTGCAAACCGGCAAAGGAAAAGGACAGGCTATAAACCAGGCATTTCGTTTATTATCGAGCAAATATGTAGTAATGGTCGATGGGGATGGAACATATCTCCCCCAGGAAGTAGATACGTTAATTGAACCTGTCATATCAGGGGAAGCTGACCATGTTATAGGAAACCGGTTCGCAAATTATCAGAAAGGAGCATTTACCGGTTTGAACTTATTCGGGAACATGATATTGAATAAGATATTCGGTTTAGCTTACAGCATCTGGTTAAATGACATACTTTCCGGATACAGGGCATTCAATTATAACGCTTACAAACAAATCGAATTGAAAAAGACCGGTTTTGAAGTCGAGACCGAAATTACCGTTGAATGCGTCAAAAGAGATTTGAAAATCGTTGAGGTACCCATAACATATCTTACAAGAGTAAGCGGCGCAGCCACCAAACTTCGACCTGTCAGGGATGGCTTTCGGATCGCTTCTACGATATATATTCTTACAAAGACACATAATCCTCTGTTTTATTTCAATTTGATAGGGTTGTTTTTAGTTATGTCCGGTTTAATTGTTGGTGTTTATGTCGTAAATGAATGGATACAAAATATAACGCATATTCCCCTGACAATATTAGCAACTCTTTTTATCCTGGCCGGGATTATGATGTTTATATTTGCAATCCTCAGCGACCTTATAGTCTCAATGCACAGGGAAAATATGCGCACAATGCGAAAAATCATAAAAGAAATGGAAAAATCATGAAGATAGCAATACTTGGAGGAACAGGAAGCATCGGGGAAGGATTCGCACTACGATGGGCAGGAAAACACGACATATTGGTGTGTTCTCGTGAAATTGACAAAGCTGTTAATGCGGCGGATGAGTACACAAATATACTTTTATACAGAGGCATGGAGTGCTGCGGCATTACGGGGTGCGGTAATGAAATCGCGATTAATGAAGCGGATGTGATTGTGCTTTCAGTGCCATACCAGGGTGTAGTTTCCCTTCTGGAATACCTTAAACCCCACTTCAAGGATCAGATCGTGATTTCGCTGGTTGTCCCCATGACCAAGAATAAATGGTTTGAATATACTCCGCCAGTGCAGGGAAGCGCAGCACTTGAGATACGGGAGATTCTTCCGAAATCCGTGAAAGTGGTGTCATCATACCATAATGTTTCTGCCAGAAAATTAGCTAAACTTGATCTGAGTCTTGATTATGATGTTGTTGTTTGCGGCGATGATGAAAATGCAAAGCAAACAGTTATGGAGCTTACGCGGGAAATAGAATCCCTGCGTCCCCTTGATGGAGGGGGTCTTGAATCCTCTTATATGATCGAGTCCCTTACACCATTCCTGATCAATCTAGCTATCCGCAATAAGCTTTCTGACCTCGGCGTAAAATTTTTATGAAAAAGACCTATGATAAGCTCCTTTATGAACTAGGCCCTAAGAACTGGTGGCCGGCAGATACGCCTTTTGAGGTTGTTATCGGGGCTGTCCTCACACAGCAGACAAAATGGGAAAATGTTGAACGCGCAATACAGAACTTGAAAGAAAGGGGATTGTTAGAAGCACAAATGCTTTCTAAAGCAGATACGGAAGAACTGGAACTTCTTATCAGGTGCACAGGATTTTACAGGCAAAAAGCAATGAGGTTAAAAAACATTTCAATATTTTTCCATGAAAATCCGGACCTTCTTGAAAAACCTGCCGCCAAGCTTCGTGAAATTCTCCTTTCGCTCAACGGTGTAGGTGAAGAAACTGCTGATAGCATCGTATTATATGCGGCTGATAAGCCAAAATTCGTAATAGATGCCTATACAAAAAGGATATGCAAATGCCTGGGAATAGAAGGGGATTACAGGAAACTCCAATCCATCTTTGAGACTTCGCTGCCGCTTGATGTTCCCCTGTATAAGGAATTCCATGCATTGATCGTAGAATATGGAAAGAGATTCTGCGGAAAGAAACGCTGCGATGAGTGTATCCTGGTATAAAATGGCAAAATGTAATAACATCCTCATCCGAAATGTCCCTCTTCTTGGCTGCATCGCATTCGGTATCATCGACCGCGGGACAAATGTATTGCAGGTGCGCCCGATAAGTGAATGTCCATTATCCTGTATTTTTTGTTCAACTGATGCCGGTCCTTATTCCCAGCAAAGGACATCGGAATATATGGTAGACCTTGCGCAGCTTTTAGAGGGCTTTGAATGGGCTGCCTCTTATAAGGAGATCGATGATATCGAAGCGCATATCGACACTGTGGGAGAGCCTTCCATGTATCCGCAGCTGGTTGAACTTGTGGGGAGGCTATCTGAAAATAAATATGTGAAAACGGTTTCCATGCAGACAAATGGCTTCTTATTGAATGAAAAACTCATTGATGAACTGGATAGTGCCGGGCTTTCCCGGATCAATATGTCCATAGAAGCGCTTGATGCGGACCTTGCAAGGAAAATAGCAGGTATTGATTCTTATAATGTTGACAGGATTCTTGGGAATGCGCAATATATTGCCAGGAATACTGATATTGATCTTCTTATCGCTCCTATTTGGCTTCCGGGAATTAATGATAATGAGATCCCAAAACTGATCGAATTCGCTCTGAAGATCGGAGCCGGGAAAAAATGGCCTGCTCTTGGAATACAGAAGTTCCTTAACCATAAGAACGGAAGAAAGCCGGAAGTTAACGTGATGAGCTGGGAGAAATTCTACTCACAGCTTGGGGAATGGGAAAAGAAATACCATACAAAGCTGATCCTTTTCCCGGAGGATTTTGGAAGTCATGATAGTAAGGCTCTTCCCAGGATGTTTCGGAGATATGAAAAAGTAAAAGCAGAAATTATCGGGCCCGGCTGGATGAAGGGTGAAAAACTTGCCCTTGCAAGGGACAGGATAATCACGATCGTGGATGCCGGTACTATCCCTGTGGGAAAAGAAATATCGGTCAGGATTGAAAGGGTAGTTGATGGAATATATATGGCAAAACGATGAAACAACGATTCGTCAAAAAGTCTTTATATCTTCAATCCCAAAGAATAGATTGGCCTTTGCAGAAAGGGATACCACCCTTCCATACCACAATTTTTTTTCTGCAAAGGCTTCGATGATTCTGAAATTTAAATGACTTTTCCCGAACTTTACCCAAACCACTCAATAGAGAATCAGAGTTTTTCCTTTTTATCATCAAAAGAATTTAGTTTATCCGCAATATTATTTGAAATGAGATATATATTAGGGTATCCAATGTTGTTTCTTATAATGATTCCATGTTTGACTAAAACCTCAAGATGATGCCGGATGGTTTTATATTCAATTCCCAGACTTTTGGCTAATTGATGCGCGTTATACGATTTTTCGGCAAGCTGTCTTAAGATTAATGCGCGGGTCTTTCCTCCGCGTGTTCCTTCAATAAGATAGGATAGGAGCTTGTTTTGTTTATTGGATATCTTTAATTTTTGTTTAAGAGAATCTTTTATTTGCTCTTCCGCTTTTTTACGCTCGGTAATGTCACGGCCAAAACTCACCGTTCCTACAACTTTTTCTTTTGAATATATAGGAGCTGTATTCACTAAGAGGAAATAGTTACTTCCATCTTCCTTTTTGACTAATACATCATATTGTTGAGGCTCTCCGTTTAACGCCTTATGAAAACAGTCGATAACTTTTGGCAAGTCCTTCTTATCGATAAAAGGAATAAATGACTTCCCAAGGAAATAATCCAATGTAAGCCCGCTAAATTCTTCACAACGCTTATTGACAAATTGATAGTGCCCCTGTGTGTCCAGAGTCCAGATCATGTCATTGGAGTATTCGATTATCGTGCGATAGCGTTCCTCGCTCTCCTTCAGAGCCTCCTCAATCTGTGTATGTTCGGTAATATCCCAGAAAATGCCCAATATTCCATTCTTTTTTCCTTTCTCATCTTTAATAGGAGTCTTAACAGTCTGGATCACTCCTTCCTGTCCATTTTGAATATATTTCTCTTTTATATATTCCGTCTTACCCGACTCTAAAATTCTCTTATCATCTCCCCTGTATTTTTCAGCAAGCTCCTTGTTATAGAAATCATAATCTGTCTTCCCAATAATTTCATCTGGCCAAATTTTCAAATCACGAGCATAGTTATTGTTGCAGGATACATAAACAGAGGTTTCATCTTTATAAAATATTTTTTGCGGCAAATTTTCAAGCAGTACTCTGTATTTGTTCTCACTTGCCTGCAATTTCTCTATTGTACATTTATGCTCAGCTATTAATTTTTCTAATTCAGCGATCCGTCTGAGCAACTCTGCTGGTTCATTCAATAGCTGTCTATATGCTCATACATTTCTTAATTCTATCGGTTGTTAGATTTTATTTCTATTATGACGCCCCATCAATCCTTGATCCGCCTGATGATTATCAATCCCGCAATATTGACGATCAATATCAGTATGACTGCTATCAATCCCCTGTTACTGATATTTACAGTGCTGTCCGGTTTTTTGAAGTTGAAATGCTTATCAGAATCCAGCGACACTTCTTCTTCAAATGTGCCATCTTTTCCTGTCGCTTTCAGGGTATACCTTGAATCCAGGGGCAGCCCTGTGAAAATAAGTTCTGTATCCGAGCGTTCTGAGATTTTTTTGCCATTATTCCATAAAGAGATCTGGTAGGATGGATCGGCTTCTACAAAAATAGTGGCATAATTTTTTACATTGATGGCATTTCCATTTGCATACTGGAGATGGTCGGGAAGATCAAGCACACCAAGAAGTGTGGGTGCGATGTCTTCCTGGTGAAATTCCCCGCCAATAATTCCTGGTGCGGCATTTGGGGATAATATTACAAGCGGTATTCTAAGACTTTCAAGTTGTGTTGAATATTTTTTCGAACTATGTCCTCCTCTTCGCGCGTTTATTGAAGAAAAAGACATCCCATGGTCTGCCGTTAAAAAGAATGCAATATTATTGTCAAGAGCTGTTCTATAAAGCGGGTACATATCCGAATCGAGGCTCTCGATCAGCCCAATGTAATCATCATACCCCATATTATGGCCACCGCTGTCAATTCCCGCGATATTCACTGTCAGGAGGAATCTTTGGGATGGATGTTTTTTTATCATATCGAGAGCAGCGGCATTTGCTGCATCAATACACCACCTGTTATATGCGGAATATTTATCCACTCCTTTTTTGCCATCAAGGTAAGCGGGAAGTTTCATCTTCCATTCGTATATCAAATCATAAACGCCTTCAGGTGAACTTTTTGATTGTATGGGCATTAACGGCTCATCAAGAGAATTATTCTCGGCAAAAAGGATTATATCCTGTTCTTTTCGCATATTCACAGAATCACCGGTTTCCATTACAGCAAGATTTACAAAGCCGTGCTGTCTTGTGATATCAAATATCGTGGCATCAGGATAACCCACAGTCTCCTCATCTGCATCTGAAAATCCCGTTACTATCACCGAATGTGCAATACCTGTAACAGGATGACTGGTTCTTATATCCTCGATCCTTGTTCCGAAGGAAAGGTTGGAGGTATCTGCTTTGAAAAGCGAAGAACCATCAAGCGCAGAAGGTGAGAATTCAGGATAAAAATATGAAGAGCCAAAACCATCTACAATAAACAGGATAGCGCTTTGTGGTCTTTTGATCTCGTTCAATGTGATCTCAGAAATAGCCAACGCAGAGCCGGATATTGAAAGATACGATAATAGTAGTAACAGGATCTTTTTCATGAAGTTGCTGATAAAAGGGAATAAGATAAAAAGATTACGAAAAAAATCTTTTCCTGAAATATCAGGTAATCATATAATTTATATATTAAAATGCCAATTGGTAAGCGATGGAGACTAATTCGGATATCATAATTAGGGGTGTTAAGCCTGGTATAAGGATGCTTTTTGACATAAAAAATGTCATTTATGATCGTGATTGGCTTACCGGTGCAAAAGATATGGAATTGTATTACATGTACCGTGAACTTTCCATGGGGAAAAAAGATGCGCTCCTGATAAAAGAACATGGGTTGAGGTACGACATCACGGTTATCCCGCCGCGCATGCTGGGGTGCGAATTTGTAAAAACAGCAGGTCATTACCATCCTCTTGTCCCCGGAACGCAAATAACATTTCCTGAGATATATGAAGTCCTGGGCGGTGAGGTGCATTATATCCTCCAAAAACCGGCAGGTGAAGGTATAGAAGATGTGATCTTGATAAAAGCAGGTGCAGGCGATAAGGTAATAATCCCGCCGGGATATGGTCATCTTACAATCAATGCATCAAATAAAATATTGAAGATGGCTAACTGGGTGGCGCGCGACTTCGAGTCGATATACAAACCGATAGAAGAGAAGTGCGGGGGAGCATATTTCATTCTGGATAAAGGAATGGTAAAAAATATGCATTATGAACACGTACCTGAAATCAAGCTCCTTAAACCTTCGAATCTCAAAGAAATAGGATTGCAGAAAAACAAAGAGATGTACGGGCTTGTGCGCGATCTAAAAAATCTTGAATTTCTCACAAAACCCCAGGAGTATGAATGGGTTTTTGAAAAAGTCTTTTCTTGAATCCACTATTCAAAGTTTTTGGCAATATTTTTAACTTCGTTGGGTTCAAAGGGTGAGCTAAGTCCCCTTCCGCAAGGGAGGGGATACAGCGAACCCTTCGCAATAATACTTTCGCCCTGCATGGGATAAGCAGATATAGTTTCTTGGAATATAAGAAAGTATGAAATCCAAACTGGATAGGGGAGCACATTCTGTATATGCTTTACAGTATCATCTCGTCCAGTGTGTGAAATATAGAAAGCAGGTATTCGACAATGGCGGTATTATCGGTCTTCTCAAACAGAAGTTGTGGGGAGAAGCATTCTGGTCTCCGTCATATTTCCTTGCGACATGTGGTCAGGTTACGCTGGAACAA
>JAPMTS010000015.1 GCA_026552955.1 Candidatus Methanoperedens sp. | reverse complement strand
TAGGCATCATTTGCCTGCATGTTGGCATCCTTCAAATCTTTTACAGCAAGAGTCATGACTATATGATCACCTGTAATTTCATTAAGCTCATTGGTTATTTTACTAATACCATTGTAGCCTACAAATCCTACTATGCCAAGAAGTAATACAACGAGAGCAAAACCCCCGATCAACTTCTTGCTTAAAGATATATCTTTTATACTTACCATTTACTTTATTCCTCCGTCTTCTTTATTTTTCCTGACAGCACATTCATATGATTTCTTATTATGATAGAGAAATCCACGTGTTTAAGAACATATTTGTGAAAAAGGTGTGAAATAAAAAGAGTCTGATACAATGCAGCCTGATGAAATCCTTCTTGCTGATATACGACAGGAAAATAATTTCCAGGAAATGATGTATCCCGGATCATTTTCTTCTATTTGGCTTAAATCCTTCAAGAAAAGCTGGAATTTCCGTTGCTCCGCCCTTTTCTACAAATTTTGGCAGCTCGTTCACTGTGGGTTTTTGCAGCCGGCGCTCAAATCCCGATTCCTCTTGTTGAATTGCAGGTTCCACTACATGATCTGAAGGAGCCACCTTCCGAATCGTTACTGTTTCTTTTTTAGGTTTTTTTGGCCCCTCCTCACTTTTATCCCGGCTTGCTTTTCCCTTGATCTTACCATCTGCATAAAAAGAATCGGGTGATTTTATGCCCAGGTCCCGAGCTCTTGATGTCAGGTCATTATATTCTCTCAAGACCCAACCTATTTCAGAGTGGTTCTTCAGTCCCACTTCAAAGCCAAGCTCATAGATTTTCTTTATAAGCTCTGCTTTGTTCTTTTCTGCTATATTACTGGTAATATCGTTACCCCCGGTTTACCTTTTTAGCGATTTGCCGATCTTTAAACCTTTATCCGAGAATTCAATGCTTCGCATATCGCAGTCGTGCTTTGTTCCGCGCATTTTAATGATCTGCAAAGCCCTGACCATGTTCCCGTCCTTATTCATGAAATTATGAAGGAATATTACACCATGGGATGCGAATTGTTCTATTGTATAGGCATCAGGCTTGGTAAGTTCGGAAAGCAGCACGGTTGTGCATCCCAGGTTTTTAAGGTTGCGGATGAACCTGCCCACGGAACGCTCTTCAGATGCCGGGTTCTGGGATGTAAACCTGATAGAAGAGATCGAATCTATCACCAATCTTTTAATACCGAACTGCTTTACCTGGTTTTCCACTTCCTTGAATACCGTAAAAGGAGTGGGCGCTTTATTCGCAGGCGATTCGCTTGACTGCTGATTATAATCCGGAGTGATAAGATTTGCAACCTCATCATATTCCCCGTAATTTACCGTCGGACCAAGATCGATAAAGAACAATTTCTTATTCTTTATCAGGTCACCGATCTGCGGATTATAGCGGGCCATATCATCTACGATAGTCCCTATACTTTCCGATAAAGCAATGTATCCTCCTGCCTCACCTTCCAGCGCCCCTGCAGTTAGAAACTGGACGCCAAAAGTAGTCTTGCCGCTGCCGGGAGAACCGCTCAACAGGTACTGCCTTCCTGGCAAAAATCCTCCTTCAACCAGCGCATCAAATCCTTCAATTCCTGATTTTATTCTCATAATGACCTCATAATAGGTAAGATAGGTGTTTGATTTTTTGTCTATATAAACGCAGTTGTGAAAAGTGTGTGAATTATCCTTAATAACCTGTACTATCAAAAGTAGACTAATTATAAATACTTTCAATATCATATAAGTAAAAAGATAATTAGAAGGACGATAATGTTTGAGGATATTTCAGAAAAATTAAAAAAATTCAAGATGCCTGAAGAGTCCCTCATAAAAAAGATCGAACGCATCAAGAAGACTCCTGATGCCGGAATTTCATCTGCATCCATATCAATTCCATCCTCTTCCCCTGCGGATCCACTATCAAATGCGCCTGATATTTCTGAGCAGGTCAAGAAAGCCCAGGAAGAAATGACACAAAAAATTGAAGAGATCGTTAAATCAAAAACAGATCTGCTCAATTCAAGTATGGAATCCATAAGGGAATATGATGCTAAAATAAATAAACTTGAAGGCGCAATATCAAACACTAAGACTTCAGTAGGTGAATTTAAAGACAGGTTGGATAAGATCGATGAGAGCCTTCTTGAATTATTATCATTGTATGAAGTCGTTTCAAGTACGGTAAATCCTTTTGTCGGGGATAAGGGAATGATCCCCAACGAGAAGTTGGACCAGATCGAGAAAAGAATTGACACCCTGGCCCAGAAACCTCCTGAGATCCCTGCAGGTATTAAAGAAGAATATGATATAAAATTCAAAGCGCTTGAAGGGAGCCTGGAAGAATTAACACAATTAGTGGATTCTGCACCGGTAAATCAGGAAGATATGATCAGGAACGTCTCCGAACAGGTAATGGAGAGGATAAAACCCATTATCGACCAGATAAAACCAATGATAGAACAACAATTACAGCAGGTCGCCATACCAATTTCTCCGGCAGCACCTGAACCGGGAAAAACTATGGTTGCGGATACTCAATATCATGATGAAAATATCAAATTACAATATCTGGATAATAAAGCGGAAACTTCTATCATCCTTTTGAACTGGATCGAATTCCTGCTGGAAAAAGTGGGACGGAACAATCTTTCCGAAGTACTGGAATATTATATTGACATAGGATGGATAAGCGAGGAAGTCTGCGAAAAAATGCTGGCTTATGCCAATGGGATAGATTATTATGTGGAAAGGCCGACATGGAAACTGCTTCCTGATGACCATACGAAATCCTTGATGTTCATTGAACAGTTAAAAGGAAGGAAACTCGATAAAACCATGCTTTCAAAACTTGAAAGGGATGTGGAAAAGGTAATCCGCACTAATGAAATCTATGTTTCGTGATATTCTCCCGCCCTGAAGTGAGGTGAGTTTTCTTCCACACTGTTTTGATTTGCCCAATTTTTATATATACAAATATATAAATAGCTTCCAAACTTGCTTCTACCCCTGAAATAGAGTGAAGAGGTAATATCCCTGAATAGTAAATAGAATTATATAGTAATATATATCATAATTATCACTTATTAATAAAAATCGAAAGCTTTAAATATTGTTCACAACAAAGCTGTTTTTGTTGAATTATGGATTTATGGAGTGGTTCAGGGTTTATAATTGCAAAATTGAACATTAAAAAATGGTGTTAGCAAGGGTATGCAGAGAGGAAATAATGAATAATAAATATGAACATGATACTATTATCGTATCAAAATATAAATTGCAGAATAACAATACAGTGAATGTTGTACTATCGTTTTTAGTATTAGCTCTTATAATAATGCCTGGAGCATCAGCAAGCTCAGGCTATTTTGAAGCTCTTAAATCCGTGTATGGGACCACTGGCACGTCATGCAGTACGTGCCATACTTCTCCACCTGCTTTAAATTCCTATGGAAATGCATTTGCAGCCATAACAGGCCACAGCTCAGACCCGACAGGTGCGTTGATTTCTATAGGAGTTCCTCCTGGTGTGCCCGCGCCAACAGATACCATTCCACCAGAAACCACCTTAAGTGGTGTTACTGAAAACGGTTTGTATAAAGATATCGTGGCTATTACTTTGACTGCCGCAGATAATCCGGGAGGATCAGGGGTTAAGGAGACGATTTTCAGCGTTAACGGTGGCCAGACCGCAACATACACAGTGCCATTCGTTGTAGATAGGATCGGGCAGGATAGTGTAACATACTGGTCAACGGATAATGCAGGAAATATTGAACCACAAAAGATGGTTAACTTTACTATTACCAGTGGATCAGTAATTGATGATATTCCACCTGAGACGAATATTAATGGCGTTATTGAGAACGGTTTGTATAATAATAATGTGGCTATTGCTTTTATTGCTTCAGATAATCCGGGAGGATCGGGTGTCAGGGAAACCATGTTCAGCGTTAACGGTGGTCAGACCACAACATACACAGTGCCATTCATTATTGTTGATACGATCGGGCAGGATAATGTAACATACTGGTCAACGGATAATGCAGGAAATATTGAACCACAAAAGATGGTTAATTTTACTATTATTGAATCAGCAATAGATTCTATCCCACCTATAACGAACATATGGGGTGTTACTGAAAATGGTTTATATAATAATGTGATCATCAGTTTAACTGCAACAGATAATCCGGGAGGATCAGGGGTTAAGGAGACGATTTTCAGCGTTAACGGTGGTCAGACCACAACATACACAGTGCCATTCGTTGTTGATACGATCGGGCAGGATAATGTAACATACTGGTCAACAGATAATGAAGGAAATATCGAATCGCCAAAGATGGTCAACTTTACTTTTATGCCATTAATAAACACAACACGTGAAATAGAAAGAAAATCTATTCTCCTGGGTGAATCCACATATATTACGGTCAGTATCACAAATAGTGTAGACCAGCCATTAACCCTTCAAGAAATCATCCCTGAAGGATGGAATATAATAGTGACATCTGATGATCCGGATGGTTTCAAGAATAGTACACATGAATGGGTATTACTCAATATGAGTCCAGGAGTCCCTAAGATCATCACGTATACATTGACACCACCGGGAAACGTTTCCATTGGAACTTATCAGATCAATGGAACAGTAAGGAATGGAATTGGAATGGTGGAAAATGTGTCGGGAGATGATAGTGTTAAGATCGATATTCTGGAATTCTACAGAAGACTTGGTAGCGATCCTGTTATATTAGAGTCCGGGGATTTGTTGGAAGCTATCCATGACTTCAGAAACAGCATAACGCCTTCGGGATTTGATCGGCCATTGAATGCACAAGAGATGGATGAACTGATCAGTGAATGGATTAATACCTAAAAGAAGGAAAATAATTATATGTGTTATCCACATATAATTCTAATTTTTTCTTCAAACTAAAAGAGCTTTTGTATAATAATGTCAAAGGATTTTGGATCAACCAGCATTATCAAACGTCCGATCCTGTTATTTCCCAATGGTAAATTTGTTGCAAGGGCAAACTCTATTTTACCCGTAATTTCTTTCAATACAGATTCGGCAATTTTTGAAGAATTGCCTGAATTGAATGTTGGAGTTTTCAATGTTAATGGCACCTCTATATATTCGGATATAGCGCTGATATATTGACCTCCAAAAATATTTGCAGTTTCTTTTAATGTGGAAATAATATCATCATTGAATTCCTTTATCACTGTTTCAGGAGTATTGCATAACAGGTCATTAGCAACATCAAGTGCGTTTTGGCTTGAAATATACAATTGCATCGCTCCTTTGAATTCGCCTGCCTGGCCGTTGCCATGAAGTTCCACACCGATCATAACCACAGTATCACCAAGACCTGTTATTTCATCCTTCATTTCATCGATCGGAAGCGTACGCAATTGAGAATGGAGTGATTCTGCTTCATCCCCTGATAACTGGGTAACAGTTGAAGCCGCATTGGTCATACCTGACATACCGATATCACTCAAGAGCTGGACAGCCGAATTCACATTTCCCCTGCCGGGAGCAGTTGATGGCTTAATTTCGGGATTAACTGGTGCTTCAGACTTAACTTCGGGTTTAGATACATCAGGCTGCACAGGTTCAACTTCGGGTTGAGATAGCTTGGGTTCAGGCTGCACAGGTTTAATTTCGGGTTTTGATACATCACGCTGCACAGGTTTAACTTCGGGTTTAGATACATCAGGCTGCACAGGTTTAACTTCGGGTTGAGATAGCTTGGGTTCAGGCTGCACAGGTTTAATTTCGGGTTGAGATAGCTTGGGTTCAAACTGCACCACAGGTTCAACTTCGGGTTGAGATACATCACGCTGCACAGGTTCAACTTCGGGTTCCTTAATTACTGGTTCTGGTATTTCCTGGGATTCAATGTCCAATTCACTCTCATCAGGTATCTTCCGTGATCTTCTAAAGGGTCTTAATGTTTCCCGATCATCTTCTTGCGGTATTTCCCTTACAACGTGTCTTTTTTCCTTCCGGGTTATTCTCTTATTGATTATCCTCTCATCAGGCTCCTCTTCAATATAATCTGTCTCTCCTTTATCGATTGGGTCAAATACCTCAGGTAAATCATAATCAACTGGTTTTGGCTTTCTTGAATGTTTTATTTTCGCTTTTCTCTTACTGCTTTCGCCGGTTCTATTTGTATCTTTTGGCCTGGTATCGATCCTTTCTATTTCCCTTTCAGTCTTATGATCCCCATCAAGACTTGACATTTGCAGCCAGACAGAACTTGATTTTCTTTCGACACCTTGATTATCATTATACCTGAATAGAATATCGACTGATACCAGACCCCTGGAATCGTCTTTTAATCCCAAAACGATCTTTCGAGTTTCTTCTTCTGAAAATGAATCGCTTGTATCTCTTATCTGGACATTCTTTGAGAACCTGGCCATATTTTCGTAATCTGTTTGAGATTCATCATCTTCTACCCTGGATATATATTTGCAGTCCATATTTGAAGGAACTTCAATTGCAATTATAGGAATGTCCACAGTATCAGGAATGTCAGAGTCGTGCGGATTTCGCCATTTATCATTTCCGTTGGATTCTATCCTGGCTATTGCTTCCCTGGCGTGTTTTCGAAGGTCTGATGAACCATTCTTCACGGCAGACTTCAAAACTGATAAAGCGCGTTTATCTCCTATTCTTCCCAGAGACCATGCCGCATTTATTCGTACATTTTCAATAGGATCATTTAAAAGGCCTATTAACGGTAGAACAGCTTTTACGTGCCCTATTTCCCCAAGAGCCCATGCTGCATTTGAACGGATCTGTACATCATCGGTTTCAAGAAATCCTATCAGGGGAGTAATCGCCTTCCTGGTCCTCAGTTCCCCTAACATACATATCGCTTCCCGGCATTCCTTTATATCACCGGTTTCAAGGATATTCACTAACCCCTCAATATCCTGGCGTTTTTTCATTTCTCTTAAATCTGTGTGGTCCAAAGGCAATTCCTCGACAATAATCGATTATTTATCATCATAGATACATCTTGCTCGAGTCTAAAGATATATTTGCCTTGAATTCACACAAATATAAATGAGGGTGTGAAAAGAGGTGAAAAAAAAAGAGCTAATGATGAGGTGACTCTTGTTTTTCAGCTTCACGCCTTTTAATCGTGTCTTCGCAAGCTTCAAAACAACTCTCACACATAGCTTTGTTAGCATCCCTTTGATATGGTTCCTGGAATATGGGTATCTGGATTTTCACCTGGAATAAGGGAACATTCCTGGTTCCGCAAAGATCGCATTTTTTTGCTTTTATTGGGACCCTGTCAATGTTCGCCTCATGACACCTGTTAAGACATTCTATGTTTATTCCTCTCCATGTCCCTCCAGGATAAGCGGCTATTACACTTGAGTCCTTTACTTTAACGGGACAAAGAGTTGGTCTTGCTACACCACATAATTCACAATCTGCCATACTATCACACTCCTAGAACATGAGCTGCATTGATCGCCATCTGGACGAAAGGTTCAGGATACAGGCCTATTCCGATCGTGCCTATCACTGCAAGCACCATTGCCACAACATATGGCCCCGGTTCTTTTATCTTTTCTCCATTTGAAGGCAGTACATACATGTATCTTATGACCCTTGCATAATAATAGATGGATAATGCGCTGTTTAAAATTGCAATGATCACAACAATCAGAAGCCAGCTGGTTGCCGGGGTTAAAGCTTCCACTGTTATTGAATAAAATAATACGAATTTCCCTATGAATCCTGCTGACGGAGGTATTCCTGCCAGTGCCAGGAAAAATATAAACAGCGCAAATGCTGTTATTGGTGCGCGTTTTCCAAGCCCTGCAAAATTCCCTATATCATCTGAGTTCTTCGCATTCTTATTATCATTTAAGACCATATAACCAACAACTGCTACTGCAATGAATGCGCCAGCCTTCATAAGAGCATGGCCAAGGGCCAGAAGTATACCTCCTGCAATTGACATCTGGGTCATCACTACAAAAGCAAGTGAAATGTATCCTGCCTGGGCAATGGATGAATATGCCAGCATCCTCTTGATGCTGCGCTGGGAAATCGCCACAACATTGCCGTAGGTCATGGTCAATATTGCAAGGATAGCAAAGGTATACTGAATATCCACCTTGATCGCAACGAGTGCAAGGATAAGAACCCTGAATGCTGCAACAAATCCCATCTTCTTAGAACCCGCTGCAAGCAGGGCTGAAACAACACTTGGTGAACCTTCGTATGTATCTGGGGCCCACATATGAAATGGAACGATGGCCATCTTAAAACCGAATCCTGCAATAAGGAAGATCATCGCAAGTATCCCAAGTGAACTTTCTGCGCTCAGGTGGGTAACATTAAAGTAGTCAATTATTGCAGGAATATTGGTCGTACCGGTCATTCCATAGACAAGCGACATACCGAATAACATCAAAGCCGAGGAAAGAGAACCTATAATGAAATATTTTAATGCTGCTTCAAGTGAAGCCGGATTCTTTTTCTCAAAACCTGCAAGGACATATGTCGACATGCTCGCAAGTTCAAAGCCTACAAATAACGATATCAGGTCATTTGCCGATGCAACCACCATCATTCCCACGGTAGATAGAAGAAGGAGAACATAATACTCATCCTGATTACGATCATTCTTGAAATATTCGATAGAAGCAATGACCACTATTAATGAAACTATGATAAAAATCAATTTGAAAATCTGGGACAGTGGGTCAACTACCAGGGAATCATAGAAGTAACTGGTCTTATCGGTCATCCCGTTGCCAAGAACATAAACAATGCAGGCCAGAAGACCTGCTGCGCTCAAGTATCCAAACATATTCTTGGATTTATTATTTACCAATAAACCCATCAATATGATTACAAAAGCCAGTATGGTCAGCAGTATTTCAGGGGCAAGTAAAGTAAAATTCATGTTATCACTCCTTTCATTCCTGCAACCATTTGCAGTAGTTGAGTTGCGTTGGTAGTCATCATATCAAGGACAGGGTTGGGATTTAGTCCAAAGTATATTACCAGGAGGACAAGAATAGCCATTGAAGCAATTTCATAGCTCGCACCATCATGGATATGCCCCAGTTTCTCATTGAAAGTGCCAAATACAGCTCTTTGCATAGCCCACAAATGGTATCCTGCTGTGAAAACGATGCCAGACAGCGCCAGGATCACAAATGTTGGAAGAGTAAAATACGAGTTCACAAGGATAAGGAATTCAGCTATGAATCCACTCATGCCTGGTAATCCAAGTGAGGCAAGGAACCCGGCCAGCATAACGAAGGTAAGTTTTGGCATATATTTTGCTATACCTCCAAGGTCGTGAATTATCCTTGTTCCTGCTGAATGTTGTATCACACCACATGACATGAACAATACACCTGTGATAAGACCATGTGAAAATTGCTGGTACATCGCTCCACTTACAGATAATGGAATAAGGGCGGCAGCGCCAAGTGTAACATATCCCATGTGGCTTATACTCGAATACGCCACCATCTTCTTCAGATCTCGCTGGGCAAGTGCCAGGAAGGTCCCGTAAAGAATGCTAAGGACACCGATTATTGCCATAATAGAGATCATATAATCAGGTGAACTGGAATATGGCAGGATTGGAAGTATAATCCTGAATAGACCATAACCACCCATTTTAAGCAGCAAAGCAGCAAGTATTACACTGCCTGCTGTTGGAGCTTCCACATGCGCATCAGGCAACCATGTATGGAAAGGCACAGCTGGCATTTTTACGAGAAAACCAAACAATAATCCAATAAATACCGCATCTTTTACGGATATAACATTTTTCAACAGCCATCCGTCCATAACCTGATAGGATTTCAGGAGTTCAAATATATCAAAACTCGGTTTGCCCGTTATATCCAGCGCATTGAAGTATAGCGTAAATATCGCTAGCAGCATGACAAGACTTGCCACATGTGTATATATGAAGAACTTAATTGCAGCATAATCTTTTCTCGGTCCTCCCCATATGCTTATCAGGAAGTACATGGGGATAAGAACGATTTCCCAGAATATATAGAACACAAAGAAATCAAGTGAAGTAAAAACACCCATAACTCCTACAAGTTCAAGGAGGATCAATCCATAGAACTGGTTTGCCTGTTTTGTTTCACCCCATGCGAATATGACTGTCAGGGGGATTATAATATTTGACAAAAGTACAAGCGGCATTCCAATTCCATCAACACCGAACTTCAAGTTCACCCCAATACTGGGTATCCATGCCGATGTTTCAAGGAACTGTATTGAAGAAATTGAACTGTCAAATCTAAAGAATAATAGCAAAGACATAGCAAATGATAGCATTGATGTTATCAATGCTATCATGCGTGCCTGCTTCCTTGTTTTCGTTAAGAATGTTATGATTGCCCCCAGCAAAGAGATAGCAATCATCAATGAAATTAAAGCCATTATGGACCTCCGAATGTAAGCTTAAGTAGAATCAATAGCAATGCTATCCCAAAGATAGTAACAGAAGCATAATTTTGTACTACTCCTGTCTGCAATTTGCGGACGATTTCACCGAGCCTGAGCAGGGTATTGCTGATGATATTATCTATAACCAGCCCATCGATGATCTTCCTGTCAATGAACTCACCTGATTGGGCTACTACATCATGGGTAAGTTTCACGCCAATTATATCAGCGCCCAATTTTGGTTCGTAATACCTGTTATATAATAGTTTATACAGAGGATTTCCCGATGAAACCAGCTTGCTCATATTGATCCTTCGTCTATTGTATATTAGATATGATATCAAGAGACCCAATACTCCAACGATCACGGGAAGTAGTATCACAAATGCCGATGGGTGGAAAGCCTCGCCTTCATGAACAGCTATTTTTACATCCATCAATTCAAAATTCTTCTCAACATAACCATAAAAACCAGCCTGGGAGAAACCAAATAACAAAGCAAATATTGCCAATATCATTAATGGTCCGGTCATTACCCCCGGCGATTCATGTGAATGTCTCTCTGAACGCGGTTTTCCGGTAAATGTCATGAACCACAACCTGAAAATATATATTGATGTCAAAAGTGCTGCAATAATTGCAAATCCGTATGGGACCATATCGTGTGTTACTTCCCCATACTCCAATGCCCCCTCAATTATTGCATCCTTACTGAAAAACCCGGCAGTTCCAATATTCATAATGGGTATACCCAGACCTTCGAATGGTAAACCGAATCCTGCCAGCGCAAGTGCTGCAATTAACATAGTAGTTGCGGTTATTTTCATCTTGCTGAATAATCCCCCCATTTCCCGGATATCGTTGGTTCCAACGGCATGGATAACACTTCCTGCACACAGGAAAAGAAGCGCTTTGAAAAATGCATGGCTTATCAGGTGGAACATGGATATTCCTACTGCTTTAGCCCCAAGGACCGTGCCTGCAGTCCCCAGTGCCAGCATCATGTAACCAAGCTGGCTGACCGTTGAATAAGCAAGAACTCTTTTAATATCGTTCATCACAAGTCCCATCGTTGCTGCAAACAAAGCAGTGAAACCTCCAACATAAGTTACAATAAGAAGCGAATCGGGTACACCGGTAGATATCGTAGATGGGGTTGCTACAAACATGGGGAATGTTCTTGCAACAAGGTAAACACCAGCAGTGACCATCGTTGCTGCATGAATAAGGGCAGAAACCGTTGTAGGGCCTTCCATTGCATCAGGCAGCCAGCCATGAAGCGGAAATTGGCCGCTCTTGCCTATCGCTCCGCCGAAGAATAACAAAGTGACATAAGTCAATTGAGTACCATCTATAAGGGGAATTGCTTCGAACATGGTCTTGAATTGCAATATGAAGCTTTGGGATTCCATTACAAGAGTTCCATTATCCACCAGTAATTTCATATTTACATATAACAAAACGATCCCTGCAAGGAACAGTACATCGCCGACCCTTGTTACAAGGAAAGCCTTCTTGGCAGCAGCGGCGGCTGATGGTTTATGGTACCAGAAACCTATCAATAGGAATGAACATAATCCTACCAATTCCCATGAAATAAAGAACTGAAGGATATTATCGGATAATACTACACTTAACATCGCTGCAGTAAAGAGCGATGTTTCGGCAAAATATCGTGGTCTTGCAGGATCATGGGACATATATCCCACTGCATAAATATGAATCAAAAGACTGACGAATGTGACCATCATCAGCATAACTACTGCCAGTGGATCGATCAATATTCCAATATTCATTCCGGCAAACCAGGGAAATGACTGCTGGACCATCCCATCATTCGGAAAAATCTCCAAGAATATTCCGACCGAAATGATGAAGGATCCTGCGATCGCCGCTATTGGCAGCAATGCTCCGCCTGAATAGAGCTTCTTACCCAGGAAAAGCGTTAACACAAATGCTATGACCGGTAATAATACAATTAATGCTGCAAATTCGCTAAACATATTACCACCTCAATATGTTGATATTGTCAAGATTGATAGTATCTTTCAACCTGAACAAAGCCACAAGTATCGCAAATCCTATGGCAGCTTCTGCTGCTGCTATGGCAATTGAAAAAATTGCAAATACCTGGCCTGTCGCATTTCCGTTATAACTTGAAAAGGCAACAAGGTTAAGATTTGCCGAATTCAGAAGAAGTTCAATGCACATCAGTATCTTGATCCCGCTTCTTTGTGTAATTATTCCATATACACCTATGGTGAATATTATTATCGAAATTAAGAGATATGAATATAAAGACATTTTATGCCTCCTTTTTTGCGATATAAAGGGCGCCTATCAACGATGCTAACAATAACAGTGAAAGTAATTCAAAGGGAAATATAAAATCGGTGAAGATACCATTTCTTATCGTTTCCCCTTTATTATTCATTCCACCTGCGATTTCCTCAATGCTGATATATGTTATTTCCTCTTTCTTTGCCAGGTCGGTATAACTGTTATCAATAGCAAGGAATAATGCCGCAAACAACAGTAAAGCGATCAGTAAATTGAAGGTCTTATTGATCATTTTATTCTTCCTCCCCTTTTCTGGTCAACATAATTGTGAATAATATCAGGGTTATGACCGCCCCAACATAGACAAGGATCTGTACCCAGGCAAGGAACTCGGCTTTGAGAAGGATGAAAAGACCGGCAGTACCAATGAAAGTACCTGCCAGATATATTGCGCTGTGAACTAATTTATTTGACCTGACCACCATGATTGTTGACAGGATCGTGAGAAACGAAATAACAAGAAATACAATATCTATCATTGTTCCACCTCTTTATTGAATAATAATCTATCAGGACCATACACCAGACTCTCACGCGTGTAATCCGCAAGCTCATAATTTCCTGTCATTTTCATAGCATTCATAGGGCATGCATCCACACAAAGGCCGCAAAACAGGCACATACCCACATTGACCTGCGGATACCATCTTGTTTTATATTTTACTATCTGAATTGTTCCATTAGGACAACTCACTTCACATATCCCGCAGCCAATGCATGCTTTTTCATCGACTGCATGCAGCCCCCTGAATCTGGGCCATACTTTCATTTTTTGATATGGGTACTGGACAGTCACTGTAGGCCTGTTACCAATACGTAACATATGTTTCATGGTAACGATAAGCCCTTTAACGATCCCTAACATTGTCCAGTTCTTATTTATCCATGCCATCAGAACACCCCTGCTGTCAAAAGGAAACCAGTTGCCAGTAAGTTGAGGAGCGCCAGGGGGATCATGATCTTCCAGCCCAGGTTCATAAGCTGGTCTATCCTGACCCTTGGTACGGTATCCCGCAGCCACATTGCAAAGAAAATTATCACATATGTTTTAACAAGGAAGATTCCAAACGACACCAGCGGAACCAGACCGGCCGGGAGCAAATTAAGGAACGGAAATGACCATCCGCCCAGGAACAAGGTAACAACTATTGCCGAAACTGAAAATAAGTGCGCATACTCTGCAAGGAAAAACATTGCAAATTTCATTCCGCTGTATTCAGTGAAAAAACCGGCTACGAGTTCCTGTTCTGATTCCTGGAAATCAAAAGGAATACGACCCATTTCCGCGATCGATGCGATCAGGAATAAAAGAAATCCCAGGGGCTGCAGGAATATGAACCATTTTGGAATAAAGCCAAACCAGGTCCCGTTTTGCGCAGATACGATATCAACCGTGCTCAGGGAACCGGTGAATAGAACAATAGCTATGGCGGAAAGGGCAAGGGGGATCGTATAGCTCATATCCTGGGCCACTGCTCTTATTGCCCCCATTAATGAATATTTATTATTTGAAGCCCAGCCTGCAAGCAAAATTGCGATTGGGGATACTGCAGATATAGCAATTATATAGAGAAGACCTACATTTAGATCCGATATTATGAGCGATTCGCCAAACGGAAGCGGGATAAAAATGAGGAGCGCTGGTATGAATACAATAAAAGGCGCAAGGGTAAAAACCCATCTGTCAGCTTTTGCCGGGATTATGTCCTCCTTACCTATAAGTTTGACCCCATCCATGACCGGCTGGAGTAATCCCCGCGGTCCTGTGACCATAGGGCCGTACCTGGCCTGTACCATGGCGACAACTTTGCGTTCCATCCATGTGAGGAACATGATAGTAAGGAGAGCAAAAACCACCAGAACTGCTATCTCTACCAATACAATAATGATCCTCAGAACATATTCAATTCCAAGCGTCTTAAATATGTTATTTATAGGTTCGTAAAGCCCGATAAAATTCAAAATATACACAATAAGTTCGTAAGCATTTGGAAACATTATATCACCGGTCCACATCGCCAAGGACAACATCAATTGTCCCGAAGGCTGCTATAAGGTCAGGGATCATAAGTCCTTCAACCATTTTTGGTATGGCTGTAAGATTGCAGAAAGAAGGTGAGCGTATCTTTATCCTGTATGGTTTTATTGTCCCGTCACTTACCACATAGAACCCTAATTCTCCCTTCGGGGCCTCTATCCTGCTGTAAACCTCTCCGGGAGGCGGAGTAAATATTCTCGGAAAATACGTTGAAACCGCAGTCGGGGCACCTGTCAATGGGGCTATCCCGTACTTTGCCTGGCTTGCTGGTTTTCCCTCAGGCATTGCATCAACCACCTGCCTCAGGATATGCAGGCTTTCTCTCATTTCATCAATCCTTACCATGTACCTGGCAAAGCTGTCACATTCATTGCGAACGCATGCCCTGAAGTCAAGATCAGGATACACTGAATACGGTTCGATTTTGCGTATGTCATAATTCACGCCATGACCACGAAGCGAAGGGCCTGTCATTCCATGACTGATAGCATCTTCTGCGCTTAATACACCGATATTTTTCATTCTCATCATGAAAATCTCATTACCGCTTATGAGTTCCTCGTAATCATCTATGCGATGTTCCATATCTTTTATGAATTCGTTAAGTTTTGGCATGAAGCCTTCAGGAAGGTCTTCCCTTACCCCTCCCGGCCGGATATAATTAAAAGTCATCCTGGCGCCACATAGCATTTCGAATAACTGCAGAGCATTCTCTCTTTCCCGGAAACCCCACATTATCATTGTAGATCCACCAAGATCCAAAAGAAGTGAGCCTATCATGACCAGATGATTCACTATCCTGTTCAGTTCAAGTGTAAGAACGCGAATATATTCTGCCCTCAATGGGACTTCTATACCTGCAAGCTCCTCCACAGCTTTAACATAGGCGTAATTGTTTGGGAAAGCTGATATATAATCCAGCCTGTCCGTGTAAGGAACGAATTGCAGATATGTCTTCATCTCTCCCAGTTTTTCTGTTCCGCGATGAAGATATCCCATAACGATCTCACATTTCTTGATTATCTCCCCGTCCATGGTTAACTTGAACCTCAATACACCGTGTGTACTTGGATGGACCGGTCCCATGTTAATTAAAAGTTCTTCTGTTTTCATTTTATCTCCTCAACAGGTTTGATCCGTCAGTGCTCACGATATCTTCCCCATCTTCCCCTAAGGTTACGAATTGATCTACGCTCATATCATAATCCTTTCTCAGGGGATGGCCGACCCAGCCATCAGGCAATAATATCCTTTTAAGATTTGGATGACCCCGGAACTTGATCCCCACAAGATCATAGGTCTCCCGCTCAAGCCAATCTGCCACTTTCCAGTGAGATTCAAGAGAATCGATTTCGGGTTTGTCATGGTCAAGAACAACTTTTAAAACAAGATTCTGCTTTTTCGCGTAAGAAAAGAAATTATAAATTATCTCAAACCTGTCCCTGTAATCAATGCCGGTTATCAGGGAAAGATTGTCAAATCCCATTTCTTTCACTTTTTCAGCGATAATTAACAGGTCTTCTTTCTTAATGGTCGCCATAGGTTTATTGGTCTGTATCCCTGTGCTGACAACAGAACCCGGAAATAATTGCTTTATCTCTTCAGCCGGATTCATTTATTCAACCCCCATTTTGCCCCATATCCTTTGTTCTTTATCTTTTCCCTCAACTGGATGATCCCGTATATCCATGCCTCAGGTCTTGGCGGACATCCGGGAATATAAACGTCGACCGGTATGATCAAATCAACGCCTTTTAATACCGAATATGAATCGTGATAAGGGCCTCCGGTATTTGCGCAGCTGCCAACCGATATGACCCATTTTGGCTCAGCCATCATCTCGTAAAGTTGTTTTACTCTGGGAGCCATGCGTTTTGTAACCGTTCCTGCAACGAACATAAGGTCAGCCTGCCTGGGGCTTGCCCTGAATATCTCCATACCGAATCTTGCCACATCATGATGTGCCATAGCCGTTGCCATCATTTCGATAGCGCAGCAGGCAAGACCTGATGTGACCGGCCACAGAGAACTCAAACGCGCCCAGTTAAATACCTGGTCGATCGTCGAAAATAATATCAATCCTTCCCGTTCCCTGGCAGCCAGGACTGTGCTTATAAGGCCGGTATCATTCAATTTATCAAGCGCAGTCACTGGCTTCTTCTTTGTTATTTTGATCTTTGTCGTATCAATTGTTAATGGATCCACTCTAAAGCCTCCTTTCTCCAGGCATAAGCCAGGCCAATAATAAGTACTTCAATAAAAATAATCATTTCAAAAAATCCCAGCGGCCCCAGGTTTTTAAATTGAACTGCCCATGGATACAGGAACAGCACTTCAACATCAAATATCAGGAAGACTATGATTATCAGGTAATATTGGATGTTAAAATGTATCCTTGCATCACCTATGGGCGTTTCGGCGCATTCATAGGTAGAAAGTTTCACTTTTGTCTTGTTACTAGGCCTTACCATTCGAGACATGAATAGCGAGATCGCCACGAACACAACACCTACGATCGTAAGAATTACGACAGGCAAATAATTATCAAAAATTTCATTTGTGACCATTGGACCACCATTTACAACTTACAAAAGGATTATTGATATAAAAAGCTTATGAAATTGTTTTAGCGCAAAATTCTTTAATGATTCCGACAACTGAAGGCAAATAATTAATTAGGATAAATCATGATAGAAAAAACATTTGATATTAAAATAGGTTATGCATCACCCAAAAATCCAATTGCAGTCGCTTCAATGGCAGGTATAACGGATAGCATTTTCGCACTCAGGTTCAAGAATGCGGGAATGATCATTCTTGGAGGATATAATCTCGATCGACCTACAAATGAAGCCGCCAGGAAAGAGGTAGAACGGGGGAGAACTGAATTCATATCTGATAAACCCCTGGAATTCATAAGGTCAGAACTTGAAGCCACAAAAGGATACACAACTATCGCAGTAAATGCGCGGGCAGCATCCATCGGACCGTTCCGGGAAGCTGCTGTTCTTGCAAAAGAATACGGTGCCATTCTTGAAATAAATGCTCATTGCAGACAACCTGAAATGGTTGAACTGGGAGCAGGAGAAGCTTTGTTGAAAGATATCCCAAGACTTAGTGAATATATAACGGAAATAAAAAAAACAGGTGTTGTGCTCTCGGTAAAAACCAGAGCGAATGTTGTGAATGATGTGGAACTTGCAAAAGCTATTGAAAAGGCCGGGGCGGATATTATCCATATAGATGCCATGCATCCGCAGGGTGTAGATATAGGAGTTATTAAATGTATCAGGAACTCAACAAACCTGTTCATTATAGGCAATAATTCGATCACGGACCCTGAAAGCGCAAAGGAAATGTTTTCCCGGGGTGCGGATATGGTTTCTGTTGCTCGCGCAATAACTACAAATCTCCGAATCATCGACCAGCTTGTTTTTGATATTACCTCCCTCCAGACCATGACAGGCTGGTATAACGCTCCAAAGCATATTTGCGGCGGGGGGGACTTAAGAGCGCTTGCTTTTTGCTGCCTTCCGGTAAAACCCTGCGCGCTTCACGGCGCACTCAAACAGGTTGGTATCACTGCGGAGGAATTCATGAAAATAAAGACCGACTTTGCACGAAAAACTCCCATTGAATACGGGGAAGGTACATGTTTTGGAAGTATGACATGGTGCTGCAAGATAACAAAACCATGCTTCCTCAGGGATTCGGCGCTTGAATCTATCGGTCTTTCGGATGTGGAATATATGAGCATTAAGAAGAAATTGTCAGAGTATATACTAAAAAATAGAAAAAAATAATATTCAAATAAATAATAAAAAAAAAAAGAAGTCAAGTTAAACTGTTGCTTTGCTTGGCTTCAGCATGAGGTACATATAAACCAGAGCTATTATGATACATAAAGCAGAAACAGCTTCCATGACTTCACCGAACTCATTAAGTGGCCCGTACCATGCGCTGGTTTGATCAAGAAATATTCTTCTGTATGCGCCCATTAATTTCCACAAGAAAAACGGTAGGAAACCTGCCGCAAAAACTATTATTCTTTTTAGTAAAGGACCCTGTTTTATGGTATTATACGCAAGGTCTATCAAAAGATAAATAATTGCGGCTATAATTATAGCAGCTATTGCATCCTCTGCAATCCTGAGGTTTGTTATACTGTTACAGAGAATATCAGGACCAAGATTACACACCATATTAAGCACCTCTGAACATATTGTTCATTACATTGTAGTAGTTAAAGAATCCATACAGCAGGACTACTGAACCAGTAATTCCCAACAGGTATCTTAATACCTGTAATTCATAGCTCGTTGTGAAATCGGGGAATATAAGCTTGAAACTCACTCGAAGACCTATGAGAAATAGTCCTACGGCTATAATCTCCCATGCTCTTGTTCCCGTATCGTCCCCGAAACTTAATTTTTTCACGAACCTTGCGAACAATATGGCAAACAAAACGCATATAAGCCAGAATATCGCCTGTGTTGCAGGTTCTTTCAGAAAATCTATTATTACGCTCATTTAATTTCACCCGCATGCGGTTTTTATTGAAGTGAGGAATTGCGCCGCGATTGCATCTCCTTTTAACATTCTTACTCGTTCAAATAAGACAGAATTACACTCATTTATCACATTTGGATTGATATCTGTTATTGCACCTATCTTTGATTTTTCCATCACATCGATAGTGGCTTTTGCTCCTCCTTCTGAAAAGACCTTTAAAAGGTTCTCAAGAGCAAATTTTAAATATTTTTCTTTTTCCACAGTATCACCTTGTTGTTTTCAACGTTTTATGCAGATTTATTTACACAAATGATAGATATATTCCTTCAGGAAGTATATAATACCTTGTATATCATAATTATAACTATAATCACTCAAAACTGCAATCTTCAATAGCTGCAACGACAGGTTTTCCTTGTTGCCAAAATGTGATATAAATCAGAAAACCTGCCTTCACAGTTTTTTCATTTGTCCGGTAAGTAAGTATTTTATACCATCGATACATGAAGGGCGAAAAAAAGGAAATGATTGATTATGACTATTGAAAAAGGTGATTTTATAAGAGTTTCATATACTGGAAAAACTGATGAAGACCGCGTTTTTGATACCACTGATGAGGATGTGGCAAAAGCCAACAGTATCTATAACGAAAAGGGAAAATACGGGGGAGATGTTATAATAGTCGGCGCAAAGCATACGGTCGCCGGATTGGACGAGGATTTTGTGGGAAAGGAAATTGGATACACAGGCAGCGTGACCATCCCCCCGGAAAAAGCCTTCGGTTCCAGGAATCCTGAACTTATTGAAAGCATACCGATCACAAAATTCAACCAGAAGGTCCAGGTTGGAATGCCTGTAGAGGTTGATGGCCGCCCCGGAATAGTAATTAGAGCGATTGGAAGGATGGCGCAGGTGGACTTCAACAGGTTCCTTGCAGGGCAGACGGTAACATATGACTATGAAATAAAAGAGAAAATTGACGATGTCGAAGGAAAGGTAAAAGGTCTCCTTGGGTTGTATATCGGAAAAGATCTGCCTGTCCAGGTAAATGAGGACATAGTGACTATTGACATCGAACCTGAAATGACATATAACCAGAGATGGCTCATGTCCAAAAGGCAGATAGCGCGTGAAGTGATCGACAACACGGGCGTCAAAGAAATAATTTATCTTGAGAAATATAACAAGGAAATACTGGAACCAAAAGCTGCCGAATAATTATCCCACAAGAACGGGTTTAATAACTTCCCACAGGATCAAAATAACGATAGTGGCTTCAAGCAATATATTCAACTGTTCGGATGAAAGCTCCCTTGCAGTTATATAAAGGTCCTGCAGCGAATCGATCTTATGCTGCACAACTTTTTCAAAGTCCCCCACTTTAAGAGTGTTCAGCATGTTCTGGTAGGTAGACTGGTAGTACCAGTCATGGGTAACTTTCTGGGGATTCATGAGGTCTTCGATATCATCAAGGATAACAAGTCCTATCTCGCTTACTTTCAACAGGGATTTTTCAAGCTTTCTTGGAACCTGCGAAAGGAAATAATACTTTGAACTGCTAAGTTTTTTTATTGCTTCAAAAGCATTTGTGATCTCAGCATCGATTTTCTGGTCGTAAAGCTGAAACAAAAGGAGAAGCGAAATGGCAAGTTCAAGCAGTTCGCGCAAATCCTTAATATAATCCTCGCATCCCAGTATAAATACACCTTCCGTTGAAGCAAGGAAAAGGTCTTCATCGTAATACGAGATGTCATTGGAAAGCTTTTCAGTGATCTCTTTGCTGTGAAGCCTGCGGATGGATGTCTCTCCAGAGAGGAAACGCGTTATTACCTCACCATATTGTTCTTTCAGGTCTTTCTGGTCAAGTTTTGGGGTGAAATCCTTAAGTCTGAGAAGCGTGTATCGTTTAAAATGTGGATAATATTTAACATTACTATCAGGATTCAGTTTTTTGCGCAATTCAGTTACTTTCTTGACCGCAAAAGACTGAAAATCAAGCCCTTCCACTATTATCGTGTTTGAATGGAGAGCTACCAGGATATCATTTAACAATATCCTGTCCCTTATCTCTATTTCTGTACGAAGTATCGAGGCACCTGCGATAAAAGCATCCGAATATACATTCGTAGTGCATGTTATTTTCTCACTGCCTGCTACTATGACAGTAAGGCATTCGGATTGTTCCACCTCTATAGGTTTATTCCATTTTTCCGAAATGACTTCCGAACCTATGAATCTCCTTAACTGTGTTTTATCCAGTTCTCCCCCATGTCCGAAAGCCACGAGAATAGTGAGTTTGCCATTTAAAATGGTCAAGTCGCTGTTGGAATCCATATGTATGAATAATATGTTTAAAAAGTATATATAGATTTTATATGGACGATAATAGTGACTTCCCGGTCATCTCCACAGGCTTTTCAATTCCCATGATTTCAAGAAGCGTCGGGGCTATATCCGCAAGTATCCCATTTTTTACCCTGAGTTTCGGGTCACATATCAGGAAAGGTACCTTATCACAGGTGTGGGCCGTATGTATCCCGCCCTTCTCGTCAAGCATCTGCTCGGCATTGCCATGATCTGCAGTCAATATCAACAGTCCGCCCGATGCTCTCAATTTTTCGAAAAGTATCCCTATACATTTATCGACCGCTTCCACGGCCCTAACGGCAGCATCAAAAACGCCTGTGTGCCCGACCATATCAGGATTCGCAAAATTCAGGATAATAATCTCAAACTTCCTGGATGATATCGCTTTCACAGCCTCATCTGTGACAGGAAAAGCGCTCATTTCCGGCTGCATATCGTATGTGGCAACTCCAGGGGATGGCACAAGTATCCTTTCTTCACCTTCTCCAGGTGTTTCCCGCCCGCCATTGAAAAAGAATGTCACATGCGCATATTTTTCGGTCTCTGCTATGCGAAGCTGGTTTATATGATGAAAAGATAACACATCTGCAAGTATATTCTTCATGGATTCGGATGGAACTATGACCGGGACATTAAATGTCTCATCATACTGCGTCAGGCATACAAAATGCGTATTCGGATATTTTTTTCGCCTGAACTCTTTGAAGTCCTTATCTATAAAAGCTCTCGTTATCTCACGCGCGCGGTCTGAGCGGAAATTAAAGAAGATCACAGAGTCATTATTTGAGATCACATGAATAGTATCCCCGATTACTGTCGGAGTTACGAACTCATCGTTTTCACCGCGCTCGTATGCCTTTTCCACAGCAAGTCGGGCTGATCGCGCTTTTTCGCCTGTACCGGAAGTCATGGCATCATATGCTTTTTCGACCCTGTCCCATCTTTTGTCCCGGTCCATCGAAAAATACCTTCCTGATATTGTGGCAAATTCCCCTCCAAGTTCTTTCATTCTTGTTTCGGCATCTGCAATAAAAGTAAGAGCGCTTTTAGGCGGCACATCCCTGCCGTCAAGAAATGCATGCACGAAAACTTTCTTTATACCCTGTTTTTTTGCCAGTTCAAGGATAGCATACAGATGGCTATTGTGGCTGTGAACGCCGCCATCTGAAAGCAATCCCATAAGATGCAGCGATGAATTTTTTGTTTTTGCGTTCAAAATCGCCTCAAGAAGAACCGGATTCTTGAAAAAATCACCGTCTATTATTGATTTTGTAATCCTTGTCAGATCCTGGTAAACGATCCTCCCTGCGCCAATGTTGAGATGTCCCACTTCAGAATTTCCCATCTGGCCTTCGGGAAGCCCTACAGACATGCCTGAAGCTTCAAGAGTTGAATGGGGATAACTTGAAAATAAATGATCAAGATTTGGCGTTCTCGCTGATGCAATAGCATTTCCCTCAGTTCTCTCGCGAAGGCCAAAGCCATCGAGAATCATCAGCACCACAGGTCTTTTTTGGATCATTTTCGCTAACAGAATAAGACGCTGTATGATGACATAGGATATAATCTTTAGCGATGTACTACAGCCTGTGCGCTGTGGTGTGGAAGTCCAGTCAACGAATCGGCCGTTATTGGCCACGTTTTCCTCGGACCACGCCACCCTAAAAAGGATAGTAGAGGCATTAACATGTCGTCAACGAACTTGTACGGACCCTGAATTCCTGAGTTCGTTTCAGTTCGTTATGAGTTTGTTGTTTTTTTCTCGCCAGTATCTTTGACGCTGATAGATACTATCCGCTTTTTGGCAGGAACGGTGTCAGCCAGGTAAGGAACGAGTTCATGCTTCTTGTCTGCAAATAAAGAGTACCTGTTCCCCGAAATTCTGCTACAAGCCCTTCCCCGCTGAATATAGTTGATTTGAGACCGCCGACTCTTTTTACGCTGTACTCCAATCCTTCGGTGAAAGCTACCATGTGCCCCGTATCAATAGTGAAAGGCTCTCCTTTCATCTTGACTTCGTGTATTGCCCCGAAACTGGAGATGAAAGCGTCACCTGTTCCTGTCATCTTCAACAGAAATAATCCTTCGCTTGAGAAAAATGATTTTGCTCCTCCCCATTTTGTATCAAGGCTCAGTTGAGGGGAAGAGGCCATATAGCTTCCACTCTGTATGAATAGTGTCTCTCCATTCAGCCTGTGGTGGGCGATATCTCCCTGGTATGGGGGGGCAAGTCCCACGATGCCTTTTGAATTTGCAGTAAAAGTATTTGTGAAGAAAGACTCCCCGCCAAGCAAACCCCGGGTAAGTGCACCTAATACACCGCCTTTTGCTTTTGTGGCTATCTCTATTCCGGGTGACATATATACCATGGCGCCAGATTCGGCTTCGATGCGTTCCCCTGCTTCCAGCTTTACCTCAAGCAAGGTATATGCTGGCTTATACAATATTTCATGCTCCATGAATGACAAATTCTCATATTATATCATAAATCTGGCGTTTCTTCACTACTATCAAATCGACAATAAGTGAAGTCCGAATCGTCAATTGCGCCCATGCATGCATGTTTTGACCACAAAAGATTTAAAAGGGTACTTACTATAAACGGATTGTAATCCATAATGGATTTAATAGAGGGTGATGAAATCGCCTTTGAAAACGCCATTAAATTGGTTGTTCAGGCAAAGACGGTTTAGCGATGCAGGCGGAATGGAAGTTGCGCCTTTGATAACTATCACTCCTGGCCGTAAAATCGGCATTTCTCGAAGGAGAACAAATATAACCATAAAAATATGGAGGTAAAGAAATAATGACTAAAAAAATAATGGCAGTTGTATTAGCAGTGTTAATGTTATTAACAATAGCATTACCAGCGAGTGCAGCTGAACAGGTAACAAGTTTAAAGGTAAGAGGACAGGTTTTTTCTTCACCGGAAGATGTGAACGAGACTCTTACATGGGATGCACAATCCTTTGCAGGATTCTTCTATGATCTTAAGAATAACAGGAAGACTGAAACTCTGTTTATTAAGCCCGCACAGGATCTTGCAGAGCTTAATGTTTCAAAAACAATTGAAGAGGGAAATCTCGTATATTCGACCGGAAAGGCC
>JAPMTS010000012.1 GCA_026552955.1 Candidatus Methanoperedens sp. | reverse complement strand
TCCATGGTTAGGTAACAAGAAAATTCGCTTTGATTGGATACCCTGAATTGGATTCAATTATGAGATATAAACACTTGACGAAAATCGGTGTTTAACAAATCGGGTCTGTGCGGCCTAGTCGCACAGACTTATGCTTTTTTTTTAACCCATCAGGTTATATTTCAGTATCAGCGCAGCAAACAATATTGCCACGATATTCATGACCTTTATCAATGGATTGATGGCCGGACCTGCCGTATCCTTGGTGGGGTCGCCAACCGTATCGCCAACGACCGCTGCCGCATGCGTTGGGTTCTTGCTGCCGTCAGGCAGTCTCTTCCCGCCAAGGTTTCCTGATTCGATGTATTTCTTGGCGTTATCCCATGCTGCGCCTCCCGTTGTCATCATAAGGGCAAGAAGCAAACCTGATATTATAACCCCGATAAGGAGACCTCCCAGTGCTACCGGGCCCAGGACGAAACCTACGACAAGGGGAGAAAGCACTGCAAGAAGCCCGGGTATTATCATTTCCTTCTGGGCTGCGATGGTAACGATATCCACACAGCGTCCGTAATCCGGTTTTGCCGTTCCTTCCATTATACCTTTAATTTCCCTGAACTGGCGCCTTATTTCTGTAACTATGGTTGTTGCCGCTCTTCCCACTGCTCCCATCAGGAAGCTCGCGAAAAGGAATGGGATCATGCCGCCAATAAGCAATCCAACCAGTACCATCGGGTCCGAGAGATTGAGTTCCAGCGCAGTTCCACGCAGTTTGGTTATCTCGCTGCTGTAGGCTGCATACAGGGCCAGGGCGCCCAGGGCTGCCGAACCTATTGCATAACCTTTGGTGACGGCTTTTGTAGTATTGCCAACGGCATCCAGCGGATCCGTTATATCCCTAACTTCCTTTGGCAGCTCAGCCATTTCAGCTATCCCGCCTGCATTGTCCGTGATGGGGCCATAGGAGTCTATAGCTATTATTATACCGGTAACGGACAACATTGCCGCTGCTGCTATTGCAATGCCGTATAATCCCAGTGTTCCGCCTCCCATGACCATGTAGGAGGTCAGGATGCCTGCACAAATAACGATAACCGGCAAAGCCGTGCTCTGAAGACCTATAGAAAGTCCCGTAATGATATTTGTCCCGGGACCTGTCACTGATGCATCTGCTATCGCCTTGACAGGGCCGTGCTCAGTTGATGTATAATACTCAGTTATGATTATCATTGCCGCAGTCACGCCAAGACCCACAAGCGCACTAATGAATAAGCCAATATTGCCATCCATCATCTGCGCGGTTATCAGGTAGAACAGGATCAAGGATATTATTCCTGCAACGATCGCCCCGTTATACATTGCACCCATTATGTTCCCTGATTTTCCGAGTTTTACGAAAAATATGCCGATTATGGAAGCGATAATAGCTGCCGCCCCGATCACTAACGGATATATGATCGCATTCGGAAAAGTTTCGATGACAGTAACTCCGATAAGCATTGCCCCCAGGGCAGTTACTGCATACGTCTCAAAAAGGTCTGCTGCCATTCCGGCGCAGTCGCCAACATTATCCCCGACATTGTCTGCAATGACACCGGGATTTCGCGGGTCGTCCTCAGGTATCCCCGCCTCAACTTTTCCCACAAGGTCTGTTCCCACATCTGCTGCTTTTGTATAAATGCCGCCGCCTATCCTGGCAAAAAGACTGATAAGTGATGCTCCAAAACCGAATCCTACTATTTTATCTACGGCATCAAGTTTTGCTCCGAAAACTATGAACAATCCGCTAACTCCAAGAAGTGCCAGGCTTGCAACGGATATTCCTGTTACTGCGCCGCCCTTAAAAGCCACATCAAGGGCTTTTTTCATTCCCTCTTTGGCGGCATTGGCGCAGCGCACATTGCTTCTCACGGATATGTTCATCCCCAGGTATCCTGCTGCTGCTGACATTACCGCCCCGAGCACAAACGCTAAAGCAGTTTCAATATTTATTGCCAGTGCGATCAGTATAGTAAGTATTACTGCAATTACTGCCACGGTCTTGTACTGCCTGTTCAGATAGGCCATAGCGCCTTCCTGAATAGCTGAGGCGATCTCTTTCATCTTATCTGTTCCGGGATCAAGTTTCAAAATATACAAAACAAGATACACTGCAAATATTAAACCAATAATTCCCGCAAGCGGGGCGCTATACAACAATACATCAGCAATTGCCATAATTCCTCCTGATATTTCTTCGCCAAGTTGGTTGTATCTATATATATTATTTACCTATCATCATGTTCACTCAGGATATTTTTATATATTGATAATTTAAATAAATATAATGGTACTAAAAATAAATGGCGAAGTGAAAGAATGGAAATTAAAAATATAAAAGGAATAGGATATGGCCTGCTTGCATTTGGTCTTCTCTTCATACTCTTTTCGGTATATTCGATGTACATCGTATATACAGGTGCAGAGGCTGCACCTTCTGTTATTCAAATGAACGACGTCAAGTTATCCCTGCCGACAGGCCCGGGAATCCCGCCTATGGAAACCGAGCTGATATCCGGAAAGGAATCAAGCACGATGACCAACATGGGACTGTGGTTCTTGCTTATGACCTTTGTTGCCTCAGCAGGCGGGAGGATCGGAGGACTGGGCATCAAGTTGGTCAGGGAAATAAGAGTCGAAGTAAAAAACGAAGATTAAAATACACGTTCACCGATATCAAAGACCTTAATGAATAAAAAAATTGCCCTGTTAGCAGTACTGGGTTCTATATTTCTCATTTTGGGGATATTTTATGGAAATATCGCTTTTGCATATCTTGGCGCAGGTACATATTTGTCCGGCATGATATTTTTTATCCTTTTTCCCAGGTTCAAGGAGATCACATCCATAATTCTCGCCCTCCTTGTGCTGCATGCCGGAGTCTTGCTTCTTCTAAAAGAAAACATATCAAATATGAAATTGCTGGGTTTTTTAATATTCACTATTGGCATTGTTTTTGTTCTTAATTCAGGTTTTTCCGATTATATGAAAAACAGGAAAAAACAGTAACCAAAAAAAATCAGAGTATCTTATCCTCTTTCATGGCTTTTAACATCTCAAGAACCGAATATGCCGCCCTCGTTACTCCCATGCTGCGGCTATCGGTATCAGTCCCTGCAAGATAGATGTTCCTGACTGGTGAACGCGTTCCTGCGAAATATCCATTTATGGTCACAGCGGCTTTTTCTGGTATCGTCACCTGGTAGTGTGTCATTTCGATCATTTCTTCAATACCAGGGACAGCCTTCATGATCAATTCCATGGCTTTTTTCTTTTCGCGATCGAGGTCATTTTTTTCATCAATAACAAAAGTAAATCCCACAAGCTGTTTACCTCTGGGCGCAATGCTTGCATCGTAGTTGCTGATGGGCATCGCCCAGTATGCTCCACCCTTGAACCATACCTCTGAACCGGTATAATCAAATTCTTTCATTTTTTCCTTTAATCCCAGCCATATTGTAAGGCTGAGAGTCTGGTCTATCGTTGAAAGTTTCTTTACATATTCCGAAGGTAATGGAAGAAGGGAAGGAAGGTTTTTTACAAAACCTGTGTAAACGACAATCTCCGAAGAATAAGAATCAGTATCTGTAGCAACACCAATTGCATGTTCACCCCCGGTCAATATCCTGCACACTTTCGAACCGGTTTTTATTTGCACTGTCCCTGGCATTGAATATAATACCGCATGGAGAAGTGACCTCAATCCTCCGCGAGGGTAAGCCTGAGCATAGGATACTTTATTGGTGGCAAGCCGGCTAAATGAGGTAAGATGACCTTTTAACTGGTATTTTGATAATTTCTCTGTTATGAGTGAAGCATAAGATGTACCCGGTGCCATCTCAACGTCTTCAAAAATATCCTCTGGAACACTGTCCCTTACAAAACTGCTCCCGTATAGTACACGGTTTACAGATGTGTCTTTCATGGATTTCCCGGAAAGAAAATATGCGATGGCATTTACGAAATCATATGTATCCCCGGAAAGTCCTTTGGGAAGATAATCATAAACAGGCTGCTCGCCATCCAGCATTCCAAAGGTCATCTGGGTCAGGGCTTTCGTCAATGCCTGTGAAAGCATGAGCCGGTCTTTTCTTGGAAGAACATCAAAAGTTACAAAATCTTTTATATTGGAGGGAATTTTCGTGAGACCTTTTTCGGTACGAACATAATAGTGCCCATAATCTACGAAAAAAGGCATATATGTAAAGTATTCATCCATCAACCTGCGCAAAGGTCCTTCCCGCAGGTGTGTGATCGCATGAGGACCAGTATCTACCTGGAAACCGTCTACCATGTAACTGTTGCAATTGCCTCCAACTGCATCATCCTTTTCAAGCAAAAGCACTTTCTTGCCGTGCTTTGAGAGAGTAAGAGCCGATAAAAGCCCGCTTATTCCTCCTCCTATAATAATTACATCATATTCTACCATTGCGTATTTCATATTACGGATGAACATTTATATCTTTTCAAAAATGATGTTCAATTCATTTTTCCCGTGTCGTCCTCAGACGTCTGAGGACTCCGCGAAATACCTGGATTATTATAATATACAAAGGAGCGTTCTTCCCCCCGGGGTGGGTCTTTCCATTTCGTATGGCATTTAATACGGATGTTTCATCAGGTTCTGCGTCAATTTCCGTATACCCTATCCCGATTGTTCCCAGCATGTGGGAATCACTTCCTCCGACTTGCGGTTTTCCAAGTTCCATTGCCATCTTTCGGGCTTGTTCATTTTCCCCGAAAAAGCACCTGGAATTAAATGTCTCAATAGCATCAATATCCAGCCCTTCCACATTTCCGATACTTCTTATTTTGAAAGGATGGGGGACTATGACAACTCCGCCTTTTTGCCGTGCTATCATGATCGTCTCACCCGGCGTCATGCCTGCTGGAATGTTTTCCCTTATTCCAAGTACTATGAGATGACCCAGCGTCGTTGAGACTTCCACACCCGGCAGGACAAGCAAAGGGAGGTTCAATTTTGTAACGTATTTACTTGCATGGTAACTTCCCGCTATAGTATTGTGGTCGCATATTGCGATCCCATCCAGCCCTTTTTGCACGGCTTTTTTTACTATATCCTCAATTGCCAATCCGCTGTCCGAGGAATATTTTGAATGGATGTGCAGGTCAAAACGCATACTCTGATATTTCACAGGAGGTAAAAAAACTTACCTGAGATGAGAAATTTTAACGTCTTAAAGTTATTGTTAAGGTGAACAAAGTTATATATATGATGATGACAATGATTATTGACATGTAAATTTCATGGGTATGGCGATTGAAATTTATAATTATCGTGTTATTTAAATTGAAGGAGATATGGAAATAATGAGGCGGAAAGAAAATAATTTATGGAATGTTTTAAGAATTGTGATTGTATTGCTGCTTTTCGGGATAGCGGCAGGAACTGCGAATGCTGCAAATCCCCAGCAGGCTGGTGTGAATGCATCAGCTGTGGGCAGTAATATTACTTTAAGCGTCGATACAGCCACATCATTGACCAACGTTCCGATCATTGTAACAATCAACATGACAAATGCAACTGCAAACGGCGCTCTTTTCAACATAAATGTTACAGGCGCGCCGACGGTCGATGTTAATGGTTCCGGTGCAGACAACACGACAACAACCGTTACAAATATGACTAATACCAGTTTCACTCTGGACAGTTCTACTCCTACTGATTTATTTAACGTAACCATTACAAATCCCCTGAATACTTCTGAAAACGCAACACTAACCGGATTCAGGTTCGTTGTATCCGAGACAAATGTCACGCTTACCAGCATTTCAGGATTGAACGCTTCGACAAGACCGGGAGTAAATGCGACATTCTTGCTTAACCTGACAAATACCGGTGAATCAACAGACGGATTTAGCATTACGATGGAAGGAAATGTATCCTCAGGGACCCTGAATAAGACGAGTGTTCCTTCCCTGGATGCAGGAGCATCTACAACTCTATCGCTCAATGTGACAAATGCAACACAAGGGGTATACCTCATAAATGTGACCGCGACCTCAGTTGGGAACTCCAGCACGAAAGCGTATGTTAATACCACAACATCTGTAACCTCATCCCCACTTGATTATCCAACCAATTATTATGGCAGTGTCACAGTGAATGGTGTTTTGAGCTTGGCTACAATAAATGTAACTGACCAGGACGGTACAGAAGTTGGGAATACCACCAGCTCATCTGACGGTGCGTATTCAGTATCTGTGCTCCGAAACGACAATAATCCTCTGGATGTTGGCGTGAGCTATGGGGAACTCATAATATTCAAAGTGAACGGCATAATAGTGCATACAAGAACTGTCAGTGGATATAATAATCTCCTTGACCTGGCACTGAGCAATGGAACATTAAAAGGCAGTGTTGTTAAGAAAGGCACAAGCATTGGAATAAGCGGCGCTACTGTTAATATTACTAATGCAACTGGTTCTTCTGTAACAACCACAACCAATTCATTGGGAACATATTCGATATCGCTTCTTCCTGAGACATACAATATTAGTGTTTCAAACCCGGGATATTCCGACAATACCAGTACCAAGAACGTATCTGTTACTTTGAACAATTTAACAACAGTACCTGCTATTTTGCTTTCCCCAAATACGGTCACCGTAACAGCCAATAGAACAGTGGGTTCAGCGGATGAAGGACAGAATGTAAGCTTCAACCTGACAGTGGTAAATACAGGCGACAATGCCACATTTAGTGTGGTGACTTCAAAAACCAATGGATCTATGGTCGTTACGAATACTACGATACCGGGTACACTGCTTCTGAATACCACTACATCCACAGGGTATGTTGTTGTGGAAGTAAATAACACGAACTTCGGGGGCTGGCCATTAACAATAACCATAGACAACAGTTCCCAGGTAAAGAATGCAAGCATCACACTGAATGCGATCATCAGGAACGCAAGCGCAAATTACACCAATATCAGCAGCACTGTTGACAACAATTCAAACGCTAGCGGGGGTGCAACCCTTGTGAACTCGAATGTTACTGACGGTGCAAACCTTATCGGCGCAACCCTTGTAAACTCAAATGTCACAAACGGAGCAGATGTCCAGGGTAACTCAACGCTTATAACGGATTCAATTGTGACGGGCGAACTTACTTCGATCACTGATAACTCGGTTATCAGAGGCACATACAGTGATTCAAATGTTGATAATTCCACAATTGGGGGCTCAACTGTAGATAGTTCGAACCTTACCGGTTCATCTATAAGCGGTAATGCATTTATCACAAATTCCACGTTGACCGGTGCGACCGTTTCCAACTCCACACTCGAATCTGTGATCGTGAGCAGCACCAGTACAATAACGAATGTTGCCAGCCTGAGTGATATCATCCTTTCAGGAGTAACGGTAATCGGCAGCTCTGCTTATGAGTATGAAGGACAGATATCAAGCGGCACTGGCTGGGTAACCTACCAGGGCATAAACTTCACAAAAGTTTACGAAGCTGTACGCATATCACAACTGGTAATTGAACAGAGCCAGGATACGTTTGTTCCTGAAAACACACTCACTCTATTGAATGACAGCAGTATGGGTACTTCGATGGGTTTTGCAATGTCTGTCAATCTTACCCATGATATGAAAGTGAACATATCGGAGACTTACCTAAGTCCTGATGGTGTAGCATTACCCTCAGGAACAAAGCTGGGAAATTTCATTGTCATCCGGAGCAATGACACGACTGCGGCTAATGTGACGAACCATACGCTGAGATTATATTTCGACACCGATCCGTCCACGTATACAGGAGGTGTTGCAATGTATTATTATAATACGACCGCTTCGACACCTGCCTGGGAAAAACTCATCACGATCGCCAGCGGAAATATGAGCGGCAGATGGTATGTAGAAACCGCTCCAAACCACTTTAGCACCTTTGCCCTTCTTGGCACAACAACTTCTGGCGGCGTCAGCAGTGGCGGTGGCGGCGGCGGCGGAGGCGGTGGAGGCGGTGGCGGCGGCGGTGGGTCGGATGAGAACTCCACCAATATCGAAGTGTCGAGAAATATGACCTGGAGATATCTAAAGGTGTTCTAACATCCTACAGATTCAAGGAACCCAGGAATCCCATAATGTTCGTCAATATCACCGGCAACGTCAGCCTTGGTGTAGTCACAGGGACCGTAGAAGTATTGAAGGGTACTTCGACTCTTGTGAATGCAGCACCTGGTGGACTTGTTTATAAGAACACCAACATCTGGATCGGGACCCTGGGCATGGCAGTACCAAAGAACATCAAGGAAGCGCTCATCAAATTCAGAGTAGATAATTCATGGATGAGCGCGAACAGTGTTGCGGCAAAAGATATCGTGCTTATGAAATGGGACGGCAGCAGCTGGATAAATCTTGAGACAAAGGTATTGTCCAAAGACGATACCAACACATACCTTGAGGGAAAGACCAATTCTTTCTCACCATTTGCCATAACCGCAAAATTAGCAGCAGCAAAACCTACAGCCACAATAACACCACCGATCGGGACGCCTACCCCTGCAGGTACGGCCCCTGCACCGGTCGAGGAGTCGAGTATCATGACCTGGATAATCGGCCTGATCGTTCTGGTGATCATCGGAGCTGGTGTGTATTTCCTGGTGGTGAAGAAGAATGAGTGAGAATTCAGGGGCTTTAAGCCCCTTATTTTATTGTCATGAAATTATGTTAATGGAGATTAAAGGAAACGAAGGAGGATAAAATTATGAGAAAAGGAATTATATTAGGAATAGGAATTTTGATAATACTGCTGGCGCTGGCAGGGACGGGAAGTGCATGGCCTTCGCAGGCAGGAACGGGTTGTAGCGGATGCCATAGTGCTGGAGGTTTTGATGGTGTCTTCTTCAACGACACCCACAAATTTAATGGTATTTCAAGACCGGTTGTGGCTGATAGTTGTGCTTATTGCCATATACAACCACCTTCTGGCGGAATGAATAGCTATAATATGAATCTTTCATCGAATGGTTCGTTCTACAACAGCACCCACAGGTACAACGATACAATTCTGGCCTCTGAGATTATGGTAGCTCCTGCCTGTGGCAATTGCCATTTGAATGTAACTAACAACAGCTTTACGATTCTTACAGGCGATGCAACCTACCTTACCTCTTCGGTATGCAAAGTCTGCCACGAGAAGAAATACGATGACTGGTACGGCACAATGCACCGCGTCATGCTGACAACGAACACTTCAGGTGAGGCCATGAATCTCACGGTTCCTGATGATAAGAACTGGACTACTACGAACGTATCGTATATGGTAGTGGGTAAAACCCAATTCAGGTACTTGAATCAGAATGGTACATTCTTTAAAAGATATTATGTTGAAAATCAAACATTTGCCTCTTATAGTGGGAATTATACCTGCGGAAGCTGCCATACCACAGGTTATAACGCTACTGGCGGCAACCAGAGCGGTTTGCCGGGTATAGTAGGAACATGGGCTGAGGAAGGAATTACCTGTGAGAACTGCCACGGTCCCGGAGGCAACGGCCACCAGGTGACAGTTTATACGAAGGGAGAGGACTGTATCAAATGCCATAATGGTACAAGCAGACAGGGTCAGGCAATGACGAACAAACATGCGACCGGTCCTGCGGAAGAAAGCACATCACGCACCTGTACCCAGTGTCATTCTCCCTATGATAGGTACATGACGGGATATGCATCGTCGCTTGAGACAGCTTCAAATGTAACCTGTTTCGTATGCCACAATCCCCACAGTACCACAGATGACAAATATGGTGATCTCCTCTCAACAAATGGTTTCAATGGTACCAGTTATGCTACTGTTGAAGATGTGAAATTGGGCTTCTTTAACGCGACTGCGAGCAATGTCAGCAGATTTAACAACGGTAGCACATTCACAGGTACGAATGCTTCGCTGACAGCAGGGAACGATATATATGCTGATCTGAGCCTTATCGATTTGCTGTATCCCGGAAGCTCTCCAAAAACCTATGGTACTACTTTGAAAGATAGCAGCTATGGTGCTGCAGCCATAGATCTGACAGGCCGCCCGGAATCTGAGAAACTATGCTCAATGTGTCACTACAGGCATGGTATTGCCCACGTAAAAGAGGTGAACCTTACTCATGGAAGGAATAATGCAACACCTGAAGAATGGGCGACATGCACAGACTGCCACAATTCGGGAAGCAAAGCTGATCATTCCTTCAATGCATATAATGCAACGAACTATCCGAAGAGTACCTGTTCAAAGGGCACGAATTGCCATGTGACAAGTTCGGAGAACATGACCTTGAGCAGCCTTTCAATAGTGTCGATAGAAACAGAATGGAATGCAAGCATGCATAATGACAAGGAAAATGGGTTTTTCAAGAACGAGACCTATTTTGCAACAAGCACCAGGAACAACAGTTCCTGCAGTAAATGCCACTCGCCCACCAATTGGAATCCTGCGAATGAAAGTGATGTAGTAGCTCCTGAGGACTTCAAGGGTATCACATGCGCCGTCTGTCATGACATTCACGATATGGGTGACTCGATAAATAAATCCGGCTTAAAATATAGCTGGTATAATCGGGATGCCAGTTATTCAAGCGGCAGATACAGCGCCAACTACACACTGATGGCGAATACCACCGAACTATGCGGCAACTGCCATTCTAATGTCAGATTAACCCGGGAAGGGCCAGGCTGGAATGGTTCAAGCGGTAATCCTACAAGTCCACACGGCTGGCCGGCAAAGGACATATTCGTTGGTTCATGGAAGCAGTCAAGCATGCTGAATTTCGAGTGTATTGATTGTCACATGTATATCAACAAGACCAATGCTACAGGATATCCGCTGGATGATGCCAGTAAGATAACAGGACACAGCTTCAAGGTGAATGCCACAGGACTCCAGAACACATCAAAATGTTTAGCATGTCATGTGAATGGAACAGATGTTGATACGATCGACGTCGTGATAGCAAACATACAGGCAGATACTATAGCAAAGCACACCACCGTTAATACAACGGTTTCTGCGGCACTGGCGAATTACAAGAGTTATGGCGGTATAAAAACCCTCAGCGCTGATAAGATAGCTCAGGCATACTGGAATGTAAATCTTGTAAAGTCTGATGAAAGCTGGGGCGTCCATGACCCTGTCGGGACTAACAAGCTTCTTGACGATGCTCTTGCCCTGGCAGAGGCATCCAATGCATCACTTGGTATGGCTGTGACATCCAATGTCGACCTGGTAGTTGGCTGGAACCTGGTGTCTCTTAACGGTACACCTGCGGACACCACGCCATCATCAGTGATGAATTCGGTGAAAGACAACATAACCGTGGTCTGGGGCTACAATGCCACCGGAAGCAAATGGGAACTGTATGACCCGGTAATGCCTTCGGCGCTTAATACCCTTAAGAGCATGGTGCAGGGCAAAGGGTACTGGATATACGCAACAAAGATTAGCAAGTGGACTGTTTAAGTCCACTTATATTTTTTTTAGGAGTGACAGAATGAAAAAATATATTTTAATTCTATTAGTATTGCTTTTGATCCCCTCAGTGCAGGCTACGCCGGGTGCGACTTCTTACTGGGGTATCGTGAGTGTTGACGGAATCACAAAATCAAATGAGCTGGTAACCGTGTATGACCCATCAGGAAAAGAAGTTGCAGGCGCAACGAGCCTCCAGGATGCCACATACCAGGTAACAGTGCCATGGGACGATCCTGAGACGCCCGCTGATGAAGGTGTGGTGAATGATGAGACCATCACTTTCAAGGTAGGCGGTAGTACTGCAACTTCCAGGGTCGTGGACTCAAAGGGATCTAATATCAGGCTTGACCTTGCAGCAGGTTCCTCCCCATCATCTTCCGGAGGAGGTTCTTCCGGAGGCGGCGGAGTAGTTTCTGCGGAACCTTATGAAAACATAATGAAGAAAGAATCAAAGGATGGAATTCTGGCAAAAGATATTTCAAAAACATTCAGTTTCATAACTCCGGAACTGCCGGTTTCCCAGATCGCCATAACAAGCAATGTCAATACGGAAACGATAAGTGTCCAGGTCGAGCTTCTTAAAAACAGGTCAGCACAGGTGAAAGAAGATGCGCCCGGAACTGTTTATGAATATCTCAATATCTGGGTGGGTACATCAGGTTTTGCAGTGCCCAGGAATATTAAAGAGGCAATTGTAAAATTCAAACTTGAAAGTTCCCTGATAACATCAAAAGGCTTCACGGATGCGGATATCGCAATGCTGAAATGGGACGGGACACAGTGGGTATCTCTTGTTACTGAGAAAACCAACAGTGACAACAAGTACACATACTTTGAGTCAAAGACGAACGCATTTTCACCGTTTGCAATATCCGGTCTAAAAGGGGAAGCAGTGTCTCCAGCATCGCCTGAGGTGACAGCAGTGTCCACCGAAAAAACGGAAGCATCCACCCCTGCGGCGACAAAGGGGTCTCCGGGTTTCGGTATTGTTCTTGCAATTGCGGGATTGATGACTGTAGTTTTAAGAAAGAGAAGCAATTAGCTCTCTTTTTTACTTTTTTTGTTAATATTATAATAATCCTCAAGTTTATCTTTTAATGAAATTAATTTCATTCGGTCACATTTATTTTTAGGAATGATCCCGATATCAATATTGCCTATTGAGCATATCAATCTTTTCAATAAGATCAAAAAAAGAAGATCAAAGATATGTCCATCGGCTAAAAGTCGCAGCCTGCCCGGCATATTCCTTCTTTTCATCAATGATATTCCAGACAGTACCTTTTTCTATCAGGAAGCGCCGGCCGCTCCTGGAGATACGTACTCCGCGGTAGGTATCGATATAGCCATTCTGCCTGACCTGCTCGAGCAGCCGATCACGATCTATCCGGTTCACGGGTTCTGCAGTAAGGCGCGATGGTGTATTGGTAAATTCCTCCCATGTCATCTCCCACAGGTCAAGAGCTGCCTGGTTGCCATAGTTCAATAGGGGGTCATCCTGGATACCATGTGAGAGAACCACGAATGGCTGGAAGAACAGTGTCCTGCAGTGATCAGGCCCGGGAGGTAACAGCTCGCGTCCCGTCCAGAGCAAGTAGCTTTGCAGGAGGCGATCAACATGATTTTTCAAAATCGGGTCATCAAAGGGAAGAGACATGGAAATCAGTTTGTTCTTTTAAATTTAGTATTTCATATGCGATTCTTGCATTCATCAGATAATCATCGACCGAAGAAAGGATAGTCCCGACTTTTTCTCCTTCGAAAAAAACTGTGACAGAATCATCCTTTATAATAGTCTCTATTCCAGGAACATTATCTGGAGCCAGAGATTGGGCAATAATAGTGACAAGGTCTTCTGCTCTTTCGCTTCTCAATGTCAATTTTCCTTTTATCTTCATGGCCTCAACTGTTTTTCGATAATGGGATCGATCAGGTCTATGAATTTCATCGCCATTCCTTTTGGTATCGTGGCGCCTGATGCTACATCATGTCCGCCTCCTATACCTCCGACAATTTGTGATGCTTCCCTCATAGCAGCTGCCAGGTCAAGTCCCGCATCCACCAGTTTCCGTGTCCCTCGGCCTGATATCCTGATTTTTCCTTCAACCTCGTTCAATGTAAGGAAAGGCTTATCAGGATATATATATCTCGTCATTGTTCCTGCAATGATCCCGGTACCGCTTGAATCCTCAAGAAGCACATACCTGAAACTGCGGGCTGACATGATCTGTTCCTGCGCTTTTTTTATCACTCTTATCAAGGAGCGCTGGTTTTCAAGTGCCAGGCTCTTTGCTTCATTAACTACCGACTCATCCTGCATACATAGCGAAAGGGCAATTCCTGCCTTATCATCTTTACCGCATGCGTTCAGGATATTGACAAAATCATAACTATTTTGTATCAATTCATTGTTAAGGTTATAGGTGTCGCCGATCAGGGAATCTATTGCCGGAATGCTTCCCTGTTTCACAAGCTTTAATATGATAGCGGAAGAAAGTTTTATCAATTCTTCTTCTGATAGGTTTCGTAATTCGCCTTTTATTCCAAGATCATCAAGAAAAGCCTTTATTTTATCCTTATCACCAGTTATATCCAGATAAGGGTCTACATTATTCTCAAAAATTTCTTCGAGTGGCCCATCCCCAATTCTTAGCCCTTTTCCGGACGTTATCACTTTTTTGCTAATGGCTTCTTCAAGGATAAATTTATTAGCGCCTTTCATTGGCTGCTTATCTCCTATCGCCCCTGTGATTGCCAGCCCCGCAAGGTCACTATTATCACCCATCTGGCGTGCTACCATATAGGCACCGCAGGAAGCACATAATTCAGTTGCGCCGTCAATACCCGCCAGATGCGGGTTGAAATGGACATGTTCCAGTTTTCCTGTTGGTTTATGATGGTCTATTATTATGGCTTCTTTTAACTTCGATGTCAATTCTACCTGGCCGCTTCCCATGTCGCAAAGGATGACAGGTCCGTTGGATGTTTTTGCGATCAGGTCCAAAGTAGATTGGTCAAACTGGCTAACTATCGTAGTATGGAAAAGTATATTCTTCCTGTGCAGGGCATTGCACATGATCCCGGCAGCAGATAAGCCGTCAGCATCGTTATGGGAAATAAGCCTTACGATGTCATGTTCCAGTATTGCTTCAGCTACCTGCCTGCTTAAAACCTCAAGTTCAACGAGGCTTTCGTGTCCATCGGTCATCGAGACTATCTTGAAATGAGCATTTCTGCTCTCTGGATAGAGAATTTCCAGTCTGCTGGAAGTACGCCCTCACGGCGGTAATATTTTTCAAGGCGCCTTATTTTTGAAATCTTGTTATTGAGAGAACGCTTGTTGTGTATATCTTTAGGATTCTTGATAAGGTGTTTATTGAGTTCCAGCACGTTGACAATAATATTATGAATGTCTTCCGGAACTTTTGTAGTGATATCTTTTTCTTTCAATATCTTTACGATCTTCTTCCCTGTCACAAGCGTGACATCAGGGACTCCATAACGGTCTCTCAGGATCATACCGATCTTGCTGGAGGAGTTTCCGCTCAATCCAAGCTGCTGTATCGTATTCTCAATCTCATCCTTGTTTGTATTCGACCACTTTGGGGGCTCCGTCCGGATTGGCTTCGTGGACCCTGCCTGACCTTTTCTGCGTGTGTGCATTTTTGCCATTTATTTTTCTCCAATAATCATTATTTTAACTTGATTTTCTTTATCTATATAAGCGAAGGCAACTCATTATGGGGGTAGTATATTAAATACCTTTCCAAAAACACATGCTCGTTTCAATTTTTGTTTTTGAATAAAAGTGATGTTGACTAATAGTGTCTAACAAATTGAGACCTTTGACAGGATTTACAGGATCAACAGGATACAATTTTTGTGGAAAATCCTGTAAATCCTGTCGATCCTGTCTAAAAAAATCATGATATACCCAACGAGGCGAAGATGCGGGATGAAATAATTGGGGGTATGCATTCAAAACAGGAATCAAATGAAGGCAATTCAGTTGGTTCTTGAAGTTTTCCAGGAGCAAGCACGATTATATACAGAAGTTTTCAAGGTGGAAGTAGCAAGTGCCTAAACTTGGCGCCATAAGAATGAAGGACGACAATTATTTCTTATAGACATTCTTCCGACGACCCACTTTGAGAACAAGAATTCGAAGCATGTCATTCTGTATATCAAAAATGACGCGATAATCACCAACCCGTAGTCGAAAATATGGATTTCCAACCATTTTTGTCACATCAAAATGATATGGATTTTCACCGAGATGTGAAACTTTTTTAAAAATTCGATTTGCAACGGTTCTATCCAATTTTTTAAGTTCGTTTGCCGCTGATTCTGACCAGATTATTTGAAATTTCATCAGAATCCCATTTCTTTAGCAAGGTCTTCATGTGTAATGTATTTACCGCTTTTGATCTCTATTATTGCAGATTCAATCTCTTTTTTTGTTTCTTTATTGAGTTCTTGAACATCCTCAATGAGTCTTTCTAAAACATCGTTATAAGTTTCCCGTTCAAAGAGCTTCATTTGCGTCAATATCAATTTGATATCTTCTTTTATTTGGATTGTTGTAACCATAATACTACTTTTTCTTTTCAATATCCTTATAGGTTACTATAGCCTTCTATAATATATCATAGCAGCAACATCTTATAAGCTATGATAGCGCCTGTTTTCAATTCCGAAATCGAGCAACCAACGGAAATGCAAAGCAGACGCTGAGAAATGAACCTGATGGCGTTGTGGTCGCAAGGATGAAAATCCCACCGTGTGGAGCCGCTCCCGCATGAAGAGAAGGGAATTGCGACATCGTGAGATGCTGTGCAGAGTTCCCCGTATCGGACACCACAGCCCAAACAATAAGTGAACCAGAAGTGGCCTTGGAAGGATGCGATGTTCCGTCACTAAACAGAAGCTTGACTAAAAGCGGAATAATGAATGAAGGCATATTCGAGGAGAGTATAGAAGGTACTCCCCGGGGTGGAAACCTCACTCCTCTGTTTTCATAAATTAGAGTGAGGGGTTTAATATTATGATTTATTATATGGGCTCGATGAGACCCTAAAATCGATGCATATATTATATTGGTATGGTGCGTAAGGTCTCACGATCCTGCGGTCAAGAGGGGACACCTGTAAACCTGCTTTTCTTGCACATGCTTCAATCTCTGCGGTCACGCCTTCAAACAGGTCATCTTCGTGAGAGATGGCATAAAAATGTATGGTACCGCCTCTTTTAATGATTCCAAAAGCGCTATCCATGAACTCCAATCCACTATGGGGAAGGTTCATTATTACGTGGTCTGCATCCAAAATCCCTTTGACTTCATCCCTTGCATCACCTTCCCTTATCTCGATATTCTTTATCTTGTTAAGCCGGGCATTTTCCCGGAGGTATTTAACTGCAACAGGATTCTTATCAACTGCTATCACATGAGTATCCGGGTATCTTTTGGCGATAAGGATGCTAAAAGGACCTATGCCTGCGAACATATCGACTACGTTATCGCCATTTTTTACCTGGTCTGCTATCCTCATCCTTTCAGTAGACAATCGCGGCGTGAAATAGACCTGCGTAATATCAAGAAGGTATTTGCACCCGTTCTCCCTGTATATGGTCTGGGTTTTTGTCTCACCTTTAATGAATGAAACCTCACGCGTCCTGTACTCTCCGGAAACAGCGCTTGTTGCCTGGAATATGGTCTTTATATTTTTATGCTTCAAAAGGACATTCGCTATTTCAAGGGCATTTTTTTCATGCTGGTCAATGATCGCGATATCCCCGATTAATTCATAAGCTCCGGGGACAGCAAGCATGGGATTTTCATGGCCTGATATTTCAAAGATCTCTGTTCCCAGTTCCCCTAATCCTTCAATCGGCTTTGAAACAGGAATAAATAGGTAGTCCTGGCTTGATTTTATTTTCAGGTTATTATCAAGCAGGCGAAGTTCTATTAAACTCTTCCTTGTCGATTCCCCTGCATTTCTTGGTACTTTGATACAGAGGGATTCAATCATTTCTGGTTTCACGATATATCTTCTTGGTTATTTTGCAAAAAGAATTGTTTCAAGGAGCAAAATTGTTAATATGATTCCTGTAAAGATAGCAATATATCCAAGGATGCTTCCTATCGTGAGACCTATTCCATTTATATCTTGACCGATTTCCATCGCTTTGATTAAGTTCACTTAATTATTATAGTTTTCCGTGGACAAGACTTACAAATATTAGATTCACTGTAAAGGAATTATGCTTACATTTATCGGATTAGGGCTTTATGATGAAAAAGATATTACCGTAAAAGGACTGGAAGCTGTAAAAAATGCTGACGCTGTCTATGTTGAATTCTATACATCAAATCTCATGGGAACCTCCCAGGAAAAGATCGAAAAATTTTATGGAAAGGAGCTAATAGTACTGTCAAGAGAAGAAGTTGAACTTGAACCTGTATGGTTATCACGTTCATTAAAGGAAAATATAGTCTTTTTATGCGGAGGTGATGCCATGGTCGCCACGACCCATATAGACCTTCGGCTGAGGGCAAAAGATATGGGGGTCAAAACTATGATTATCCATGCTCCTTCCATATCGTCTGCTGTTTCAGGATTGAGCGGCCTTTCGAACTACAGGTTCGGGAAATCCACTACCATACCATTCCCATATATAAGAAAAGATATAACAATAATTTCAGAAGCGCCATATGATACCATAAAAATGAATAAGAAAAATGACTTGCATACCATTGTTTTTCTCGACATTGACAGGGAAAAAGGTTTTATGGATATTAAAAAAGCTGTTTCGCTGCTTCTTGAAATGGAAGAAAGACGGGGCGAAGGGGTGCTCGTTAACACTCTCGGAGTTGGAATAGCACGAGCGGGATCTCCATCACCCAACGTGCATTCGGATTATCTTGAGAGGATAAAAGATCATGATTTTGGAGGACCGCTGCATATTCTTCTGATCCCTGCCAGCCTTCACTTTATGGAAGCTGAAGCTCTTGTAAAATTTTGCAGCGCCCCTCCTGAAATTCTAAAATAGGATTATTTTAATTTTCTTTTTTCTTTTGCAAGTTTCTTCTTGGCTTCCCCACTTCCTGACGCTGCCATTTTTTCAAGTTCCGTAATTTTTTCCTTGCGATCACGTTCTTTACGTTCCAAAATCTTTTTAGACATTGCCATGATATATATTTTCGTTGTTTAAAGTATTTAAAGCCATCCGAATTTCAATACTCCTATTGTGTGGGAATTGGTTGTGAACTTTGTTCACCGACAACTTGCATCTTGCGTTAGATATATGTATATATGTGTCTATAAAGTAATCGTGTGTGTAAACTTCAGGCTTATATGTCTTGAAATATAATCCACAATAGAATATATAACTAGAATAATGGTAGTTGTGAGCATCCGGATACCATAGTAACATTAAGGAGAATGGAAAATGTTTTCCAATAAAAACAGTAAAGATCATACCCTAGGAATAGCAATTGTATTCTTATTAATTATATTATTTCTTGTTCCTAGTGCCAGTGCCGTTAAAATCACAAATGACCTTTTCGGGGAATTAGTAAATACCGTGGATAAGTTAAATGTTGATCCGGAATCGCCAACGATCAACTGGACAGCGAAAGCCAGTATGCCTACTTCCCGATCGGATTTATACAGGGGAACAATGGCCATTGGTGACAACATTTATGTTGCAGGAGGATGGAATAAAGGCTCCCTTGATCTCGTTGAAGTCTATAATGTTAGCGAAGATAAATGGGACACAGCAGCACCTTTGCCGTCTCCGGGAATAGACGGGGCAATTCAGGCCGTAAATGGGAAATTATATATTATCGGTGGAAATACTAATGTTGGCGGCGATGTTGATGTATGGGAATATGATCCGGTTACAAATAATTACACAAAAAAAGCCTCTTTCAGGGGAGAATACGATCCTACTACTGCCGTATTAGATGGAAAAATATATGCATTCGGCGGCGGCAATGCGCAAAGCGGGGAGAAAAAAGTCGCACAAATGTACGATCCCATGAATGATACATGGACACCTATTGCATCCCATCCTTTATCCCGCCAATATCTTACTGCTGAGGCTGTTAATGGTAAGATTTACACATTTGGAGGAAACAGGAAAGGCAATTTAACGCACGAGTACGATCCTATCACAGATAATTGGACCGAAAAGTCCTCAATGCACGTCATGATAGATAGCCCTAATTCAGTTGTTGTCAATGGAAAAATATTTCTGGCAGGCGGAGATAATTCAAAAGCTGTCTGGATGTATGATCCCCTGGAGGATGTCTGGCATGGACCTCTGGATTATGAAATACCCACCCCAAGGGCGCTTGCGGCAACAGCTCAGGTCAACGGCAAGATTTATGTCATAGGTGGATGCTGCCCTGAGGTGAATTCCAATGCCAATGAAGAAGGAACGATCGAATTTCCCGTTGCTTTGGATACTATTCCTCCTTTAACTTCCATAAGTGGCGTTACTGAGAACAGTTCATATAATAACAGCGTGATTGTTACTTTGAATGCTACGGATAATGAAAGCGGGGTCAATGAGACGTTGTTCATAGTTAATGGCGGTCTGACTTTTACCTATACCGTACCATTTGTGGTTAATTCTTCGGGACGGAATAATGTGACATACTGGTCAACAGATAAAGCAGGAAATATTGAACCGCAAAAGATTGTGAACTTTACAATTGGAATACCATTACTAAATACAATACGTGAAATCGAGAAAGAGTCTCTTCTCTTGGGCGAATCAACCAATATAACCATCAGGATAACGAGCAATTTAATTCAAGCATTGGCTCTTCAGGAGTTTATTCCTGCAGGATGGAATTTTACGATAATTTCCGATGATGCTGATGATTTCAATGATAAATCCCATGAATGGGTATGGTTAAATGTTACGCCAGGAATAACCATAACGGTCATCTATTCAATAACAGCACCTCCTGGTGCTTCTCTAGGTACGTATTACATTAATGGGACAATAAGCAACTCAAGTGGAGTAATTGCAATTGTGGGTGAAGACAATATGATCACACTTGATATTTTTGAATATTACAGAAGACTTGGGAGCTATCCTGATAAATTGGAAACCATAGATCTGTTAAAAGCTATTGATGATTGGGGAAGCATGACAGCACCGGTTGGATTTGCAAGGACAGTAACATACATTGAGCTAAATGCTTTGATTAATGAATGGGCCACGACGTAAAATTCTCTTGAGAATCGTATATCAGGATATCGATAGGAATATTGGATCAATAGTAGGGTTACTTTTTTATTACCACAGGTCTATTAGGTGATTTCATGGCAATCCATCCAATTGAATACCGCTACGGCCACGATGAAATGAAAGCTGTATGGAATGAAGACACGCGGCTTTTGAAAATGCTGTCTGTTGAAGCTGCCCTGGCAAAATCACAGGTGCACCTGGGTTATATTCCGAAAGGAATGGATGAAAAGATAGCCCATGGCGTAAAGATGGTAAAACTTAATCGGGTCAAGGAGATAGAAGATGAGATCCATCATGATGTAATGGCTGTGGTCCTTGCGCTGTCCGAACAATCCGGGGATGCGGGAAAATGGATACATTTCGGCGCAACTTCCAATGATATTTTAGATACGGCAACAGCTCTCCAGATAAAAGATGCCCTCCTGATATTACGAAAAGAGACTTTCAAATTACGCCATGTCCTTATAGAAAGCGCTTTGTCCCATAAAAAGACCGTATGTGCAGGACGTACGCACGGCCAGATCGGTGTTCCCACTACTTATGGACTGCGTTTTGCGATATGGGCATCAGAGATCGACAGGCACATTGAAAGGCTTGACCAGCTTATGCCCCGGGCAACGGTAGGCAAGATGAGCGGGGCAGTGGGCACGCAGGCCGCATTCGGAGAAAAGGGCATAGAAATCCAGAAAAAGACCATGGAATATCTCGGAATTGAAGCTGCCGATGTTTCAAACCAGATAATCCAGAGGGACAGGCATGCAGAATTCGTGATGTGGATGGCAAATACTGTTACAACTCTTGATAAGATATGCATTGAAATCCGAAGCCTTGCCAGAAGCGAGATCGCAGAATTAGAAGAAAGCTTTGGCAAAAAACAGGTAGGCTCATCTACAATGCCGCACAAACGCAATCCCATAAAATCAGAACAGGTGTGCGGACTTTCAAGGATTGTACGGGCAATGGTGGAACCTGAACTCAGGAACAATACCCTGTGGGATGAGCGGGACCTGACAAACTCATCCTGCGAACGCATTGTATTCCCGGAATCCTGTGTGTTAACCGACCATGTCATACGCCTTACCACAACGATTATCCGGAACCTTCGATTTTATCCTGAAAATATAAGGAAAAATCTGGACCTTCTCAATGGGCTGAATATGGGGGAAGCCATTATGATAGAACTCAGTAAGAAAGGCGTGGGGCGGCAGGAAGCCCATGAGATTGTACGCCAGTGTGCAATGTCTGCCCGGGAATCGGGTATCCATATGAAGAACGCTCTTTTAAACAATGAAATTGTCTCAAAATATATGGATGAAAGTGAGATAACGAGAATAATGGATCCGGATAATTATATAGGAACAGCGGTAGAACAGGTGGATTCCCTTGCTGCAAAACTAATAAAACGGAAATAAGGGGATACAATTGTTAAGAAAAGCAACGATCAAAGATGTAGAAAAGATATGGAAACTTGTGAATAGTTATGCAGATAAACGCATAATGCTTCCTCGTTCATTGAGTGAATTATATGAAAATCTCAGGGATTTTTATGTGGTTATTGAAGATAATAACCTTGCAGGCTGCGGGGCACTTCATATTACATGGGAAGATTATGGGGAGATACTATCTCTTGCAGTTGAACCTTCATTGGCCCGTCAAGGAATAGGTTCAAAGATACTGAAAGCGTGTGAAAAAGAGGCAAAAACACTTGGATTAAACAAGCTTATTACCCTCACCTATGCGCCTGAATTTTTTGAATCGCATGGATTTGTCAGGGTAAAAAAGAGCACGCTTCCACATAAGATATGGAGCATGTGCATAAAGTGTCCAAAGTTCCCTGAATGCGATGAGATACCACTTGTCAAGAAGATAAGTTAAAGAAACAGATTTTTTTGGTCAACATACGCAGTTATTATAATGAATAACATAATATAACATAAAAATACAAAAAACTTGGGAAATTGGAGATTCCGAGGGATTTAGAAGATCCTATAATCAAAGGATGATAACCTACCTATGCCATACGCTGCAAAAGACAGACAAGAATTCATAGATCGTTCAAACTTAAAACCTGAATCTCGAATTCTCGATTTCGGAGGAATGTTACTTGAGGAACTCACCTGTGCGGTTCATGGGATAACCTCGAAAAGATCGCTTCCAAATGCCGTTCTGATAAGGCCACTCCTTTTGCCATTTAAGAATTCAGTATTCAAATCGGTAATCTCTTACCATTATTTTGACCTTGTTTCATCCGATAAACTCGGATTTGCATTTGAAGAAGCGGCAAGAGTACTTGATAAAGACGGAAGCTTTTCTTTTATGATACTGCAATGGACCGCAAATAATGAAGCACAGGAATCCAATTTGCTTTTCAATAAGATCCTGAAAAGTATCGGTGCTCTTTATCAGCATGATTTTGAAGAAATAAGCATGAATCTGAATAAATCGGGATTCACCGAGATAACTGTTGAAAGTATTAAACGGGAGATAATGATACCGCAGGAATTTATCAATGAACACTTGTTGATGCTTGGCAACCTCATAAAAATAGAGAAAACAAAGGATAGAACGGAGATAAAGGCGTCTGCAAAACAGTATTTCCATCATATAAAAGAGCACGGTGAAGCCCTGCTTCCGGCCATACATTTTATCGCCAAGAAGTGATATGAAAAAAATACATCTTGAGATGATCCTTGAAAAAGTGGAAGGTTTCAAATCACCTAAGCCTGACAAAGAACAATATGCAACACCAGCAACAGTCGCCTCCGAGCTATTGCATTTTGCCTTTATGAGGGGGGATCTCGTGGACACGGTCTATGATCTTGGATGCGGAAGCGGTATCTTTGCTATTGGTGCAAAACTCCTGGGGGCAGAAAAGGTTATAGGTTTTGATGATGATAAAGATGTCCTTGAGATTGCACGGGCAAATGCAAAGAAACTTGGCGTTGAGGTTGAGTTCGTATGCTGCAATATTTCCGATGTCAATGGAAAAGCGCATACAGTTGTAATGAATCCACCTTTTGGCGCACAGAAAAAAGGAAGTGATCGCCCATTTTTGAGGAAAGCCCTCGAATTAAGCAGCGCGGTTTATTCCATACATAATGCCGGAAGTGCAGATTTCATAAAAAAATTCATAAGCCCATCTGTCATAACAGAATACAGATTAATAGATTTCCCGATAAAAAGGACATTCGGGTTTCATAAGAAGGAAAGACTGGTCATAAAAGTTGAGATATACAGGATCGAGAAAAGAATAGAGGGATAATTATTAGAATCAAAAGAAAGAAAATAACAAGCAGGAGAAAGCTTGGAAAGGGTGAAGGAAAAGAACCTAAAGACGCAAAAGAAAGCGAACTCGAGCTGGAAGAAGAGATTGAAGAAGTGGCTGTGGAATCAGAAATTGTGGAAGAGGATAAAGAGGTCCAGCCCGAACAATCTGTTGAAGAAGCAGTCCAGGAAGAACCAAAAGAAGAAACCAGGAGTGTTTTGCCGGGGGACCTTATCGGAACTTCAGAAGAATTCATTCCCAAAAGTGGGGCGTATCTGGACAGGGGAAATATTTACGCATCAGCAAGCGGTATTGTGAAGATAAACAACAAGGATCGCTCCATATCAGTTGATCCGGTCACGAATACTCCTCCACATCTCCAGGTTGGCGATATCGTTATCGGACAGGTTACCGATGTGAAAGATTCAGTCGCCCTGGTTGAGATCGCAGGAATTAAAGACAAAGGTGAACGTGAGATCGTCAATGCGGATCAGGCGGCAATTCATGTATCAAATGTAAAGGATGCATATGTCAAGGAATTATATTATGAATTCGCTCCCTTTGATATAGTAAAGGCCAGGGTACTTGATCTTCGTAATATGCGCCTCTCCACAGTCAATAAGGAACTTGGCGTAATGAAGGCTTATTGCGGAAATTGCAGGAATGTATTGAAAATAGATAACAGCAAACTTAAATGTCCCAAATGTGAAAGAACCGAGACACGAAAATTATCCTCGGATTATGGGACAGGCATTATTTAGGTGAAATCATGGAACTTACAATCCTTAAAAAGACGGATAAAGAAATCAATATTAAGGTAGCAGGTGAAACCCATACCCTGCTCAATATGCTAAAGACAGCTTTGCTTGATAACAAACATGTTGAAATAGCAACATATGATATAAAACATCCAACTATCAGTGAACCTATCCTTTTTGTGAGGACAGACGGTGCAGACCCTATAGAAGTGATTAAAAAAGCATCGAAGGATATGGTCAAGGAATGTAATGAGTTTATAGATATTTTTACGAAGAAGACAATGTAGTTAGAGCTTTATATTCCTCATCTATCAAGTCATCAACAATTACTCCATTCTCAACAGCAACGAGAATGGCGCTGATTTCTATTTCCACCTGTTTTGAAAGGTCTTCCTGTTTCTTATTTATCATTGCTATTACCTTTCTTTTGTCTATGTTAGTGCCAGCTATTATGCGTTCTATTATCCTGTCAAATATTGGCTTTTTCTCAGAGCTTACGGGTTCCGGTTTGAATCCCGAAGGTATCTCGATACTGGATATATCAAATGAAGGTCGCACCAGCTCACCTTCGCGTTTTAAGAGCCCTGATTTTTGCGCTTCACTCAATATGATCTTTGCCTGTTCAGGATTGAACCATTTCAAATCCAGGGAAAGTGCTAGAATGAATTCCGTGTCTTTAAGGGCATCTTTTCCCTTTCTTTTAAAGGGCATCGACACGGTATAAGTAAGATCAGACATTTCCAGCCTTTCTTTTTATTTCTTCGACGATTGTATCGGCTATTCTCTCACAATCGGTTCTTGCCAGACCGTCTACAAGATTAATGTTCATGGTCAGGACACCATTTTCAAGATTTGTTCTTACAAGATATGTATCGCCTTTGAAAGCCACACGGTTATAATTCGCATCCAATACGGAATATTTAAGATTTATTTTAAAATCAATTATCCCTTCAGGTGAAATGTCTCTCAGTACTGAATCAAGGGTATTCTTGTTAAGTGGTACAAAATCAACGCTTTTTTCACCAATTTCAACCTCAATGCTTCTCTTGGCTTTTATAGGAGTAGCTTTGCGGTCCGGGCCATCGGTGACAAATGTCCCGAACTGGCCATCCAGTCCGGCCATAGTACTGACAAGAAATGGGAGGTCTGCCTCGAATCTAAATTTGCGTTCAAATTCCGGATTTTGTGGGAAAAGATGATAAGTACGTCTCATACCAGCATGTATCGTCATGGAATCTTAAAAGCTTATTGCTATAATCACAGTAACCCGATATTACTCTTCCTCACGACCTCGTCATAATTCTTATATCCGAGTATCTTTTCGATCATATCGGAATGCTTGCCCTTGATACTGGCAAGTTCAGTAGATGTGTAATCCGTTATCCCCCTGGCAAACAGCTTCCCCTCGCTCTCGATATCCACAATATCCCCACGGTCAAACACCCCTTCGACCTCGATGATACCTGAAGGTAAAAGCCCCATACTTTTTTTAATGGCATCCCTTGCCCCTTCATCCACGATGAGCTTACCTGATGTCTTTGAGAGGATTATCCAGCGTGTCCTGTTCTTGAATTTCCCGTTGCGTGCGAGGAAAAGCGTTCCGATATTCTCTCCCGTTATGACTTTCATAACAACTTCATCGATGGCGCTGTTAGCGATTACCATATGGCATCCTGCGATAGAGGTAATTTTAGCAGCGTCAATTTTTGTCCTCATCCCGCCTACGCCTTTGGTGCTGGTTGGGCTCCCGCCGAAGCTTTCGATCTCAGGCGTGATTTTTTCCACGATATTTATGAGCCTGGCATCCTCATTCTTTTTTGGATTTTTATTGTATAATCCATCTATATCCGATAAAAGTATAAGAAGTTCAGCCTCAACTTTGCTTGCGACCATTGCCGAAAGTTTATCATTATCACCAAAGGTCGCTTCTATCTCATGCACGCAAATGGGATCGTTTTCATTGATGATAGGGACAACACCGGCATCAAGAAGTGCAGAGATGCTGTTTCGCAGGTTAAGATAAGTCATCCTGTTGGAAAAGGCTTCGTATGTCAGTAAAATCTGCGCAACTTTGATGTCATGTTTTTTAAAGGCGGTCATCCATTCCTGCATAAGGATATTCTGGCCAACAGCCGCCGCAGCCTGGCGAAGCGGAATTTCACGTGGATGCGATGGCATCTCAAGCTCGATGACTCCAATACCGATGGCTCCAGAGCTTACGATTATTACTGTTTTCCCGAGTTTTCGCAGATTCGCTACCTGACTGGCTATATCTTCTGTCAGGTTGCGGTTAAAGCTTCCATCTTCATTCGATAAGGAAGATGTGCCAATTTTTATGACAATTCTTTTCAGGTCGGAAAAAAGCTCCTTGCGGTTAACATCTGGATCCATTAACATTCCTATCCCATTTTTTCAGAAAATTCTGCTTTTAATTTCTTATGAGTAAATTTCCTGGCATTCTTTCCCACATAGTCAGCTACCTTTTGGCCATTACCGATAAGGGCATACTTGTATATCAGCAGGCCTTCCATTCCTACAGGCCCGCGGGCATGTATTTTATTAGTGCTAATTCCTACTTCAGCGCCTTTTCCATAACGGAACCCGTCCGAAAAGCGGGTAGATGCATTCCACATCACGCTTGAGGAATCCACAAGATTAATGAATTTACCGGCACTGGTTTTGTTTTTTGTTATGATGGCATCGGTATGATGTGAACCGTATTTGTTGATATGGCCTATCGCTTCCTCCATTGAATCTACTATTTTGATGGAAAGGATAAGGTCATTATATTCTGTTTTCCAATCCTCCTGCGTCGCATGCATTATCGCTTTTAAGAATCCTATATCTTCTAGCAGATCGAATGACGGTTCATCGCACCTGAGTTCTACGCCTGATGCATCGTATTTTTTCGCCATTTCCGGGAGAAATGTTCCCGCAATATCCCTGTGAATAAGTAAAGTTTCCATTGCATTGCACACAGCAGCATACTGAACCTTGGAATCATAACAAACATCATATGCTTTGGCAAGGTCAGCCTCTTTGTCCACATACACATGGCATATACCGGATGAATGGCCAAGGACCGGGATACGTGTGTTATCCTGGATGTATTTTACGAACTCGTTTGAGCCGCGGGGGATTATGAGGTTGATGTAATCATCAAGTTTTAGCATCTCGTTTACTTCTTCCCTTGTTTCCATAAGCGCAAATGTACCATGCGGTAATCCCTGAGTAGTTTCGATCGCATTTACAAGTACATCAAATATTGTCCTGTTGGAATTACCTGCTTCGCTGCCGCCCTTGAAAATGGTAGCATTTCCGCTTTTTAGGCAAAGTGACATTATCTGCGGAACGACATCGGGACGAGATTCAAAAATAACCCCGATCAATCCGATTGGACAGCTTACCTGATATAATTCAAGACCGTTATCCAGCTCAAGGGCAGAAAGTGTTTTCCCGACCGGGTCTTCAAATTTCAGGACATCCCTTACGCCTGCAATCATCTCGTCAATTTTAGTATCATCAACGTTAAGCCTCTTGACAAGAGAGTTTGAGAGCTTTCCTGCCTCAGCGAGCTTTCCAGCCGCTGTGATATCTTTTTTATTTGCAGAGATTATTATCTCCCGGTTCAAATCCAGTGCCTGTGCCATTGCCGCAAGCGCGTTGTTCTTAATGTCACCAGATACGCTTGCCAGGGGGATGGAGGCGCTTTTTGCACGTTTAACTTTTGTTATGATGTCATTGGACATGATCGATAAAAACCTTTATTTTAATTTGGGATTCTTTACATCATTTAGGTTTTTATAGATATGGTCTTTTTTACAGGAAAGTATTATAATCAACAAATCGTTGAGTTCATTATCTTACTACCGTGGTTACAATTTTCGTATCCACTTTTACACCTTTTAACAATATGTATACTGTTATGGTATATTTTCCCGAAGGTCTTATCCCGCTTACTTTTTCCGGGATCGTCATCTGTATCGGGATTTCATAGGTCTCACCCGGCTCAATATTTACTTTATATTGATCCCAATATTCTCTTTTTGCCCTGTCTCCCATCCATGCATAATCATTATTTACCGCAAGCGTGTTTGTTGCGAATTCTGTTATCGGCACGGACCCTGTATTCACAAGAATGATTTTTCCCTTCACGACACTTCCCGCCGTATAAGTTGGCGCAATTTCGATCCTGTTGATTTTCAATTCGCTCGTTTCCTTGATATTGAACGTGCCGGATGCTATGTTGACATCATGATATTGGGCTTTCCATTTGTGTTTTCCCGAAAAAAGGGCTTTAGTTGAAACTACACCGCAATCATTTACCTGCAATGGTGATAATGAATCAACAAAGACCATCACTTCTTTTACCCCTGTATTTTTTCCCTTGAACATTGTCTGGAATCCCCACTGGTTTTTCGAAACCGCATATTCGTTAATAGTTATGCCATCAACTGAATCAATGACCTGGATTGATTTTTTTGCAGAAAGCGTCTGGTTATTGAAAGTGACATTGAGCGATATCAAATGCTCTCCGATCCCAAATTCTTGTAAGAACTTATGGTTCGTGCTGATGGGGGTGCCATTCATTTTCCATTCAAATGACGGATTACTTATGTTATTTACCGTTGCTTCCAGGACTTCCTGTGCGTTTTCCCAAAAGACCCTGTTACAGCCAATGGATATGGAAGGTATGGAAGGCTTTTTTTTTTCTTTCTCTTCCTGGGGTGTGAAATTACCTGAATTAAAGATCAGGAAAAAAATTATTATTGCTCCCAATATCAATAAAAAATATTTTATTTTTGGCTTGGTTATTTTGAAAATATTATATTCTCCTTATGCTAGAATTATGCTTTAATTGGACTGATTTTAGCTTATGTCTTAATAATATTTATGTTGTATCTGCGAATATTTTCTGTTGAGTACGATTATTTTCCAAAAAATATATTAACCTGTAATACCCTTTCCGTTGCGGTGGCAACATAATGGTACTTCCTGATAAATTCAAATGTGTAATAACTAACTGGGATTATATTTACGACCTGTGCAGGCATGTAGCGAATGATGTGAAAAGATCAGGGTATGAACCCGATACGATAATAGCATTGGCGCGCGGAGGATGGTTCGCCGGAAGGGTGCTTTGCGATTTTCTGGGGCTCAATGATCTGACAAGCCTTAAGATCGAGCACTATGTTGGCACTGCAAATGCAGGCAGTGGCCCCAGCATTAAGTATCCGCTAGCAGACAATGCAGTAGCTGGAAAGAAAGTACTGATCGTTGATGATATCACCGACACAGGTAAAAGTATCACACACTCAAAAGAATATGTGAGCAAACAGAATCCTAAAGAGGTAAGGACCGCAGTGCTCCAATACCTGTATACATCGGAGATAAAACCCGATTATTGCGGCGAAGTGGTTTCGGAATGGGGCTGGATAGTATTTCCCTGGAATTTTATCGAGGATATGATAGATATCATTTCCAGGCTTATGGTCAAGGAAAAGAAAAACGAATGGAATATTGAACAGATCAGAGCAGGATTATCAAAGTATCACAACATCGACCCGATAGGCTTTGAGATCGCACAGCCTGACCGTATGGATGAGATACTCGATGAGATGGTAAGAAGAAGACTGATCAAACCAAAGAACAGTTCAGGAAAAAAAACATGGACATATGAAGGGGCATAGAAAAATGCAGGCTGATATTGCAGTAATTGGAGGAACCGGCGTTTACGATACCGCAATGCTGGATCATGTACAGGAAGTTGAAATAGACACACCGTTTGGGAAACCATCCGATGCCATCACAATTGGATCTTTTGGTGAAATTAATGTTGCATTTCTACCGAGGCATGGGAAAGGGCACAGGATCTCACCGACTGATTTGAATTCCAGGGCAAATATCCTGGCACTTAAGAAACTCGGCGTGAAAAGGATTATATCAGCATCAGCAGTGGGAAGCCTTAAACTTGAACATGCACCCCTTGACATCGTAATACCCGATCAGATATATGACAGGACGAGAATGAGAGAGAGCACATTCTTTGAAGACGGAATAGTTGTCCATATCGGTTTTGCCGATCCTTTTTGTCCTGAGATGTCTTCAATGATCGCCAGGATAACAAGGAAACTGGGTTATTCCGTACATGAAAAAGGAACGTATGTCTGTATGGAAGGGCCGCAATTTTCAACACGCGCAGAGTCGAGAGTCTATCAAGCGCTCGGTTTTGATATCATCGGGATGACAGCTCTTCCTGAAGCAAAACTTGCCCGGGAAGCCCAGATTTGCTATAGCATGATAGCAACCGTTACTGATTATGATGTCTGGCATGAAACTGATGTCAATATTGAGACGGTTATTTCCAATGCAATGAAAAATGAGGATGCAGTCCGTAAAATTATTAAAGAGATCATTCCACGTATTTCTCATGAGAGAAATTGCGTATGCTCAAATGCTTTAGCAGGGGCGATCGTTACTGCACCTGATAAGATCCCTGTTGAGACAAAGCGGAAATTGGCAGATTTGATCGGTAAATATATATAATTATTTGGTAAATAATAGTTATTTCAGCATAAGTATATGAGTGTAAAAAAGGAGGTTTCCGGAAAATCCATATTTCTTAAAGACAGTCAGTACGTAACTATTGTTGAACTCGGGCGCGATGACATCACTGTTTCCCTTTCCACAGGCAAGATCACATTATGGTTTGGCAGGAGGGCGAGTGAATCGTTGATTCGAGATGTGATTTTTGGAATATCCAGTATTGATTCATCCCTTACTCTTGAACAGGAAATATTATGCGATTATAAGAACATTGGTAAATATGAGAATATGGGATATGTTTTGACATCATACGCAAAAACCAGAGGATGTTACAGGGTTGTTTTTAATATACCTTTCTACAAGAAGGTAGCAATGGCACATTTCGTTAGATCCGTCGTGGAACAACTCCGGGAAAAGGACATAAGGAAAACACTTCTCTGGGATGGAAGCCCTGAGAAGATCAACTTTATTTACAATAAATTGAAAAATCTTGAGGGATGGGAGATAAAAAGAATCGAGTATAAAGATAAAGAGGAAAAAGTATTACTATGAAATCCACAAAGAAAGAATGCGAAGCAACTATCGTATCAATGAATCTTATTGCTGATCATATAAAAAAGGTGGCATTAAAACTTGATACAGGATCAGTGACATTGCTTGTTAATGGTATAATAGATTCCAAAACGATATTCCTTATGGGAGCCGGAAGATCCGGGCTTGCGGCTAAAGCTTTTGCGATGAGGCTTATGCATCTTGGTTTTGATGTTTATGTCGTAGGTGAAACGACCACCCCGGCAGTGCAACCGGATGATCTTGTAATTGCAGTATCAGGTTCCGGGGAGACTCCTTCCATTGCAAATCTGGGTGTGATCGCCAAGAAAATAGGCTCAACTCTTGCGGTCATTACATCAAACAGGGATTCTACCCTTGGTAAAATTTCAGATATTGTTTTGATAGTCCCGGGAAGACCCAAAGATGATGTCGTTTATGAGGATTATCACGAACGAAGGATGATAGGTTATCCCCAGTTAGCTCCCCTTGGGACGATTTTTGAGATATGTGCCCTTGTTTTTCTTGATGCTGTGATCTCAGAGCTGATGGTCAGGACGGGAGCAAGCGAAGCCGAATTGAAGAAAAGGCATACGGTTTTTGAGTAAAACCATGTTTTCTCAACGCGTAAAAAGCATTGACATCTCAGGAATACGAAAGATGTTTGAAGGAGCAGGCCCGAATTCGGTCAACCTTGGGCTTGGACAGCCTGATTTTGATACACCGCAGCATATAAAAGATGCGGCGATCGAAGCTATCAACAAAGGCTTAACCGGTTATACAATGAATTCTGGCTTTCCTGAATTGCGGTCGGCCCTTTCCCGGAAGTTCGAATCTGAGAATCATTTTACTGTATCCCAGGATGAGGTCATAGTTACATCTGGAGCATCAGAGGCCCTCCATATTGCACTTGTGGCTCTTGTCGATAAAGGGGATGAGGTTTTAATACCGGACCCGGGATTTGTTTCTTATAGTGCTTTGACAAAGATATCTGGCGGAAAAATCATAGGCGTTCCTCTTGGTGAAAAATTGACCATGACCCCGGAAGCGGTAAATGAACTGATCACTGCACAGACGCGAGTGATCATTGTTAACTCACCCTCAAATCCTACGGGTACGGTGCAGACAAGAAAAGAAATGAAAGCGATTGCTGAAATTGCAGATGATAATGATATTACGATACTTTCCGATGAAGTGTATGAACATTTCATTTATGAAGGCGAGCATGTGAGCCCTGCCCAGTTCACCGATAATGTGATAACAATAAACGCGGTCTCAAAGACATATGCTATGACGGGCTGGCGCATTGGATATGCAGCCGCGAGGAAGGAATATGTGGAGCAGATGCTAAAAGTCCACCAGTATATCCAGGCATGCGCAAATTCGATCGCCCAGAAGGCAGCGCAGGCAGCCCTTGAAGGCCCTCAGGATTGCGTGAAGCAAATGAGGGATAGTTTCAGGAAAAGGAGAGATATTGTCATGGAAGGCCTGGGCGCGATGGGTATAAAATGCGTAAAACCGGAAGGGGCATTCTACGCATTCCCTGAAGTCAGTGATGACGATGCACCGCAAAAAATGCTGAAAAATGGCATTATTGTGGTTCCCGGTTCGGCTTTTGGTGAGAATGGGAAGGGACATATCAGGATATCGTATGCGACCTCAGAGGAGAATTTAAGGAGGGCGCTTATTGTGATGGAAACCGTATTGGAATAGCAACTATTATGTTTTCTCTTCATTTTTACCATGCCGACCAGTGTGACCCCAAGAAGTGCACCGGTAAAAAGCTTGCAAGGTTCAATCTTGCAAAGCTCCATAAAAATCCCAGGACACTTCCAAGGCAGGCGATATTCCTTGATCCCTTTGCACACCAGGCGCTGTCTCCTGCCGATGATGCAAGACATGGTATCGTAGTCCTGGACTGCTCATGGGAAGAGGTTGAACGCGTGTTCCCCATTCTCCAGAGACTTATGATGAAGCACCGCGCCCTTCCATACCTTCTTGCGGCAAATGCCATAAATTTTGGCAAGCCTTTCAAATTGAGCTCAGTAGAGGCTTTTGCTGCGGCGCTCTATATATTGGGGGAAAAAGAACAGGCAGCGCTTATTCTCAATAAGTTCAAATGGGGACCCGTATTCCTTGATTTGAACCGGGAACCCCTGGAGAGATATTCAGAAGCGAAGGATAGTACCGAAGTCGTGAAGATCCAGGCAGATTATCTGCCTTCTTAGTTGAGCCAAAGGCAAGATAGCTTAAAATCTAAAATAAATTCTTAAAAAAGCTCAAATCCTAAAAAATTTTAAAATTTCAGACAGGATTTACAGGATCAACAGGATTGGAATGAATAAATTATCCTGTATATCATGTTATCCTGTCGAATGGTGCTTTTGCTTTAATTTTTAATGAAAATAAGTGTCTATTTTGCTTAAAATTAGAAAAAAAAGAATTATATCACATTTGCCATAGACTCAACTTAGTTCTATTCGAAATCCACAGCAGCCACAGATTCCTGTGCCAACATTATATATTTTGCCACTTCCAGGTGGACGGGATGAACTTGATATGCCTGCAGGTCCTCCATTGAGTCAAACTTCGCTATAAGGGCAATATCATACGAACGTTCGGAGTGAAGGACATCGGTTCCTACTTCCAGGTAGCGAAGTTGTGAGATCTTACCATTCAGGCCAAGCAGGATATCCCTGGCTTTTTCAATGCTCATGGGACTTCTGTCTTTCAATGTAAAAAGAACTACATGGATGATCATAATACTCCAACTAATTCTCCACCATCAACTTCCGCACAGGTTCAAGTATCTCATTCATATACTGCGCTGCTGCAGCTTTCAAGTCCATGGGATGCAGCGTCTTGGCTGCAAAATCAGAATCAAGCGCCTCATAACTCTCATAATGCAGGTTACCGCCGTATTTTTCAGGGCGTGTTATAATAATTTCAGGCAAACGCGGCATGATATGATACTTAAAAAGAGCAAGCACCGGATTGTCCGTAACTTCGCCCTCCACACAGAATGCGCCTTTTATTTTCTTTTTCATATCCTCAGGCGTGTCATCAACTGAAATATAATTCCCCTTACTGGATGACATCTTCTTTCCGTCAAGACCAAGAAGTATGGGTGTATGGATACAAACCGGCGCCTTATATCCGAGTTCAGGCAGCCCCTCCCGTGCCAGCATGTGTATCTTGCGCTGGTCGATGCCCCCAACTGCTACATCAACCCCGAGGTGGGCTATATCAAGAGCCTGCATGAGGGGATATATCATCTGTGATACTTTTGGGTCCTGGGCATCCCTGCTTACTTCGTCCATGCTTCTGCGTGCCCTGTTGAGCGTTGTGATACGGGAAAGTTTCATGACATCAAGCATATATTCCGGACTCAGCTGGTATGAGGAACCCAGCACGAAGTTGGTGTTCTTTTCATCCAGGCCAAGCGCGATAAAACATCGTTTGTTATAATCAGCTATTTTTCCCACTTCCTCCATTGTGCCTTTTTCATTAAGATAAGCATGCACGTCGGCAAGAAGTACATTGATCTTAAAACCCGCCTGCTGGAGGTCAAGGAGTTTGTTTACTGTTAGCACATGGCCCATGTGTATCTTACCACTGGGTTCGTACCCTACATATGCCGAAGGTTGTTTTTCAGAATTTATGAGTCCTTCCAGCTCGTCTTTTGTTACAATCTCTTCCGTATTTCTTGTGATAAGCGCCAATTTGTCCATAATCGCAGGTTCCTGTTTACCGCGGTTCTATGTCAGGCAACAACATAAACTCTACGATAATAAAGAAGAAAAGTTAACAAAATCATAGCATAACCGCATCTTTGAAATTTTTAAAATGAGGGTCCCCGGTCACTACTTTCATATTTCTGCTCCTTGCAGATGCAAGAATGATGGCATCAGGAAGACCGAAATCCGAAGTTTTGATCTTATTTTCGGCATGTATCTTTGCGGCTTCAATTGCGATTTTTTCATCAAGCACGACGATAGCGCACCTTTTCATTATAAAATCCGTTCTTTCTTGTGCATTATCGTCAGTCCTGAGGGATTTTGAATATATCTCTGCTATTACGATGGGAGATGTGTATAATTGTATATCATCATCTATCGATCTTTTGACTTTTTCACCTTTCCTGGTCCCCATGAAATATTCCATCCATGCAAAAGAATCCAGCAGCATTATAATCTATCCTCATGGTCCCTGAGATCGGATAAATCGGTCTTTTGCATTGTTCCGAAAAGGCTTTTTTTCTCCTTGAAAAGTATTTTTATTAAAATTTCATTTATTTTAAGCCATCCTGCAGCCTCACCTATCAACTTCTCTTAATTCCATCCCCATAATTAATATCCCCCACCCGCCATTCATACCCCAAATGCTTTCAGTCATCATACACCCCCAGAAATCAAAGCTTCTCATTCTCCCCATAAAAGACAACTCCAAAGAGCCATCTTTTCACGGTACCCTGATATTAAAGCATACCACAAAAGGCGCGCGTGTTGGGAAATTCAGGATAAAGCAGGGTGAAAAAGAGGAATTCAGGGCGCCGGAGGAACTCATAGAACTCCTGCGCCTTGCCGATAAGATACTTATCGCGGAAGGGGATGAGGGGTCAGAAGCAGGATTTAAAGAACTTCTGGCAGCATACCAGCTGGATTACGGATACACGAACACCTGTCGCCTGTGCCTCCTGAAAGGAACTTACAAGCCAATAACTGGCGAATTCATACGATTTCACAACGAATCGGTATGCGAGGATTGCGCAAGAAAAGAACTTGTTAAGGAGGCAAAATCCATCAAGCTCGGAGCGCACGGACAGGAAAGACTCATCCAGATCTTACTCAAAACAAGGAACCTTGACCGGGTGCTCGGAATGCTTAGTCCGGGAAAACTGGATTCTGGACTTACCAGGTTTGATACGATGGAAGCCTGCAAGGTAGAAAGAACAATAAAAGTAAAAGACCTGCCAGTTCGTGATGAACTGAAAAAGATCCTGCTTCAACAGATGGAGGAATTGATGCCGGTGCAGGCGCTTTCGGTGGGGGCAGGACTCCTTGACAGAAAGAACCAGCTGATCATTTCGGCTACCGCAACCGGCAAAACGCTTGTTGGCGAACTTTCAGGACTCCAAAACATCCTGAATAATAAAGGCAAGATGCTCTTTTTGGTTCCGCTTGTTGCGCTTGCAAACCAGAAATATGAACAATTCACAAGAAGGTATTCATCCATTGCATCTACATCTCTTCGCGTAGGCACAAGCCGCATAACCAAAGGCATAAAAGGCATTCGCACGTCCCTCTCATCGGATGTGATCGTTGGCACTTATGAAGGGATGGATTTTATAATGAGATCAGGTAAAGCACAAACACTTGGCACTATTGGTACAGTGGTTATTGATGAGGTGCACACACTTGAAGACACGGAAAGGGGACACAGGCTCGATGGTCTTATCGCGCGCCTGAAATTCATAGCACCCGATGCCCAGTATGTCTATCTCTCAGCTACGGTAGGAAAACCCGGATGGCTTGCCGAAAAACTTGACGCTGCTTTGATTGAATTCGAGGAAAGGCCGGTTCCTATTGAAAGACACCTGATATTTGCACCTGGTTATGAAAAAAAGAGAATGATCGAACGGCTTGCCCGCCAGGAGTATGATAAGAGATCCTCAAAGGGATTTCGTGGGCAGACCATAGTATTCACGAATTCCCGGCGAAACTGCCATATCCTGGCAGAGGGGCTTTCAATAAAAGCACTCCCGTATCACGCAGGGCTTTCCTATCCTGAAAGAAAGAACGTGGAAGAGCAGTTCGGCAAGGGAGAGCTTCCGGTGGTAGTGACAACGGCAGCGCTTGCGGCAGGTGTGGATTTTCCCGCATCCCAGGTGATATTTGAATCTCTTGCCATGGGTATAGAATGGCTGACCGTTCGTGAATTCCAGCAGATGCTGGGGCGCGCCGGGAGGCCGGATTACCATGACCTTGGCATCGTCGTGCTTCTTGCCGACCCCGAAAGGCGGTTCGGAAAAGGTGATTCTGAGGATGAGATCGCATTCAGACTGCTTCGCGGTGAACTTGAGCATTTTGGAGTGGATTACGGGGATGATGAACAGCTTGAAGAAACTCTTTCCAATATCGTTATCGCACACTCGCTTTCCGATATCGGGAAATTAAATGACATGCTGCTCGGGAAAGGGAACATGGAGTTCCTCCTGAATAAACTCAAAGAATATGGTTTTATTGAAAAAAAAGATGGCGGATACTTCCCCACGAAACTTGGATTTATCGTGGCATCTCATTTCCTGAGCGTCGAGCAGACTTTCCTGATAAAAAACGCTGTCCTTAAAGGAATTGCCCCCCTGGATATTGTTACCGGGCTTGAGACCCTGGATTCGGTATATTTCAGGTATGCATCACAGTTATCTGATGCCCTCGGTACTGATATCCCGACAAGGGTTTTTGGCGCCGGGCTTGATATCGTTTTTTCTGCTGACGGTTTTTCAAAGCTCAAAGAGAACCTGCGCCGCGTTATGCTTGATTTTGCCCGGGAATTCATGTCCTGTACCTGCAAAGATTCGCCGTACTGCGGCTGTGCCGAGCAGAAATTCTCAGCAAGGGTGATAGAATTATGCGCCGAGGGTCATGCGCCTCTTGAGGTCATACGTGAGCTTGAAAAGCAGTATGGAGTTTATGCATATGCAGGAGATGTTCTCAATTACCTTGACCAGGCTGCGAGGAACCTTGAGGCTGTGGAATTAATAGCAGGGATTTTCGGGAGAACGGGGATAAGCGAGGAGGCAAGGGAGATAAGGGAGAGGATGGAAAAATGAAGAATCAGGAGAAAAATAATTTGAAGCCGGAAGCTATTAAAAGCATTATAAGTAGTGGTTGGTGAATCAAATAAACGAATAACGAATGTTTTCCTAAAAACGTAACTTTTTTTGAAAATCCGTTGCAAAATGTAATATCGGCAGTTTTCTTAACGATATAATCACTGTAATAAATGCCGAGTAAAATGACGCCCAGCCATGGTATCAGGGGAAAATAATCGAAGGTTGAAAAGTTTTCAGGAACGAAACCAACCCATAACAGGTATGGAGAGTTGAAAGTTTGTTGCTGTAAATAAATCCCTGATAGAATGATCGATAACCCTGCAATAAGGTTCAGCTTATGATATTTTATGAAAATCGGAAGGAGAAAGGAAGTAACTGCAAAGAAATGCAATATGCCGAAAAATATCGTATTCGGACGTACAAAAACATACGTGAATAAGGTAATCAGGAATGCAAAAAAAAGAAGCTTCATTCCCCGCATGAAATACCGCCTGGTTGATTTTTCCCTGTGTTTTTTATAGCTTATACAAGCTGTAACACCTGACATGAAAATAAAAACAGAAGCGATAGAAATCGGAAGAAGGGAGTGATATAAATAACCTGAAGGTATTTTTATCAACTCGAAATAATCTAAAGTGATGGAATAGTTAAACAATACCATGAGTATAATATCGATACCCTTTATGAAATCAATGGCCTGGATTCTGTCCGGCAGAGGATTCTTTAACATTAATTTATCCTCGATAAATATTACAGCTTCATAACCAGACACTGATATAATCTCTTGCATCAGATAGCCTTTAATATCATCAACACTAAAATTCCCGTACAGCTTTAAAAAAAAAACAGGAGTGAAATAAATGACAGTGGAATTAAAAGAAGGAGTGTACTGGGTTGGAGTTGTGGACTGGAATATCAAGCAGTTTCATGGGCATGAGTATTCAACGCACAGAGGCACGACTTATAATGCATACCTTATAATTGATGAAAAAGTAGCTCTCGTGGATACGGTCTGGAGTCCCTATTCGCAGGAGATGATAGAGAACATAGGGAAGATCATTGATGTCAAAAAGATAGATTACGTGATCGCAAACCATGCGGAAGTAGACCATTCGGGAGGCCTTCCCGAACTGATGAAGCTTATTCCCGATGCGACTGTTGTCGTTTCAGAAAAAGGAAAGGAAAGTATCCCCAAGCATTATCATGAGGATTGGAATTTCAAGGTTGTAAAAACCGGAGATAGCATAAGCCTGGGCAAGAACAACCTCGTTTTTGTGGCTGCACCTATGCTTCATTGGCCGGACAGTATGTTCACATATCTTACCGGAAAAAATATATTGATGCCAAATGATGCTTTCGGAATGCATTTTGCATCATCTTCCCATTTTAATGATGAAGTGGATGAGATAGAGGTGTACCAGGAAGCCATAAAATTCTACGCCAATATCCTCACGCCATTTAGCGATCTTGTCATCAGGAAAATAGACGAGTTCAAGAAATTGAACATCCCTGTAGATATTATCGCCCCGAGTCATGGGATCATATGGAGAAAAGACCCCATGCAGATAGTTTCGAAATATTATGAATGGGCACAGGGGAAAAATGATGGCTCCGCTGTGATCATTTACGATACCATGTGGAAGGCAACCGAAAAAATGGGGCAGGCCATAGCAGAGGGGCTTGAAAAAGAGGGAATAAAATATAAATTTTTCAATATGGCAGTATGTGACAGGAATGATGTGCTTACTGAGATATTCAAGACAAAAGGTATTATTATCGGTTCACCAACGTTGAATAATGGCCTGTTGCCCACCATAAAACCCATACTTGAGGACCTTAAGGGATTGAAATTCAAGAATAAAGTGGGTGGCGCTTTTGGATCATTCGGCTGGAGCGGAGAAAACGTCAAGCTTATTGAGGAAACACTCAGCAAGGCAAAGATACAGATCCTTCTGGAAGGCATCAAATTCAAATGGCAGCCTTCAAAAGAGGAGCTTGAAAAATGTGTGGAATTCGGAAGGTCTTTTGCCCAAAAAATGAAGGCTGTGTAGAATTCAGGTATTTATTCAAACGGGTTGCCAACACTTGCGAATAATGCCATGATCCGGATGCGTCCGGTCATGGTCTCATCCACGTTGGCTCCCCAGATTATTTTTTTTGTACCGGGGAGTTGTTCTGCCATTAATTCACCCACACGCGCCACTTCTTCAAGGGTCAGATCCCGTCCGCCATTAATGTGGATCAATAATCCATGCGCGGATCCAAGGTCAGGAATATCAAGAAGGGGGGCCAAGACTGCTTTTGATACTGCTTTTTTTACACGGTCAGGACCTTCTGATTCTCCGATCCCGAATGAGGAAACACCTTTTTTTTCAAGCACAGCTTTTAGATCGGCAAAGTCAAGATTCATAAGGCTTGGTATAGTAATGGTTTCGGTAACACCCTTTATGAATGATCCGATAAGTGAATTCGCCACACCAAAAGCCGTCTTAAGAGGCAAGTTTCCTGCCACCTGCCTGAGTTTTGTGTTGTCTATCAAAACCACCGAATCACATGTTTCTGAAAGGGCGCGTATGGCCTTTTTAGCGTTTTCACGCCTTTTGGCCTCTATTTCAAAAGGCATTGTCAGGCATGCTATTGTGAGTGCGCCCATGGAATGTGAAATTTCAGCAACAACAGGGGCACAGCCCGTGCCAGTCCCGCCTCCCAGACCTGCAACGATAAATACAATATTTGCGCCATTAAGTTCTTTGCGTATCTCTTCTTCGCTTTCTCGCGCACATTGCGCTCCAATGTCCGCAAATCCGCCGCATCCTTTACCTTTGCTTGTTTCTTTTCCCAGTAGCAATAATTTATTTGCTGTCTGGAGGATAAGGTGGCTGATCTCAGAATTTGCCGCAATAATTTTTGCGCCCGCAATGTTTTTTTCAGAAAGGAAGGAAATGATGTTACTCCCAGCGCCCCCAAGACCGATAACAGCTACAGACGGCCTATTTGCTTTGATTATTTCAGTAAATTCTTCATTCATTCTATTGGTTTAATATAGTCTAATTGATATAAATATCTTGCATACATAGTGGCATTATTCTCATCATGTGTGAACTACCTTTCAGAAGTGGACTTCTGCGCCCCACAAGGTTAAATATGCTCATTAAATAATATGATATTATGAAAAGATTAATGATCCTTTTTATTTTTTCTATTTATATATCAGGATGCTTGGAACAAAATCAGAATGAGAATATCAATTACAATAATTCTGTCCTTCCTGAATATTCGCCTGTCGTGGATATTGCCAGGAAAGACCTTTCTGAAAGATTGAAAATTCCCATTTCAGATATTTCCTTTGTAAAAGAGGAAGCTGTAGAGTGGCCGGATGCAAGCCTTGGCTTTCCTGAAAAAGGTATGATGTATGCACAGGTAATTACTCCGGGATTCAAGATAATATTAAAAGCAGACAATACATTATACGAATATCATAGTGATTATAAACGAGTGGCAGGACCGGTAGAAATATAGATTAACGCAGGTAACGTCCTGTCTTTTTTAAATGTTTTCCAAAAGCCAGGCCTGCTACGACTCCGCTCAAGTGCGCGCTTCGGGCTACCAGGTCGCCGCTTTCTATTAACAAAATATCAAGAAGAACGAAAAATATCAATGCATAGGGAATTTTCATAGGAATAAAATAAACATAAATAACGATATTCGGCGCAAGAACAGCAAGACATGCAAATATACCGAACAGGGCGCCGCTTGCTCCAACTGCTGTTGAATGTTGTTTCAAAATGAAAACTGACCATAATGAATAACCTATTGCTGCGATAATCCCGGAAATGAAAAATACAGTGAGGAATTTTTTTCCTCCTATCCGTCTTTCAAGCTCAGGTCCGAGAAAGAATAGGAACATCATATTGAATAAAAGATGTATCGGTCCTGAATGAAGGAAAATATGTGTGACAAGGGTCCATGGGCGGGAGAAAATATCAAAGGGAGAAAGAGCAAAGTAGTATGAATATCCTGGAATAATATATTGCAGTAAATACGATACTATAGCCAGAATGAGTATTGTTAATGAGTAACTACTTTTTATTGCAGATATGATGTTATTGAATGAATTCAGGAGAGGGTTCGGTTTTCTTCTTACCACGGAATCCCTCTTGTAAAATATCCCGGAATCGCTTGATTTTGATTTATATTTCAGAAGTCCGGGACAATTATGTGATTCGGGAAGCCGGTGATTATAACAGTATGCATTGCCGCAGAATTTGCATGTGAACGGCATGGGGTCCCTGAAACCGCAGTAATAACATTCTTTGCTCATAAATATCAATTTTTTTAAAGGTAAATAATCTTAATATCATCCATGCTTATTAATTTGTTTGGATATGATCTCTTTTTCAAATTTGCCCTGGAAAAATACATTGACTTCTATTGCTTTTCCCTTTTTGAACTCTCTCATCATCCTGTCATACATCTGAGAGCTGTTCCTGAAATTATTATCTTTGAAATATTTATCGATCTCTTTGAGAAACACAAGTTTTTGCCTCTGGAATCCCGATTCGTATTCTTTTACGGATTTGAGTATTTCTTTACACGATTTATGACTTATTTCATTATGATATGATCCATGCAGGTCCAGGCCGCTGATTTGCCTGAATTCAAAATTTCCAGCCTCATCAGGTTCCCTGTGAAGCATATAAGGATAAATTCTACAGATTCGGGGACGAATTTCATAATGTTCGCATCTTCCGTCCCTGAAGAAAATGCAATCTCCGTTTTGTTTTGTTTTGAGGGCATAACCCATAACATAAAATCTTCCAAGATTGTCACAAAGATCAAAATACGGCGCAGGCCTTAAGAATTCCCTGCCAATACGTTCGATTATCTTTTGCGCATCATCATCGAGCAGAAAGACATGATCGTTGAATTCACTCGTACAGCACTTGCCGCAGAAATCGCAAACAAATCCCACTTCACGGATTATCTTTATATAATCTTCATCAGGAAATGAACTAATGCATTTGATTTCTTTTTCAATATCAACAGCTTTGAATTCTGATTTTGTCAACTTTTTCTGATAAGGAGTTATCATCTATTTATATTATTCTTTACCTATATCACTTGAAAGAACACAATAAATAATGATAAAAAAAATGATAAGTTATATAAAGCATCAAGTTAAGAGTGATTTATCAAAAACGAAAAAACGGGGTCTGAAGAAAAGGATAGTATAAATATGAGAGGTATTATTGAATGTCTCTATTCAAAAAATTTCATTTATTATTAAAAAATAAATATGTATTGATTTTGGCGATTTTGTTCTCGTTATTTATTGGGGTCACCGCGGCCCAGGAAGATGTTTCATGCTATCATTGCCACACTAAGGTGGTCACTGAATTCAGGAATAATATTCATTACGATAAAGGATTTAACTGTGCCAATTGTCACGGAGGAGCGGATACATCGAATGCCAGTGTTATTTCTTATTCTGTAATGTCAGGTGATTTTATAGGCAGGCCTACAAGAAATCATATAACAGACATTTGCTCAAAATGTCATGTAAAAGAGACCGAAGATTATAAAACGAGCATTCATTGGGATGCGATTGAAAAAGGCCATCCTGAAGCTGCAACATGTACGGATTGCCATGGGATACATGAGATTCGCGCTATAAAAGACCCGAATTCATCTTCAAATCATCATAACAGTCCAGTGACATGCGCCAAATGTCATTCAAACAAGGAAATGATGAGCGCGTGGTATTACGGTATTAAGGCAGACCGATTCGATACTTATAAAGAATCGTTCCACTGGAGGGCACTTGATAAAGGCTATACTCTTGTTGCAACATGCGCTGACTGCCATGAGAATCATAAAACGAAGACCCATACAGATCCCACATCTAGTACATACCCTGAAAATCTTCCTAAGACATGCGGAAAAGAGAATTGCCATGTGGGTGTGAATTTTGACGCAAAGGTGGCAGGAGGTCTTGTCCATGATAAAGAGTCTTTGCACACAGGGGAACTTGTATTCAATAAATCAAGTATGGATCCGCATATGAGGGATTATTATTTGGGTCCCTTTGACCTTGCATACTGGATAGCGATATTTTTCAAAATATTGACCACTACCGTAATAGGTTTCTTTACAGGGATGGTTATTCTTGATTTCCTTTCAAGGCTCAAGATACACAGGAGATTTTAGAAAATGTCCCGGCAAAAATTAATAGAGGTTTCAGCTTCCAGGAAAATCGGAGATAGAAATATGGGTGAAATTTTTTTTAAAAGGTTTACTTTCAATCAACTTGCACAGCATTGGATAATGATCGGGACTTTCATGCTTTTAGTGGTGAGCGGAATGCCTCTAAAATTTCCGGATGCGTGGTGGTCACCGGTAATTATAAATCTTCTTGGAGGGTTTTCCATGAGAACCCAGATTCACCATGCTGCAGGCATAGGGATGGTAGTTCTTGGAGTATATCATGTCGTGTATCATGTTTTTGTGGATAAGGAATCATTGCTTGATAGAAAAGTATGGCCTACGTTGAAGGATGCTAAGGATTTCTGGCAGACAATCTTGTTTTACCTCGGTAAAGCTGACCACCCGAAATATGGCAGATATAGCTGGAAAGAAAAATTTGATTATTGGGGCGCATTCTGGGGAATGGTAATGCTTTGCGTAACAGGTCTTATAATGTTATTCCCTTTTCAGGCTATGGAAGTAATCCCATATGCATATGTTCATTTATCGACTATCGTGCATACTGATGAGGCATTACTTGCTACATTGTTCATCTTCATTGTTCACTGGTGGAATGTCCATTATTGCCCTGAAGTATTCCCAATGTCAAAAGCATGGCTCACTGGCAACCTTTCAGAGGAACAGATGAAACATGAGCATCCCCTGGAGTACGAAGAAGCAATGAGACAAATGAACGAAAAAGGTGGCAATTCTTAATCCAGGTAAATGTATTTGCTATTTTTCATCAGTCTGAAAGATAGCTTTTTTTTTTCAAAATGGATTAACTTAATCACAATAATAGATCTCTGATATTAATTATTATTTATTATTAATCATATCAATTAATTATATATCAAAAGAACGATTAAGTTTAATGTCAGAGAAGGAATATAATATGAGGTTTGAAAATAGATTGTCAAGAGATATAATGACCCGGGATGTTATAACCGTCCCGATGAATGATACCGTAAAGCATATCGCGAACGTGCTTAGCAGAAAAAGGATATCATCTGTCATCGTAACAAACCATGACGGTGAGGCTATGGGTGTCATAACGGATACCGATATATTGAAAGTCATAGGTAAAGGAAATTATGAGAATATATGTGCGGAGAATGTCATGACCCACAATCTTGAATCCGTAAAACCCACATCCACTTTGACCGAAGCTGCAATTATCATGAGAGAAAAACATATTCACAGGCTGCTTGTTTTTTCAGAAGGGGGAGTAGGTGCATCGCACAGGCCTATCGGAATATTGACTGCGGGTGATATAGTAAGAGAAGTTGCAAGAGAATAATTGCCAGGTTCAAGCTGCCATTTCAATGACCTGTGGAGTGAACTACCCCTTGCTCTCACAAGGGGCTTCCCGCTTCATTGCTTCCCTATCGGGATTGCTCTGACGGGCCTGAATTCCGGCAATACCTGCCGTACTACTTCTATTCTTGATTATCATCGCAGATACATGGTCTCTATCCAGTACCAATCCACAGGAAGGGCATGAATGTACCCTTACGGCTAATGTTTTCGGTACAGGATATCCACATATGCATGTTTGCGATGTTCCGTTTGGATTAACCAATTCCATTATTTTACCAGCGTATTCTGCTTTGTAGATAGTTACATTGATTAATTGTGACCTTGAAGCATCTACTATTGATTTTGCAAGACAATGATTTTTAAGCATGTTTTGTATTTGCAATTTTTCAAACACTACATGGTCATAGTTATCCACAAGATTTGTACTTAATTTATGATTGAAATCCTTTCTCTGAAATCTGATTCTCTGATGTACTTTCGCAACAATGATTCGTTGCTTATTCCTATTCTCTGAACCTTTCTCTTTCTTTGATAGATGTATCTGTTCTCGTGCAAGTCTTTTCTCGGATGCTCTAAGATACTTTGGAGGTTCAATCTGCTCTCCATTGCTGAATGTTATCAGGGATTTTAATCCGACATCTATTCCCGTTATGGTCCTGATTTCAATAGGAATGATCGGAATATCAATTTGACATGAGAATGAAACATACCATTGATCGACATCTCTCTTGATAGTACAGGTCTTGATTTTGCCTTCGATTTCACGATGTAAGATGATTTTGATTGCCCCTATCTTAGATAAGATAAGTTTTCCATCTTCAAGTTTCAGGCCGCTACCTGGATATGTGAATGAATTGTACCTATTCCTTCCTTGAAATCTCGGATATCCTGCACCATTAAAGAAGTTCTGAAAACTTCGTTCGACACGCTTCAGGGTATTCTGTAGTACCTGAGAATGTACTTCTTTCTGGAATGTTGTCTTTGTCAATGGTAGTTGATTGGCTTGGTCATAGTAATTAATCCATTCAGGATATCCCCACGGGAATATATCGAATGATTTTTGAAGTCTGTTAAGTTCAGCATTTCGTTTTCTCTCTGCAAGAGCATCATTGTAAAGATGTCAGCAAGTAGAAAGAGTCCTCTCAAGAGCTACTTCTTGCTTTTTGTTAGGGTATATCCGAAATTGAAATGATTTTCTCATGCTATCTGAAACAATACTTTTTTCGGGATAGGTATTACAATTGCAAAGGGTCTGATTCATCCCCCACCTATCGGAAGGGGTATTCTCAACCCTTTGAACCCACGGAGATAAATGCACAAAGAAAACAAAAAAATGAAAATCAGAAACCCAGCTTTTCATTTACGAAAATGAGATTTATCTTTCTGTTTTCGTTTATTTCCCTTTCAAAGATCAGATATTTTCCAATCGTTGTACCAGGATAACCGATACTTTTCATACGTTTATCTTCCAGAGGAACACAATGCTCACGTATGCGTTTGAATCCATCTTCCAGTGTTGGAACGATCTTTTGGGTACCCACGATCCAGATAACATTATCCGAGGAGAAAGCGCAGGAAGGGATCGAGCTTCCTGTTGCATTTACTATCATTATTTCTCCTGTTTCTGCAACGGCATGAACACTTGTGAGGAAGTATTCTGATGTAATGCTTTTCTTACGAAGCTCCATCTGTTTTGCAGGATATTTTTCCGCAAGGATCTGGTCTTTCAGGTTTTTCCAGGGATGTTTCCCGGATATAAGCAGATCCGTCAAACCGATTTGATCAAGTGTTGTCGAGCCGCCTGTCATCACTTCTTTCCCTGCAGGTATCAGTTTAATTATTTTTTCGAGAGCTTCTTCTTTGGTTTTTACCAGTTCCACATTGACATTGCGTGTTTTCAAGGCGTCCATTGCTCTTTTGACTGCCTCTATTGATGCTAAAGTATCATATTTCATTACGTATCTCCCAAATAAATGATGAAATTCATTATATATAAATAGGTATTACAATGCTAAAAATCGCTATCAATAATTGCCTGATATGGATAAGTCAAAAACCTTATAAACATGTTTTTCCTACTAACTACACGTACTACAAGGTGGTGAATTATTTTGCTAAGTGTCAACGAAAAAGCAATGGAAATTGCAGAAGAAATGATGGATTGGTCTGAAGAATTAAAAATTAAAGCATTAGAATTGAAAAATGGTGGAAAAGTCATAGATTGCGGAATAAACGTGCCGGGAGGATATGAAGCCGGTCTTTTGTTCACTGAGATCTGTATGGGGGGGTTCGGAGGTTGTTCAGTATCAGTGCATAAAATAAGTAATATACCGCTTGCATTCATCGATGTTACAACGGATCATCCTGCAATGTCATGCCTTGGAGCGCAAAAAGCAGGGTGGAGGATAAGTGTGGACAAATATTTCGCCATGGGTTCAGGTCCTGCAAGGGCGCTTGCGCTAAAACCCAAGAAAACGTATGAACGTATAAAATATGAAGATGATTATGAATATGCAGTTATCGCCCTTGAATCAAACCAGCTACCTGATGATAAGGTAATTGACACGATAGCAGAAGCATGCCATGTTGAATCAGAAAATGTAATTGCCCTTGTAGCGCCCACAGCCAGTATCGTTGGTTCAGTACAGGTTTCAGGACGCGTGGTCGAAACGGCAATATTCAAACTGAATGAGCTGGGATACGATACTACAAAAATAATAAGTGGCACAGGATGCGCTCCAATCGCCCCGGTCGTCAAAGATGATCTGAAGGCCATGGGGAGCACCAATGACAGCGTGATATATTACGGCTCCGTATTCCTTACCGTCAGGGGATTTGAAGAGGATAAATTCAAAATGGTACCTTCTGGCACTTCGAAGGATTATGGCAAACCATTCTATAAGACATTCAAGGATGCCGGATATGATTTCTTCAAGATCGACGCCAATGTGTTCGCACCGGCTGAAATTACCGTAAATGACCTTGAAACGGGTAAGACATACCACGCAGGCCACCTGAATAGCGAAGTGATTTTAGAATCTTATGGCATAAACGGGATATAATTCCCTTATTTACCCGGGCTTTTTCCACGCGTAATCCAGGTTAATCCTTTTTCCTTATTTTGATTTCCATATACCCCACATCGTCCACAGAACTCAAAACCACATTCTGCGACCCGCAACTTGGGCAAACAGCGGAGTTAATTAAACCTTTTCCGCTTCCCAGGATATCCAGCTCAATGAGAAAATGCGAAATCCCATATTGTTTTTTCATAAGCTTATCAAGCTTTTCTTCATCTTCTTTTGTTTCGGGGCATTTTGAAACCTCAAAATATCTTTCTTTTATGTTAATCCTGTTTTCACAATCCGAACAATGCTTTCGCCCAAAACCTTTCCAGGAGCTGTCAATTTGTGAAGTTTTCAATTCCTCATAAGATATTTCCCTGACATTCAGGCTTGAGGTTCCAGCTTCTTCACCTTTCTGCGCTGCCACAAAAGCTTTTCTTGCATCATCGGTGCGTTTTTCCAGGAGACATGCTTCACCGCATATACGAAGTATTTCTTTTGCAGGGGTTTTATTTGCCAATTTGTAAGCCTCAAGGCCTGGGGTGATCTGTCCTGTATTGAAACACATATTTCCGCAAATCATCAGATCATCCGCAGATGGGGCCTTATTTGCCAATTTGTATGCCTCCAGGCCATCCGAAAGCTTTCCGTCTTTGAAACACATGTTACCGCAAATAATTAGTTCTTCCTGGGGTGGTTTTTCTTTGATTATCTTGTAGGCTTCAAGACCTGATGAGATCTTTCCTTTGCGAAGGCACTCTTTCGCAATAACTGCAATCTTTTCCTTTGGAAGAGGCACTCCGATTATTCTGGAAGCATCAACTGCCGAGTAGATTTTTTCATCTTCAAGATAGTTATCCATATATTTGCTAAGCAAATCCTTTGAAAGTTCTATACCGGCTGCTTTTGCCCCATCAATGGCCTTTTGCATCCACCCGTTCTCAAGATATTTCCGGATGTATATTTCCAGTTGTTCATTCGAAAGCGGCATTCCTGTGATTTTTGAGGTATCTATTGCTTCTGCCATCCTTCCCGCATCGAGGCATTTTTTTATATAAGCTATTACTTTCTCATCTGTCATTTTCTTTCTTCCAGTTATGTTTATTAATTATTAAATTTCTTCATAAAGGTATCTTTACCAAAATTATTGAATTGTGAATTTTTGTAATAACAGGAAATATCTTGGTATGAAAGTATTATAGTATTGTAGAGGAAGATGCCCAAAGGAGTGGGGACTTAATGGGAAAGGATTTTTTTCCTTTCCTTCCCTTTAAATTCGGATATAAATCAGACATGAAATATGAATAATCCCATTAATTTACGCAAAATTCCTTATTTTATAGAGCAACTTGCGGAGGCAGGATATATTTTGGATGTTGAATTTTCAAGAGGAGAGGCCAGAATAGCATACAAGAGGACAGTTTTCAAATATAGGACTATTCCTTTTTGGCCAGACCTGATTAACTGATTCCCCTGAAGTCATTATTTTGGAACCTTTCGCGGTTCCAGACATCGAAAGACCATAGCCACACCCAGGATATTTCCCTTATCATCTTTAATTGAATTAGTACTTATATCGATTGGTATTCTCGTTCCGTCCTCGGCCTGAAGCAGATTTTCATTTACCGGCCCTATTTTTTCAGAAACTATGTTGAGGACTTCTTTCAGTGGTTTCCCTTCCGCCATATCCAATTCCCATCCTGTCATGGATTGTGCGACAGTATTCATGAATATTACACAGCCTTTTGAGTCGGTGGCTATCACACCATCGCTGATGCTATTGAGCGTTACGGAAAACCACTTATTCCTCTCCTTTAGTTTCTTTTCCATATCATGTTTGAATAGAGAAATTTCAATAGCTACATGCAATTCTCTTTCTTTGAAGGGTTTAATGATATACCCAAAAGGTTCCGTTATTTTTGCCCTTAGCAGGGTTTTTTCATCCGAATAGGCAGTGAGATAGACAACGGGAATATCAAAAAGTGTGTGTATTTGCCCTGCAGCTTCAATTCCATCCATTTCACCCTGAAGCACAATATCCATAAGTACCAGGTCTGGTAAATACTCCCAGGTCTTCCTGATAGCCTCATCTGCGCTTGATGCTGTTGAAATAACGGAATACCCCATCTTCTTCAACTTTATTCTTATAGATTCTGCCACAATAGCTTCATCTTCAACAACCAGTATCTTCGTTGCTGCCATCATTTCATTCTCCTGAATCTGATCCTGAATTCAGTTCCGTTGTCATTGTTCATTGATATCTCACCATGCAATTGGTTTTCCACCAGTATGTTAACAATATGAAGGCCAAGGGATTCGGTATTTCTAAAATCAACGTCATGGGGGATGCCAACACCGTTATCCTTTACTAAAAGTTCAATCATATATTCACCTATTGAACTCAGGGATATTTCAATTTCACCTTTTTTCCCTTCGGGAAATGCATGTTTCAGGGAATTCGAAACCAGTTCATTGATTATCAATCCAACCGGGATTGCAGTATCAATTTCCATAGAAATATTTTCTGCATTTACCTTCAACCCAATTTTGTCCTCAGTGAATCCATAAGACTCAAACAGGCCGCTCACCAGGTCATCAATATATTCTTTATAATAAATTTTTGATAAGCTTTCGGATCTATAAAGTTTCTCGTGAATAAGGGCCATAGAAGTAATCCTGTTCTGGCTTTCTTTTATCATTTCACTGATTTTCTCATTATTACTGAATTCTTCCTGAAGAATCAATAAACCGTATATGACCTGCATGTTGTTCTTTACCCTGTGGTGGATCTCACGCAGCAGTATTTCTTTTTCTTCAAGAGATTCTTTCAGCCGTGCTGTCCTGTCCTGGACACGTAATTCTAACTCGTCGTGAGCTTTGCGCAGCGCCTCCTCAACCCGCTTGCGCTCGGTGACGTCCCTGGAGAAAACCTCTATTCCGTTCGCAGTCGGATAAACGCTCAAATCATGATAGGTAACCGCTCCCCCCTGCCGGTTCCGATGGTTCTCAAGAAACCTGGTTTTGCCTGTGGCGATAGCTTCTTTGTACTCCCGTTCGACCTGAGTTCCTTTGAGTTCCGGAAAGACATCGAAAAAGTACTTCCCAATGATGGAGTTAGTCGAAATGCCGGTGTCCTTCTCAGCTGCGTGGTTCCAGTAAGTGAAGCGGAAGTCCTTATTCAGGGCGAAGAAGGGATCGGAGATGCTGTCGGCAAGTGTTCGATAGTTATCCTTGCTCTCCTTTAGCGCCTTCTCGATCTGCTTGCGCTCGATGATTTCAGCCTGCAACGTCATATTGGATTTTACCAGTTCTACAGTTCGCTCCTCTACTCGTTTTTCTAATTCATCTCGAGCCCTGCGCAGCTCATCCTGTATTCGCTTTTGCTCGGTCAAATCCGTGGTGACCAGATAGACTAACTGAAAATCATCCATCCACAAGGTGTTAAGGGAAAGGTGCGTCGGTACAGATGTTCTATCACGAGCCAGCATGGTAATTTCTCCCGGAGTACCCTGCTTTCTTCCCTGAATAAGCAATTTCCGGAATACCGCCTCATCGGCTGGTTCGATATAATTTGTAATTCTGGTACCTATTAGTTTTTCAAGGGGAGTTTTCAGCATTCCTGCAAAGCTGCTGTTACAGTAAAGGATAGTATCATCTGAAGCCAGCATGACAGCCCCCTCCATCATTTCCTCGATAAGGATGCGGTAGGGCTGCTCTGCTCCTTCCAGCGTGAAAACCTGCTCGCCTTTTTTCCCCGATACCACAATGGCATCCACCTCCCCGCTCCTGATTGCGGCCAATGTTTCTTTGGCTTCCGCAAGCTGCGCATGCAGGTTCTCAATTTCGAGCAGAAGTTCTTTATGCGACCTTTCGTTCATATTCATATTTTTTATTTTGGCCTCAAATCCAATCCCACAAGAATACGCTCTTTATCTGTCATATCTCCTATAAGTCTCCTCAGAGGAAGAGGAAGTTTCTTGACAAGCATAGGTGCTGCGATTATTTGCGCATCATGAGCAAGCTCAGGCTGCTGATAGATATCGATCACCTCAAGTTCGTATCTTCCATTGAGGTTTTCATCGCATATTTTTCTTATGTTCTGCACTGCCTGTGCAGATTTGTCCGTCATCCCCGCAATATATAAACGTAGAAGATATGTCTGCGTGTCTCCCTTTTGGAGTAACCTGTCGAATTCTTCCTTATCGTCCGTTATTTCTGTTTCATTCATTATTTTTCCCCTTTTCCCTGAAATAATACTTTTTCTCCTCCTACTTAATCTTTGAGGGGGCGAATATCAAGCCCCACAAGAACACGTTCCGTATTAGAGAGATCACCTATAATTTTCTTTAAAGGTGGGGGAAGTTTCCTTACCAGGGTAGGAATGGCAAGTATCTGGTCTCCCCTGGCAAGCTGAGGATTTTTCAGAAGATCGATCACTTCGATCTTATATTTGCCAGCAAGATGTTCTACACAGAGCTTCTTCAGGTTGGCAAATGCGGTCATGGATTTGGGCGTCTGTCCTGCTACATATAGCCTCAGGACATAAATGTCCGGTTTGGATTTTTCAGATCCTGGCCCCGTTATCTCTTCCGTACTTCTCATATTTTTTTCCTCCTCACGGTTTCTCGTCTGGAATGGGATCGTCTGCTTTACGAAGGTGCGTCATCTTTGCGCGCTCTTCAGCAAGGGCTCTTTCCAGTGACTCTTCTTGCCGGATGAGTTTATTGACTTCCTCCTGCGACTCTTCAAACTCAGAGTTCAGGGCTGCGATCTGAGCTTCTATGACCGCGAGCTTGCGATGAAGCTCATGCTTCTTTTGTTCAATTTCCTGTTTGTGCAAAGTTTGCGCAGCTTTATCATGTGCTTCCTGCGCGATACGTGCAGTGCCTGTCAGTAAGCCTGCCGGACCGAGATATACATCCACAAGGTTTATCCCATTATCTGTCAACAGGAATTCACGTATCTGGTTAGAATGTGCCATGCCGCGAGACTTCAGTATATACAATCCGCGATTGCGTTCACCGCCGATCTCAATATCGCGCAGCAGGAGCCACGTATCCATCAATGATGAGATGCCAAACTCTGTATGTTCAAATTTGCTTCTGGCATGTGACAGGTTTGTAAATAAGGCTGTTATCTGGTCCGCTTTTAGAAAATCAATGAGACGCGACAGCATTGATTTGACTTCATTATCACTGCCTACAGCTATTAGATTTGTGATCGGGTCGATGATAACGACATTGGGTTTGAATTCCCGTATCAGTTTGTACATCTTTACGAGATGCATTTCAAGACCGTAAAGTGTGGGACGCACTGCGTAGATATTCAGGAGCTTCTGCCTTATCCATGGCTCAAGATCAACGCCGATAGAACCCATATTACGCGTAAGCTGGCTTGTTGATTCCTCAAATGCAAAATAAAGACATCGCTCACCGCGTTCGCAGGCCGAATTGGCAAAATTGGCTGCAATGCTTGTTTTCCCTGTTCCTGCTGTGCCTGAGATAAGGATACTGCTGCCGCGATAGTATCCTTTTCCCCCAAGCATGGTATCAAGACGGGGAATGCCGGAGGATATCCGTTCACTGGATACTTTATGCTGCAATCCGAGTGATGTGATGGGAAGCACTGAAATCCCATTTTCGTCAATCAGGAACGGATACTCATTTGTGCCGTGCGCTGAGCCTCTATATTTGATTATGCGCAAACGGCGTGTGGAGATCTGCCCTTCCACCCTGTTGTCAAGCAGGATAACACAATCTGAGACATACTCTTCCAGCCCGTGCCGCGTCAGGGTGCCTTCTCCTTTTTCTCCTGTAATGATCGCAGTAACGCCTTTTTCTTTCAGCCATCGGAATAACCTTCGAAGTTCAGCACGCAGGATGCCCTCATTGGCCAATCCCCCAAAGAGCGATTCTATGGTATCCAGCACTACGCGTTTAGCCCCGATCGAATCAATAGAATGATTGAGGCGGATGAACAATCCTTCGAGGTCGTATTCACCTGTTTCTTCGATTTCCCCCCGCTCGATGCTGACATGATCAAGAAGCAGCTTATGGGTCGATTCAAGTTCCTTCAGGTCAAAACCCAGGGAAGCAACATTCTGGGCCAGTTCTTCTGAAGATTCCTCAAAAGACATGAAAACTCCGGGTTCATCAAATTCAATAGCTCCATGAACCAGGAATTCCATGGCAAACAACGTTTTCCCACACCCTGCACTGCCGCATACCAGCGTGGGGCGTCCTCCTGGAATTCCCCCATCCGTGATCTCATCCAATCCTCTTATTCCTGTCTGGCATTTTAGAAGACAAATATCAGACGTTTTTATATTATTTTCTTTTAACATTGATTCCTCCAAACCTGATTCTAAATTCAGTCCCTCTTTCTTTATCCAGCGTTATCTCACCATGCAACTGGTCTTCTACCAATAAGTTAACGATATGCAGACCCAGAGATTGGGTGTTTCTAAAATCCAGGTCATCCGGAATGCCAATACCGTTATCCTGTACTGAGATTTCTATAATATCTTCACCCATTGAACTCAGGGATATTTCAATTTCACCTTTTTTCTCTTCGGGAAATGCATGTTTCAGGGAATTCGAAATCAGTTCATTGATTATCAATCCACAAGGTATTGCGGCATCAATTCCCATAGAAATATTTTCCGCATCTACCTTCAGACCAATCCTGTTTTCAGTGATCCCATAGGACTCGAACAGGCCACTTACCAGGGCATCAATATATTCTTTAAAATCAATTTTTGCTAAACTTTCAGATCTATAAAGTTTCTCATGAACAAGGGCCATAGAAACTATCCTGTTCTGGCTTTCCTTTATCATTTCAATAAATTTTTCATCATTGCTGAATTCTTCCTGGAGCATCAATAAACCGGATATGATCTGCATATTGTTCTTTACTCGATGGTGTATCTCACGCAGCAGTATTTCTTTTTCTTTAAGAGAGTCCTTCAGCTGTGCTGTCCGTTCCTGAACACGTAATTCTGACTCATCATGGGTTTTTCGCAGCTCATTCTCAGCCCGTTTACGTTCAGTAATGTCACAAGCAACGCCAATGATCCCGATGATCCTGCCATCAGCATCAATTCGTGGGCACTTGGTAGAGAGGAATATCTGCTTTCCATGCGGTCCTTCGATTATTTCCTCTACTATTTCGGAATTACCGGACTCCATAATGCGGCAATCGTTTTCCATAGTCGAGAGGCCAATTTCAGGATCTGTGTATATTTCTGTATCTTTCTTGCCAATAACCTCTTGCGCCGTTTTGCCGATAATGCGCAGGGTGGCAGGGTTGGCCATAATGACCCTGCACTCCCGGTCTTTTACAAAAATCGCGTCATTTGTGCCATGAATGATGGCCTGCAATAAGTCCTGATTCTCCCGCAGTGTCTCCTCAATCCTCTTTCGCTCCATCATCTCAGCCTTCAATTCTTCGTTGGCAGTTACAAGTTCTGCCGTACGTTCCACCACCCTCCGCTCAAGCTGGGCATTCAGTTTCCTGATCTCTTCTTCTGCCTTTTTTCTCTGGATTACAGAACCCAGTTGGGCCGCAGCCACCGAAATGAAATCAACAAGTCGCATTTCTTCATCTCTGGATTCAAACATGAGAAAGGTGAGAACAGCGAGGACTTCGTCATTGGCAATGATCGGAACTCCGAGACATGCCCTGAATCCCGCCTCCCTGGCAATTTTGGCGCGGGGGAAATCTATTTCGGAAACTATTGAAACATCAGGCACCCATTCATGCTTTTTTGAGAGCCAGGTACGCCCTGGCACCCCTGTGCCCAGAGGAAATCTAAACTTTTTGCTTAATTCCTTGAACTTTACAGGACTTCCGGAACTGCAATATCCTGCAGGAATTTTTTCAAGCACTGATCCCTCCTTGCTTTTGATCCACGCATCCCCATAATTCCAGCCTGTTATTTTACATATTTTCTTCAATGCAACTTCTATTGCGGATTGGAAATCTTTGGCATCATTTATTTCTAAGATCAATTTTGGCAATAGGTGGACTTCATCTTTCATGATAATCTCAAATCAATATAGATTTCACTGAAATCATTCCCTGAATCTTTTGAGGGCATTGTAAGGATAATTTCCGTCTCTTCGCCAAAGGCATGTGAAATCCAACCATGGAACATCCCCTTTATGAACGTACAATTAAGATTATTTATACGGGTGTCATTTTCTGCCCATGGAAAACTTCTGATCCTGCCGTAAATCGCATTCTTGCTTATGATTTCCCAGGTTGAATCCATTTTGAGGATAGTGCTGGTTTCTCTCATGTAAGTTAAGAAAGTTTCTTCATCCCAGGTACTTATCACTTCATTTTTTTGGTAATTTTCTATTATCATTATTCCGAATTTTCGGCCCAATGATCTAATAAGCTCTTCATTTGAAGGCATATTTTTTAACATATCTAACATTTTCAGAAGGTCTTCATAATATTTCTCAAACCCTACCCCTGATTTCTTCATTGTATCCATCATTTTTATAAGTATCTTGCCTGTTCCCGGTATGGGATTTAAGACTATGAGATTTCTGCTTGTTACATAATTATATGCATGTCCGCTCAACCTGAGTAATTCAACAAACATATTGGCAAGCTTTTTGATGGATTCGGGTTCGGTAAATGAATGGTATAGTATTAGCGATTCTTTGTCAATGTCAGCATTTTCTATCATGCCCGTACATAAGTAAACATCCTTAATTTTTTTTAATAAATCCTCCACAGGTATCTGGTTTATTGGAGAACCGTAGAATTTTTCAATAATTGTTGTTATTTTATGAGATGACTTTCCACCAAGGATCTCTTCAAAGAACTGTTTTGGTATTACAACTATGTCATAATTCATCTTTGAATACAGGATAAGTACCATATTCCAGAAATCCGGTCTTTTGTAGAATTCGGAAAAAGCAGGTTCCATATACCCGAAATGATCATTTGTGCTTTCTAACGCCCATTCCCTTGTCCCCCTTACCATATGCATTTCAAAAGAGTTATTTTCATTTCTTGTGCTTGATATGCCAAGATCATATTTCTCGGACACGAATACAGCTATAAAAGCTCCTATGAACATGTTCATATCCTGGTTCTTTCCGGTTATGATAAATGAAGCATCCTGTGGCGCCCTGTCATTATCCGAAGTTATTTTGATCGAAGAATCCCAATAAACTTCTCCCAGAAGTTCATTCAAACGCTTTTCAAGAAAAGTGATAGAATAGATATCATCCCCCAGGATGTTATTAACAAATTCCCGATCCGGACGCCTGCCGGCGAGATTTTTCAAAGTCCAGGCAAGAGTCGAAGAGGTCATGCTTTGCTTATTTTTCATTCCCGAAATAAGCCTCTTAATGTAATCGGGATCCTTGGAAGCATAATCTGCAAGATCAATGATTTCACGTATGACCGCGCTCAGATTTCCATTGTGTTTTTGAAGGAGTGGCTCAATTTTCTTAATATACTCTTCGTCCAGAGAGATACTTTTTCTGAGATTCATGGGACTATAACCTAAATATTACACAGATAGATTAATGTTTCTGTACAGTTTCTATACTAAATTTATCATGATTAATAAGTTATGAACTTATGTAATAACAGGAAATATCTGAGTATGAAAGTATTGTAGAATTGTACAGTGAAATGTACATAAAAACTATAGGACCCAAAGGAGTGGGAACTTATGGGAAAGGATCTTTTTCCTTTCCTTCCTTTTCATTTCGGGTATAAAGCGGGACATAAAAAAGAATAGCAGGAGGGATTATGAGATACTCAAGAGGAGATGTCGTAGAATTTAAAGTTGGATTGAATGAAAAACATACAGGACAGGTTCAATTTGTCGAAGAGGATTATAATGAGAACATTTTGTATGTAGACAGTTTTGGAGGATGGGCATACAAAATCCCTGAAAAAAGAATTATATCCAGGATCACTGTAAATTCAGAACGAAAACGTTTTACCGGGAATTTATCGAAGTCAGAAAAGCTGTAGGTCAAACTGAACTTCAATTATTCTTACTGCCGTGTTCGGTAAGAGCCACACATGATCGGGAGGCTTTCCAGGATAATTGAAAACTCCCGCTCATGCCTCCTTTTTCATCAGGATATGGAAAGCATTTTAACTATTCTGCACATTAAAGAAGAGAATTGAAACGGGGAAAGGTTTATGAATAAACGGAAGTATTCTGAAGCCAAACCAAATCATTGGAGGATATAAATTACATGGGAAAAACAGGTATAACAAAATGGGGCAGGGTAAAAGGACGAAAAGGGAATATAATAATGGTCCCTGAAGCCGAACTCAGTCATAAACGCCCCGGCCCGATGCAGCGATATACTTCTGCAGGCGCAAAACGCAAGAAGATAGCCCGCTCACCAAAAGCTATTGTAAAGGGATCATAACTAATCAGTCGTGGAAGAACACAGGTTCAATCTGTGTTTATCCATTCATTTGCGGTAAATATATTACTTAAAATAAGGGATTGATACTACAGATAGATTGTCTTTTGAGGTCATAACATGGCAGGAGGGCCGTTTCAATTCCTTTTCAACGAAAATATCAATATATTTTTTCGGAATATTGGGACTCCTCTACTGGATACGTTATTTAAGGCTTTAACCGATGCTGGCAGCGAGCCTGTCTATATCCTCCTTGCATCTATCATTTTCTGGTGCCTTAACAAAAAAATGGGCATAAGGGCGATGTATGTAATTTTTTTTTCTGCATACCTGGCAATTCTTGCCAAGAACCTTTTCGGCATGCTAAGACCTCCTACTTATCTTCATAAAGTCACTGAAAATGAATTTGGGTTCCCAAGCGGTCATGCACAGGTATCCTCTGGTTTTTATGGCTACCTGGGATTTCGAAGTAAAAGAACGCAGATCATAATAGTGGGAATCATTGCGATTTTCTTGATTTCCTTATCGCGGATCTATCTGGGTGTACATTATACAGGTGATGTCGTTGGCGGGATCATTTTCGGTCTTATGGTCGCATTTATTTCATATAAAAGTGAAAGTGGGTTCCTCAATATAATAAATAGACAGGGGCGCAGCACCAAATATCTAATTGCAATGTGCCTGCCAGTAGTACTTGTTTTGATAACATCGTTGCAGGGAAGTCTTTTGAAAGAACAGATCGAATTAGGCCTTGTGATGGGTTCTGTGGGTTTTGGTTATTTATTGGAGGAAGAAAAAATCCGTTTTTCCGATGTGAAAAATAAGAAACAGGCGGTTAAAAGGGCATTTATAGGCATTTTGTTTTTAGGTTTGATCTACTTAATATCAGAATTATTGTCTTTAATAAACCCTATTTTTATATATGTCAGGTATGGAGCGCTAGGATTTTCCTCGGTGTGCGTTGTCCCGTGGATGTTTACGAAGATTGAGGAAAAATTAAATGTCAAAAATAGACCTGAATATGAGTAATATATTCCGTTTTCTTTCTACGATCGTTTCCACATTGGATAAGCATAAATTTGTATCAATCCCAAGCCCAAGTTACGTGAGCTTTATGGATAGAGATGCATTGAGCTTTTTGTCTTCAATTGCCTGTAAGATTCCAAGGTTCTCAATTTTATTTTTCATCTTCTCTTTCGCCCCAACAATGCAGAAATTGAAGCAACAGCCAGGACAATATCAAATCCAGGCGTGCTCTTTTTCTCTGGTGTTGGTGTTTCTATGATCTTTTGCAATGTCGAAGTCCCATTCTGGATGGTCACCTGAGATGATGTTCCGGAAGATTTCACAACTGTTATTGCAAATGGTGAAAAAGAATTGGTCTTTCCCTCCAAATATGTGTTAATGTCGTCTTTGGACGACACCATTGTCTCAAGGTTTGTCCAGCTGCTTCCGTCCCATTTCATCAGCACGATGTTCTTTGCCGCAACACCGTTTGCACTCAACCATGAGTTATCTACTTTGAATTTGATGAGAGCTTCCTTGATGTTCTTTGGCATTGCCATGCCAGAGGTTCCAACCCAGATGTTGGCGTTCTTATAAACAAGCCCATCAGGTGGTACCTTCACGATTGTCGAAGTATTTTTCAATACTTCTACAGATGCCGTGATTACACCCAGGCTTTTGTTGCCTGTGATATTGACGAACATTATGGGATTCTTAGGATCTTTGTACCTGATTGATGTTAGAACATCCTTTAATATCTCTATATCATATTTCTCGATCACTTCGATATTGGTTGAGTTCTCATCTGATTTACCACCTCCTCCACCCCCACCTCCTCCACCCCCACCGCCTCCTCCACCGCCAGTGCTTCCACCATCTCCACTACCTGTGGTTGATGTGGTCGTTCCCATCAGGGCAAAGATGCTCAAATGGCTCACGTTTGCAGTTATATATTTACCAGTTTCATTTAGAGTGTATGGCGTTTGTACGACCCAGGTATTTGTGGTGGTATTGTAGAACTTGACCTTCAATTCCGAAGCAGTGATCCCTGCCTCTATAAGCATTGCATCGGTAAAGTTGAAGCGTATCTGTATGTCAGGGCTGAAGATAGCGCCTTGTGGACCCATGGAGAGATTCTCACCAATCAGCTTCTCATTGCTGCCCAGATTTGCTACGAAGGTTGAATTCACTTGAGCAAGGGAGTCGACCGAAATCGAAGTCAGAACAGCTCCTCCTACTGAAGCATTTGTCCCGTTCAGAATAGTGACAGTAACGTTCTTGCTGGGTGATATTATTTCTATCGAAGAATTAACTTTATGGGTTGTGTAATTAATGACTTCTCCTATGGTCTTACTAATTATTGTCCTGTTGACCACCACAATTCTTGTTTCTGAAACATTGACCAGACCATTTGAGTCGTTAGCATACACTTTAAGAATGTAATTTCGGCTCAAAAGTTCGGTCATGTTCTTGTAGAAAATAGTTCCTTCAGGTTGTGAAGTATTAGGCGTCATGGAGTAGTTCACACCATTCCAGTTCAAGTATTGGGCTGTGCCGATCTTATCCAGAATTACTGTCACATTGACGTAACCCGTTCTGTTAATGCTATTGTTTCCAGGGTTTATGATAGCAGGTGAAGTATTGTAGAAGGTGACTGAACTTTCATCAGTTGTCAATGTTACCTGTATTCCCGGATTGCCTGCAGTATCCGTGAAGTTTATAGTGAATGAAACTACACCTTCCGTATCATTGCTGACCATAGTGTATATTGCATTATATGAATATCCTCTGGAATTGGTTACTGTGGCTCCATGACCTTTAATTGTCACCACTGGATCGGATAACAGGGATTCATTTGCAGTCAAAGTGATTGTTATATTATCTCCAACCATTGCAAGTGCTGGGTTTGCTTTGTTCGATGAGATCGATACTGATAAGAGCACCGGAGTACTCTTATCAAAGGTGACTGAACTTGTATCCATTACTGCAGTTACCTGTGTTCCCGGATTGCCTGCAGCATCTGTGAAGTTTATCGTGAACGATATTGCTCCTTCCGGATCACTGCTGACCATAGTGTATGTTGCATTGTATGAGTTTCCTCCTGTGCTGGTTACTGTGGCTGACTGCCCGGCAATGGTCGCTGTTGGCGTGGTCAATAACGTTTCGTTCGCTGTGAAGGTTACATTGACGACGTTACCTACTTTGGCTTTTGATGAGTTTGCGTTGTTCGATGAGATCGATACTGATGAGAGCATCGGAGCATTTGTACCGTTAAAACCTGCAGATTTTATACCTATATTTGCCCTGATACTTTGAATTATCGGGGTCTTTGAAGAGTCAGTTGCACTCAGCGAACATCTTGAATAATTATAATTGTTACCTGAATTAACAGCATAATTAATATTTGGAGCTGCATTTGATTTTATCGTATTCCAAATGCTATTATCGGAACTTGCCATAATATCCACTTTCGTTATTGAACTATCCCATGTTCCATAGCATCCTAACTCTTTTATTTCCTCCCCTGCCTGGATAATAGAAACAAGGTTACGAGTGACTGTACCTGCTGTATAATGTTCATTATTCCGAATAGATGTAAGTTCCGAAGCTGATAATTTACGATTATATATTCTTACCTCATCTATAGTTCCATGAGTAAAATCCAATCCTGTTGTTTGCACATAGGTATCCTTCGCCCCTATGCTCAATAAAGCAGTGTTTACAGCATCTGTCGGGCATGTATTTGCTTTTATCGTAACCCCATCTACTATCAAACTGCATGTGGTCCCTCCCCTGTTATATGCAACAAAATGCCACATTCCATCCCTGCGATCCACTGTATCGTATGACTCAACTGCTGTAACACCATCTTTTGTTATAGAGCCATGCATTAAATTATTTGTAAGCTCAATTTTCCACCATGATTTAGGATTCGCAGTAGCAGTGCTGCCTTTTCTTGTTATATCTGTATCTTGATTATCCACATCTGAAGTCAATTTAATGTAATATGAAATCGTAAAATCACCCGGCAACCGGAAGTCCGGGTGATCATTGAACAAAACTTTATTATCAATCCCATTAAAATGAATAGCAGTCCCATATTTACCAGTTGTATAGGTACCAGCTCCCAAAGCACCTAAAAGATCACCCAGGGGTCTATTTAAGGTATTTTCATTATGTATTATTGTCCCAATTCCTTCATCGAACCTGGTATATAATGCATAATCAGTAACTGTTTGTTTGAGTTCCACATTGCCGGTTGCTTTTACATCTGTAGTTTGAGAAAATGTTACATTTCCGCCCCAATGATTGATATCAGTTATGTCCCATGTTCTGATCTCAATAGTGACATTGCCCGTCAATTTATCGAGTGCTTTTTTATTAAAAACTAATCGAATTTCACCATTATCTATTTTGAATTCGTAATCAGGTGGGAAAAGATATGTTACATCCTGGAATACTTTTCCATCCTCTATATAAATCCTGGGCGTGTCGTCATGTACCGCTATATGTTCCATCCCTGCCTTAAAATGAAAGTTGCCGTATTTGATATTATATTTATCTTTATATTCATTTTGGGATTTTTTGGATTTCAACTTATAAGGAAAATATATAAATGCGTCCGTTAGATTGATGGATGTTTCTTTCCCCAACAATTCTGATTTTGAATATACTATATTATAACTGATCGAATTTGGTTTCAATTTAAATTGTGTATTTGCTTTTGGAATAGTCAGGGTGGTATCATCTACCTTGAAATCCGCAGTTGTTGCATTTCCGGAATATAAATAAGGCCAGCTTCCATTGGAAATATTCAATTCATCGTTTGGTCTCCATATACCATCCCATCGAAGAAAATTCAAAGCTCCGTTTATTATATCCTTTGACCCATCGTCGTAATAGACCAGATCATATCCATCGTGATATTCCACTTTTTGTGCGAGGGCAGATACACACAGGAATTGAATAAATATAAGACTTATTACGAGTACAGGTAATAGTCTTGAAAGACCAGGCAATAATTTATTGATAATGATATACATACCTTTTTTTTCCCATACCAATTTTTAATTAGATTGCCAATAAAGCACATTATTATTTATATGTTTGTATGGTTTTGTTATTATAATTATTGCTATTATTATCATTAATTGTTTTTATTTTAAAATTTTTGAAGGATTTACAGCGACTGGTTAGGGCTATGATAGAGAGGCAGGGATCAGGGCCACAAAACACTGATCGGAAGCAATGCCGACTCGAACAACAGGGGCCAAAAACGCTAAAGCTTCTAGCATAAAAAAAAAAGCAACGTTTTAACCTTTCTGTATTAAGAAATGAAACTCTTCCCCTTCTTTAAAGAGTTTTAATAACTTATGTCCCGCTCTTTTTGCCCATCGCGGAATATCCTGCACGGCAGCCGGGTCTCCGGTTACCATTTCCAGGACTTCTCCGGGTTCGATCTTTTCCATTTCAGTCGTGGTATTAAAAATCGGTATCGGACAATAGAGCCCCACGCAATCTACGAGCAATTTCGGTTTGATCTTATCATTTTCATCCATTGTGATCAACTCTCCACGTGTTATTTAATTTCCAGCACATCTGCCATTTCATAGATGCCAGGCCTGGCCGCATAAATCCAGATAGCTGCCCTAACAGCCCCTTTTGCGAATGCCTGCCTGCTGTGCGCCTGGTGCTTGATCTCAATTCTTTCGCCATCACCGGCAAAAAGGACAGTATGATCTCCCACGATGTCCCCGCCGCGCACTGCATGAATACCAATTTCCTTATGCCTGGGAGCAAGCCCATATCTTCCGTAAACAAGCTCCTTCCCGCCAAGCGTATCCGAGATGACTTTAGCGGCCTTCACTGCAGTACCGCTTGGTGCATCCTTCTTCTGGTTATGGTGGGCTTCAATAATTTCGATATCATAATCATCAAGGCGCTTTGCCGCTTCTGCAAGCAAACCCCAGAAAACATTCACGCCAATAGAGAAATTCGGTGAGATGACCGCCCTTATACTATTTTCCGATATTTCTTTATTCATGTGGGATATCTGGTCTTTTGTAAAACCGGTCGTCCCCACGACCAGATTGACCTTATTCCTGGCGCAGGCGGTTACATTTTTCACCGCAGCCTGAGCTATCGTGAAATCTATAAGAACATCGGGTTTTGCCAGCTTCAGGACATTTTCAATATCATTCGCATCCGTTACAGGAACACCTATTTTTCCTGTCTTCATTACTTCTCCTATGTCCTTTCCGATATTCGTGACATCAATGGCACAGACTAGCTTCAAGTCCGCGGATTTAAGCACATTTTCGATAATAAGACCGCCCATTTTCCCGCAAGCACCTGTAACCGCTATTTTTATCATAGGATCACTTCAAAAGATGAAGGTCATTCAAGGCAGTTTTTAACTTTCGTTCGTTATCATCGTTCATGCTTGCAAGAGGAAGTCTTAGATCCCCTGCCGGAAGTCCCATGAGTTCAACAGCCTTCTTGATCGGGATGGGATTTGTCTCTAAAAATACAGCTCGTATGAGCGGGGCAAGCTTGAGATGTAATTTTCTGGCCTCTTCAATATTTCCATTTTTAAAAGCCTCAACCAATGAAACCGTAAGTTTCGGGGCAATGTTTGCTACGACCGAAATTACACCGGCTCCGCCAAGTGCCATTATGGGAAGTGTCAGTCCATCATCGCCTGAAAGGACCACGAAATCATCATCCTGTGTGAGTTCCAGGATCTTTGTAACCTGATCGAGATTACCACTTGCTTCTTTTACCCCGATTATATTACATTCTTTTGCCAGTTCTGCCACAACTTCAGGTTTGAGATTTACGCCTGTTCGTGAGGGTACATTGTATAGTATTATCGGAATGTCAACTTCATTTGCTATCTTCTTAAAGTGTGCAAGCATTCCCCGGTCATTTGGTTTGTTATAATATGGAGTAATTAAAAGGGCTGCATCGGCGCCTGCATCTCTGGCAGAACGGGTCAACTCCAATGCCTCAATCGTATTATTTGAACCTGTCCCCGCTACGACCGGAACGGTGGAGCATTCGACCGCTATTTCAATGACCTTTTCATGTTCTTGTATGGAAAGAGTTGCAGATTCACCTGTGGTTCCACAGGGAACTATTCCGGAAACACCATTCTCAATAAGGAATCCAATATTCTGCTTCAGACCTTCTTTGTCTACCTTATTATCCTTTGTGAAAGGAGTTATAAGGGCAGGCAGAACACCGCGTATCATAATTATTTATCTCTTTCGTGTAGCTTTTACTCTCAACTGCCTCACAACATACCCGGCAACTCTATTTCTAATAACTTTACTTTCGATGTCTGTGAATTTGGTGACGTTTTCCTTGTTCGTATTAAAATCCAGGCTGAACGCATCGCTGTGTTTCTCAAGTAATTGGGCAGTTAATGATTTTATATATCCTTGTCTAATATTTCCCATAATTGTTTATCTCCATTTTCCTTCGCATACAACTCCATTATTCATATAGATTTCTGGAGTTCAAAATAGTGGATCCGGAAAACCACAGATTTATTTGATATTGGGCCCATCTTCTACGAATGAAAAATATCCTTTTGACCAATGATGATGGGGTGTATTCCACCGGGCTGAAAGCAGCGTATGATAGTGTGTGTGATCTTGGGGAAGTCACGGTCGTTGCGCCCTCTACCCAGAAAAGCGGTGTGGGGCGCGGGATATCCATCTTTGAACCGCTAAGAGTATCAATTGCCAATGTGAACGGTTTTAGGGCATACGCTGTTGCGGGAACGCCAACCGATTCTGTTATTATAGGTTTATTTTCCATCCTGAAGAAGCAGCCTGACATGGTTCTTTCAGGTTTCAATGTGGGTGAGAACATCAGTACGGATACCGTAACGACAAGTGGCACCATAGGAGCAGCCCTTGAAGCTGCAAGCTATGGTATTCCGGCGCTGGCCGCTTCCATCCAGGTGCTTGACGAGGGGGATAAATTTGATGACCACCGCACCTATAGTTATGATTTTGAAGTTGGAATAAAAATAGTTAACAGGATTGCACGAAAAGTATTGAGCAAGGGCCTTCCGGAAGGTGTGGATCTGCTGAACATCAATATACCAAAACATGTGAATATGGATACACAGATCGATATTACACGACTTGCAAAGAAGATATTTATTACAGGAGTAGAAGAGCGTTTTGATCCTAGGGGCAGGCCGTATTACTGGATAAATGGTGATCTTATCAGGGATGCGGAAGAAGGAACTGATGTAAAAGCGGTCATGAAAAACGGGCACATTTCGGTAACACCGCTTACACTTGATTCTACGGCAAAGGTAGATTTTAAGGAGATAGAAGCTCTTTTGTAGGCTGGCATGATTTTTTCAGATAGGCAAAAATACCCCCTTCATCCTTAATACCCACGTGATCTCAGGAGAATTCTATGCTTTAGCGGCTGCATTTTGTTGGTCTTTAGCGGCTGTATTCTATAAAAAAGGAATCGGGGCAGGAGCAATACCTGCTATTTTGATCCGTACTTTTTTTGCCATGCTCTTCCTGCTGGTACTTTTTTTGATCATCAGGGGCGGACATTTTGATTTTACACTTATGGGATTTTTATACCTGAACATAGGGGGCCTCTTCAGGCTGATCCTTGGAGGGGCGGCATATATGAAAGGACTTGAGAACATATCGGTTTCCAGGTTCATTCCTATTCTTTTTACTTTCCCCTTGCTGACCATCCTTTTAAGCGTTCTCCTATTGGGAGAAACCATCCGCAAAGAAGTTGTTATCGGCACAATTCTGATTGTGACCGGGATATGGGTACTGAGCAGGGGTAGAAGTACAATAGGTGAGAAGAACATCAAACTTGGCGTATCAGTGGCAGTACTTGCCGCATTTTTATATTCTTTTTCCATTGTTGCGACAAAGACCGGTTTAAAGGATGTTGATCCGTTCCAGTCGGCACTTATCAGTATGCCTGTGCCATTAATTTTATTATATCTTTATTATTCAATGAATAAAGGCGCCATGACCATATTCAAATTCAAGAAAGAAGCATATATTTTACTGGGACTTGGAGGAATTGTTGGCATGGGCTTTGGGAGTTACTTTTTCTTCGTGAGCCTTACCAAGATCGGAGCCGCAAAAGCCACAGGTCTTGCGGCAATAACCCCTGTTCTCTCAAGCTTGATCGCACTTTTTACTTTGAAAGAAAAATTGAATATTTCACTGGTGCTTGGAACATGCGCAACAATAGCAGGTATATGGATAATACTATAGGATTATTTTTGCGTAGTTGCATCGTTTTAGCCGACGTGCGCCCAGAGCATAAAAATGTGTAAACGAATTGGAAGGCACATCTCCCCGTATGGCGAGTTATGCATTCTGTTCTTCACACGCTTGTTTATATTGATGTGAAATCTAATATTTGCAGTAATAGGAGTACCTGAACTCTAACAGGTTGAGATCGAACCTCCAGATGCTAACATTGATTCTAAAAGAACACAAAGAATAAAGATATTATGAAACCTAAAGTCCTTATCGTTGATGATGACCCGATTAATATTGAACTTTTAGAGGGTTATCTATCGAAAGAATATGATATTTTGAAAGCTTTCGATGGGAATGAAGCATTAATCATTGTGGAGTCAAATCCTCCTGATATTATACTGCTTGACTTGATTATGCCAGGGATAAATGGATATCAAGTCTGCAAAAAACTTAAAGATGATCCTAAAACCAATCATATACCTATCGTTATAGTTACATCTTTACATGAAACAGAGGATAGGAATAAAGCAATCGAAGCGGGAGCAGATGATTTTATAACTAAACCATTTGATATTATTGAATTGATTGTAAGAGTGAAATCGCTTCTCAGGACAAAACTATATTATGATACTATGTTGGGCAACACCAGTTTTACACTTCGCATTAATCCCTGACTCGGCGTGATTGACGGAAAATCAAGACTTCAAAAAAAACCAGACACTTTTCAAACCGAATTCAGTGACTATTGTTAACCCGACGCTGCATACTATTATTCCCAGACCCATCCAGAAAAATAGCCGGGTGGCTGGCAAACCAATAGCTATCCCAAGTATTGTCCCAAGGGGAGCCCCGATAAGTAAAGGGGCTAATAACCCAAGCCCTGCAACCCCATAGCGGTCATATATCCCGTGCATGTATTTATTTCGCTTATCATTGGTGTGTCGTGACAGCCTGTTCCTTATTTTTTCGCCAATGTTCAATATTATGAACGAACCAAACATTGCACCCGATGCTGCGGTGATAGCTATCACAGACGGGGGAAGCTTCATTGCAAAGCCCGCGGGTATAGCCACCCATACCTCAACTGCTCCGAGACCAAATACTGTCAGCAGTTTTACCAATAGTTCCATCGATCAATCTGGAAAAAGCCCATCACCCGCAAAGATCTTCTTTGCTTCATCAAGCGTCAGGTCAGAGGGCGGAATGATGATCCCGCTTGGCTTGATCACGTCATCCGATATTTTTTTTCCGTTCTTTCGGACATAATCTGAAAGTTTCTTGAATTCGCTCATGAAATCTGTCTCATTTCCCGTATTTACTATTTTCACAATGTTATTATCGATCTTGTTGACTTCATCCACATGCTTTTTATCAAGTTCGTACTGGCCTTCTCCCATTAATCTCACGATCATTTTCCCAACTCCTTTTTCAGGGCTTCAAGCTGCATGTCAACTTCTCCCTTTGATTTTATCTTTGAAAGTTCCCGGTCAATATCATCCTGTGAACCACCCATTACGTCTTCAAGCGTCCCTGAATCCACAAGTTCATCAAGAGCAGAGGCGCGTGCCTTCATATTCTCAGTCTTGTCTTTTGCCCGCTGGACCGCCATTCCCACATCGCTCATTTCCTCGCTGATACCGCTCACGGATTCAGTTATCTTGACCTGTGCTTCGGCAGCGCTGTACTGGGCTTTTATTGTTTCCTTTGTTGAGCGGAAGGATTCTATCTTTGCAGACAGGCGTTTTTCAGTTGCAACCAGCTTATCCTGCTGGTTCTTGATATCCGCTATCTGCACAGTGAGACTGCCAATTTCTGCCTGGGATGCGCTCTTTCTCTCAAGCGCTATTTTTGCAAGATCTTCCCGTCCGGCTATTATGGCTTCACGTGCCTGGTCATCAAGTTTCTTGATATTCTCTTCCAGTTTCATTTTCTGAAGCTCAAGCCTCTTCTTCGAAGTCGTGACCTCTGCAACACCGCGCTTCACGTTCTGTAAAAGTTCAACCTGCTTTTCATAAGAATAATCAAGAGTTTCTCTTGGATCTTCAAATTTTCCCAGGATCTTATTAATCTTTGCCTGTATTATCGTACTTGTTCTATCAATGAGCCCCATTTTATTACCTCTCCTTTGATACTATTTCCTTCACCTAAATAGTTTGTTCCTTTACAAAATCGTATCCACAGGGTTCATGTGCTTTTTCCCATTCAGTCCTTGGATATTTCCTGCACTGGAGAGGCCTTAAACTATGGATGGTGCATATAGATTTATTTGAACCGTGATTTTCAAATTTAAGAAAAGGACATTTATATAAGAACATACAACAAGCTCCGCATCTCTTGCATTCCCCGATGCGTTTTTCATCCACGGGAAGAACCAGGCTTGAAGCTGCTCTAATGATTTTTCCAGATAAACTCTTCATTATTTTCTTTTATTTTCCTCAAACCATATAAATATATTCATTTTTTAGGATACTACAATTTTTCGGATACTGGCCTTTTCCCGATTTCATAATCCTTATCACTTATTAAAGATATCATATCTGCTATGGCATTCCCCTGTAATAGATCAGTCGTGGCATCAATCGGGAAAAATCCCATAACTACATCGATCAAGGCAAAAGAACTGGGTGCTGACATACTTGAATTGAGGATAGACCTGATCAGCGAAGATCCCCATAAAATACTTAAGGATCTTAAAGAACTTCGCCTCCCAGTTATTATTACGAATCGAATGAAAAAGGAAGGCGGGGCATGGACAGGTAGTGAAACCCGGCGCATCCAGGAGTTGATCTCCCTCATACCGTATGCAGATGCGGTTGATATTGAGCTGTGCGCCCCGGACAGGGATATTGTAGTAAAAAAAGCAACGAATGCCGGAAAGAAGATAATAATTTCTACGCATGATTTCCAGAACACACCTGATGTTAAGACAATGGAGGATTCTATCCGGGAGTCATTCGATGCAGGAGCTGATATTGCCAAGCTTGCCGTAATGCCTCATTCGCTTGACGATGTACTGCATTTGTTTGAAGTCACATTACATTCATGCGGACCAGTCTGTACAATCGCCATGGGTGACATTGGAAAGCATTCGCGTGCCATTTCTCCCCTATACGGTTCTGTTATGACCTACGGATATGTGGATATTCCTGTAGCTCCGGGGCAGCTAAGAGTGGACGAACTCAAATATATGCTGAAGCTTCTCTGATCCGGTCAGATCATACGGATCAGGTTTTCCCGTCCTTTCCTGATCTTCTGGATCAGGTTCTTATCATGCAGTTGATTCAATGCCGAGCTGACCGTTGATTTTGGAAGACCGAGCTGTCTTCCTATTTCGGACTGGTAAAGAGCGCTCCCATTTTCTTTCAAGAGTTTCAGGATCCTGTCTTCCAGGTCCATCATTTCGATTTCCGGTATCTCGATATTGGTTTCATGAACCTCCCGTTCAGTATCCGCATCTTTTTTGCGCGTTACCAGGAAAATCCCCAAAACAATGGAGAATATAATAATGATTGCTGCAGCCGTTGTTATCCAGGGAAATGATGGTTTAGTAAGTATTATCCGGGGTTCTCCTTTCCCGAATGAACGAAGACCGTACCAGACCAATTCATCTGTGCTCTTGTCAGGTTGGGGGATGATCTGCTGCACCGTATAATCCTGAGGGTAACGAATTATCAGCGTATTATCATTTGAAAGATATAATCCTCCCACGAATGCATCTCCTATGCTGATATTTTGATCGTTCCTGGCAAAGCTGTTCCAGGTAAAATTGTAGTGAACCACACCAAATTTGCCCGTAGGAGTAGAATGTATCGTTGCCTCGCCCTTGAAATCCGTTGCATCCATTTTCCTTGATGTCCCGTTGGATGCTTCCTGGGCCGATCTTTCCATCAATTCCTTAAACTCAATAAGATACTTTGAGTTTAATTGCGATGAATAATTCTCAAATGAATACACTGCATCCTGGGTGGAAAGGAGTGTACGGTATTCCACATCCCATAGAGCTGAACCGTTCTCCTTAACATCTATTGTATATATTACTTTATAATTATCAGGCTCAGCATTGGCCACTGAAATCCAGATAGTAAAAAGTATAACCAGATGCAGGATCTTCCAATTCATAAGATTCTCTTTCGTTGAACAGATATATTGTAATTCCGGTGATAATAATCTATTTGCAATTAATCTGTCCAGAAAAAGATGGGTAAGAACCCATCTTTTCTTTTCTCCTTCTGATCTTGCATTCCGGAGATCCCTTCAGTCATCTCTCTTATTGTCTTCTTCTTGTCTTGTTTTTCCATACTTATCATCGTCCAGTTTATCTTTTTTATCAGACCATTGTTCAGGCACTTTACCGTTTTCCTTTAATTCACTATCGTCTTCCTGAGATTCACTATCGTTTTCATCCAATCTGTTATCATTTTCTTCAGATTTTATCTCCTCTTGAAGTGTTTTTATTTCCAGGACGTTAAGAATTTGTTTTGTGGTTAGATTTGAGAGCTTATTATAGATACCATCGATCATTTTCGTCCTGTTTGTTTCATTGAGGGGAAAACTGTATTCAACTTTGATATTGGATATATTTGAACCGACACTGGCCTGTGCAACAAGTATCGATTTGAGTTCGTTATTATATGAATCATCGATCTTGATAACACTTGAGATATTTTCTTTGCTCAACTTCAGCTTGTTTTGGATCTCATCTGCAATTGAACCATTATCCGTTTGATTGGACCTGACTTTCAACTCGATCTTTATCTGTGTATTGTTATCATTCGGACTTGCTTCCAATTTCAATTCATATTCAAAGGCTTGAAGGTCGCTGTCTGCTCTATCCTCTTTATCTCCCCTCTTTACGTCCTTCAAATAGTGTTTTCCTTCTTTTGTCAGGATCCGTTCAACTTTCCTGTCCGTCTTTTCTTCAAACTTGTTTTCAAGCTCGATACTGTTATTATATGCATTCAATAAACCGGCATTATTTGGATGTAATTCCAGAAGTCTTTCAAGGATATAATGATGTTTTGTGATCATCTTCTGTGCATTGAGCATCCCTGAATCGTTGTCCTTTTCTTCTGCAATTGAATCTTGCGTCTCCTTCATTTTCTCTTTATAATATTCAAATGCTTTCTTTGCTCCTTCATCGTTTTTGTTTTTCAATTCGGTTTTTGCTTCAGATATCCGAAGTCTTGAATGGTATATCTTTTTCTCAAGCTTTTCAGTGGTATTAAATGTGAAACTTTCATCCAGTCCCTCAAATGCAAGTTTCAATCCATACAGGGCATTATCCGGACCAATTGATCCATTATATTCCTCTATATCATCGACAAGCTCGTCAGGAGATATATCTTCCTGGGCTAAACCGATCATATTCAGAGTGAATGCAAGAATGATAATTCCTGTCACCATTAACCTTATAATATTCATGTTTTCACCTTATTGCATCCAATTTGATGCAAAATTTAGATAAACCTGTTAGAATATATACATTTTTACAGTATAAATTGAATTTTAAAGTACACATTAATTCATATAAGTCTTAAAAGGTTCAATAAAGCTTTATTTCGTTCAAAACCCATTATTTTTACTGGGATTTAATGATAAGTATAGATTTTTTTTCTTATCGAACTATTTTTTCAGCGATAATGCTAAGTATTTCAAGTACTAAATTGATTGAATAAAATAAAATTATGAGGGTACAATAAAATGGAACTTAACGTGCAGTCACTTCAGATCAAAGCAGGTAAGTATAAAGTAGTAATCAATGCCCAGGACGCAATAGAACTTGGAGTCAGGGGCGGAGACCGCGTCCAGTTGAAAGATCACAGTTATTTGACAGCTATCGTCGAAACGGGCGATATGATCCCAAAAGGCACGGTAGGGGTATACCAGGAATGCTGCGAAAAACTCGGGAAAGTCTGCCCTCTTACCCTGGATCTTATTCCCACATCAAGACCTAATTCAGTTGGTTTCATAAAGAAAATGATGGATCACCAGAAGTTAACGCAGGAAGAGATCCACCAGATAGTGCAGGACATTGTAAGAGAGAATCTTACGGAAATCGAGATGTCGGCATTTGTGACAAGCTCATATATCCATGGGATGACCTCTGATGAGGTTGAATGGCTGACCAGGGCTATGATAAGCACCGGGGAAAAAATTGAATTCGATACCCATCCCATCATGGATAAACACAGTATAGGAGGAGTTCCCGGCAATAAGATCTCCCTGCTTGTGGTCCCGATCATAGCAGCGAATGGACTTCTCATTCCCAAGACTAGCTCACGCGCAATAACCGGTGCTGCTGGAACGGCTGACCTGATGGAAGTACTTGCTCCTGTCGCCTTCACCGCAGATGAGATCAAGACCATGACTGAGAAAGTAGGAGGTGTTATCGTATGGGGAGGGGCTACAAACATAGCACCAGCCGATGACAAGCTCATACGCGCGGAATATCCCCTTTCTATAGATCCACGCTGTCAGCTTCTTGCTTCAATAATGGCTAAAAAAGGAGCTGTGGGTGCAGATTGTGTTGTTATCGATATTCCTGTGGGAAGCGGGACAAAAGTACATTCCATGGAAGAAGGAAAAAAACTTGCCAGAGATTTGATCGACCTTGGTGAGCGCCTTGGAATGAAAGTGGAATGCGCTATGACCTACGGTGCATCACCGGTTGGAAGGACAATCGGTCCTGCCATCGAAGTAAGAGAAGCGTTGAAAGTGCTGGAAACAATGCAGGGTCCTAACAGTCTCATTGAAAAGAGCACGGGACTTGCAGGTATTCTTCTTGAAATGGGAGGTGTGGCAACAAGAGGCAGCGGCAAGGAAATGGCTATGGAAACACTTCGTTTGGGTAAAGCATTTGAAAAACTCAAGCAGATCATTGAAATCCAGGGTGGGAATCCGAATATTGTTCATACCGATATTAAACCCGGAGATCAAAGGGGAGAACTTACAGCCCCTGCTGACGGCTATGTTATTGAGTTCGATAACAAGCGCATTGTGGAACTGGCAAGGATCGCAGGCGCCCCTACTGACAATGGTGCAGGCGTCTGGATACACAGGAAAAAGGGTGAAATGGTAAAGAAGGGCGAACCACTGATAACAATCTTTGCGGATAAAAGCTGGAAATTGACCAATGCATTAAAAACCGCCCAAAAGGATTATCCGATAATAGTAGAAGGCATGCTTCTTGAAAGGGTACAGACCTTCAAGACATTTTAAATCCACAATGAGAAAAAATGTAATTATTTTCTTAACGATAGTTACAATAATTATTTTTTCAGGTTGTACTGACAGGAATGATAATATGCTATCTGAGAGCACATATTATCCTGAAAATACTATATACAAACCTGAATACAATCAAGTTCAGACACCCTTACCTATAGTAAACACTTTCACTTCAAACGATCTCCTTATTGATACTATTTCTCTTGATCTTGAGAATTTTAATAAAAAGGGCTGGAATAAGCTTTATGAAACAAATGAGTTTGACTGCTCACGAATGACCACATTCCTGTGGGATCATGTAAGGAAAAAATATAAGCTCCCTACAAAAATAATCGTGGCTCCTGACAGAGAACATGCATGGCTGGCAATACGCGTCAAGGATGCAGGAAAAACAGACAGGTATTTAAATTGGACTATAAGAGGTGTTGATTATTATTTCATCGAATCCACAGTACCGTCATTTGTAGTATATGAAAAAGATGTATACTTTGGCGACAAATGGTATTCTTCAAATGAGGAATTTTACACAACAAAGATATTCATGGCTGATGATCCCACAGAAGCAAATGAGCTTGCAGGAAGATGGAGCACCGAATTCAGGCTTACCAAACCTGATCTTGATAAACTTGGAACTTTTGGGGACAAATTGATCGCAGATTGATAAAATGCACATAAAAAGAAATAAACAAAACGCAACCTTCGACCTTGAAGAGAGTCATCTTTTCTGGTGCAGGAAATGCAATGTCCCCATCCTTACGGAAACTTGCGCAATTTGCAGGGAAAAAGGAACAAAGGTAGATTTATCCGGACCCGGAGATGTTCGTTTTGCTTCACCGTATGAAACAAAATTATTGGATGACCTTATCTTGGGAACTTTTGGTGAAAATCCCATCGCTGAAAAGCTTATCCTTTTAAATAAGATCCCGGGTGAAGATAAAACCGATGAAATAATCGTGGATGGGCTCCATTTCGGGATATTGAGATTCGATATGTCAGAACTTGCTTTCAAACTTGACCTGATGGTGGAAGGGGCATGTGCGCTTATCGATTCAGGATTAAATAAGAAGATCATCAGGATATCATCCGGGGGGCGGCATCTTAGTGGGAAGAACATAGATGGGAATGAAGTAATAGAAAGCTCTGATGATATCAAGAAAGGGGACACCGTCCTTGTAACAGGCAAGAACATGTATGGTTTCGGGGTATCATACAGGGACAGCTCTGAGCTATACAAGAAAGGACAATCAATCAAGATAAGAAAAGTAGTATCAGGAAAAGCATCTTTCCTATTTGCAAAACCCGGACTTGAAGATGTCATCCGCGCCAATGCGCCCCATATGAAACAAATTGTGAAAGATGCGGTCAATACCATCAGGGGAATTGCCAACCAGATGGATTTTCGAGATACGCCGGTCTATGTTTCTTTTTCAGGTGGAAAGGACAGCCTGGTCACGCTTGACCTTACTCGCAGCGCCGTGAAAAAGCCCGTAAAAGTATTCTTTGCAAATACCGGTATCGAGTTCCCTGAGACCGTTGATTTTGCACGAAGGTTCTGTGAAGAAAACGATATCGAGCTTATTGAAGTCAAAGTAAATGAAACATTCTGGGAGAATCTGCCCAGTTTCGGTCCTCCGGCAAAGGATTTCAGGTGGTGCTGCAAGGTCTGCAAACTTGCGCCCATCAATTCTGTCATAGAAGATTGCACCGGTACAGGAAGAACGTGCCTTACGATCGATGGAAAAAGGAGGTTTGAATCCTTCATGCGCTCAAGGATCAAACCAAAAGAGGAAAATCCGTTCATCCCCGGCCAGGTGTCGGTATTCCCTATCCGCAACTGGCGGGCTATCGAAGTGTGGCTTTATATTTTTTACCGGAAACTTGAATATAATCCCCTGTACGACGAGGGTTTTGAACGCGTAGGATGCTGGTTATGCCCTGCTGAACTCAGCGCGGAATATTACAGGTTCGGCCAGCTGCATCCTGAACTTTTTACGCGCTGGAATGAGTATCTCTTGAAATGGGGAAAAGAACACGGACTAGATGAAGCTTTTATCAGGCATGGATTCTGGCGCTGGAAAACGCTTCCTCCCAAGATGCTTCGCCTTGCTGAGGAACTTAAGATCAATACAAAACCCCGGACTCCTGAAGAAGAATTCGGTATCACAGTAACAGGGGGGATCTCACCATGTAAGACCGGAGGATATACCATGGAAGGAAAGATCACCGGGCTCTTACCCAGGGAAGTGCAAAATATTGCAAATATCCTGGGTGAAAATGCTTTTTCAGAAGACCTTGGTGTGTTGCTGATCAAAGCAAAAAGTGGAAATATCAGGATATTCTCATCCGGGCACATTTCCGTTAATGCTCAGGGAAAAGAAGATGCCAGATCTCTTTTTGAAAACACCGCAAAGCAGTTGATACGAGTAAGAAAGTGTACGAAATGCAGGGTGTGTCTTAAAGTCTGTCCTGTAAATGCGATTGTTCTTGAGCCTGATCTCAAAATTGGGAACCTTTGCACACAATGCGGGAAATGCACAGGGTCGTGCGTAGTGGCGAAATACTCTGACAGGATTACTTCAAGATTTTAGGAGCACATTATCATTATTGATAATGGTCAAAACTTTTATATAGTAAAATGGTTAAAAACATATACTGGATAGGTGGATAAGCTTTGAACTTGTCAGGAATATTTACACGTTATATGGTTGTCTTTATGATAGCATTGAGTATCCCTTTTGTAGCGGAAGTATCAGCATACGAGGCTGAAAGCAGCAATAACCAGCCTGATAAACATTGTGGTTGTCATGATGGTTCAGTTGCACCATTTGTAATAACGCATTCCAATAGTACATCAAATTACGGAGAGTGGTCAATTAAGTGCTATACCTGTCATACGATTCATCATAATGAACAGGTCACCAGCTATGGAACTGAAAGTTATGTCTTTGAGGGGACCTCAACAAACGTTACCAGCACAACGCTTTCAAAGGCAGGTGCAGGATGGACTGCAGATCAGTACATGGGATATATGCTCATAGCAAATACAGCTATGAATTCCAGTTTATATAAAATCATGGGAAATACCGCGGATACTTTGAATATAGAAGGACCTCTCAATTTAAATGAAGTGAAAGCCACAGATACATTTGCAATCATATATGGGAATATAATAAGAACCACAATAACAACCCCGAATAATGGCACCAGGAGCGTAAAATTCTTTAATCCCGAAGGAATGAACTCCTTTGCAGACGGGGATACAACATATGATGGCATCTGTGAAGTCTGTCATAGCAAAACTGCGCATTTCAGGAATGATGGAAATGCTCCAGAACAGAATCATACGAATATGGGAGAAGTTGTTGGCACGAAGTGTACAATATGCCATCAGCATGTCAATGGTTTTAAAGGCATGGGGGGCGGAGCACATGACGCTCATATAACAGCAAATTATGGGCCAAAAATTTTGTGTTCAAATTGCCATGGCACACAATTACCGCCACTCCTAGCAGATGGGCAGAACCTTGAAAACACCACGGTCTGCAATACATGCCATAGTCCCAACGGTGCATATGACGGTGTGAACGACATGGACACTGGCGCAAAAAATAACTGGGCTGGGGTGTATAACACCACAGATAATACATTAAAAGTTGGAAAGGAGAAATGGTGCGCAGGCTGTCATGATTCCGATCCTGCTGTGGTTAATGGTGAGACTGCTGCGAATAAAACAGGTGACAATACAACCTATGGATATTATGTGACCGGACATGGAAGGATCAATAATTATAACCGCATGTCATGGCAGGATATTGCTGCAAACGGCAATCCAGGTGCAGATCAAGGATGCGACAAATGTCATAATACCACTTCAAATCACATTACAGCAGGAGTTAATCCAGTTAGCCATCGCCTGAAAAATGGCTATGAGAATGATCAGAGCAATTCAAACTGTAATAACTGTCACCCACCAGGTGCTTCTGCAACAGCAAATCCGCAATTCTATACCAATTCTTCTGAATATGAAACATCTGTACACGGCGGCAAGAATTGCACTGATTGCCACGAAGTGCACGGCGCCCCAGGTGGATACGCAGCTATGACAAAAGAGAATAAACAGAATTTGTGCGATCAATGTCACAACGGTCATGCGGGCCATGCCCTTGGTAAATCCTTTGGCAAAGATGGCAAGACATATACGCTTGAATGCGTTTCCTGCCATAATGTTCACATCATAACAGGTGTGCCCACCGTTTCGGTGCCGACCAAGAGTGCAGTTACATTATTTTCCAACATTACAAAAGTGTGGGGTGATGAGTCTATAGAAAAGATGAATGCTTTTGCAGGCTCTGGAACCTATCGCACACCCAGAGGGGACACCCTTTCAGGCCCCCAGCTGCCTGATTATGTGACGTTCTGTCTTGACTGCCATAGTGTTCCGCAGGCAGAGTTTGGCCATCATGGCGGAATAAGCTGGGGAAGCGATGAACCGCATGGCTTGAATTCAGCAAATCAGCCAAATGGCTATGGCACATGTCCCAATTGGTATGCATGCGGACAAGCTGAAGGATGGGATCTCGATCTATGCGTAGGTAATGATACATGCTGGCCCGTGATTCCAAGAGGCAGGGGTGATCAACTATTTTCAAGACCCGCATATAATCATGAAGAGAGAATAGCTGGTGCAAATTTTGTTCTTTCATGCAGTGACTGCCATGTTACCCATGAATCAGGTATCGGTTCAAAACTCAGATCAACGATTAATAATGGTTCTGGAAGCACGATCTGGAATACTATGTGCAATAACTGCCACTATTATTACAGCGATTGGCATGCCGGCATGAGTTGTGGAAGTGCAAGCTGTCATGTATCGGATAGAATGGGCAGTACAGGTGTAGCCACGCTGCATACTATGAATTCTAGAACAGGTTCAGGAGGTACAAGGACTTTTAATCCTGATCTTGCGGCTGATATGAGGTTCGATAACAACCTTAAGGATTCAGGTTCATTCCAGATGGATGGAAGGTGGTACAGCCAATATGCTGGAGGAGGAACAGGATCTTTTGTATCAGGGAAATCTGGACAGGCCATACAAGTAAATGGCAATCAACCAGTGGAACTTGGCACTGAGAATGATCGCTGGTCAACAGATGCTGGATACCATGGAACATGGGTCTATTCTGAAATGAAGAGAAATATGACACTTGAAGCCTGGGTATATCCAACGGATTCTCAGGCTGGAGGAGAGAATCACATTTTCTCTAAACATACATATACTGAAGGTGGATATGCTCTTTTGCTAAAAAATATTGGAGGCACTCTCAGAGCAGCATTGTTGACAAATGTCAACGGTGGAGAAACGGTATGGAATAGTGCAGATTGTAATGGCTTAAGAGGTGCCTATAGCACAGTTCCAATTCCCTTGAATCAGTGGACACATATAGCAGCAGTCTTTGATCCAGATTTGCCAGATAGGAATCCAAATGACCTCTCAGTCGGAAGAATACGAATATATGTAAATGGAGAAGATGTAACCACAAGCTATCCAAATGTTAACCAATGCTATTCGCAACCAGGAACAGGAGAAAATGATATGTTCCCATACAGTGAAATGAACATTAAGAACGAAAGTAGGTGCTATGAAGGTCAATGGTGCGCATCAGCACTATCTATCGGTGGATTAATGTGGGGAGATGGATCTCGCAAAGGTATGTTCGGGAAAATAGACGATGCTAAAGTCTGGAATGTAGCAAAGACGCTGACATACTTTGAAAGCTTTGACCAATTGAGTCCTCCAAGAATAGTAAAAGTTGAAGGTGCTATTGGCAGAAACTGGATAGTTGTAACATTTAGCGAGGGTGTTTATACGAATACAGGTCAATCAGGAAATCTTTCTCCCGGTGATTTTAACCTGGGGGATGTTGACAATTCAAGAACCATTATAAGCGTAAACCATAATGCAGGAGATTCGAACGCTGCATTGACATTGAGCTCACCTCTGGATAGTAGTGATGATATAGATGTTGACACTGTCGCTGCGAATACTAATTCTATATATGACGAATACAATAATCCTGCAGAAACAGGACCTGTAACAATAACAGGTCAGGCATGCCCAGCAGGACCAACGATCTTCCAATTAAATGAAGCCTCAGGTAGTATTATTGTTGTTGATAATGAAAGCGTAATTAAAGGAATAGTAAATGACCCTGGTCAGTCATTTGTGGGAGATGGCTATTTCCATGGCGATGGTTCGAATAACTACATAGATTTCGAGAATAATACTCAATGCATGCAATCATCTACTGCAATGACTCTTGAGACAAGGATCAAACCTTCTTTGGTAGATAGTGGAGGTAGTAGTACGATTCAACGAATATTCGCCAGGGATGGAAGTGGAAATTATCAGATATCGGTTTGGAGAAATAACGATTCAGTGAGTTTCCCGAATTATAAACCTCCATCTGGAGTGACCTCTATAGCCTTCTGGGTAAAACCTGTAGACAATCATGGTGGAGACGTGTGGAAACCAGTCTTAACTAATTATACGTACTATCCAATAGTAGCCAACCATTGGTATATTATTAAAGTTGTATGGAATTCAGGAAAGATTGGAGGTATACCTGCTGATATCTTTGTCGATGACCAGGGTACAGATGGAAATGGTGCTGATGAATATTGGGCAGGTTATGTAAATGCCACAGATTCCGATCAGTTACAGTTGACTCCAACGAAAAGGCTTTATGAAGGTGATCAGATAATAACTGCTGATGGTCAATTTGTCATTGGGGCCAATATCAACAACCATGCTACCAATGTTTTCAATGGCTTGATAGATTGGATCACATGGAAAGATTCTGTAGATTGAATAAGGTAAGGCATCGAATACCAGGACGGGAGAAACCCCATCCAGGAATCTTGTTACCCACATTGGGAGGACAAAATAGAACAAACTTCGTTCACACAAATTCCTGCCATATCTCCTCAATAACTATAAAGAAAGCAAATTCACAGGTCGTATTGAAAGAAAAGGTTCACGCAAGATTTGGGCATAATCATGGAAAAAATATATAAAGGTTCAACCCAATGGATAGCTAAGGGGAACCATACTATCCTATCCTATCCTATCCAAAATTCATTTTTAATTATGGTTCCTCCTATCCTATCCTAAATTCATTAGCACCATAACAAATTAAAAAAACACTGATAGAACCTTTTATACCTATTAACCGATGGCTAATTTAGCAATGGCAATTCCTGTCATCGATGCAATCACCGCGAGCAAAGCTATAAAGCTTATAAATTTTATGCTTATTAATTTATAGTTCATATTATTTATCACTCTTATTTACAGATTTTTCCAATTAATCTTATATGAAGTTCCATCCAATATATATGTATCTCTTTTGAAATATAAAATAAATGCTTGTTATACTGATTATTATCATTAACTCGGTATGGTGGCAGCCAGTGTCATTTCCGGTCTAATTTTCCCCATTTTCTCCGGGTTAAAAATCCCCAGTTGATAATTCTGGATTAACAATTCCAGGATTTTTTGCTTTCATTTTTTCAAGCATTTTTGGATAAAGTTGGGGAAAAGTCTTATATATAAGGAAAAAGTAAGGATTTGTTTATCATGGATAGGTTTTTAGGTAGCATAATTGATGATTATACTTTATATAGAATTATTGAAGCAATTATAGTTATACTCTACATGTTCATGGTTTATCTTGGTATTCAAATAGCTTTGACTTGGAAGTCCCTAAAAAAGGATTGTAGGAATTCGGATGAAATAATTTCACAAAAAGGAAGTTTCATAAGAAGCAGCATATTCATAACCATCACAGGAGTTTTTATGCCATTTCATAATTTTTTTGAAGGTCTTGGGGAATTAGAACCGGACTCCACAACTTATGGACTATTCAGACTCATAGCATTTTTGGGATTAGTATTGTTTTTTCATGAATGGTATAAATTATTGAATAAAGTCAAGAAACAGACATAATATGAATATGGCCTTCTCATTTTATATATCAAATGGTAAGACCATGTATCTGCGATGATAATTAAAAAGAGACGAACGTTAAATTGTACGGTAGGTATTACCGGAATTCAAGCCCGTAGAGCAATCTCAATAGAGGAGCAACAAGGAAACGGGAAGCCACTTACTTGGAGGGTGGTAGTTCACAAGCCAAAAAACATACAAAGGACGGAACTTCAATGACCAAAAAGATCTTAAATTTTCTGAATATAAAAGAATATCCGGAGGAGAAACACAGAGACAGAAAGCTTATTTTTCGGATGAGGATATTTTATATGATAGGTATCATCCTGACCGAGCTTATGTTATTTGAAGTCTTGAAAGGCATTATAGGCATTGGGCTATCTCTTATCGGATTTCTGTTGGGTCTATTGCTTGGATTCATTGCAACACGTATGTTTATTATTCACTGGCATGAAGAGAAGGCAAAATTCGTTTCTCGTTTTGATACGATTTGTATTATTGTAATGCTAATATATGTGGCTTTTTCCGCATCAAGAACATCGCTTTTTGGGAATTTGATACACGGTTCTGTCCTCACAGCCTTTGCTTATAGTATTCTTGCTGGTATAATGATAGGAAGGATTGTAGGGATGCGTTTGAACAAACGAACTGTGTTAGGGGGGTAAATAAAAGGATATCTACTGACACTATAAAAATAAGTATGCACTTTTTTTTTGTCACTTATGCGTAAAATACGCCAGGACTTCATCATCCTTGATGCTGTCAATCCTCACGAAGCCAAACCTTTCAAATTGCACTACTTTATCCAGCTCCTTTTCTAATCCATGCTCGGCAATCCCCGAATATTCGCCATCAGGTGAAAGAATCCGCACCTTCTGTCCATCAGGCGCAGCCCAATGGATGATGCGCCCTTTTTCCTTCTTGACTAGATCCATATCGGTACCGATGAATTTGGCAGTAAGAGGCGAGATCCCCGTTACTTGTATATTATAAAGGTCCTTCAAACGCAGACGCTCTCCCTCTTTCAAGTTATCCACGTCGCTCTTGCAGATAAGTATCTTTGTTCCAACAGGGATCTGTCTCATCTCTCCCCTGGAAGGATGAAACGGCGCTTTTGCCACTTTTGGTTCTGCACCCTCTACTTCAAGTTCAACAGGATTCCAGACAAAAAAATACCTGTTGGCTGCAGGATCAACGATTTTCCGGTTCTCGGCATAAAGCGTGTCCAGGCTGAGACTAATATCGGTCTCGCCTAGACCGAGTTCTATCATGAATTTGCGAAGGGCCTCTGATCGTATGCCGCGCCGCCGGAGCGCCCGGATCGTAGGTAAGCGCGGGTCATCCCACCCTGTATATGTTCCTTCTGATATCGCTTTTTTCAGGCCGCTCGTGCTTAATTTCCCGAACTCGTGTATCTGCACGCGTCCCCAGTGCATGGTTTCAGGATACTTCCAATCCATATACTTATAAATATATCTCTGGCGGATCTCGCTGTCTGCGAGGTCCTTCCCCCGGATAATAAGCGTGGTACCCAGGAAGTGGTCTTCAACCGCTCCTTCAAAATCAAGAAGCGGCCAGACATTATATTTACCACCTACAGCAGGTCTTGGATGCGGTGTTTTAATAATCCGGAATGCTACCCAGTCCCGTATGGCAGGGTCCTTATGAGCTATATCTGTCTTGATCCGAAGCACAGCCTCCTGCTCTTTGTACTCCCCTGATATCATCTTCTTCCAGGATTCAAGGTTCTTCCCTACTTCCTCTTCCCGGTGCGGACAGGCTTTCTTTACATCCTTTAACGCTTTGAACTCTTCCTGCTCACAGAAGCAGACGTATGCCGAACCTTTCTCAATGAGCTGTTGGGCGACCTCATAATATTTCTGGATCCTGTCCGAGGCTATGACCACCTCGTCCGGTTTTGCGCCAAGCCATTCGCAGTCATCCAGATACCAGTCATACGCTTCCAGCATGGGGCGTTTTGTGGCAGGGTCTGTATCATCAAAACGGACAATGAATTTGCCATTATATTTTTTCGTATATTCCGAGTTCACAATAATACCTCTTGAACTCCCAATGGTTGGCGGACCATTGGGATTTGGCGCGAACCTCATCACAAGCTTGCCCTTTATGGTAAGCGGGGGAAGGCCTTTATCCGGCTCTTTCTTTTCCTTGAGTTCTGCGATAAGTTCAGGTGCAAGCCTCTCCAGTTCCTGTTCCCATGAATCAGGAGACATCCTGTTTATCTCATCCAGCACTTCTCCTATGAGCGAATTCACTTCCCTTGCCTTTGTCCGCAGTTCCGGTGCTGCCATGACTTTACCCATGACCGAACCGGCCTGGGGCAGCTTATTGTATTTTACCGCATTTTGCAGCGCATATTTTTTTATAAGTATTTTGATATCATCAGTTGTCAACATTGGTGCCTAAATCACCATATAGGAATATTAACCTTCTGCGTATCAATTAAGTTTATATTGATATCATTCATATTTAGTGGAGGTGATATTATGCAGGCTGAGGTTTCAACACTATTCGGATTAAATATTTACACGGAAAAAGGAGTATATATTGGAAAAGTAAATGATGTCGTACTTGAAGTAAGTGAAAAAAAAGCAACAGGTCTTGCTGCAACAAAATTGAATCCCAATATGTTCGATACGAGCAGCAAAGGGGTTGTTGTCCCTTTCAGATGGGTTACGGCAATTGCAGATGTTATCCTGATCAGGCATGTCAAAGACCAGTTCAAGAAACCTGAAGAGATCGCGGAAGAGTATGATATTCCTGAAGAAGAGGACCGATAATAAACCTTGGATGATGATTTTTCAGAAAATGAAATGAAAGAGAGGGAAATATATTCCCACCTCAGGGTGTTCCCTCCTTTTGCTGTAAGGATCGATGGCCGGAGTTTTCGCCGCACGCTCGAAGGGCTCCAAAAACCATATGATGAAAGATTTGCCCATGCAATGGCGGATTCTATAGAATTATTTTTTAAGGAAAGCGGCCTGAATCCCCTCTTTGCTTTTACATTCTCGGATGAGATCTCCTTCTTTTTCTATGAGATACCTTACAATAACAGGGTGGAGAAAATCGATTCTATTATCCCGGGATTTGTATCCTCGGCGCTGACTATCCGGTTGGAGCTTGAAAAGCCGGTTTCCTTTGATTCAAGGATCATCCTCCTGGGAAAAGAGGATATTTATCAATATCTTTTATGGAGACAGGCCGAGACCTGGAGAAATCATGTAAGTTCCTATGGATATTACACACTGCTAAAATCAGGATTCAACGAAAATGAGGCTGCAATACGCCTTAAGAATATGAAAGCAAACGACATTCATGAGCTTGTATTCCAGAATGGAATAAATCTTGCTGAAACACCTGTATGGCAAAGATGCGGAATACTGGTTTACAGGGAAACGCAGGTAAAAACAGGTTATAATCCCATAAAACAAAAGGAAGTAAAAACCCAACGAAAAAAAATTAAACAGGATTGGAATACTCCTATTTTCAAGACCTGGGAAGGTCGAAAACTACTAATGAAGCTTATATCATAAGACGTTTTCACTGATTTTGGAAAACTGGCCGCACTCTTAAGAAATCCTCAATAATTTCATCAAGAGTTTCATCCACTTCCTCTATCGTGTATCTTACCCGGATAACCGGTTTATTAAGCTTCAATAATCTTCCAAGATCTATCGGCGTTCCTGCTATGACGACATCGCAGTCCGAAGCGTTGATAGTATCTTCAAGTTCTTTCATCTGATCTTTGCTGTATCCCATAGCAGGAAGGACTGCGCCAATATGGGGGAAATCCTGATAAACAGTATGAATGGAACCCAGGGTGGTGGGACGCGGGTCAATGATCTGTGAAGCTTCGAATTTTCTTGCTGCAATCGTACCGGCGCCAAATGCCATTCCCCCATGAGTGAGAGTAGGGCCGTCCTCTACAACCAGGACTCGCTTTCCTTTTATTAATTCCTGATCTTCGACGGTTATTGCAGAATTGGCTTTTATGATCCTTGCGTGATCATTTATGGATCTTACATTCCTGATCACGGTTTCCACATCTTCTTTCCGGGCTGAGTCCACTTTATTGACGATCACTATGTCCGCAAGGCGGATATTAACTTCCCCGGGATAATAGGTGAGTTCATGGCCTGGCCTGAGAGGATCCGCAATAACGATATGGAGATCAGGTTTAAAAAATGGGATGTCATTATTTCCGCCATCCCAGATGATGATATCGGCTTCATCCTGGGCGGCTTTCAGTATCTTACTGAAGTCAACTCCACTATAAACAACGGTTCCGCAGCAGATATATGGCTCATATTCTTCCCTCTCCTCTATCGTGCAAGCGTTGCTCGAACAATCTTCCATCAATGCAAACCTCTGGCATTCCTGCTTCAGGAGGTCACCATACGGCATCGGGTGGCGTACAACAACTACACTGATACCTTTTGCCTTTAGTATTCCTACAATTTTTTGTGAAGTGGGGCTCTTGCCCGAACCGGTTCTGACCGCGCATACCGATATCACAGGTTTCTTTGATCGAAGCATGGTGCTTTTTGTCCCCATCAACCGGAAATCCGCACCTGCTGCAAGAACAATTGAAGCTTTTTGCATGACATTTGCATGCGAGAGGTCAGAATAAGCAAGTATTACCTGGTCTACGTTATTCTCTTTAATGATCTGTGTTAATTTTTCTTCAGGGTATATAGGTATATCTCTGGAATACAACCGCCCCGCCAACTGCTTCGGATAGACGCGCCCGGATATGCCCGGGATCTGGGCTGCCGTGAATCCCACCACTTCGTAATCTGCATTATTCCTGAAGAAAACATTAAAATTATGGAAATCGCGCCCTGCTGCCCCCATTATTATAACTTTTGTTTTCATAAAGCGTTATATGGGTTTGCTATCATTCAATTTAAACATACCGGAAGTTAAAGAGTAGTCCATCGATTATAGGTTAAGGAATTTAATGGCTAATATCTTTTTATGATTTCTATTAAATTTCCAATTTCCCCTTTACCCTTTTGGCGTTGGCGTCTCCGCGCGGGTGGATCCGTGAGTATCCGCGCAATCCGTGTCCTACGTCCTATTTTTTTTCCCTGTACCAATGACACTTGAAAGTATATTAGCGCCGAATCCACACTTCAGGCAATAATTCTTGTACCAGCTTTTCCAGCAAGTGCATCAATTGCTTTATCAAGGCTTGATATGATGGCCGATTTTCCCCCCGACCTTATAAACCTGACAGCAGCAAGCATCTTGGGTTCCATGCTTCCTTTTCCGAAATGTCCCTCTTTTATGTATAGTTCCGCTTCATGAACAGTGATTTCCCGAAGGTCGACCTGGTTGGTTTTTCTATAATTCAAAGCCGCATTTTCAACATCCGTAAGTATCAAAAAAATTTCAGCCCCGATCTTGTTTGCCAGCAGGCTTCCTGTCAGGTCTTTATCAACCACAGCTTCAATACCTTCGAGTACGCCGTTTCTTTCAATGACTGGGATACCTCCCCCGCCCGCTGTGATAACCAGTACACCTTCAGAAATTAGTTTCTTAATGATATCTTCTTCCACAATGTTGAAGGGCATTGGCGAGGGAACTATTCTTCTGTATCCTTTTCTATCATGGATCATCTTTACACCTGCATTCATCATTGTCTTTGCCCTTTCTTCCTGATAATAAAGACCTATCGGCTTTGTGGGGTTTTGGAATGATTCGCATGATCCATCAACAATCACCTGGGTAATAATTGTCGTCACCTGTTTCTTGATCCCGATTTCCCGGAACATGTTCAAAAGTGACCTCTGCAGCAAATAACCAAGCATTCCCTGGGTCTGGGCTCCGCAGATATCCAGCGGCTGGGGATGCACAAGTCCGCATTCTTCCTGCATCGCAAGGATATTTCCGATCTGGGGCCCGTTGCCGTGTGTAAGGACCACATCAACACCTCCTCTTATTATCCTGGCAATCTCCTTGCATGTTCCATCTATCTTTTCCTGCTGCTCTTGCGGATTTCCCTTTTCCGGGTGTAATATTGCATTTCCACCTATTGCTATTAATATCAGGCTCATATTTGTATGAATAAGACACGTATTCTTATAAGGTCATTTTCATACCGTGCTATTTCATATTTTCCGGAAAAAAAATACTGGCCAGAATCATGTTTTTTCAAATTACGAGAATACACGCGGATTTACCGTGTGGATTTTTTTTGCAGAAATTCAATATACTTCTTTAGACATATTGATGGCTACTTCTGCGATATCCCCGCTATAGTTGGCTATTCTTCCAAGGCTGTCAAGCATTGATTTCTCTAAGATCGCAATTTGTATATCTTCTCTATTGAACAATTCTTTTGAAATATCGGAATAATTTTTTTCGATATTCTTTAATTCCTGGAAAACCAGTTCAGCCATTTCATCACTCCTGGTAAATAATGCCCGGAGGGATTTCTCAAACGTTGGGGCCATAGTATTAATAAGATCAATAAATTCATCCATCTTTATTTCGTCAGGGATCTCAGATAACTGAATATAGCTTTTTGCCATGTTTTCTATGTGGTCTGCAATTCTCTCAAGGACTTTCACCACGATCCTGTATCCAAGGCAATCCCTCTGGGATTCTATCCCGAGTTTTTCAGCAACAGGCTGGAATTCCACAGCGCTCTTAAGCTGCCTCACAACCAGGAAATAAAGCCTGTCGATTTCTTTCTCTCTTGCTATCACATCTTTTGCCAGCCTTATGTCCGAAGTTTTCATAGCCCTGCCAAGATCAAGAAGCATTGACTTGTCTATGGAAAACATTCTCTGGAGTATCTGGCGGGTATTCAAACGTTTATATTCCAGCATTATCTCAAGTATCATTATCTCGTTGGTATCCTCCACTATTTCAACACCGATCAAATAGTCAATGATCTTGCGTATACTCTCCCGGTATGTAAGATGGTCCTTCCTGTCCAGTTTTATGTTGATCGTATCGTAACCCACCAGGTAAAAAGCGATCAATAGACGCTCAAGTGATTCGCTCGATTTCACCTGTGATATCCTGATTTCCTTTGCCCGTGATTCTTTTTCAATTATACTTGACTCGATCTGCAATGAACTGCCATGCTCTGTGACCACCAGCGAGTCCCCTGCTTTCAGGTTCACCTGCTTGACCCACTTCTTGGGCAGTGATATTACATAGGTAGAGCCGCCGCTTACGTAAACTTTTCGTGTTTCCATGATATCTTATTTTATACTGATATTCTATAGTATATATAGATTATTGTGAGAAAATATATAGTTTTACATGAGAAATAGTAATTCGTGATATTTGAAAATGACCCCCGATAAAGTGAGAATTTTTTTGAAAATTCTTCTTTTTTTGATTGAACTTCGATAAATAACCGATGCAACATATCTGCGTTTCAAGAAAATAGGGGGTGAATTTTCGATTTCTACTGATTTTATATAGTATATATAGTTTCTTGGGGGAACATATATATTATTCAAAACCCGATTATATAATGTGATAATGAAATGAAAAAAAGATATTTAATTATATTTCTTATTCTTGTCGGTGTGCTGTTAGCAGGATGCGTAAGCAAGCCTGCCGGAGTACAGACTGAAACAACAACATCAGCCAAAGACCCCCGGACCATAACCATAATCGGCGCAGGCGCAACATTTCCCTACCCTCTGCTATCCAAATGGAGTTCGGAATATAATAAGTTAAATCCGAATATCCAGATCAATTACCAGAGTGTTGGAAGCGGAGCCGGAATACAGCAGATAACTGCAAAAACAGTGAATTTCGGAGCCACCGATGCGCCGCTTACGGAGCAGGAATTTTTAAGTGTTTCAGGGATACTTCAAATACCGGAAACCATAGGCGCAGTTGTTGTAGCATACAACCTGCCTGGCCTACAGAAGGGAGTGAAATTAAGCGGCGATGTTGTTGCAGATATTTTCCTCGGCAAGATCAAAAAATGGAATGATCCCCGAATTACCTCGCCAAATCCTGACATCCAGTTCCCGGATAAAGATATTATCGTAGCTCACAGGAGCGATGGAAGCGGGACTACATTTGTATTTACGGATTACCTGACAGCAGTCAGCCCGGACTGGAAATCAAAGGTGGGAAAGGGTAAATCAGTCAACTGGCCGGTTGGTCTTGGCGGGAAAGGCAACGAAGGCGTTTCAGGTCTCTTAAGACAGAATCCTTATTCCATAGGTTATGTTGAGCTGGCTTTCGCTAAACTCCAGAATATCGCATATGCTAATATCAAGAACAAAGCAGGAAAATTCATCGAGCCAACGCTTGAAACAACAGCAAGTGCAGCAGCAGGAGCCGTGCCAAATCTACCTGCAGGTGATGCCAGCTGGTCCTCTGTGAGCATCGTGGACGCACCCGGAGACAATTCATATCCTATAGGCAGCTTTACATATCTTCTTGTTTACAAAGACCAGGCAGATTTGACAAATGGTAAAGCCCTTGCTGAATTCCTCTGGTGGGCAGTACATGATGGACAGAAATATTCCTCCGAACTGCTCTATGTACCATTGCCTGATGAAATCGTGAGCCTTAATGAAAAAACCATAAGACTTATGAACTTCAATGGACAAACACTCATTTAGATGGATCGACCAAAAATGTCTTTTTTCCGTTTCAGCCGGAGTAAGTTCTCCGGTGATTTTATTTTTGAGGCAGTAGTCGGATTATTTGCTCTTGGCATATTGATCCTTGCATTTTTTTTATTCAGGGAGCTTTTTATCGGATCCGAACTTTCAAGGAATACTTTTGGCTTAAATTTCCTGGCAACAACGACCTGGGACCCCGTAAATGAGATATTCGGGGCTCTTCCTTTTATCTTCGGGACTATTGTTTCATCGTTCCTTGCACTGGTCATAGCCGTCCCATTCAGCATCGGGATAGCTATATATCTTTCAGAGTTGGCCCCCCCTAAATTAAGAACACCTCTTTCTTTTATCATAGAATTGCTGGCGGCGATCCCCAGTGTAATAATAGGATTGTGGGGCATATTCATTCTTGCTCCATTCACCCGCGATTATCTTGCGCCGCCGCTTTCTACGTATCTTGGTTTTCTGCCCCTGTTCCAGGGTCCCATGTACGGCCTATCCATGCTCACAGGCGGCGTGATACTTGCGATCATGATAATCCCAATAACTTCATCGGTATCCAGAGAAGTCATAATGACAGTGCCGGTACAGCAGCGAGAAGCTGCCCTCGCTCTTGGGGCGACAGGCTGGGAGACTACAAGGATAGCTGTTTTACCCTATGCCAGATCGGGTATATTCGGGGCGGTAATTCTCGGGTTCGGGAGGGCAATAGGCGAAACCATGGCAGTGACCATGGTCATCGGGAACAGTCCCAGGATATCCGAGTCGCTTTTTGCACCATCATATACTATGGCTTCTGTTATCGCAAATGAGTTCGTGGAAGCTACATCAGGGCTCTATGTCTCTTCCCTTATTGAGGTCGGGCTTTTACTCCTGGTTGTATCAATAATAATCAATATTGCGGCCAGGGTGCTGGTTTGGAAGCTGCTCAGGGTGGAAGGAGGGGGAAGGGCATGAAATGGAGTCAATCACCCCCGAATAGAAGTCGGAGGCGTGTCCCGTGAGGGATATGGGTAACTGATTGATTAGGAGTCAAAAAATGAAAAAGTTATCTAAAAGAAATACATACACACCTACCGATGCTTCACAAGTCGGTTGCAACTGTGATCGGATATTAAACAGAGAAGAAATTCTTAGTGTATCCGATTCAAAAACTTTAGATAACCGCTCCGAAGTGAACCAATCTGAACACAGGAAACAGGACTTGAGAGTTCCTGTATATGTGTTAAACATGAGAGGTCAGCCTTTGATGCCAACTAAACCAGCAAAGGCAAAACATTTGTTGAAAATGGGAAAAGCTAAGGTAGTTAAGCGACTTCCATTTACAATCCAGTTAAAATATGCTACGGGAGAAACGAAACAAGAAATAATCTTAGGAATAGACACCGCATTCAAAACAATAGGTTACTCTGCAAGAACCAGAACAGCAGAGCTAATATCAGGCGCAGTACATTTAAGAACCGATATCCCTAATAAGCTCAAAGAAAAACAGATGTATCGGCGAGGTAGAAGAAGCAGGAATACTCAATATCGAGAGCCAAGATTCCTGAATAGGAATATCCCGAAAGGATGGTTTGCTCCTTCCATAGAACATAAGATCAAAACTCATCTGGAATTAGTCAAGAAAATCAAAAAACTGCTTCCTGTTACCGAAATAGAGATTGAAGTAGCTAGTTTCGATGCACAGAAAATACAAAATCCTGAAATCTCAGGAATAGAGTATCGGCAAGGCGAATTACAGGGCTACGAAATAAGAGAATATCTGCTTGAGAAGTTTCAACGCAAGTGTGCTTATTGTGAAAAGACAGATATCCCACTTGAAATAGAACATGTTATTCCTTCCTCAAGAAGTGGAAGCGACCGTGTTTCCAACTTGACTATCGCCTGCCATAAATGCAATCAGAAGAAAGGGAATAAGACAGCAAAAGAATTCGGTCATCCTGAGATCGAAGAACATTGTAAGAAACCGCTAAAAGCCGCAGCGTTCATGAATACGGTTAGATGGGAATTGGTCAGGAGATTAAAAGAATTGTATGAAAAAGTATCAATCAATTACACCTTTGGCTACATCACCAAGAAGCTCAGGATAGAATTGGTATTAGAGAAATCGCATGTGAACGATGCTTTTGCAATATCAAAAGGATCAGACCAGGAAAGATGCCGACCTCATGTGGTTAAGCAAACCAGAAGAAATAATCGTTCTCTTCAAACAAATAGAAAAGGATTCAACCCCTCTATCCGAAGAGAGAGATACAAGTTTCAGCCAAATGATCTTGTAAGATGTAAGGGACAAGCATATACTGTTAAGGGCGTGTTCAATTATGGCGCTTGGATACGATTACAGAATGAGAACGGAAAGGATATTAATTCAAATATTAAAAATGTAGAGTTGATCACGTATGGAAAAGGACTACAATTTGGTTTTTGAGGATGATGTGCAAAACGCAAGGGGTACGATTCATCCCCCGGCTATAAGTCGGGGATTTTCTCTACCCATTGACCCCAGACGCTATAAAAGAAAATTGATCGACAGGATCATGTCCTTCCTGGCTGCTGCCTGCGTAACTATCGCTATAATCCCGCTTTTGAGCATCCTCTATACAGTGATCAGCAACGGATTACCTGCTATAGATATGGATTTTATTACACAGCTTCCCAGACCAGTCGGAGAACCGGGCGGAGGACTGGGGAATGCAATAGAAGGGACCTTCATCGTCGTGGGAATAGCCTGCTTGATCGGGCTTCCTATAGGAATTCTTGCTGGTGTCTATCTTTCAGAATACGGAGAAAACAGGTTCGGACGTTTTGTAAGTTTCATGGCTGATGTCCTGACCGGTACTCCATCGATAGTGGCAGGTATGGTTGGTTATACCTTAATTGTTCTTTATTTCAAAAGCTTCTCAGCAATCGCCGGAGGTGTGGCATTGTCGGTGTTAATGATACCCATTGTTACCCGGACTACTGAAGAATCACTCAAACTTGTGCCATCTTCTATCAAAGAGGCATCCCTGGCGCTTGGAATACCGGGGTGGAAGACAACATTATACATTGTTCTTGGTACAGGAAAAAGCGCCATAATCACAGGGGCACTATTAGCGATCGCAAGGATATCAGGTGAGACCGCGCCTCTTTTGTTTACATCGTTTGGCAATATGTTCTGGGCAGGAGGGATAGATAAACCAATATCAACCCTCCCTGTACAGATATATACGTACGCAATAACACCATTTCCTGACTGGCATGCCAAAGCATGGGCGGGAGCTCTCATATTGATTGTCATGATCCTTATTTTAAATATTGGCGTGAGGTTCGCAGCCCGAAAGAAATTCGGCTAAAGGAGTATTACTATGGAAAATAAAATCACGGTAGAAAATCTCAATGCATCGTTTGGAAATAAACAGGTGCTTCATACCATTGATCTTGAAATCCGGAAAAACAGGATAACGGCCATCATTGGTCCTTCAGGATGTGGAAAATCCACATTTATCCGATGCATCAATAGAATGCATGAAGTAGTAGCAGGGGCCAGGGTTTCGGGAAAAGTGCTTATCGACGGCAAGGATATCTATGATAGGGATGTGGATTCTGTGAACATAAGAAGGCGAATAGGTATGGTATTCCAGAAACCAAATCCTTTCCCTACCATGTCCATATATGATAATGTTGTGGCTGGATTGAGACTTAATGGCGTGAAGGATAAAAAGATACTGGACAGGACAGTTGAAGAAAGTCTCAAGAAAGCAGCCCTCTGGGATGAAGTTAAGAATGATCTTAACAAATCAGGCGTGAGTTTATCAGGCGGCCAGCAGCAGCGCCTCTGCATTGCAAGAGCACTTGCAGTTGAGCCGGAAGTTATCCTGTTCGATGAACCCTGCTCAGCACTGGATCCCATATCTACAAGTAAAATAGAAGACCTGATGATAGAACTTAAAGAAAAATATACTCTTGTTATAGTAACGCATAATATGCAGCAGGCAGCAAGAGTAAGTGATCATACCGCTTTTTTTCTTTATGGGAAGCTCATAGAATTTGGAGAAACAGATCAGATATTCAAGAAACCCAGGGAGAAGAGCACAGAAGATTACATAGTAGGGAGGTTTGGCTAATATGGTTCGAGAGTTGTATCACAAAGATCTTCATACGTTGAAAGAAGAAATAATCAGCATGGGAAGCCTTGTAAGCAGAGCGATAGGAGATTCGGTGCTTTCCCTTAAGAATCGCGATGTTGGAATGGCGCAAAAGGTCATAGAAATGGATCATGAAATTGATGCTCTGGATCACAATATCGAGGATAACTGCATGCGTCTCCTTGCGCTGCAGCAACCCATGGCAAGAGACTTGAGGCTCATAGTATCCGTATTGAAGATGTCCATTGATCTTGAGAGGATGGGAGACCTTGCCCTTGAAATTGCGGTAATCACAAAAATTACGGCCGATTCACCACCCATAAAACCTCTTGTAGATATACCGCGAATGTCAGATATATCCCAGGATATGCTTAAGAATCTGATGACTGCCTTTGAAAACAAGGATATTGAGCTTGCAAAGGTTGTTGCGAAGCGGGATGATGAGATCGATATGCTCTTTGACCAGGTAAGAAGAGAACTGATATCCTATATGATCGAAGACCCGAAAAAGATAACAGGCGCCCAGCATCTTACTTTTGTGGCAAGGTATCTTGAAAGGATAGGGGATCACATAACCAACCTCTCTGAAAACGTTGTCTTCATGGTGACAGGAGAAAGGGTGGAGTTGAATTAAAATATGATGTGGTAGTGTGAAGAATATAGAAAACAATAAGATTATGGATCAACAAAAACAGGTTATTACAGGAGATTGAATTATGGGACTTAAAGAATGGTTAATCCCGCAGGATAAACACTTTTTTAGCATGCTTGAGAACGAATCAAATAACGTTCTGGAGGGCTCTAAAGCATTTCTTGAGATGCTTAATAATTATGAAAATATCAAGGAAAAACAGCAAAAAATAAAAGATATAGAGCACCAGGGTGATGATTTTGTCCATGAGATCTTTGAGGAACTGAATAAAACATTTATAACTCCTATCGATCACGAAGATATATCGGCGCTTGCTTCGGCTTTTGATGATGTGCTTGATTATATCGATGGCACAGCAACTCGCTTGGTTCTTTATGAGATCAAAAAACCGGAAGAGAACATGATTAAATTGGGCGAAGTTGTACTGAAGCAAACAGCTGAATTAAATCTTGCCATCTGTGGGCTCCGAAACATCAAGAATCCGAAAGAGATAGAAAAGAGGTGTATCGAAGTAAACAGGCTGGAAAATGTCGCTGACGATATTTATAAATCTTCGGTAGCGCAGCTTTTCAAACAAAAAGACGCGGTTGAGATAATGAAATTGAAAGAGATATATGAAAGGCTTGAGTTCGCCACCGACAAATGCGAGGATGCTGCGAATGTAATAAGCGACATAGTAGTTAAGAATAGTTAAAGGTGGTATTTTGCTATTTTTACAGGAATTCATAATATTTACCGTAGCGCTGGCTTTGTTCTTTGATTTCATAAATGGTTTTCATGATTCGGCAAATGCAATATCAACAGTAGTCGCCACCAAGGTATTGTCGCCGATAAGAGCTGTTGGAATGGCCGCTGTGGGAAATCTCATAGGGCCGCTTTTCTTTTCAACAGCTATAGCAGCTACCATAGGTAAAGGGATAATAAAGATCGAACTTATCCAGGACAAAGAGATCCTGGTTATGATGATATTTGCAGCCCTTGTCGGAGCTATCGTATGGGACCTGATTACATGGTATTTCGGGCTTCCCACTTCAAGCAGCCATGCGCTTGTAGGCGGTCTTACAGGCGCAGGATTGGCAGCTATCGGAAGCGCTTCGATCAATCCTGTAGGGGTCGAAAAAGTTGTTGCCTTCATGGTAATATCACCGATTATCGGTTTGGTCGCTGCTTTCATCCTGACAACAATAGTCATCAGGGCATTTTACAGGATCGCTCCTTCGAAGATCAATATATATTTCAAGCGACTTCAACTATTTTCAGCCTTTTTTTATTCGGTAACTCATGGAACAAATGATGCACAAAAAACTATGGGCATAATCACTGTTCTTCTTGTAGCGTATGGATCGCTTGCGACCTTCAATGTGCCTTTATGGGTAATACTTGCAGCCCACATTTCCATTTCTCTTGGCACATTTCTCGGAGGATGGAGGATCGTAAAAACAATGGCACAAAAGATCACAAAGTTAAGACCTTACCAGGGATTCTGCGCCGAGACCTCCGGGGGCATCGTGCTTGCAAGCATGGCGGCATTCGGAATTCCGGTCAGCACTACGCATGTGATATCTTCATCGATAATGGGCGTAGGAGCGACTGATAAGCTATCGGCTGTGAGATGGGGGGTAGCGCGAAAGATCGTGGGTGCATGGATACTCACTATTCCCATGACAGCTATCATATCTGCATCGGTTTTCCTGTTAATTAATGCAATATTGTGATTTCCGGAAAGTATTATTAGTCTCGGAAGATAAAAGGAATATAATGTTAAAAGATAAAACCAAGCAAGTCATCTGGCCTGTGTACCTTGATGCCACGAAATCCAGGGGGGAAGGACGGATTCTTTCCATGAAAGATTCAATAAGATCCCCTGTCTTAAGAGAGATCGAGAAAGCTGCCCTTGAATTGAATCTTACTCCTGTTGTTGAATCTGATAAGGCCCACCCAAAATCTTGGTGGATCATAAGCGGAAGAGTGCTTATTGATAAAAAAGGACCAAAATCAGTCATGGCAAAACAGATTGCTGCACATATAAGCAAGACACGGGGACAGAAGTAACTTTAACCCCGGTCTATAAAGACCGGGGCATTATCACTATGTTCAACCAAAATTCCAACTCCAGTATCATTACATGTGATGTATGGCTGAGTTACAGTCAGCCTACCAATATCAGTTTTACCGATAAAGGCTATATTTCTGGCGGCGTTCAGGTCAGCATGGATTTGGAAACCACATTTCAAACATCGGAACGTTCTCAATTCCCACGAAAGATACTGTTTGTAATATTCAGGGATCGGAAACGCGCCTTTGACCCTTCCTTTAATAGATGCAAGGGTAACACTGTTATTATGAAGATTGATATTGCAGACACGCTTATTGTATCGAACAGCGGAATACTGTTTACTCACAGGAAGTTTTTTAAGATCAAG
>JAPMTS010000020.1 GCA_026552955.1 Candidatus Methanoperedens sp. | reverse complement strand
TGAAACTTTTGATGTTGCTGCCATATAATCTCATTTACATATAGGCATTAATATTATAAAAAGTTTAGGAATACACTATACAACAAATTCGTCATATAAAGATGTGAGCAATAAAAAATTCATAATAAGTACCATAAATTGCGGTCCAATAGTATGAACATATAGGGCAATACACAATTGAAAGCCCTATTTATTTTTTATAATGAGCCGTTATTTTAATTTTTGGGGCTTTATCTCATGTTTTTCCTCATCTACCTATCCTGGTATTTTCGGGATGTCAGAGAATATTGATATGAGAATAAGCGAGTAAACAGAAATGGGGGGATGAAGATATTAACCTCTCTTTTCTATAAACTCATACCTACTTTTTTATATCCCTTGCAACTATAAAGGGTACTAATCCCTTAAAAGGGATAAGTTAAAAAAACCTTAGAAAAGCATTATAAATGTGCTTCTAAAAACTATTTAACGTCACTCCCAGTGCGAGGGTATCCAAGCGGCCAAAGGAGTTGGACTTAAGATCCAATTGCGCAGGCATTCGTGGGTTCAAATCCCATCTCTCGCATCAATTTATAATAAAATTCTTTAATTTCTCCCCATCGGAGCACTTAATTTTCTTAGTTGCCCTGCGCGAACTTCACAAAACATTGCCTGCAATACTCTCGATTTCTGTTACTCCATCACTTTTGATCTGTATCTCATTTTTGCTTTTAACTCCAAGACCCAGTTCTACCGCCCTTTTAATCTGAGGTTGCTTCCACACCGATTTATTCTGTATTTTGTCGATCGTACCAAGCGTCTTTAAGAGTGCAAGACCCACCACATCATTTGCGATCACATCATTTGTAGCCATGACAATACCAGGTTCCCGTAAAGTTCCCACATTTGGTCCATCTGTTACAAAACATTTGGTGGCATCTGATATGTAAAAATCGGGTTTATGAACAAGATTTGCTTCAGCGATCATATTACCGAAGAGTTCATCAAAGTCCTGTCCGTGAGGAAGCTGTCTCCTGTCACGATCCGAGGTTATGCTGATCTGGGATTTTAATCCCATGGTGAACAATGCAGTCCAGTGTGTTTTTACAATGGGAAGCGCGATCATATAATCGATGGTATCAAGGATTGCAGGGACTGAAAAACCATGAGGCCATGATTTTGCGTCTTTATGCCGCACTTTCTTCCATTCTACGTCGTCAAAAGAAACGATTTCATCAACACCTTCTGATTCAGCAGCCTGGTAAAGACCCAGATATTTCATCACTTTTATGGTATCCAGAGTTGTCATTGATTTCTCGGCTACGATGATCTTTGCAGGGTCGTATTCTTTGACCGCACGAATTGCACCTTTTAGCACTTCAGGATTTGTCGAGCCAGGTGGGTAATCGGCTGTGTTTGCATTCGGTCTTATGAGAACAATAGAATTCTCCTTTATTTTCAGACCTCCGGCAAGCTCAATAGAAGTTTTCACAGATTGAATTATATCCTTTTTTCTGACAACACCTACTTGTACCATATATGATCACCTCAGAACCATCGTTCTTTCCCTGTGCCCATTCATAATACTGGGAAACGATATGCAGCGGGTCTTTTCTCCAGTTTATCCCGCAGCTTGGCGCGATAATATCCCCAGGGATAGTAACTTTGGCGATTATACTTTTCTCATGAAACACCTGGAACGATTTTAGGTTCGTTACAAGGATCTTTCTGACCATTCGTTATTGTACGAATAACTATATATAATATATTTAATGTAAGTATTATAACGAGATTCTTAATAAACACTGTGGGTAATTCAACCACATTTGCAAGCCATAGAAACGTGTATTGAATTAAGGTAAAACCATGAAATGTGATGTATGCGGTGAAACAGCCGCAATTAATAAACGAATGTGTGATCGATGTTCAAAGATAATTGAAAAAGTCATAAGGGAAGTAGGACCTGATGTCTGGGAAAAAATTCCAGATTGCAAGTATATCTATCCTATGGTCAAACGGGTTGCAGATGGAAGTCTTCGGACACAGGATATTGTGAAAGATATACTGAAAGGTGGATAGGAAAAGGGATATAATTATGGGAGAAAAGAAATTTTATTTAGAACAATCTACTAATTGTGTAAAGCTAAAATCCAGTAATATAATTCACATAGCACTTTCTGCTCAAAATATTTCGTCTGGAGTCGAAATAAGAAGTTTATGCGGTAAAATTTTTCCAGTTGATGAATATCAATTAGGCGAAAATTTAGAGGGCGAAAAATGTAGTTCATGTTATTATTATGATTTAAAAAAGGATAAAAAAGAATAAAAAAACATTGTATTCGGTATTCTTTTGTTCTTAATGCATCAAAAAACCATAACCACGCCAGTGATGTTTCCTTTATAATCTCTGATATCATCACTGCTGGTTTGTTGAAAGTGGCGTTTTTTCAAGATACCGATTATACCGCATTCATTATTATTTCGCCTGTTCCCATTTACACCCAAAAAGCCAGGTTGATGTTTTTATAAGTTTTTCTTCAATTCGTGCCCTATATATTAAAATTAAGGCCCATTATAAAAATAAAAGTGAAATTACACTAAATGAAACAATGTAGTGTGTCGGCGCCAACTATAACACCTGCACCCATAACAACGCTTACCCAGCTACTTTATTTCACGAACCTTCCCAAAAAAGGCGTCTTCAATTCAATGGCATTACCCGGGCATAATTCCTGGCAGCAATAGCATCTTATACACTTCTTATGATCAAATGACGGATACGCTCCTTTTTCTGAAATAGCAGCGGATGGGCAGTGTTCCATGCATATCCAGCATTTTTTGCATCGTTCTTTCACAAGCACAGGTTTTGCCACCAGCATGCTGTGAAGTATCCTCATCAAACCCCTGGCACGGAAAAATGAAGCTGTACCCGCTGGAAGCTGGAAGTCCTTGATTTCCATGTCCACGGGATTCTCACCCATTACATTGATCCTGGAAATATCTCCCAGTCCCTGTTCATGCGCCAGGCGGGTAGAAGGGACCATGAAAGGATCTATACCCACTATCGTGCAGGCTACGGCATCAAGCGCCACGGGGTCTTTACTTGCCAGGATCGCTTTGATTTGTCTTGGCGTGCCATTGCTTGGCCCGTTCCCCTCCATACCAACCACTGCATCCATTACGGTCAATTCAGGCCGCACGAGGCCCAGCAGGTCCACAAGCATCTGGGAAAAAGTTTCGGGATCCTGGGCCCGAAGATGCATTTTTGCCTTATTCAGACCCGTTACACAACCGAAGATATTTTTCACCCCTCCCGTAAATAATGTCAATCCATGGGTTTTGAGTTTTGGCAGGGAGATCAATACATCGGCTTGCAGAACATGCTTGGACAAAACAAAACTTTTAAATATTCGCCCCCCGGGATTTTTTGCCTCAATGGATTGGGCGCTCAGATGTAAGATCTCTACTTTTTCTTCTTCGCATACCTGCATAATACCAGCACTGCGACAGGCTGCAAAATACCTCTTGGAATTCGATGCACCTTCATATCCACTGCAGTCACCAACCTTTGGGATGCCTCCTGCTGCTTTTACCTGGTGGATCACAGCCCGCACGATGGCCGGATGGGTGGTGACTGCCTTTTCAGGAACATCCCCGGTCAGGAGATTGATCTTCAAAAGGACACGGTCACCGGATTTAACGTAACTCCCAATACCGCCGATAAGCCCAAGTGCTTTTTCGATCGCAGCCTCACTATTTGAAGATTCATAGTCCTGGCACTTTACAAGGGAGACTGTGGAGATATCACTATCTTCGCAATGGTATGCAGAAGAAACTACACCAGAAGATATCGATGATTGATCTTGCCTATCTTCCATGTGAGGCTTCAAACGCTCCATTTCTCATGCATAACGATCTGGCCATGACTTTTTCTCGCTGGTGGCTGCGGGACCTTGCGAGGATAACCAAGAGGCAAAAGCGTAACCACACGCACAGTATCAGGAATGCTTAAAATTTTTTTGACCTTTTTTTCATCGAATGCGCCGATCCAGCAGGTCCCCAACCCTTCTTCAACTGCCTGGAGGGTCATATGATCCACAGCGATCGCGGTATCAATGGGATAAGCCAGTTGTCCGCACGACATGACATATTCCGATTCAACCGAGCAGGCTGCAATTACTACGGGCGCCTGGGCAACAAATACCTGGTCTTTTGCAGCTTCGGAAAGTGCTTTTCGTGTTCCTGCATCCCTGATTACAACAAACCTGCGCTCCTGGCGGTTTCCTGCGGAAGGAGAAAGCCTGCCTGCCTCAAGGACCCTGTCCAATTTATCCTCTTCAACATCGCGGGATTCATACGCCCGTATGCTTCGTCTTGATAGTATTGCTTTATATACATCCATATAATCTTTCCTCCCTATTTTTTCGAATTTTTTTGATACTTAATTAATATTCCATCATGTTTATAGTTGTTTCATTGACTGTATTGATTTTTGAAAATCTGGCAAAGAATTTCCCGATGCTTTCAAGACTATACACCAAACAAAGTTTTAATAGAAAGCCAAACAATAGCTATAGATGGGATTATGGTTAATGGAAAACTTGTCAGGTTTACAATAAAGAGATTCAATGGGGAGAAATCCGGATATGATCGGTTTGAAATAGAACCAAAACCCCACATGTCCGTGCTTGAAGCACTTTTCCAGATACAGGATGTTACGGACAGCACCCTTGCATTTCGATATTCATGCCGCGGGGCAGTATGCGGCTCATGCGCCATGCTAATAAACAAAAAGCATCGGCTTGCCTGCCGGACACAGGTATCTGAAATTATTGGTGAGAAAGTACTTTCATTTTCGGCATACGGTCCACTTGCAAAACCGGAATTTAAGACCGGGGATGAAATCCTGGTAGAACCATTACCCAACCTTCCTTTGATCAAAGATCTTATCGTGGATATGAAGCCTTTTTTCAAACATTATGAATATGTGAAGCCCTGGTTTAGTGGCAAGCGAGAGGTCTTAATGACCCAAAAAGACACTGCAAACACAGATAAATATGCCTCCTGTATTCTTTGCGGCCTGTGTTATGGGGCATGTCCTGTTTCTGCAAGAGATAAAGATTACCTGGGCCCTTCTGCGTTAGCAAAAGCAATGCGGTTCTATGTGGATCCAAGGTATCAGGGCCCTGGAGAAATGCTCAAAAGAGTAGACTTTACAACAGGTGTCTGGGCATGTGACCATGTTTATAGATGTGTTGAGGTCTGTCCTAAACAGGTGCCCCCCACAAATGCCATTACAGCGCTTACACGAAAAATAATATGGCAGAAAATGAAAAACATATTGAGGTGACCATGGACAAAGAAATTGCTTACGGCACAGGTATGCTGGCATGGCTGATGCAGCGCATTACGGGATTATTGCTGGTAATTTACCTGTTCATCCATGTCTGGTGGGTGCATTTTCCGGGAGTTAAGACGCCATTTGATTTCTTGATAAATACGCTTTTCTTGCCGGGCCGTCTTGCTATCCTGGTTCTATTGGTGCTTGTAATCCCTCATGCTCTTAATGGTTTTCGGGTTTTTGTTATAGATTTTGGAATATCTGAAAAAGCGCAGAGAATATTATTTTGGGCGCTTACCGTTTTCGGGATCATTATTATAGCCTGGTCGTATTATATCAGATTTTATCCCTGAAATTCTTGAATTATTCAAATTTTTACTCCCTCCCAGTAAACTTTATTATGATTGTCTACCTTTCTGGCCAAAAAGTTTACAATAGGTGTCATTATGTCCGAACTGGGAAACAATATAAAGAATTTATCAGTAAAATACGACTCTGCCAGATATAATTTTTTCAAATGGCGGTTTGAGTCCCCTGCTTTGAATAAAGTTGCTCTTGCTTTTGCTTTTGCCTGCTTTACAGGCATTCTTGCACAATTGAGGTTCTATCTTCCCTATACACCCGTTCCTGTCACAGGCCAGGTTTTTGCGGTCCTTCTCTCAGGCGTGATCCTTGGAAAATGGTATGGCGGCATGAGCCAGGGATTATATGGCGGATTAGGCGCAGCAGGGATTCCCTGGTTCAGTGAAGGAAAAGCAGGAATGGAGGTCCTTTCCGGGGTCACTGGAGGTTATATCATTGGATTTATCTTTGCATCGCTGATCATAGGCTGGTTCACTGACAGGTATTTAAGATCCAGGAGTTTTGCAGGCCTTTTCAGTCTCATGGTTCTTGGTATAGCGATAATCTACCTTTTTGGCGTTATCCAGTTATCATTGGTGCTTGGAGTGAATTTTCAAAAAGCCATTGAATTGGGCGCATTGCCATTCCTTGCTGTTGATATTTATAAAGGTTTGATCGTTTCGGCTATCGCTGCTGCAATTATCCCAAAGAAACCATTCGGGGATGAGGTGGAATAGGATCATCTTTTTTTGAATACCATAAGAATGAAATATATCGCCGACTCCTCACTTTTTATAACCGGGAAAAGGATCGAAGGAATTATCATAACCGTACCCTCAGTTCTTGATGAGATCAGGGATGAAAGATCGCGCACGATAATGGAACTTATGAATGTGAGGATCGAGCCTGTACTTCAAAGTTTCCTTACGGAAGTAACCTCCAAGGCAAGAGAGACAAAAGATAGTGAAGAACTTTCAAGAACTGACCTTGACCTGCTGGCAAAAGCCCTCGAATATGCTCAAAATGAAAATACCATTTTGGTTACAGACGATTATGCTGTCCAGAACACTGCTATACAATTGGGAATAAAGGTCATTCCTGCAGGAGGAAAGAAGATTAAAGATGTACTTCTCTGGGAAAAATTCTGTATAGGATGCAAACGAAGATTCCCGGCCGGAGATGACTGCCCTGTGTGCGGTACACCTCTTAAGAAAATGAGGAAAAAGTGAATTTTTTTAAGGAAAAGAATGTTCAAATCTTCACACTTTTGTTTATCATAATGTGATTTCATATATTTCATGGAAAAAAGTTGGTTCAATCCGTGAAATTATGTCTCCCAAGAATGTAAAACTGCCTGATGACTCAAGAGGACTCCAGAATATTCAACATATAGTAGGCGGGACTCACAATATTCTCTTGGTACTTGTAGGTGTATATTTCGGAAAAGATAATACGTCACTGGGTATCCTGATGGCTGGCCTTACATTCCTGGTTTCAAGATTATCTTCTGAAATTTCATATCAAACCTCTATAAAAGTGGTCAAGGAATATTCTAATAATAAGAATAACTAAAGAAAGTTATTCTACAAAACCTGCTGGACCATGTGTATGATATCGGACTTTTTCTGTTAGTGGCCTTTCTTTGTCAAATCCGGGGATATGGCATTGTGCGCAGCTATTTTGTCCATGTCCAGGCGGCATTGGGGCCTTCTTCAGGATTTCATCTGTGATGCTATTATATTGCCCCTGATTTCTGCCTGTATCAGTATGGCAGTCCTGGCAGAAATAGGTATTATTATAATTTGCAGCGCCAAGATCCATAGGCATTGAACTATTGAAGTGACATGTCTTACAATCATCATCTGTAATATTATCCGGACCATCGCTCTTATTTACATTTTTATGTCTTGCGAATAGGCTTGTATTCACATAATATCTTGTTGTATTGATTGAGTGGCAATTGATGCAGCTTCCTGCAACATTGTGCCTGTTATCACCATGACAAACAGAGCAATCCGAAGGCGTCATGCCAATAGTATCCGGATGTGATATTGGAGGAGTTGGAGCGAGCACAAATCTTTCATCTTTTTGTGTATGGCAAAGAACACAATTCGCTATTGTAGCTGGCGTTCCATTGAACACATCCCCCAATTCTGTAGTCAGGTCATGGAACGAAGAACTATCGCCGGCCAGTGGATCCGCCGTCACGCTGGAATTTGAATGGCATGTCCTGCATGTTGTAGTTCCATCCCAGTTCCTATCATCATGATTGAATTCATTGATGGTCTTGTTCTTTGCCTGAAATAATTCATTCGCATTTGGTCCATGGCAATAATCACAATAATTTATGCTTGATATAACGGGTCTTTTCAGGTAATGGGATGTTATATTTAAAATGCCTTCGCCCGGATCTGCAATGACTTTGCTGTGACAATCCGTACAGGAATAATTCGTAACACCGGACAAATGTGTTCTTATTACCGGGGCAGGTAGAGATATTCCGCTGACGTGGCAGTCTTCGCATGTCCTGATATTGGTCCTGTTCATATCCCTGTTATAGTGGCATGTCCAGCAGTCGTTATTATTTAGTCCGTCACCGGATGTATTGATATTAATATGTACTCCCTGACCGAAAGCAGCTGCATTCACATCCCCGGGCATACCGTCTATATGACATGAAATGCAATCTTCAAATAGATTTATTTCATTTCTGTAATATTTTTGGCCAGCTTCATGGCAACCTTCACAAATAAATCCTGGTCCTGGATCTAAAAATTCTCTACTACCTATATTTCCAAAGATACCATATTCATTAGAACCATAAGAAATCGCCATGCTATTTTTTGTCATCTTTGGATAGTCTGTACCATGGACATCATGACAGGCAGGGCAGGACTGGTATGAATCTATTATTCCATCTTTATCCGAGTCGAATTGCCCACGAGGACTACCATAAAGACTCCCAAAATCATCCAGATGATTCCAATGAATATTTGTGGGATAGTCCCTGCTTCCATTGTAATAACCTGCTGAGAGATTATTTATAAAATTCGTGCCTATACTCGAAACTACAGTTTTACTATTCTGGTGATGACTTGACATATTATAATTATTCAAAACCCCTATTACGTTTGACTCATTATGACAGGCATAACACAGAGAAAAATTTTGAGAATAATATTTCGTCGTTAATGGCCCTGTAATATTAGTTCCATTCAATTGTCGAATGAATTTACCATGATCGCCATCATTTACAGGATCAATAGAAGGTTCATGGCAATCAATACATTCGATAATGCTGTGGGGATTGGAATTATAAAGCGAAATGTCAATTGGTTTTTGACTTGTGGAATCATGACATCCACTATCGAAACAGACATCATTCGGAGATGTTCCAAAAACTCCAGGTATGAATAAACCGGATGCAATTAAAATAGTCAATAATCCTATACCGAACTTTATTCGAGAGAAAACTTCCACCATAATGCTACTTCACCTATCCAAATTTACAGAGAACGAAATATCCTTATATTTAATAAATCTATCGAATCTGATTTTCAGTTCCTCCTGAATGCTTGGCAATTATATCCCGATTTCCCCGCCAAACCTCACCTTGCGCCACCCCCGCCGCCTCCAAATCCACCTCCGCCACCGAATCCGCCACCCCCACTGAATCCTGTGCCGGATGAGGGAGGAGAAGGCGGATACGTCATACCATAGGTACCTCTGAAGTATATCGGCATGTAAGTCACTGCGCGGGCTTCAGGAATCTGTATGTTAAGTTCTTTCATGGCCTCAACAACTTTATCTCCGACTCCGAGCGTTGTTGCATAGACAAGCCATTCCTGCCAAATCGTTAGATCATCAGGTGCATATTTCTTTATTGATGCAAAATCCGCCAGGAATGTCTTGAAAGCATCCCACTCGAGTTTTTCTTTATAGTAATTCTCTTTCCACTTTCCGAAAAGTGAAGATGAAACAAATAACGGGGGAATCGTTTGCGCTAAAATGACCAGGGAGGTATATACCCCATACGAAAATAAAAAGGAAGTTACAAGAAGAAGAAACAGGACAAGTCCGAAGATCATCCACGTATATTTTTTCCCGCTCATGATAAATTCTTTTGCAGCCTTTTTCTCAGGGACTCTCATTACAGTATTCATTGATTTACGAATAGCACTCAGTTCTTCCTGGGCACCCGAACTCCCTCCTGTGATCGTATTCCTCAATTCTTCGATCTTGTCTTCAAATTTACTGCTATCAAACACATTATTTGATGAGTATTCCTCCAGGAATCTGAGCACTTTTATCTCATATTCATCTTCCCCGGCATCATGTCCTTTCATGAGAGTTATCTTTAATCCCTCGTCCTCCACTACCTTCAAACCCAGCATTCTGGTCGTTAATTTCTTTTCTCTCCCGGTTTCGATTTTGACAATGTCCCGCTTGTTCAGGTCAAGAAGCGTTGCATAAAATCCATTCTCATCATAATCAAAAGGATCTTTCCTGAAAACAAGATTCACAAGCCATGGTTTCCTGTTCCGGGGAACAAAACTCAGGAATTTTGGCACAATGAAACTTTTCTCCCTGCCGAACCTGTAATAAACAAATGCGAGCAGAACCGGGAACATGAGCACCAGAACTTTCAATGCAGAACTTAATTGTGAAAAGAAAGAATATCTGGAATTTGCCTGTAGTGTTTTTTCTTTGACGCCGGATATGGAATTTGGAAATCCATCCATTTCCCTTGAAATTGCGGGATCAAGCAGCATTTCAAGCTCTAAAAGTGAATCCTTCTGGCTTGCTCCTGTCACGATCCAGGAATCACCCTCTTTCTTCACATCCATTAAAGAATGTTCGAAAAGGTGAGAAACATAGCCCTGAGGGTCATGAACAACTATCCTGACGTTATTGTACGGCAGGTGCTCATCTGCCAGTTTCAAATTCAGGTGGCAGTATTCCTTATCGCATTCAAGAGGAGGATGCAACCTGAAAACATACCTGATTTCGTATTGTCCTGCATTGAATGTTCCAGGATCATAACTGCCCACTTCGTTTTGTTGGGCAAGCGATGATATTTCATTTGTGTATAGGGTATCTGCATCAGATATTATTTTAGTTGTTCCTTGAAAATCTTTACTATAAGAAAATGTTCCGGGCGGCTCAGAAACACTGATAAGGTCTACATGAGGAGTGGTATTTAATGCCGGGTCATTTGATATACCCGAAAGCGGTACTTTCCAGTTTCTATAAAGCATCCTGTATTTAAATGGCTCTTTAATTTCATAAACAAAATTTTCCTCAAACGTTCCATTCAGGTATAGATTCGCACTGTAGCTATCAACATAAACATCCCCGCATCCTCCCAGACCGCATCCGGTGCCTCCGGTCAAATAAAGCCCTGACAGACCCATCAATGCTACGACGATCAATAAAATTACGATATCCTTTTTTTCGGTCAATTCCAGTTCACCGCTGGCCTTTTCAATTCCTCATCAAAGAAATCCATATATTCCTTCTTGCTCATTCCCACCGAACGTCCTATGAATTTTGAAGGGATAGTATCAAGCATAGTATTATATTCCTGGATTATATTATTAAATGTGTATCTGTGCCTTGCGATCTCATCTTCAATATCTTTTATGGAGTTCATGAGTGAACTTACAGTTTCCGAGGTCTTTAATGCAGGGTAATTTTCAGCAACTGCGATAATATTTCCGAGTATCCCACGGCTTTCACCATCAATTTTTTTCAGGTCCCCTGCGCCAGCTTTTCCTACATTTACCCGCATGCTCGTTATTTTCTCGAATGTTGTCTGCTCGAATTTCGCATAGCTTTTAACAGCCTCCACAAGCTGTTCGATCATATCGATGCGCTTCTTCATCGCAACTCTTGCCTGGGATAGCGTTGCATCCGCGGCGTTCCTCAGGCTCTTTAGCCGATTATATATCGAAAAAGAATAAATGGCAATGATAATTGCCAACAATAGCAGAATATAAAAAATTGTCATTATTGAAATTTCCATATCGATGGTTTTAGGTTAATTCTATATAATTATTTCTATTCACCTTAAAACCATCCAGTTTTGTCCGGCGTTTATCTGCGGTTCTATTTATTCTAATCTCATATTTTAACGCACCTTGAACTTCTCGAACCGTTCCTTCTTTGCCCTGCAAATAGGACACAGATCCGGCGCCTCTTCCCTTGCGCATAGATAACCGCAAACCTGGCACCTGTAAACTTCTACCATCTCTCCACCTCCTGCGCCTTTCTGTTCTTTGATGCTCGGATAACCCTTAATATAATATTCCTGTGGCCGACGCTCGGGAACAACACCATGCACTTTTCTGCCTGATATCCATTCATCATTCACATACAGCGTACACAGGCAGCTTCCATACTCTGTGATATCGGCATCCCGGTAATTGCACGGGCAGATTATATCCATATCATCGGCAAGCACGCCGCTTGCAAGACGGCAGGGACAGGATGGATAACCATAACGATGCTCGTTGTCCCACATGCCCTGGAGGATATCCTGGAGTTCAACCTTATTTGGAGTGAACCTGTAACCCTCCTCCTGTGCTATCTTTTTCATCTCCTCGAACATCTCTTCAATTGTTCTCATAGACCAAGCGCCTCTCTTACTTTATCTTCATAGAAACCAACAATGATCTTTTTACCTATTACTATGGTCGGGAATCTCATGTCTCCGGTGATTTTCGTCATTTCGGAAAGTATATCCTGTTTTTCTTTTCCATGTATTTTATCTACATCAACATAGTCATATTCTATCCCGTTCTCTACCAGGAACCGTTTCAATGCGCTGCAATGAACGCATGTGCTCAGTGTGTAAAGCCTGGGTTTGATTTTTGTACTCATGGTCCGTGCATCTCCCTGTGTTCTTCTGTGACTGCATGATGTTCAACGGGTGGCAGGATCTCACATACATCCGGCGCTCCTTTCTCCTTATAATGAAGGTTCCATTTCTTGCATACCCACATCTGCAGCTTCTTTATGTCCTCTTCGCTCATGTGCCTGAATCGGCCCTGCATCATCAGGTAATCTTTTACGGATTTCATTTTTCCGGGCTTGTAAGTGATCCTTTTATCGCCATTCTCTATCTCGTAAAGCGTCCACATACCGCTTTGTACAGCCCTTTTTGTGACTTCGACTGTCTTTGCCGGGTCCATCTTCCAGCCCGGTATGCAGGGAGTGAACATATGAAGGAAACGAAAACCCCGCATATTTTTTGCCTTCTCCACTTTTCTTATGAAATCAAGAGGCTGCCCGATGGAAAGCGTAGCATAATACGGAATTTCATGTGCTGCAACAATATCGCCGAGATTTTTCTTAAAGCGCCTGTTTCCCTGCACAACATTACCAACCGGCGTAGTCGTAGTCCACGCTCCAAAAGGTGTTCCGCCGCTTCGCTGTATCCCTGTATTCATATATGCCTCATTATCAAGACAAATATAGAGGACATCATCATTACGCTCTGCCGCACCCGACATACTCTGCAAACCGATATCATACGTACCTCCATCCCCTGCAAAGCCCACGACCGTTACTTTTTTCCCCTTCTTTTCAAAAGCCGCCTGCATACCCGACAGGCAGGCTCCCGTATTTTCAAAAGCGGTATGGAAAAATGGCACTTTCCAGGCGCCATAGGGGAATGTTGTGCCAAATACCACCGCACAGCTTGCGGGAACATATACTACGGTATCTTTTCCAAGAACACGTATCGCATTGCGTATGGACATGGCAACACCGCATCCTGGGCATGCGGTATGTCCTGCCGTGAAAAGATTATCATCGGAAAGTTCCTTGATGGTGATCAATTTGTTTCACCCCGCGTATTATGCCAGGAGATATCATTCACTTTTTCACCTTTTCCAGCTTTTTGTGTCAACTCGAACATTTTCATTATCTGCTCCTTTGTCACATCGCGTCCTCCGATGCCTGCAAGATGGTTGATAACAGGCATCGTCATTCCATACAGAGCCGAGCGAACCTCATTATAGACCGGCCCTCCTCCATGATAGGAAATTGAGCGGTCAAAAACACCCAGGGCGCTTATATGTGATACTGCTTTTTTCAATTCATTCGATGGAAATGGCCTGAAAAAACGAAGCTTGATTAGACCCACTTTTTCTCCTTTTCGTCTCAATTCATCAACCACTTCACGGGATGTACTTGTAACTGTTCCCATTGTGATCAATGCGGTATGTGCATCTTCCATCATGTATGTATCAATTAGACCTCCATAATCCCTTCCGAATTTTTGTGCAAATTCACTATTTATCTGCCTGATCACTTCTTTTGCGGATTCGAAAGCCCCTGCAGTCTGTCTTCGTAATTCCATGATATATTCCGAAGGCATGAAAGTCCCGATCATTGCGGGTCTTTTCGGATCAAGAATGATATCAGGTTCATAAGGCAAAAGAAATGAATCAACTTCTTCCTGCTCAGGTATATCCACCGGTTCAACAGTATGAGTAAGCACAAAACCGTCAAGACAGGGCATCACGGGAAGAAGAACCCGTTTGTCTTCTGCGATCCTGAAAGACTGGATCACCATATCCAGAGCCTCCTGGTTGTCTTCCACATAAAGCTGAAGCCATCCCGAGTCCCGTGCACCCATTGAATCATTGTATTCACACCATATACCGGGAGGTCCCCCAAGCGTACGGCTAGCGTTTGCCATGACAACCGGAAGGCGTAGCGGTGCTGTAGCATAGAGCATCTCATGCATGAATGCAAGTCCCTGGGAAGATGTTGCAGTGAAAACCCTGGCACCTGCAGCAGATGCCCCAGCTGCGGCGCTCATTACGCTGTGTTCCGATTCCATGGTAAGAAATTTTGCATCAAGGTCACCATCACTTACAAAATCCGCAATGTGTTCTATTATTAGCGTCTGCGGCGTTATCGGGAAAGCAGGTACGACCTCAACGCGGCAGAGTTTAGCACCGATCGCAACAGCATGGTCACCTGTTATTACTTTCTTCATATTCGCGCCCTCACCATTTTTATGGCGTCCACCGGGCATTCATTGGCGCATACGCCGCACCCCTTGCAATAATCATAATTTGTCATAAGGTCTCCCCGGTCTGAAATCCTGACGATGGTCCCTTCAGGGCAGTAGAACCAGCATAGAAGGCACATTGTGCATTTTGCCTTATCCCTCAAAGGGCGGTATGTAGCCCATCCGGAAACCTTATTCTCAATAAAACTTCCGGGCCCGATAAGACCTGCATCCGTTTTACCTTCAATAAGACATCCTCCAACGGGAATTTCCTGGTGCGTTGGCAGCCATTGTTTCCTCGCTTCAAGCTTTTTTACTCCCCTGCTTTTTCCTGTAATCGTCCTTTCATAGGCAGTCCATGCTGCAAGCGCATTTCTCTCACCCACCTTTGCCCCCAGCTTTTCCCCGAATTTTCTCTTTATGGATTCTTCCAGGGATTCTATCTTGATAATTCCTGTGGCTTTTGCAAATGCCCCCAGGATCGCAGTATTTGTAATTGGGGCCTTCAGGATCTCAAGCGCGATGGATGTTGCATTGACAGTAGCCGTGTCGATTATCTTGCCAAGGTCTATATCTTCGGGTTTTTCCCTGGAGTTAATAATTGCCATGCCCTTCGGTTTTAACCCTGCTACAACATCTATGGTGTCAAGGAGCGAATCATCAAGCACCACCACGCAGTCGGGAGCATAAACCTGAGTTTTGCTGAATATCTTTTTTGAATCTATACGCGTGAATGCAAGAACCGGGGCACCACGTCTTTCAGCACCAAAATAAGGAAATGCTACGGCATAATTTCCTTCACTTACCGCAGCTTCGGCCAGGGTCTGGGCAGCCATGACCGCTCCCTGCCCCCCCCGGCCGTGAAATCTTACTTCAAACATTTTTTTCTATTCACAGGATCCGGGTAGAAGGATATTCCCACAATCACTGCAGACAAATCTTGGAAGACCTTTTTTAAGCATCCTGACGGGTGCCGGATATCCTCCTTCCCAGATGGGAAGGTCAATCCTATTTGCATGTTCCATACACAGCCCTTTGCCGCACATTATACAGATCGATACGGATTCTTCCACAGTATTACTTTGTGCACATTGATAGCATCTCAACATAGTGATCACCAATTCTCCTTCATGGCCTCATGACATGGAGGGCACATTATACGCTTCATGTTCTCAATATCCTTTTCAAGCCTTACCGGATAATCTCCTTTCCATACAGGAGTGGTCTCATATATTGCATGTTCCATGCAAACACCCATACCGCATACGATACAGACCGCAACTGCATCAGTATCTTTACCCATTTTGGCACAAACATAACATTTCATAACTAATCACTCTCCTGCCATAAGTCCTTCTTTTATCAACAAATCGCTTCTTACAGCGTGGGTAGCTTCTATCTTCTGCCCCAGTATCTGCCGGATTTCCTTTGCCAGTTCATTCAATTTGATCCTTGAACATGTTTCACCCCTGGTTATTCCGCTGACGATCGCGACCACAGTGCCTTCTGTTTCAGGCTTCTTGGGTCTTACGAATTTTGTTTTGATCCCAACTTTTGCGAAATCCTCAAAATCGATGGGGTATTCACAGGCTATTACCGCAGGGATATTTATATATTTCAGGATCTTCTTTGTTTTTGACAGTATATGGGAATTTACATTTCCCATGTTGATCAGCACAACCTTGTGCCGGGCAATCTGCTCGATTTCTTTTGCCGTTAAACCGAAATTTGCCCCATATCCTTTTGATATGGTGGAAGTTCCAACATCATCCATAGGAATGCCGGCGCCTGCCTCAAGAACAAGAACGCTTACCTGGATGCTTTCCCGCCTGAGCCCCTGCGTTATCTCGCATACGGGTTTTGTGATATGCCTTCGGCCCGGGGTCATGGCAATGGCCACAACATCAGGTCTTGCAGCCTCAGAAAGGGTTCCGCGCTGGGCAAGACCCCCGCCGCGCCCCAGACCCATGGCTTCCCTGCAATCCACTAACTGGGTTTCTCTTCCGAACATGATTATTTCTTTATTCCAAGGGTGGTTTCCCAGGTATCTGCGTGACCTTCCTCATCCGAAAGGATCTCCTCAAGCATGAGTCTTGTTGTGGGGTCATTCTCCTCAATGGCAAGTTTAATATGTTCCTTATACTGTTTGATGGCTGCATTCTCCTTTGCCAGGTCATCCTGGACCATTTTCTTTAAGTCCCCACCCTCAACGATAGGTTCCGGTTTCTTTGTGGGGGTCCCTCCAAGATAGACGATCCTCTCACCGAGCTTTTCAGCATGTCCCATCTCATCCTTTGCAGTAGATTTAAATATTTCAAGGATTGCCGGGCTTTCCATTCCCTCTCCCTCATAATGATGTTTCATATATTGTATTATCGCGCTCAATTCACCTTCACGGTCTTTGTTCAATGCATCGATTATTTTCTGGCTCATTTTATCCTCCCATTTAATTGGATTTCATTGATATATCAATGAATATGTTTTCAATCGCTTACTGTCTTCTTCTTCCGCCCATACAGCCATGACCATGGCCTTCTTCTTTGCCTTCCATAAGGTTCAGCGCCCTCCTGCATGCTGCCACCCCGGGCGCTCCTGAAGTAATGAAAACCACATTCATTGTTTCCATTATTTCTTCTTTTGTTGCGCCATGATTGAGAGCGCTCCTCATCTGTGATTCACAGCACGGTTCACATCTCTGGGAGGCCACAACGGCAAGTGACATCAATACTTTCACCTTTGCGGAAAGGGCGCCATCCTCCTGGATCCCGTCGTCGCATTTCTTATAATGCGCAAAAAGTTCAGGATTCATTTCCCCCATCATGTTCATGATCTCAGGAGTAAATCCCATTTTTCCTTCTATGCTATCAATTATTTTCTTTGGTTCCATATTTGTTCTCCCATAGTATCTTGGTTTGGAGTTTATTTAATCCTTTTCCTGTAATTTTGAAAGAATCTTTTTTATTCCTTCCTTATGCCTTGTTTCATCATGCATCGATTTCTCAAAAAACCTGGAAACCTCTTGATTTCCTTCGGCAAATGCCACTTTTACTGCATGGGCTTTGTCCTTTTCTGCCCGTATCTCTCCATCAAGCATAGTTACAAGATTCGTCCTTGTGTCCTTAACCTTTCCCAGGAGAGTGGCAAATTGGGCGGCATGCGCTGCCTCATCCATTGCCACATTAAAGAGGTAAGTTGCGATCTCGGTTTGTCCTTCGTCTTCTGCTTTCTTAGACATTGCAAGATAGAGGGCAATATCATTTGATTCAGAATCAAAGGTTTTTTCCATTATTTCAATTGTTTGCACTTTTTCACCTATTGAAGGTCAATGACTTTCTTTAAACCCGCTTCCGCCTCAATAGCAAGGTTACTCAGTTTATCATATCCAGGTAGCGAACTTGCAGTACCCAAAGCAACAGTGGGCTTATATAATGAAACCTTTGTTTTTCCTTTCTCGGAATAAACCACTATCTTGCATGGCAGGATCAATCCCGCCTGTTTATTTATCAGAAGACCCTGATATGCAAGCCCCGGGTTGCAGACATCAAGGATAAAATAATCATCATATTCAATGTTCAATTTCTCTGAAAGGATCTTTTTAACATCGATTACACTCAATACCCCCCATTTGTTTGTTTTGAGGTCCTCCGTAAGTTTTTCAACTGCGGATTTTGCATTTAATTTTGTCTCTCTGGTATAATCTATCATAACTTCCGCCTCCTTATTATTGATTGTCTTTCAAGTATAATAAAAGGAATAGTTGTGCATAGGGAACATCAAACTAACAATTATTTGATGAATCCGGATTTGCCATATTTAACCTATATAGCTTGTGCATCCCCTGTCGAAACCACCAACAAGCTCCAAATTCATCTCATCCGGCTGCCATGTTGCATCAGGATACACAAGATTGTGGAAAAAGTGTGCCGTATTCGCAGCTATCCTGGTCGCCAGGTGCTCTTCCCCGAATACTTCTCTTGTGATCTCATGAGCCATCTGCCTGACGCCGCTTTCACTCATATAGCCTAATGTGTGCAGGTATTCATGGAGAAGGACATGGAATGCATAAGGTTTATAAAGCTCCAGTCTTGTCTCTTTGATCCTTTCAAGTGGGATCTTATTCATCACAATGACATTTGAACCAACAGGATAGAATGCGCCGAAAAATCCCTGTGGATGATTTCCAAGATTGGCAAGCCCCAGCATCAGGCCTCCTCGGCTCTTTCTCTGGCATTCCCAGACAGCAGCCTTCACTACTTCAAAGATGTCCGGCAGGCTCTTTGCAGTTTCAAGGCGGCCGTTGAAATCTTTTCTTTGTTTGAAATTTTCTATTTCCATTTGATTGTTTTTCCTCTGAACTATTATTCGTGATACTACGAACAATAGTAGATTAACGATTGTTAATTAAATAGTTTCCGGTCATGAATTTTGTCATAGATGAAGTTATTTTGAAGGGGCAAAAAAAATCAATTTTTCACTTTTCCCTGTGTATCATTAAATGAATTTTCTCCCTCATATTTTGAAGGACATTTGGTCAGCATCTTGAAAGCTTCAAATACCTTGTTATTGAATTGGCCTGTAACTATGGCCTGGATGCTTACTGCCTCTGCTGCCATATTGGGTTTGTCACCAATATATACTACATCCATTGTTGCAATCCCATCAGTCATTTTAAAGGTAAGGGTGTTATTTAATGGGTCCCATTTATCAGTTCCGGGTATAAGTGTACCATTAACGGTAATTGGAGAATTTCCAGCAAAGGTTTCTCGTGCTGCCACAGCTTCACTGACCTCATATACTTTGTAGGTTCCTGAAGAATAAAACAAAATGTATATAAATAAGACAACAACGATCGAAATACCTAATATTAAACGACTTTTTTTATTCATTTGTATCCTTACGAACTAAATGGTTTTCCTAAACTTAAATGTTTCTTCCAAGCATTATTAATCCTTCGATGTGTTTATGATAAGATATGGATATAATCCCCATTATTGCAATAGCATTCATGATCGCTGTCCTTTTCTCTATCCTGGGGCTTGGCGGAGCGATCATTTACACACCTCTTTTTTTCTGGCTGGGCATTCCCCTTCTTGCGGCAATCCCTATGGCACTTTTATTGAATATGCTAACCACAGCATCGGCTTCAATTACTTATTTAAAACAACAGCTGGTAGATAAAAGAATAGCTTACCCCTTAATCTTAGCGTCAATAGCAGGTGCTCTTATCGGTTCATATCTTGCATCCAGGATAGAAACAAGGATCATAATCCTGCTCCTTTCAGTCATACTTTTTATCGCAGCCTTGCGCATATTATTTTTTTCCAATATTGGCTTCATGGTCAAAGATGGAAAAAATAAGAGGAATTTGATTGGGACGGGTCTTGCATTTATTTTTGGGATAATATCCTCTCTGGTTGGTATTGGTGGAGGCACTTTTATCGTACCTCTTCTTCTAATTATCGGATTGGAAATAAAAAATGCAGTCGCAACCTCTGCATTTATTATCACATTCACTTCATTCTCCGGATTTGCGGGTCATCTTGTTTTTGGAACCCAGACGCTGGATATAAGAGTATTATTTTATGCAGGATTAGCTGCTTTTGCAGGTGCCCAGATAGGTTCAAAAATAATCTTCAAGCACGTTTCCTCAAAAGGAATCAGCAATTTATTTGCTCTCGTTTTGTTATTTGTTGCAGGAAAACTTCTATATGGTCTTATTTGAGACAACATTCGGTCTCATTTGAAAAACTATGAGTACTTTTTCTTTCTTTTGGTGCAACCTCATTATCTATCATTTTCTGATACGTCATTTCAATAATGGTCTTTAGATTTACAACATCTTCTTTATTGTATTTGATTAGCACTTCCAGGGCTTCATCATCCCCTTTTTTATATTTATTCCACAAACGCACGGCTTCAAAACCGGATATACCCACTGTTTCTTCGCTTCTTCTTATCCCGAGTGAACATTCGATCTTCTTTAGACCGCCGCTATATCCGATATTTTTTAAGGGATACATCAGGTCGATGTGCAGGTGATTGAAAAATCCCGGAAATTCATGTTCGATAAAAGGAAGATCAAAACGTGCGCCATTGAAGGTAACCAGCTGTTTGTACTTTGCCAGTTCTTCTGTTACTTCATGAAGGTTAATGCCCTTGATATATGTTTTTGTTTCCTTCCCGTTGTATATACCTATTATCGTTATGCTGTCGGATTGCGAAGATAAACCCGTGGTCTCTATATCCACAAAAGCGGTTTTTTCTTCAAATTGCCTGTAAGCCCTCCAATGATGACAGGGCAAAAGCCGGCGTGCAAAAAAAACATGATTTTTACCTGAAAGTTGTTCAATTGATTCTTCAACTCCTGAATATAATAAACGCTGCTTTTTTTTGGTTGCTTTTAGCGTCCCATGATTTATAAGAAAATCATCCCAGCTTTTTATCCCGGATTTCCATATCATCCGCTCTGTTGAAGAGCCGATACAAGGTATATGAATATAGGTATTGTTCAACATATCTCAATTAAAATCCATTATTTTGTATTCCATTCCAGACAGGTCAACAAGAGTAGCTCTTGCCGGTACAGGCATCAGGTTCATCCGTTTTTGGAATTCGGTCTGGCTCTGCCATGTACCACTATTGATCATAAGCACATCCCTATAGCGCGAAACCCCAACGGTATGAACATGGCCGCAATGAAGGATGTCGGGAATTTCATCGATCACGAAATGATCTTTTTTCTCCGGCGCTATTGATACTCTTCCTCCGTATATCGGTGAAAGGTGCCTCAGTTTTAGCATTTCATTCATTGGTTTGTTTGGTTCCGTATATGAAAACCCGGGGATGCTTGCAATAATATCATCCATAGACCTTCCATGATAGATAAGGACTTTTACCCCGATATCCACCATGGCAGGATTTCCGACAAAAATAATATCATTGCGAAACAGTTTGGTAATTCTCTCAGGAAAACGGGGCTGCGGTTCAGCTTGTCTCACAGCATCATGGTTTCCCGGTGAAATAATGATCTTGATATGTTTTGGAACTGCGTTCAAATACTGGGCTGCTTTTTCATATTGTTCATATATATCGGAAATGGCAAGTTCCTTATCCTGACCGGGAAAAATCCCGATCCCATCAACCACATCGCCTGCAATAACAAGATAATTTATTTCATCCCCCAGCCAGTCGATGAACCGAAGCCAGGAATCTTCCAGAAAAGTCTTGCTGCCAACATGAATATCGGAAATGAACACTGCTTTTCCTACTGCTTTTTTCCCGTCCAGGGTGATTTTCTGGGAATTGGGAATGTCAGGCCACGATATCCTGTTCACAAACATAAGATTACTATCGGAAGATAGTGTACCTGTTATCCCAATAACCTCATCAAGCAGGATATGATTTGCCAAATCAAACAGTTCTTTATCTCTTTCCTTATGGATCAAGATCCGTAATGTTCCTGTTGTGTCCTCTATCTGGATAAGTTTATGGCCATTGGAGGTCGTTTTTATATCCAGTACCATACCGATCACAGACAAAGGCTCCCTTGTGTCAAGATTTCTCTTTTTCAGGCTTTCAATGGGTCTTGCGCCAAGTCTTTTTCGAAGGATTTCACCCAGGGAACTGTAGCGGTCCCTGAAATACTGCACAAATTCGGTATATTCCCCGATGCAGGTGGACTGGTTTGTAATATCTTTAAGTATTGTGACCGGACTTTCCAATACCTTTTTCATTATCGGCGTAGGGTCTTTCTTTATTGGTATTTCAGGTAAAGGCAATGATATGTGCTTTTGCAGCGGATCCTGTACAAGAGGGCGTATATGCTCAATCCCCACAACGAGAACAGAACTATCCATTGTCTTAACAACACGTTGTATTTGTTCATGGGAGCTTGTTCTCATGGCGTCAAGCGCCTGCGGGTCTATCTGGAATCCGGATTCGGCAAAAATCTGGATTATCTCGCCTGTCTCCATGTACCTGTCTCCATATTTTAAACCATATAGGTTCGAAAAGAGATAAGATTTTCCTCGATCTTATATCGATGCTTTTATTTAGTTTAGACCTAATAACCAGTTAGGTGGAAGTATGGCATCAGAAACATCAGAACAATTCGTGAAAATCATCAATGAACCTCTGAAATCAAAGAATCCATTAATTATCGAAGGGTTTCCGGGCATAGGTCTTGTAGGGAACATAACCTGCCAGCATATAATTGAAGAACTTGGAATGAAATATATGGGCTCTATTGATTCCAAATACTTTCCTCCACTGGCCGTTCTTTTTAACGGGATCGTCTATATGCCTGTTCGCATTTACGAGGCTCCTGAAAAAGAGATCGTAGTAATAATCTCCGATATACCCATACATCCCTCTGCATCATATGATATCAGCAAGGTATTGATAGACTGGATGCAGTCAATTAATGCCAAGAACATTGTTTCAATAGCAGGAATAGCTACTACAACCGGGGAAAGACGGGTTTTCGGAGGCGCAACAAGTGTTGAATTGCTTGAGAAAATCAAAGATAAGACAGAAATATTCCAGGTAGGGACTATTTCGGGTATTTCAGGAAGCATAATGACAGAATGTTATCTTCGTGGTTTGCCTGCGATAAGTCTTCTGGGTGAGACACCCGGCCCCAATCCCGACCCAAGAGCTGCTGTCCAGGTAATTACTGTTCTTAATAAAATATATCACATGGTAATTGATACGGAGAAATTGCTGGGCCAGGCTGACCAGATAGAACTTGAACTGTCAAAACTTGCGGATCAGGTCAAAACTACTGAATCGGCTGCACCGCCCAGGAAAGAATTCCCAATGTACGGGTGATTTCATGCGCCATATAGTATTGAGCGGAATATCACATAATGTCCTGAGTGATCTAGAACATGAAAAGATCAAGACCATAGAGATCAGGAGCCCGCATAATTTCCGTTCATTGCTGGAAACGAATGTAGGGGATCTTATATTTCTTACTTCAACAAGCCAGGAAGACTTGAGGCCAGGTACATCAGGCCTGATTGTACGAATTCGTGAAAAGCAGGTTTCAATGCACAGGGTAATCCAGAAGACACCTGAGTTTTATGAGGAATCGGAGTTCCAGCTTGCCCGCCTCCAATTGGAAATGAGAGGGCGCGGGCGGGTTCGCCGTACTGAATGCTGCGATCTTGGCGAAGCCACTGTCGTTGATGCCGACGAGGTTCTGTTCTTTGAAGGAAGATAGATTTCTCCCGATCAGAAAAAATTTTTCAAAATTCTTCCATTAGATCAAGATCGTGCTCAAAACGAGTAGGAATACACTTTGGCCTATTCCTGTCCCTTTCCCTGATCTTATCTTCCAGGGCTTTATAAACAATATGATACTCTATATCACGTGATGGATCGCTTTTTGCTTCTTCTTTCAAATCGTTCGAAAGGTCCTGTAATTGTCGTATTGACATATACTTATAGCGGTCGGTACTTGATTTCATGAGTTTTTCTCCCAAAATGTTCTCTTGATTTGTTTGAGGAACATATCCTACGGCCTGGTTCACAATCAATATTCTTTTCATGATAGTATATAAGATTATGTGGTATTAGTGGCTGCAAAATTTGAGGATTGTTTAAGGGGAAAATATTTTTTCACCCGTTTTCAAGGTACCTTCTTTTCCTGCAAAAAATGGAAAGGAGACATATCCACGCAAAACGTTGCAGGATATTTCTCTTTGTTCTTTTTTCCCTTCTAATTACAGTTCTGTTTATTTGTTTCTTAATTCTTCCTTATCCGTGATACCAGCAATAGTCCTGAAAGACCAGCTAATGTCAATACTAATGGAGAAAGTTCCGGGACCGGGGGAGGTGGGGATATCTTAGGAGGTGTTTGGGTTGTCTTGGGGGGTGTTGGGGATGTTTCCTCATTTGGAGGGATTGTGGAAGACTCTTGTTCCGGAGTTGTGGAAACGCTGGATCCATGACTGCTGCTTCCCGAACTGCCGGAGGGTGTACAGAGTGGCGACTCAACGTGAAGTTCTGTTCCATCATCCATCATGAGATTGAGTAGGGAAACTTCATTTCCAAGATGAAGATCAAATCTTTTTGTCTGGCCTGGTAATAAATCCACTTTTGTTCCGGATGGGTCAATTGTGACTGTTCTGGTTTCTATACCTGGATTGTTTAATCTAAGGTCAACCACATAGTCTCCTACGTTCTTAATGACACATGTCAGTGCGCTTGCAGATACTTTTTCATCATCAGAATGTGCTGCTTCAAGTGAATCAATGGTCGTGGACATCATATTCTGAGCTTCTGTGCTGGTTTGTGCATTTCCAGCCCCCTGTCCATCAGGGGCGGCATTTTTGGCGGCAAATCCTGAAGAATAAATTATTCCACCAGCGACAATTATACACACAAATAATAATCCAATTATCCAAGATTTCATAGTTAATATCACCTTTGTTATGACGTAATAATACATTATTGAATGGCAAATATATATAATTTACTGTTTTAAAATTTTTATAATAAAATAATTATAATCATACTCATCATCGTAGATTTTCAGCTTTTCTTAAAATCAGATACTATTTATTTCAAAATTCAACTGTGCCCATCCCGGATTTGAGGTATGGTTATGTCAACAAAAATAGAAGCAGAGTAAACCGCATGGCCAGACTCTCCCGTAAACACTTAATATGTTTTGTCGATAACTTTAAATGCTGTCTGGAGTTCCTATCCTGAACCGGGTCAGAAAGTCATATTAAAAATCCATTATATATTTTTTTCGTTTTTATATTACTTTAGATGATTATTATTATTTATCTGTAAATTCGAATGGATATTATGCTCCATCATAAAAGTCACTACGTTTCCTATCCACCGTTCCAATTTAAATGCATTGTCCGCATAATTCAATAGGTCTTTTTCAAGAGTATTCTGCCATTTTACTCCACAATGTTTTTTCTTAAATTTCATTACCTGTTCAGAGGTTGCGAGAGTTTCAAGGTCATTTGTCAGGACACTTAAAATATATCGTAGGTAATCTTTTTTCATAATTGATGATACTGATAATAATCATATATAAATATTTCTATTTTGTCAATCACGATTTCATGCTGCATATTCATTTATTAACACATTCGATAATATAATTATAAATGAACGATCTCACCAAAGTATCATTTACCAATCTGGAGAAGATCCTCTATCCCGGTCTGGAATTGAAGAAATCCCGGGTTATCGAATACTATATCCGGATCGCGCCCATGATGCTGGGATTCATGAAGAACCGGGCAATAGTGATGAACAGATACCCCGATGGTATCGATAAAGATGGATTCTATGAAAAAGATGTGCCTGCAGGCATTCCGGCGTGGGTTGATACTTTCAATACATATTCGCAGATAGCAAAAAGGGAGATAAAATACATAATTGGCAACAACCTTGACACCCTTATATGGATGGCCAACCTGGCCGCGATCGAGATAAACATCACTCTATCAACAATTGATAATTATGAATCACCTGATCTTGTGTTTTTTGATATAGATCCTGAACCTCCCTGTTCCTTTGATAATGTCATTGATATCGCTTTCTTACTGAAAGAAAAGCTGGATGAACTCAATTTCAGGTCATTTGTCAAAACCTCAGGCAAAAAAGGACTACATGTTGTCCTTCCCATTACCAAAGGTTATAATTTCAAGCAGACAAGAGAATTTGTTCATCAATTCGGAAAGTTTCTTGCAAGGGGATCTGATCTTGTTGTATCCGAGTTCAGAAACTCTCAAGATCCTGGAACAGTTTTTATTGATTACCTGCAAAATACACAGGGAAAGACTATGATCGCCCCCTACAGCCTGCGAGCACAGCCCGATGCGCCGGTATCTACGCCACTGGAATGGAAAGAACTTAAGAAAGGATTAAGACCTGAGGAGTTCACCATATTTACTGTCCTGAAAAGGAAAAAAGATCCCTGGGAGAGATTACTGGAAAGTAAACAGTCACTGGAAGTGAAATAAAATGGCAAAGGATAATGACAGGGCTAAACCGTCGTCAAGGCCCATCTGGAGCGGGAGTATCACCATCGGCCTGGTCAATATACCGGTCAAGCTATATACTATGATCCGCGACCAGGCATTTTCTTTCAGGCTGCTTCACAAAGATGACGGCCAGCCTTTAAAGTACGAAAGGGTCTGCATTAAGGACGATAAAGTGGTTGATTGGAAGGATACGGTAAAAGGATACGAAATTCGAAAGAACGAATTCATAGTTTTCAAGAAGGAGGAACTGGAAGCCATAAGGCCGGAATCTGATGAGAGGATAAGGCTTGATAAATTCGTGAGTTTGCTCTCCATAGATCCGGTATATTTTGATAAATCCTATATCCTGGTCCCTGACAGGAGTGAAGAAGCCTACAGCCTGATGATGAAAGTCATTGCGCAAATGGGAAAAGCGGGAATGGGAAAAGTCACCATAAGAACAAAGGAATATCCTGTTGTAGTGTATGAATACAAGGGGTCTTTAATTCTGACAACACTGCGATATGCTTATGAAGTCGTGAATCCCGGTGATATGGAAGAGCTTTCCGGACTTAAGAAACCTGGAAAAAAAGAGATGGAACTTGCCGGGAAGATCATTGAGGACCTATCGGGGGAATTTGATATTACAGAGTACAGGGATGGTTACAGGGATAAGATGGAAAAACTAATTGAAACAAAGATGAAAGGAGAGGTTGTTGTGGCGCAGGTAACAAAGAAAGAGGAAGTGAAGGAATTGATGGTAGCGCTCCAGGAAACTATTGAACGACTTCGAAAATGAAACAATATAAGCCGATGCTTGCCCGATCGGTCCAGGCACCGTTTACATCTGAGGAGTGGATATTTGAAATAAAATGGGATGGCATAAGGGTTATCAGTTACGTATCTGAGGAACTCAGTATCAGGAGCCGTAACCAGAAAGAACTGATACATAATTTCCCGGAACTTTCTGAACTGAAAGACCTGGCCATGGATACGGTTCTTGACGGGGAAATAATCGTAATGAAGGATGGAAAGGCTGATTTTGCAGCTCTTATCAGGAGGAGCCAAAGTACGAAAGCTGCTGATATCGATTACCTGGCCAGGAAGTTTCCTGCAACTTATATATTATTTGATATCCTGGAAAAAGATGGGACGAAGCTGCTGGATATTCCTCTTATTGAGAGAAAGAGGATATTGGAAAATAGTGTAAGAGAAGGAAAATTCGTTGTCCGATCAATGTTTATTGAAGAAACGGGAACTGATTATTACCGTGCAGCCCTGGAAAAAGGCGTTGAGGGCATAATGGCCAAAAAGAAGCAAAGCTTATATGAACCGGGAAAAAGGAGTAATGACTGGCTGAAAATAAAACAGGCAAAGACCTGCGATTGTGTTATTTTCGGTTATACAAAAGGTGAGGGGAATAGAGGTGAGACCTTCGGATCATTGATACTTGGATTGTATGATACGGGTCGTCCGGTCTATATTGGCAAGGTTGGGACAGGCTTTTCCCGGGAAGTTATGGAAAAACTGAAGCGATTTCTTGATGAATATAAAGGAGATGAAGAAACACTACAGGGAGTGGAAAGAGATAGGGAAATAACATGGTTAAGAGCCGGTGTTGTATGTGAGGTGGGTTATCAGGCCATAACAGAAGATGGAAAACTGCGTATTCCTGTTTTTCAAAAGATCAGGGAAGATAAAGACCCGCTTGAATGTACCATCGATCAGATACGGCCTGCTCTTTCTGACTATACGGCCATGCGTGATTTTACCAGAACACCGGAGCCTCCCGCGTTGGTGGAAAAGGATAAGGGAAGATCTTTTGTGGTACAGGAACATCATGCCCGCAGGCTCCACTATGATCTGAGACTTGAAAAGGATGGGGTTCTTAAAAGCTGGGCTGTTCCCAAAGGTATTCCGGAAATAAGCGGTGAGCGAAGGCTTGCTGTGCAGGTAGAGGATCATCCGCTGGAATATGGAAAATTCGAAGGTATTATCCCAGAAGGACAGTATGGGGCAGGGACAGTGAATATCTGGGACCGGGGGTTATATGAACCCATTGCATGGGGGGAGAACAAGATCGAGTTCATAGCAAAGGGAGAAAAGCTGGAGGGAAGATACGTGCTTGTAAAATTCAAGAAAGCGGGAGAGAAAAACTGGCTATTATTCAAAGGGAGTGATTGAGATGGAAAAACTGCATGTGGGCACTATGGGATGGAGTTATGATTTCTGGAGAGGGAATTTTTATCCTGAGGGTTCAGGAAACCTGCTGACAGAATACGCAAATACATTTCATACTGTCGAGATCGATAATACATTTTATCGAATACCGTCCAGGGACACTGTAAAGAAGTGGGCGGAGGAAACTCCTGATGATTTTATTTTTACCGCTAAATTTCCCAGGAAAATAACACATATCAAGATGCTGCAGGATTGCCAGGAAGAACTTGCGGTCTTTGTTGAGCATATGTCATTGATGGGAGACAAACTTGGACCAATGCTTATACAATTACCTCCGGGATTCAAGCCAGAGATGGCTGGAATATTAAACGATTTCCTGGCAGGTATTCCAGAAGGCCGGTTCGCGGTGGAAGTCAGGAATAAGAAATGGCTGGATGAGAAATTCTATGATATGTTGAGAAATTATAAGGTTGCCCTTGCATTGATAGATCACCCCTGGATGCCCCCGATGAATACTATAACCGCTGATTTTACCTACATCAGGTGGGTGGGAGACAGGAAAAAGGTGACGGGAAGACTTGGAAAGGTTGAAAAGGATAGAAGCGGGGATATCAAGGATTGGGCCGGGAGGATCAAAGGTTTTATGGATGATTCTGTAGAGGTTTTTGGCTATTTCAGCAAGAGTTATTCAGGTTATCCGCCGGGAGATGTGAGGATGTTGCTGGATACTATTGAAAGTGCCCCTCTTTGAAATCAAGTGCCAATTGATGCAATATAATGCAATAACGTTGCCATATCTGCCCGGATCAATCATCAAAACCATGATAGAGATGCCCATCGCATCTGCTGCACACTACCTCGATTCGACTCAAGTATATATTTTTTATGAAAATCATGATTTCCAATAAATGAACATAATTTCAAATCAACACAATAATCGACAATCAAAGGGTTTTTATACTATTAATAGTGATATTTTAACAGTATTTGGAAAACTTCCAGGTGGTAAACTATATGGAAATTATTGAAGAAATAAAGTTCCCGAGCACAAATAAGGATTGGGGGCAGAAAGTGTTGATCGGAGGAATATTGAACATGATTCCTATCATAAACTTTCTCAGTTCAGGGTATAACCTGAAGGTCATGAAAGAAGCTCTTGAAAACAAGCCGGAAATGCCGCAATGGGATGACTGGGGCAACTTTTTTGTGAGGGGATTAATAGCGTTCATAATTGGCCTGGTATATATGATAATACCAATAATTGTATTATTTGTTTCTCTGGGCAGTATGGCATTTGGGATAATATCAGGTGATAAGAGTATGGCACTTGGAGCGATTGGAGGAGCTATCGGAGGGATTTTGATAAGTCTTGTCCTTTTGATTATTTTCGGATTTCTGATTCCAATGGCTCTTGCTATGTATATAAAAGAGGACAACATAGGTGCAGCATTCAGGTTCGGGGAATTATTATCCAGGATACGATCCGTATTCGGGGAATATTTGACCGTATATATTGTCCTGATGGTACTGTTGTTTGTGCTGGGTTTGTTCGGTGCTGTGCCAATTCTGGGTTTCTTAATAATGATTTTCGGAGGATTCTACATTCAAGTGGTTGGTGCCAATATGTTCGGCAAAATATATGCAAAATCCACAGGGTGATGGGAATGCCAACAATAGTCCATTTTGATCTCCCTGCGGATGATACCGAAAGAGCTATAAATTTCTACGAAAAGCTGTTTGACTGGAAATTTATTGAAGTACCGATGACCACACCATATTATCTTATAGAGACAAAAGACCTGGAAGGAAATCCGGGAATAAGGGGCGGGATGGGAAAAAGAGGACTGCCCGGACAGCAGGTCTCAAATTATATCGGCGTTCCTTCTATTGAAGAATATATGGAAAAAGTAAAAAAGCTCGACGGCAAGATCATCATGCCCAAAACAGCAGTAATGGGATGGGGATATCTGGCTATATGTGTTGATACCGAGAATAACACCTTCGGGCTCTGGGAAGAAGACAGCAGTGCACAATAATAGAATAACTGCAAAAAAAATAATTTGTCCGACGAACCTGAATAATGCAGCACGGTGGCGAGAGGAGCTTCGCCACCTTTGCTGATACACAACCTATCTTTCTACTTAATAATACTCAATATGTATTTACTGGCTTATATGTATTCGTAAAGATTTAATGCTTAGTATAATTGTTATTATTATGTCCCAAAACATACTTTTTTATATCCACATCCTGTGCAAAATTGCTCTTTCCACTCATCCAGGATATCAGGTAATCGTTTTGCTATCATCTTCCAGTCAACAATCTCTCCGGGCATGAAGTCCAGCAATCTCAGAGCTTCACGGTCCTGTGCCAATATCAAATCTTGCGAATATTCATTGTTCGCACATTTTCCATCGTTAAGATAGGGGCATTTTAAACATAGTTCGTCGGGTCCGGCCAGTATTTCCACTTTTTCTTTCTTGAGGACTTCATAGATTTTCCGTATAAAATCATCCGAATAGCCTTCACCCCTGAAGAAATTAAGACAAATCAGATGATGTCCCCTGAGTTTCGCTTTCATGTATCTTTAATTCCTATCCTTTAAAATACGGATTGAACTCTTTGATATATAAATCCAGTGGCTAATATTCCCTTCGCTATCCATCCTCATAGTTCGGTCAAAGTAAGTTCCGGGATTTTGAACTTCCAAAATAATCAGATCAGTTGTGACAATAATTGCTCCTATAAATAAGTTTATAAAGGTTAGATCCCAGTATAACCTGGAGAATTTACCAATGAATTTTAGAAGGAATCGTCTTTGCCGACAATAGCCAACAGATTGAACCGAAAAAGATAGATCATTTACCGCCATCAGCAAAACTTGTTTTCAAAGTGCTTGAATCGAGCGGCTTTTTAACACAGAAAGATATTGCAAAGCAAACATATCTTCCGGCCAGGACAGTGCGTTATGCCCTGAACAGGCTGAAAGAAGAAAATGTATTGCAGGAGCGTTTCTATTTTCAGGACGCGCGCCAGAGCCTTTATGGGCTGATTGGTATTGTTCCGGGGGTGGTGGCCCTCTAATTTACACACACCATTAATTTTTATGCTCATTTTTTTTTAATAGGTTCCCTAAATATCCTCACAAAATCCTTTACATCATTTTTGTCAAAGTCACGAAATTATGCATAAAATCTAGGTTAGTTTTATTAACCCCTTATGAGTATAATGATATATATCATAAATATAAAAGAATTATCATTATCGAAGGAATCAGCATGACAGCACACGTATATACAATCGCGTCAGGAAAAGGTGGCACTGGCAAGACCACGACTACGCTCAATCTCGGAACAGCACTGGCACTCATTGGCAAGAAGACAGTGGTTCTCGATGCAGATATCGGGATGGCGAACCTGGGTCTTTTGATCGGCCTTGAAAGAAGCAAAATAACGCTGCATGAAGTGATGAGCGGCAGCGCTAGCATAAAAGAGGCAATTTACGATGGTCCGGGCGGTCTTAAAGTAGTGCCCAGCGGCTTATCATTGAAGGGATTCCAGAAATCAAATCCTGATATTTTAAAAGATGTAATGTCAACACTTGTTGATGGGATGGATTTTTTGTTAATAGATGCTCCAGCCGGCATTAGCAGGGATGGGGTCATTCCACTTGCTGTTGCCGATCAAGTCATTTTAGTTGTGAATCCCGAACTTGCCTCTATGGCCGATGCATTGAAAACCAAAGCCCTTACAGAAATGCTGGGCAGGACCGTTGAAGGCGCTATTTTAAACCGGGCAACGCTTGAGAAAACGGAAATTAATCGAAATAAAGTATCCGAACTTCTGGGTGCAAGGATACTTGAAATGATTCCGGAAGATCCAAATGTAAGACTTTCTGCGGCATTCAAAACCCCAATAGTTGTGAAGTGGCCAAATTCACCGGCATCTATCGCATACAAACGGCTTGCTGCACAACTTGCAGGCGAGAAATTCGTAGAAACAAGCGTGGAAAAAAATAAAGACGGTTTTGTAGATCGTTTAGTTAAGTCCATTTTTGGAGGTAAATAGAATGGAAAATCTCATGACTTTGACCCTGACTCTATTGGCCATAATTTTCTTTGCTTTCATTTTCATTTATTTGATGTATGTACGGATGAAGCAATTGGAATCAGAACTCCATGAACTCAAGAGCAGGATTTCGATTACTGATGAAGAACTTACACGTTTATCGAAAGATATCGAGGACTTCAAAAAAATAAATATATAATATTTACCATTATTAAAAAAGTTATAAACTGAAACAATTTGGAGGGACGTTAAGAAAATGGTTCAGATGGAAAATAAGTTGGAGGCCAAAGTAACCGGGCGGTCAAGCGCAGAGCTATTTGAATCAAGAAAGGGAAAAAAGAAAAAGGGACATAGAAAAGGAAAGATTTTTTCCGAAGAAAAAAATAAGGTATTTGAAACTCTAGTGAAACCTGAGAACCCGATCGAGAAGTCCTCAGAGCAGGATAATAATAAAAGAATTATCTTACCGGAAAAACAAGAATCACATGAGACCACATCCGAAAAAGAAAAAATTCCTCCTGCAGAAATTAGTTCTAATGTTGATAATCCAATTGAAAAACCGGAAGATAATAATAAAACAATTGTTTTAGAAGAAGAAATATCAGAAGAGACCACATCCGAAAAAGAAACAATTCCTCCTGCAGAAATCAGTTCCAATATTGATAATCCGATTGAAAAACAAGAAGATAAAGACGAAAATGATACAACAATTGCTTCAGAAGAAATAATACCAGAAAAACCAGCATCAGATAAAGAATTAAACATCATACCTGAACAAAAGGCGGGGAGATCAACCGGTGAAGAAAAACCCCCCCTTGAAGGAATGGACAGCATTATGAAGCGTCTTGAGGTTGATAAGACAAGAGACCTCATAAAAGAGCAGATGACCCCGGAAAAGCAGGCTGTCTACGATATCCTGGAAAATAAACTAGTTTCAGATATTGAAATCCGCTTGAAGAAGCTCAAAGAAATGCAATCTCCGGAAAATAGTGAAAAACCCAAAACCTTTGTGGAAAAAATCAATCTTTTACTTACAAAGGAAGAAGGAGAAAAGGAATCATACGACCCTTCTGCTCACGGACCGCTTGTAACGTTCGACGGTATTAAAGGTTATAATGAACTTGAACGCTACTGGGTTAATGAACCATACGCCCTGGTGGTGATTCTCTTCAATCCTGAAAAGAATTCAAACGTTTATTACGTAGTTGAACCAAAACTGTCTGATTTTGAGGAATTATTCCTCCGGGAAATCAAAGACAGGCTAAAAGATGTACTTCTTTTTGAAGATATTAAAAATGACGAGGATAAAGACAAAATCCTTACCGATAAGGTCAAGAAATTAGTCAGGGAATATTCAATAGATGTAAGCCCTTTAACCACCGAAAAAATATTATATTTTACACGCAGGGATTTTATAAAATTCGGGAAGATCGATCCTCTCATGCATGATGAAAGGATAGAAGATGTTTCAGCGAATGGTTTTGGTGTTCCCATCTACTTATATCATAAGAAATACACAAATCTGGCAACAAATGTAATTTATAGGGAAGAGGAACTGGATTCTTATGTTATACGGCTTGCACAGCGATGCGGAAAGCATATTTCAGTCGCAGAACCTATGATCGATGCTACGATGCCTGACGGCTCACGTATCCAGATGACACTCGGGACCACAATAACAACGCATGGCGCTACCTTTACTATCCGAAAATTCAGCGAAGTCCCGATAACGCCTGTTGACCTGATAAATTGGAATACGTTCTCAGCCGAAGAAATGGCATATCTGTGGCTTTGTATTGAAAATAATAAGAGTTTAATTTATGCGGGCGGCACAGCGTCGGGAAAGACATCATCTCTTAATGCGGTTTCATTGTTTATTCCATGGCAAGCTAAAATAATCACCCTTGAAGATACGAGGGAATTAAAATTGCCGCATCCCAACTGGATCCCGGGTGTAACCAGGGATTCTTTTACGGCGGATGGAAAAGGCACTATTGATATGTACGACCTGTTAAAAGCGGCACTCAGGCAGAGGCCGGAATTCCTGCTTGTAGGTGAAGTCAGGGGCAAGGAAGCACTTACCCTTTTCCAGGCAATGAGTACAGGCCATACGACTTTTTCGACAATGCATGCCGATTCGGTTTCAAGCGCAATCCACCGACTTGAGAATCCGCCTATCAGCGTTCCCCGGACCATGATACAAGCTCTTAATATCATTAGTATCCAGTCACAGACGTTCGTAAAAGGAAAAAGGGCAAGACGTAATATGAAACTTGTGGAGATAACCGATATTGATCCAACAACCAGGAACATCAGGACAAATGATATTTTTATGTGGGATGCGTTGACTGATAAATTCAACAGGGTCGGAGAATCAAAAGCACTCATGGAAATTATGATCAGAAGGGGATGGAATGTTGGAGACATGAAGAAAGAATTAATGAACCGTCAAAAAATTCTCGAATTCATGGTGAATAATAAAATGACTGATTTTAATGCGATAGCCACGATCATTCATGATTACCAGGTCACTCCAGAAAAAGTCCTCAAGAAATTATTGATATCCGGATAAAAAAAATGGAAAATTTTAACAGATCTACGGAATTGTTCTTCTTAAGAATAAAGAAACTGCCATTTGTCTTACTTGGTGAAAGGATAAAAGAGCGAAAGGAACAGTTCCGTGATATGCGAATGTCATTAAGGCAGGCGCGAATTCCTATCTCGTATGAAATGTATGTATCAAACGCGGTTTTTTATTCGGTAATCGCGGGTATTTTTGGAGCCATCCTGGGTTTATTAATTGCATATGTGCTTGTATCCATAGTGGGTCTCCCGGACAGGATAACTCATATTACATTCACCGAGTCAACTGCATGGATGCTGCGCTATAAGACAATATCTATATCCATATTGATCGTTCTTTTCATAGGGGGATTGTTCGGGATTATTACCTATATGCTCTTTGTTGTGTATCCGGGTTTCAGGGCGGGAGAACGAAAGGGAGAAATTGACAAAAACCTGCCTTATGCAGTCACCTACATGTATGCATTGAGCAGGGGAGGGATGAACGTAATTGAAATATTTCGCTCCTTGAGCAAGTGTTCCAGCACATATGGCGAGGTGTCAAAGGAAATAGATGTCATAATCAGGGATATGGATTATTTCGGAAATGACTTACGAACAGCTCTGCAAAGCATTTGTGATGCCACGCCATCTGCAAATTTCAGGGACCTTATGCATAATCTCCTGACCGTTATTGACAGCGGCGGCGATATTCCCACATATTTCAGGGATAAATCGGAACAATACCTGAATAAGGCCAAAGTGGACCAGAAGGGATTTCTTGAAACCCTGGGATTGATCGCGGAATCCTATGTGACGGCTTTTGTCGCAGGGCCTTTATTCATGATCATTCTGGGTGTCATGATGTCAGTTATGGGTTCAGGCAGCGAGATGATGATCTATGCGATAATTTATGCGGTAATTCCCATCGGTTCGATGATCTTCGTGGTAATGGTCAATATAATCACCCCGGGCTCAAGCGGCGAGGCGCCTCTTCTTCCCACCCAGAGTTATGTTGGCGAAATAATTGTCCCTGAGACTGAGGAAAAGCCCAGGTATCTTGGATTCATCAAAGGAAGGAACTCCCTGAAGTTCAATGAAATGCTCCGTGATCCCTTAAAACCCCTGAGAGAAAAACCGATATATACATTATTACTGAGTTTTCCCATTACGTTATTATACCTGGTCATTTCTATTTATTATGGGATGAAATCCACAAATTTTGTAGATTATATTGATGATAAAGTTGTTTTTGCGATCTATATTCTCATAATTCCTTTGATGCTCTTTCACGAGTACAAGAAGAGAAAAGAAGATAAGATACAGGAGCAGATACCTGATTTCCTAAAGAAACTGGCAAGTACGAATGAGACCGGCATGACTCTTCGAGATTCAATAAAACTCATGACACGCTCTGATATCGGAATGAGCAATGAAATCAGGAAGATAAATAATGATATCGAATGGGGGCTTCCGGTCAATGAATCCCTGATCCGGTTCGCCAACCGTTTCAGGACACATTTTATCTCCAGGTCCGTAAATTTATTGACAAAAGCGAATGAATCAAGCGGAGACATAGGGGAAGTATTGAATGTTGCTGCAAGAGATGTCGCAGCCGAACAGGAATTGAAGAATGAACGTAAAGTAAACATGTTCATTTATGTCGTAATTATTTACATATCATTCATGGTTTTCGTTGGAATAATATATATAATTTCGACCACTTTTCTTGCCGAGATGGTAAAAGCCGGGGAAAAAATGGTAGCAGGAGGCAGCGGGTCTGTTCCACTCAGTCTCAGCCGAGATAAGCTCAATATGTATAATCTCATATTCTTCCATGGGGCTCTTATCCAGGGTCTTTCATCGGGTTTGATAGCCGGTGTCATGGGTGAAGGAAATGCACTTTCAGGATTGAAACATTCAATCGTTATGATGACTATTGGTTATCTGCTCTTCACATTGTTCGTGATTTAGATGACTTCTCTGACAAATGTTGGTTATAGCTAATATTTATCATTTCCTCACAAAATGTTTGGGCATATCCGAATGCTTTTATACAATTCATGCACATCTTTTTATTCTTCCTTTCCCTGATTTCAACCAGGTTAATACTTAAAGGTAAATTTACTATTTTGAAATTGTTCTTTCTAATATACAGTTCCTCTATTTTTTTTGACGTAAAACCTTTTTTCAATAATTCTACTCTTTCATGGGACGTTTCAAGCATTACTATTCCTCAACACACATTCTCGTTTTTTAGAATGACAGTATTATCCTATGTTATATGATGAGCATTATTATATATAAGTCTTCGGTAACTATATAAATCAGAGACTTATTAATTTTTTTGGGTTATGAACTATTTTTCTTAAAAATCATTTCATAGAAAAATTATAATGTATATAAATTGAATTAGTATCAATGAAAATCAGTGAACTTAACGAGCGGTCCTTAATTGAACATATTCAAGGGCTACTTTCCAGGCCAGGAAAAGAAACAATCGTTGGTCCCGGGGAAGATGATTGTGCGGTTCTTGATATGGGGGGAGATGATTATCTTCTTTCAACTATGGACATGCTTCATCGAGAGACAGATTTTCCGCCACAGATGTCAGGCTGGCAGATAGGGTGGATGTCAGCTGCTGTGAACCTTAGCGACCTTGCTTCAAAAGGTGCAAGACCTCTGGGAATTCTGATGGCGATTGGCATTCCACCCGATACGGAACTTGGTTTTTTTGATGACATCATGAAAGGTATGGATGACTGCGCAAAAAGCTCAGGGACAAAGGTCATTGGTGGCGATATGGATTCTCACCAGGAACTGACGATTACAGGAACAGCACTGGGACTTGTAAACAAGGACCTGCTTATAAGGAGGAACGGGGCAAATCCCGGAGATATGGTTTGCGTAACAGGAAATCTTGGAACTGCGGGGGCGGCGCTTATTTCATTGCAGAAGAAAAACGCTGTAAATGAAAAGATATTAAAAGCCCTGTTCGAACCCGTTCCAAGAATAAATGAAGGTATGGCACTGGTAAAAACACGCGCAATAACATCTATGATGGACATAAGCGATGGGCTGGCCTTATCCCTTCACGATATAGCAAAAGCAAGTGGTATTGGCTTTAAGATTTATGAAAATAAGCTTCCTGTGCTTGGGGATGTTAAAAAACTATTAAAAGGCGATGAATTGACAGAAGCGGTTGTTTTTATGGGTGGGGATTTTGAGTTATTATTCACCGTACGTGAGGATATGATCCATGAAGCCGGAAAAGCATGCCATTTTTCCGTAATTGGTGAAGTCATAAAAGAAGGCATTTTGATAGAAAGACCTGATGGAATAGAAGAACTTGAATGCCGCGGGTTTGAACACTTCAGTTGAGCTGTGGCGAAAGCCGGGAGATTCCAAAGTTCAGTAGTGTACAGATAATTTTTATATCCAAAAGCTACTTAGAGCTATCCTGAAGAGATGAAATAATGCCATTTAAGATCTTAAATAAACAGGAACTTGTTCCTATGATCCATTTGATGGATGTGAGCGCCCCGCGTATTGCACGAAAAGCACAGCCAGGACAATTCGTCATCCTGAGGATAGATGGAACCGGGGAAAGGATACCTCTCACAATTGCTGATTTTGATCGTAAAAAAGGAACTATTACGATGATCTTCCAGGCAATGGGAAAGACAACAACACAATTATCCACACTGAGAACCGGCGATGAACTCATGGATTTCATAGGACCGCTTGGGAATCCTGCCCATATTGAAAATGAAGGCACTGTCATCCTTGTTGGAGGGGGCGTCGGAGTGGCGCCTGTTTTCCCCCAGGCCCGCGCTTTTATGGAAGCCGGGAATAAAGTCATTTCCATAATCGGTGCACGCAGTGCAAACCTCCTGCTATGGGAAGATAGGATGAGGGATGTCAGTGATGAGCTGTATATTACCACGGATGACGGTACGAAAGGTCACCATGGTTTTGTGACAGATATTGTAAAAAAAATCCTGGAAAGCCCAACAAAAGTGGATAGGGTTATCGCTATTGGTCCTCCTGTAATGATGCGGGCGGTCGCAGGCGTTACAAAACCATTTAATGTTAAGACCATAGTAAGTCTCAATTCAATAATGGTTGACGGAACCGGCATGTGCGGCGCTTGCAGGGTGCTTGTTGGCAATGAGACAAAGTTCGCCTGCGTGGATGGTCCTGAATTTGACGCACATCTTGTGGATTTTACCCTGCTGATGAACAGGCTTGCTATTTACCAGGCCGAGGAAAAAACATCATTTGAAAAATATAACTGTGAGAGGGAGGGATGCAAATGTTAGGCCGCCAGAAGATGCCGGAGCAGGACCCCAAAATCCGCCGCGCCAATTTCAATGAAGTAGCGCTTGGTTTTACGGAGGAACAGGCAATAGAAGAAGCAAAACGATGCCTCCAGTGTAAGAAACCTAAATGTGTTGAAGGCTGTCCTGTTGAAGTCAGGATCCCTGATTTTATTAAATATGTGGCAATAGGTGATTTTGACAGCGCGATAAAAGAGATCAAGACTGTTAATGCGCTTCCTGCTATTTGCGGGCGTGTATGCCCCCAGGAGACCCAGTGCGAAGCATCATGCATTCTTGGCAAAAAGGGAGAACCAGTATCCATAGGCAGGCTGGAACGCTTCGTTTCAGATCATGAACAAGAGTCGCAAATACCTCTGAAACCAGGATCAAATGAAAAGAAAGTTGCTGTCGTGGGTTCAGGCCCTGCTGGATTAACAGCAGCGGCAGACCTGGCACGAAGGGGTCATTCTGTTACGATCTTTGAAGCGCTGCATGAGGCAGGGGGTGTTCTTACATACGGAATTCCGGAATTTCGCCTGCCGAAAGATATCGTCCGTGCGGAGGTTGAGTATGTCAAAAAACTCGGTGCAACACTGTATCTTGATTCTGTGATCGGGAAAATCGATACGGTAGATGAATTGCTAAGTGATTTCGATGCTGTGTTCCTTGGAACGGGGGCAGGATTGCCTATGTTCCTTAATATTGATGGAGAGAACCTGAATGGTGTGTATTCGGCCAATGAGTTCCTGACACGTGTGAATCTAATGAAGTCCTATAAATTCCCGGATTATGATACACCCATCAAGAAAGGAAAACGTGTAGTCGTCGTAGGAGGAGGAAATGTGGCAATGGACTCGGCCAGATGCGCCCTGCGTCTGGGAGCGGACGAAGTAACGATCGTTTACAGACGCGGTGAAGAAGAAATGCCGGCGCGCTCTGAAGAGATCGAGCATGCAAAGGAAGAGGGGATCAAGTTCAGACTTCTTACAAATCCCTTAAGGCTCAATGGGGATGCCAAAAACTGGGTCAATGAAATTGAATGTATCAATATGTATCTATGCGAACCTGATGAATCAGGAAGATGCAAACCCATGCCTCTTGCTGGATCGGAACACAAGATAGAAACAGATGTTGTTATCATCGCTATCGGGACATCACCAAATCCACTTGTGCCAAGAACCACCAGCGGGCTTGAAATATCAAAGCGCGGGACGATCATTACCAAAGAAAATGGCCAGACATCGAAAAAAGGAGTATATGCAGGAGGCGATGCCGTCACAGGGTCTGCAACCGTGATCAGTGCGATGGGTGCGGGAAAAATAGCGGCACGGGCCATAGATGAATACCTGAAATCCAATTAACAACCTTGAATCCGGAAAAAGCAATATTGATACGATAGATTTAAGTTATTGAGGTTTACAAGCTATCTTGAGTTGATGTATTTGGAGGAAGGTTTGGATTTAATGGCCCCTGGAATAGAGGAAAAATATCCTGAAGATAAAGAACCAGAAGTCCTGAAAAATACATTCAAAGACCTGGGTGTAATTATCGGATTTATTTTCATTTATATAATTTTATATCAGTATGTTTCAACGGGTGATATCAGTAATGGAATTGATTTGCAGAAAGATGTTGATTTGATATTATCGGATACACAAAATTTTACTTCGGTTCCCTCTTCAGATTCCTCTTCGGCTCCCTCTTCAGATTCCCCTTCGGCTCCTTCTTCAGGTTCCTCTTCGGCTCCTTCTTCAGGTTCCTCTTCGGCTCCTTCTTCAGATTCCCCTTCGGCTCCTTCTTCAGGTTCCTCTTCGGCTCCTTCTTCAGTCTCCTCTTTAGGTCAGTCTCCTGTGGCCTCTTCTGTTCCCATATCTTCTCCTACTCCTGTGGTCACTTCTATTCCCGCATCTTCTCCCTCTCCTGTGGTCACTTCTATTCCCGCATCTTCTCCCTCTCCTGTGGTCACTTCTATTCCCGCATCCTCTCCTGTGGCCTCTTCTGTTCCCATATCTTCTCCTACTCCTGTGGTCACTTCTGTTCCAGCTCCCACTCCTGTTCCTACAGATAGTCCTGATCCGATCGAACCAAAAACTCACGCAATAAGAATGGATGTTAATGGTTTCTATCCAAATATCATATCAATAAATAAGTCGGATTCTGTTATCTGGACTAATGTAGAAAACCTGAGGGTGAGGGTGGTTCTTGTGAGCAAAGAAGGTTTATTTGAAAACAAAATATTGATAGAAAATAATAGATTTGAATATCAATTCAACCAGCAGGGGAATTATTCATTCGTTCTGGCTGAAAATCCTTCTCTCATTGAATATCCAAAAGCGAAAGGAAACGTGACCGTAATTTAAGACCTGACAATAGTACCATATCGCAAACCTAATATCACATTCAAGATTAATAGATGATCATGAAATATCCTCCAACAAACCTTATTCAGGCGTTTGGTCTTGCTGATGCATGGGCGCAGGCTGTGAATTTTGTTATAAAGAACGGAATGGAGATCAAAACAGAGTACGGTCCCATGTCAAAGGATATATGTTCAGTCATTGAGATCCGTGAGCCTTTTGCAGAACCTATGCTGCATCCCCAGTTCCCTACAAAGGAATTGCATGTGAAGGAGTATGTGCGGCAGTGGGAGAGGGATTATGACTGGAAAAAACAGGGATTTGAGTATAATTATATGGATCGCCTCATAAATTACCCGTCACGATCAAAGGATGTTGACCAGCTAAAAGCAATAAAAGACCTTCTTCCCAAAGGTGTTTCAAGAAGGCGCCAGGCAATAACCTGGATTCCGGAACGTGACCTTTTTGTGACGGAAGACCAGCCTTGCCTGCAAAGGCTCTGGGTAAGGGTAATTGGCGATGGAATTGCGGAAATGCACTGCATGTGGCGCTCGCGTGACCTTTTTGCAGCCTGGAACAGCAATATGGTGGGTCTTGTTACTATGATCAAAAGGGAAGTACTTGAACCCAATAATCTCAAACTCGTAAAGGTCGTGGATTTTTGCAACTCGCTTCATATCTATGAAGCGGACTGGGAAGAGGCATCAAAGGTCAAACCTTTGCCGAGAAGCCCTCAGATGATGAGATAAATAGAAAAATTGATCTCATTATGTAATTTGTTTTAGCGCAAGACCCTATTCAACTCATTTCCCATACTCTTCCTTGAATTTTGAAATCTGCTCACTGTTCCCGATAAGAGCAAGAGTCATACCTTCCTTCATGATAATTGTGGGATCAATGTCGGTGTTTGTCTTTCCATTTTCTTCTATCCCGATTATGGTGCAGCCTATTTTTGAACGAATACCCGCCTGGGCAATGCTTTTCCCGTCAAGAAGCGAATCCGTGGTAATTTGATGTTTTCCGATTTCAAGGCCCTGGAGCATCAAAATGCTATCCTCCTCATGCCCGAGTGCGATATGCGCAAGCATCTGGCCTGCAACTATGGAAAGAGAAGCAACGTAATCCGCACCCGCCCTGTATATCTTGTCGATGGATTTTGTTGAATTCGCCCTTGCAAGTATTATACTGTGAGGATTGACATTCCTTGCAATTAGCGTTGTAAAAATAATATCATCATCATTGTTTAATGCAATAATTATCGTGGAAGCATTGGTCAGGCCTGCCTGCCGTAAAATCTCTTCGTCAGTGCCATTTCCCACAACATATTCAAATCCTTTATCTTTCAATTTCAATTCATTCATATCTATCACAACATAATAGACATGCGTTTTTTCAAGCACTGCCGCTATACTTCGTCCCACATCGCCATAGCCGATAAGGATAAAATGTTTTCTCATGATCACCGCGTTAATTCTTTCAATTCTTCAAGCTGGTTTTGTGTACCAACTGCAAGAAGTACGGAACTTTCCTTTATTATATCATCGGGTTTGGGATTCAAAGATAACCTGCCTGCAGTCCACAGACCCACGATATTTGCCCCTGTCTTCTTCCTGATTCGAGCATCTTTCAGTGTTGTTGAGATCAGGGAGCTGCCAGGATAGATCGGGAATTCCACAATATTCAGGTTTTCAAAGAATTGTGTAGCTCCGGCAAGATGGTCTGTGAGCGGGTCAACAGCTTTTCTTCCTATATATGTCCCGAATAATGTTTTAGGTGAAATTACCTGGTCAGAGCCTGCATATTTCAAGTATCCGGCTTTAGCGACATCTTCAACAAGGGAAATTACTTTGATGCTGCACAATTCCTTTGCCGTCAGGATTATGCTGGCATTTTTCTCATCGTTCTGGTTCGCTATCAGTATCTGGCCGGAACATATATTTGAATTCAAAAGAACATTCTCATCAGATGCCTCCCCGTGAACGCAGATAATTTTTCGTGACAAAAGATCCCTGATATTTTTTTCATTATCATCGATAACCACGAACGGTATCTTGTACTCATCAAGTTCTATAATTAATGTTTCAACAAGCTGGTTATACCCGCATATGATTATATGGCTCTTAAGATCCAGCGGAACTTTCCGGGGAAGTTCTTTCCTGATGATCTGTTCAAGCTGCGGAGTAACGACCAGGGGGAAAAGAAGGGCGAATATCATAAATACACCGGATAAGGAAACAACAATACTGAATAAATGACCTGCTGTGGTAGAAAAATATATGTCGCCGTAACCAACGGTCGTCATGCTTACAATTACCCAGTAAATTGCGGTAATTAATCCGAAATCCCTGTTCTCATATATTCGCATCAGGTTCAGGAAAACAACACTGTATACTAAGACAAGAGATGAAAAAATTAAAATATAAGCAACAACGGATTTGCTTATCCGGAAGTTAAACATTCATACTATTATTGTATTGAGGAGTTAATAATATTAATGTCTTAATAACATATTACAACTCCCTGAACAACAATAAGCCTTTTGAACATATTATATCACACCCATCTCCGTCAACCTCTCCGGCAGATACTTATCCGTAACATAATCCAGCCCCTTCCCTGCAAAAGCCTGCTGTTCAGCCTTCTTCCCGATCTTTAGCATCAGGTTAATCTGCTCCTTCCAGTAAGGTGTATCGAAACGAGGGTCTGTAAGTTCGCTCTCAAGCGCCTTAATATCCTGGTCATTCAACGTATCGGTGGAAAGCTCATACTCCACGATATCCGATGCCTGGACACCGATGAATTTAGCAGCAGGCGTAGCCATGAACTCGGAAAGGTGCGCGCTCTTTATGGCGCCATAGGCAACGCTTGCGTAAATACGAAAACTCCAGGGATCACCGTCCGTGAAAACAACCACAGGAAGCTTGAGTTCCTCGTTCATGCGCTTCAGGATGCGCCGGGTGCTTCGCGCGGGCTGGCCTTTCAGGTGCACAAGAATGGCGTTGAATTTCTCGTCAAAACCGTTCTCGATAAGCCTGTCCTGCATACCACCTGTCTCTATAGCGATAATGAACTTTGCATCATGTTCCACGAATTTTATTGTCTCCACGTTATAGGGTATCTGGTATCCCGCCTCGCCAACCTCGTCCTGGCAGTGCATGGTGCGATCTCCCCGTTTTGTCAATTCCTTTATCGTGATCGGGCCATAGAGGGTCGCGCCGTTCTCCTCGGGACGCACATGGAAATCCTCGCGCTGCAATCCGGTAATAATCTCAAGGTCTTCTATCAGGCGGTCGCTTTCAGACTGCTCATTGAATTTTGCGATATCCCAGTTCTCGCTAATATAATACAGTTCTCTCAGTGTTGAGCTTCTGTTCTGGTCAAGATGACCTTTCATCAACAGTTCCACAACATGCGAGGTCTTAAGAAGCTGTGTTGCCCCCTTCACCGTTTTTGCACTGCGCATGCTCTCGCTGTCACCATACACCCACACATCGCTGTCCACGTTGAGTTCAATGTTCTTCTTGGTGCGCGAGGGCAGCATGATATGGGGGATAGTCTCGCTCTCGAATTGCTCGTAGAAATCCTGGATGAGTTTCTTTAAAGTCGTCTTGGAGAGGGAATCTCGTATCTGCTTATTTGTTTTCTCAGTTTCATTCATACATTGACCGCCTTTGCACCAGTAACAAGTTCGCTTTCGATACCCTCAACCACAAGTTGCGGCAGTTTTGCTGCTTCTTCAAGAGCTATATCCAGCCTGTAGATGATGGCTTTTTGCTCACCCGGTTTGAGTGAGACTTTCCAAACGTAATCGGTCTGTGCCCCCACAGGGATCTTTTTGGGTTCTGGACTTGGCGATTCGATAGGATAGGGCAATGTCTCATGAAAAGTGAAATGATGCACAGAGTCACTATGGTTCTTAACGTGTATTTCGACTTCGCATCCTTTTTCGTTCTTCCTGACCACTCTCTGGCAAAATACATTTCTCATTATTTTTGCAACGATCGGAGTAATATCAGGGGTGGGAAGCTCAAGTATTTCACCTACCTTCTTTGCTATGCGGGGCAGTATCGAATAGATTATTTCCTCTTTTTCACGTCTTTTTTCAAGATTATCCTGCCTGGACAAATAATTCTTGAGCCTTCGTGCAACATCTTTGAGGGCCAGTTCCACCTCACTTATGATTTCCGGGACATCGGCTATCGCTTCTTTTGATTCTGATGTGAAAGGGATATGTGTTGATGCCACATGAACAAGGATTATTGCAGGACCGATAGGTATTGAACCCCCGGGCTGGTTTAACGAATACGTTCTCCAGCTGAGATTCTCTATCGCATGAGTTATGGCGCATGCTCCCTGCTGATAAAGGAGAGGCACCCGATTTGCAAACCTGAGTATCTCCACTTTATCTTCCTTTGGGAGATTGCCGCCGTAAGCAATGCCTGCTTCCACCTGGAAAGGATGGCCGTTGTGCACTGACGCCGGACGCGTTGTAGTTTCTATGAAATCCACGGTATGTTCTTTCCCCATACCTTTTCGGATAAGCTCCTCGGTAATAGGTGAAAGGCAATCAGTAGATGGCGCGAGTATCTTTACTTTTTTAAATGCCTCATGAAGCCTTTTTGCCTCATCAAGTGCGATAGCTTTGGGATCGGTTTCGGGGCTTATGCTTGCTTTCATGCAAATCTCAAGAGAGGTCTTTGCGCCAATCCTTGAAAACGAACTTCGCAAGAAAGAATCAAGGCTGGGGGTTTCGCAATACCGCAGCATCTTCATCAGGGTCCCGAGTTCAATACCATGAGGATGTGGAAGTATCTCCGCAGCCTGTGCAGGCTGTTTGTCCGTCACCCTTTCAAATAGTATCCGGTTATTGTCAGGTTCAATAATAGTAATGCGTGCATGGGGATTAACGATAGCCGTATCCTTCAGGTATTCATAAACAGATTGTCTCCTGCCCTTGACATAAGAGGCTTCCATCTCAAGTTCAAGACGCGTTCCACGCATCCTGTCCCAATCCACTATCTTATCAACCAGTATCTCAGGCTCATTTGTCTGCGTGTTTATCAGGAGTTCAAAATAATGAGCCGGAACATCCCGGTCTATTTTAGAAATGATCTTTACGGGCCTGCCTGATGTCAATTGGGAATACAAAACTGTTGCAGATATGCCAATACCCTGCTGGCCGCGGCTTTGTTTGACCGCATGAAAGCGTGAGCCATAAAGTAATTTTGCAAAAACCCTGGGGATCTGTTCTTTTACGATTCCGGGGCCGTTATCCTCAACAATCAGGGTTAAATTCGTCCTGGACGTATTTTCAAGTTTAATAAAAATATCAGGCAGTATCCCCGATTCCTCACAGGCGTCAAGGGCATTATCTACTGCTTCTTTGACCGATGTTAACAGGGATCTTGTTCCTGAGTCAAAACCCAGTATCTGCCTGTTCTTTTCAAAAAATTCGGCGATGCTAATGGCCTTTTGCTTTTTAGCGAGTTCTTCTGCAATGACCATTAAGCATCCCTTTAGAGTTCTGCTCCGACTATTGTTTGTGTAGCTGTGATATTTTCGCTCTCTCTTATCGTATCAACAAGTTTGTTCAATGCGCTCAAGCCCTCCACATTGCTTATGACAACAAAATCATATTCCCCGAATACATGATATACATCTTTGATGCCTTTTACATTCACAAGCTCATTATAAGCTGCTTTTTCCTGTCCCGGCACAACATTCACAAGTGTTACTCCGATTACCAATTTTTATCACCGATCCTTTTATTTTTCAATTATTTTTAAGCATGATATACTTTAAGTACAAAAAAGGTTTGTATATAAAAGGAGGTTTTGGTTATCCGATAATTATAATCCCAATCTGATACCATGAATAAAAAAATCTCTCTGTTGTTATTGAAAATCAAGATGTAAAATTGCCAGATATGAGAATGAAAGACCCTATTTATCTTCAAAGATACCTGAAAGTAATGAAGGATGAACTCCCTTCCCAATTCCTGATTTCCCGATCGATACATGTTGATTTCAGGATAGGTTCGGATATGTGTGATCTCTGGAAATTACATAATGAGGCCATGAAATCCTTCAGGGAAGAATTCCATCGCATAACCTCTATGGATGATCTTCATCCGCGGTCTTGGCCATCTCTTCTTGACCTGAAAGTCGCTATTGCTGATAAGATCCTGCAGAGCTGCCATTTCTGTGAACGCAGATGCGGAATAAATCGCAAAATGAAGGAGAAGGGTTATTGCCAGATGGATGACATCTCAAGATATTCCGCCCAGTTTTGCCACTATGGCGAAGAGCCGGAACTTGTGCCATCACATACGATATTTTTCACGGGCTGCAATTTTTCCTGCGTCTATTGCCAGAACTGGCAGATCTCAACTGCGCCAAAAAGCGGCACCCCTATTTTGCCAGAAGATCTTGCAGGAAAGATCACATTGCAGCGAGCATATGGTTCAAGAAATGTAAATTTTGTGACACCAACACCGCACACCCACACTATCCTGAAAATCCTGGACATGCTAAAGATCAATGTGCCGGTTGTGTGGAACTCCAATATGTATTATTCCTCCGAAGTCGCAAGGCTTCTTGATGGTGTGGTGGATGTTTATCTCGGGGATCTACGATACGGCAATGATGACTGTGCATGGAAATATTCAGACGTGAAAAATTACTGGCCTATAGTCACACGAAATTTCAAGAGCGCTTACAATAGCGGTGAAATCCTGCTAAGACTGCTTGTTCTCCCCGACCATGAAGCGTGCTGTACAGTGCCGATCATTGAATGGACAAAAGAAAATATCCCGAAGGTGAGATTTAACCTGATGTTCCAGTATTCACCTCACTACAGGGCATATGAATTTCCTGAAATAAACAGGGCATTGACCCAGGAGGAATGCATGAAAGCGGTTAATATTTTAAAGAAGTCCGGGCTTGAAGATGTATAGTTCATGGATTTGGACAATTGACATTGAGAAGGATTATTTATAGTATTATCACTTAATCATAGCTGTTATTATTATGAACGATCTTGGTTTTTTAAGAGATTTTGTAATTATTTTTGGAGTTGCTATAGGTATTAATTTCCTGTTCCATCGTCTTCGCATAGCTCCGGTTGTTGGTTATTTGATATCAGGGGTGCTGCTTGGTCCTTCCATGCTGGGTATCGTTAAGGACGGCGGCCTGATCGAGATACTGGCCCAGGTAGGTGTTATCCTGTTATTGTTCTTGATCGGGATCGAATTTTCCATTGAAGAACTTGTCAGGATAAATCGCACCGTATTTCTGGGTGGATTTCTTCAGGTTTTTTTAACTACTATTGTTGTGCTGTTTATTTCTCTTTATTTTGGTGTTTCAGTTGAAAAAGGTATTTTTATGGGTCTTCTGGTGGCAATGAGCAGTACTGCTATCGTATTTAAATTGCTTTCGGACCGAGGTGAAATGGACTCACCACAGGGACGAATATCTGCCGGAATATTGATTTTCCAGGATCTTAGCATCGTGGCCATAGTTTTACTTCTGCCAATGCTGGGCGGTCCTTCCGGTTTTTCTGCGGTCAATGTTTTGCTGAATGTTTTCTGGGCGCTTGCTATTATGGGACTTGTGATTGTTGTATCCCGGTTTGTTGTTCCATTAATGCTCAACAATATCGTTCAGACACATAGCCGTGAGTTGTTCTTAATTAGCATTGTAATGATCTGCATTGGAACAGCATGGTTGACGTCGCTTGTGGGTTTATCGCTAGCACTTGGCGCTTTTCTCGCAGGTCTTGTGATCTCTGAATCCGCGTATGGACACCAGGCCTTCAGTGAGATACTTCCGCTTAAGGATATTTTCGTAATTCTTTTCTTCGTGTCAATTGGCATGCTGCTGGACATAAATTCTGTAATTCGCAATCCATTTTTTGTACTCCTGGCAGTGCTGACAATTCTGGTGATCAAGTTTGCTGCCGGGATGTTGATCCCCATCGTACTGGGTTATCCTATCCGGATCGGCGTACTTGTGGGGGTAACGCTTGCCCAGATAGGCGAATTCTCATTTGTGCTGTCAAAGGAAGGAATAGATCTTGGTTTAATGACAGGTGATGATTATCAGGTTTTTCTTGCTTCCGCTATCGTTACGATGGTGTTCACCCCATTCATGATCCAGGGAAGCGGGAGGTTTTCAGAGTATTTCGAAAGATTGCCTGTTTCTGATGCTCTTAAGTTTGGACGCTTTCGAGAAGAAATTGTCAAAAGAACCGTGCTAAAGAAACATGTGATTATTGTTGGTTTTGGCCTGAACGGCAGGAATGTTTCAAGAGTGCTGTCAGCATCGGGTATTCCTTTTGTGGTTCTTGAATTGAATCCTGAAACCGTACGTATTGAGAAAAAAAAAGGCGTTCCCATATTATTTGGCGATGCTTCAAAAGAATCAGTGCTTGAACATGCAAATGTTATTGCGGCGCTTTCGGTGGTCATTGCCATATCTGATGCTGCTGCCACCCGAAGGATCGTAGAACTGACCAGAAGGCTTGCTCCTTCGGTATATATTATCGCCCGTACCCGGTATACGAATGAAGTCAATCCGCTTTATTCACTTGGCGCTAATGATGTCATACCTGAAGAGTTTGAAACTTCAATTGAGATCATTTCAAGGGTATTGCATCGGTATTTTATTCCTGCTGATGAGATAGAAAAACATATCCGTGAAGTCAGAAAGGGGGGTTATGAGATACTTCGCAATGTGCAGCAAAAGTATTCTTTATTTCCGGAATTGAAGCAGCATTTACCCGATATTGAGATCGAAACGATAAGAATCGAGAAAACTTCGCCCCTGGTGGGAATGACACTGGCCCAGGTTGGCTTCAGGAATAAGTATGGGGTCACAGTATTAGCAATCCAGCGGGACAAAGAGACAATTACCAATCCTTCCGGCGAGACCGGATTGATGGCACTGGATATTGTTATTTTTATCGGAACCAGGGATAATATTTCAAGTGTGTCCTGTGTTGTTTAATTTCCCCCTTTTATTGAATTTAACAGCAGGTCGTGAAGTTCGGGTTTGGTTTTTCTTACAAGGGCCATTATTTTCTTATCTATAATATATACAAAAATATATTTTAGTATGAAAGTAATAAATATTATACTAAAAAAAAAGGAACATTTGAAGGCAGCTAAAAGCTGCCTTTAATCTTCTTATTTTCAATTGATTGTTAATTCAGGCCCCGCTTTCTTATCATATAAACAGCGATCAAAAGTCCTGTCCCGGATATAGCTTCAAATCCGGGTATTTTTGCCGCAGGAGCTTCCGTGTCCTGTGTTGTAGCTTCAATGTTACCCGTTCCCGCCGGTGAAACCACTTTAGTGTCCGTTGTTGCGGGGGTTGCTTGCGCCCCTGACAGTTTCGTCTCGTCCGTATGGCAGGCAGAGCACTTCAATCCGGTCTGTGAGGTTAATTTTCCGATCTTATTGAATGCGTGCAGCTGTTCTATTTCATGGCATCTTGTGCATTTGGGTACCACAACCTGATTGTTCTCCTGATGGCAGTTCTTACAATCCACCTTTGAAGCATGAATCTGATGTGGTATCTCGCTGCCATTTGCTTTTGATGTACCTTTGTGGCATTCATAGCATCCTTTCTTTTCATCCACAGGTGCATGGATGGTCGCAATACTGGAAGCTCCATGGCAGTTCTGGCATATAAGTAACATTCCTTCTGATTTAAGGGGTTTTACGATCTCCGGCGGGGACTTGTGACATTTTACACAGGCGGCATCCTTTCCGTGAACATCTATCAGGTCCTTGTGGCAATGAGAACATACGGCATCGCTGATCAGATTATTATGTACCCCTGCTATATCCTTATGACAATACGCGCATGTCTGTGTGGCCACTTTTCCAGCATGCACCTTGTGGATCGGCCCATTATGGCATTTTGTGCATTGGGGTGTTGATACATTGAGTTTTGCCCCGTGGCAGTCAACACATTCCACCGATTTATTGGCATGGATAATATGTGGTGTATCTGCATGGCATTTCTTACAATTGACATCATTTGCTGTCAGTAATGATGCTGAAAAGTTTGCTTCCGCTGCGTATGCTGCTGTTGAAAATACAACAGAAATGAAAATCAATAAAATAATTATTCTTCCAATCCTCATATCAAATCATCCACCGATAACCTGTTTTTAGATGATTCGTGTTGTGCATTGTATATTATTCTTTCGATTTGTTTTTATTTATAAGGAGCACATTGAGACCCTCTCTACGACTGAAATCGGGAGCTTTCTTCCCCTTTGAACCCATTTCTATAAACAAGAGGGAATTTTTTAACTTCGTTGGGTTCAAAAGGTGAGCTAAGTCCCCTTCCGCAAGGGAGGGGATACAGCGAACCCTTTGCAATAATACTTTCGCCCTGCATGGGATAAGCAGATATAGTTTCTTGGAAATATAAGAAAGTATGAAATACAAACTGGATAGGGGAGCACATTCTG
>JAPMTS010000001.1 GCA_026552955.1 Candidatus Methanoperedens sp. | reverse complement strand
TTCATGCCCTTCCTGTGGATTGGTACTGGATAGAGACCATGTATCTGCGATGATAATCAAGAATAGAAGTAGTACGGCAGGTATTGCCGGAATTCAAGCCCGTCAGAGCAATCCCGATAGGGGAGCAATGAAGCAGGAAGCCCCTTTTGAGAGCAAGGGGTAGTTCACGATTCCTACGAAATGTATCCTGTGTGATAATTCTTCTGTTCTTCCGTTAACATTTACAAAAACATACAAAAAGCTGGGAAAAAGAAGGTATTTCCGCTGTCCTGAATGTGATCTGATCTTTGTGCCTGAAAGATTCCATCTGTCACCTGCAGATGAAGAAGCACGATATCTGCTTCATCATAATACTATTTCAAACCAGGGATATGTACAAATGTTCAGGGAAAAAATATCCCTTATCCGCCACTATTGTCCTGGAATTACCTCGTTACTTGATTACGGATGTGGAAATGAGCCTGTTTTAGCTGAATTGCTTACAAGAGAAGACTATGATTGTGATAGATATGACCTCTATTTCCATCCAGAATTTCCTGAAGGCTCATATGACCTTGTTATCTCAACAGAAGTGTTTGAGCATTTCAGGGATGTAAGATATGAAATGAACAAGATCAGTTCACTGATAAATCAAGGGGGATTCCTTGCAGTCATGACATCTTTTCATGACCCGATAGATCGTTTTGAAGATTGGTGGTACCATAGTGATCCTACGCATATTTGTTTCTTCAGCCAGAGAACATTTGAATGGATTTCAAGACAATTTGGATTTGAGGTTATCTATACAAATCGAAAAAATTTTATAATTTTTAGGACATCATCTTAATATTCGTTAACCATTAATAATAATACGAATCATGCTCTTTGAACACTTGATATACTCAACGGCCATAGCGATTATAGTGGGCATGATCCACTTCAACTACACTGGCCGTGACTACTCCTGGATCATCATTGCGAGCGCTTACATTCCCGATCTCGATATTCTAGCTAATACTCTTTTAAAAAAGCTGGGCATGCTCGTGCTCATGGACGGATTTCCGATCAAGCACGGTGATTTTCATGATATAACAATGCTGTTTCTTTTTGCTATTCTCGTTTCTCTCATTCTTCAAGTTATGGGTTACCGGTTTGTTGAAACCTTTGCGTTTGCAGGCATAGGATTCGGAGCTCACATATTGGAAGACGGTTTAGTGTACAATCTGGGCATAGTTGATTATAAGCCTGATCTGTATTATTTTGCCGATACAGGGGTTCTGATATTTGGTCTAATCGCGGTGTTGGCATCTACTACCATAAGGATTGCATATGAGGGACAGGGCTGGATAAACAAAGAAATCAAAACAGTTGTTATTATTCTTGCAGTATTGATCTTGATGATACCTGTTCTGGATGCTCTTGATATTTCCGTAATCGATGAAATGACTTCAAGCAGCAAAAGCTCACCGTTCTATTTTTATCCTGAAGATGCAAAGTTCCTTGATAATTGGCAGTTTGGAAAATATACTTCATGGGATTCAACTATTTTTCATAGCGGCAATCATTCGGGCAAGATAATGATTCCTGGGAATGAGAGTAAGATATCAGGAATTTTTCAGAGTACGGTAATTCCTGCCAGGCCGAATACGAATTATTTGTTCTCATCATGGGGAAAGACAATGGATGCGTATGGAACCAATTCCCCCGCTGTACGAATAGTTGAACTTGATCGCAATAAGAAATTTATAAAGCAAACAAATCTCATATACGGAAAAGGGACAAATGGTTGGATAGAAAAGAATATTTCGATACGATCAAATGCTAATACAAGATGGGTCTATATTTATTCAAACATCTGGAAAGGGTATGGAACCTTCTGGTTTGATGACGTGGGATTATATGAAACGGGAAATAATACTAATCTCATCCCTGACCCTGGAATTGAAAATGGCCGTGTGATCGAATTAGCCCGTTTTCCACTTTTTAGTGTCAAATGAATTTAGTGAGAACATCTATATATACTATCGTGCATATTTAATTTTAGGAGGTTCTTATATGGTGGAAACTAAGAAATCGTTTCTGAGTGAATTCAATGACTTCTTGACAAAGTATGGAGTTATCGGGTTAGCGGTTGCGTTCGTAATGGGTCTTGCAATAACAAAGCTTATTACAGCGTTAGTAAATGATCTTATAATGCCTATTATAGGTGCATTGATCCCTGGTGGTGACTGGAGGCTTGCAACCTTGAATATTGGAAGTATAAAATTCTTGGTTGGCGATTTTGTAGGTGCTCTTATAGATTTCATAATAATTGCAATTGTAATATTTATGATCGTGAAAAATATCGTCAAAGAAAAAAAATGACCGGTTTTTTTAATGCTAATGAAGATAATAAAAGCCAATTCGGGGGCTATTGATCCTCTTTTTCAATCTTTCAGCATTCATGACCGCTTGCACTTTTTTTATATATACGAGTCAATCGTTATGCAGAGGCTTTGCACTACTGTGTTAAATATATGCGGTAAATAAGACCTTTACACCAAACGTAAACTATATATACTATCATTCGTATATATACGAACTGTAGTGGGCAGAAAAAAAATCTATTTTCCAAACCACCCATAATCCTCCTTCCTGCTCACTATAACTACTATTCATTTTTCCTGTGCAATCCTGATGGGACTGAAGAAACCTCGGCTAGTTACAGGTATCCCAGTATATCTTCGATCCGGCTTATCTCAGGACTTGTCGTTTCCTCACCAACCACATAACCTTTGTTATTGGCCAGAAGTCCTGAACCTACAAGTGGAGACCCAAAATTGACCGTACCGATGTCTACTGGTAATTTAAACAGTTCTTCAATTAGTGAAATCTCAGCGGGGCTTGATTTAGGGTGCACAAGTACACCTGTGTTCGTGGCTACTCCCGCCATTCCCACGGTCTTTAAGCCTCCGAGTGTGCCTCGTTTCACTTCTACCCCAAGAGTTTTTTGAATAATCTTGATGGATTTTTCAGAAATATCCGGATGAACGAGAGCTGCAGTATCATTGGCTAAAATAAGATTCCCTGCCGCGTTTAGCTCCTGGGTCAACCTTGCCGCCTTGATATGTTTCCTTATAGCCCTGAGTTCTTTTTCAAGAACAAAGCCTGCTACCATCATCCCGTTATTATTTCCCCGCATCAATGAACCCACAATGGAACTTCCGCTTACTGAGGTGCGGCAGGCTTCAGCGCCAAGTGATTCTTCCAGTTCGCCTATGCTTTCCTCAGCTGTATCATAAGGCACAAAAACAAAATTATCCGTACAGGATGCGAACACGCCAAGCACAGGGCTTCCCGAAATATTCAACTTTCGTTTCAATTATGCCCCATTAAAAAAAAGATTATTCCTGGGCGAGTTCTGCTTGAACTCCGCCAGCCTCGAACTTGACCACCCTCACTCTTAATTTCAATGGCGGTTTCATCGAGCCTCTCTCCCAGAGTTTCTCGTTAATGGTCTTATCGATCTTGACATCGGTAATGTCGGTCTTCAGGTGTTTTCCGAGGTATGATCTTACTTTCCTGACTGCGCATTCCGCCCTTTTCCAGCGTGGAACTTTCCTTGCATCAGAAAGGGGAATAGTATAAATTCGTTCAATATCTGCCATAATTTTCACTTTAAACCTTAAGCGTGCTTCTTCTCCAGTTGCGTCTCTTCGGGTGGGTCATTACATTTCTCTTTGTCTTCACAATAACCCATGCAGGGAGGCGCTGGTTCTGGTTCTGGTGTTTTGCCAGTCTTTTTTTCTTTGCTTTTGTCCTTTGAGTCATAAGAATTCACCGAATAATCTAGGATTGGAATACCCTCTACGTCTTGATACATTGATAAAGCTTTTGGGTACTTATTTAAACCCTCCTGCCATGTAAAATCCTCTTGCAGGTGATATATTTATGGGAAAAACATCTAAGATATCGGGTTTTTATAAACAAAGTCCGGAAGAAAGGCTCAAATTAGTATCTGAATTCTCAGGTCTTACGGAAGAAGAAGCATCATGTATCGGGGCAACAGGCGCTCTTTCACTTGATGCTGCGGACCGGATGGTAGAAAATCTGATCGGAGTTATGGAAGTGCCAATGGGTGTGGCTGTGAATTTTCTGATAAACGGCAGGGATTACCTGATTCCCATGGCGATCGAAGAACCCTCCGTAATAGCGGCGGCCAGCAATTCTGCGAAGATGGCACGCGAAGGCGGCGGCTTTGCCACGAGCAGCACAGGTCCTGTGATGATGGGGCAGATACAGGTAGTTGGGATAAAAGACCCTAACGGAGCGAGATTGAACATCCTCGAGAAAAAAGAGGAGATAATAAAAAGGGCGAACGAAGTTGACCCGATACTCGTTAAATTCGGTGGCGGGGCAAAGGATGTGGAGGTCAGGGTAATTGATACGCCCCAGGGAAAAATGGTCATCACGCATCTTGTGGTAGATTGCAGGGATGCCATGGGTGCCAATGCCGTGAATACAATGGCTGAAACTGTGGCGCCTTATATTGAAGAGTTGACCGGAGGGCGCGTATATTTGCGTATAATTTCAAATCTTGCAGATAAACGCTTAATGAGAGCAAAAGCGGTTTTTCCAAAAGAGACTATCGGAGGGGAAGAAGTTGTTGATGGTATTCTTGCAGCCTATCATTTTGCGGCAGGTGACCCTTACAGGGCGGCAACACATAACAAAGGTATCATGAACGGGGTTTCTGCAGCAGTGCTTGCCACGGGCAACGATACCAGGGCAATTGAAGCGGGAGCGCATGTATATGCATCCAGGAGCGGGGTTTACCGCCCCTTATCATGTTATGAGAAAAATGCAAAAGGCGACCTTGTCGCAACTATAGAGATGCCAATGGCTGTGGGTCTTGTGGGCGGAGCTACGAAAACAAATCCGATAGCACGCGCCGCTGTAAAGATCCTGGGTGTAACGTCAGCCACAGAGATGGGAGAGGTATTCGCAGCTCTTGGCCTGGCCCAGAATTTTGCGGCTCTGCGGGCGCTTGCAACAGAAGGTATCCAGAGAGGCCATATGGGTCTTCATTCAAGGAACGTGGCGATCCAGGCAGGAGCTACGGGGGATCTGGTTGATAAGATAGCCCGGATAATGGTCAAGGAAAAGAAGGTAAGGGCAGACAGAGCAAAAGAACTCCTGGATGAATTGATGGTTGGAACAAAGTGGACGTGATATTCCACTTTTTTATTTAAGAAATAAAGATCAAGATCCTCTGAAATAAAAGTACTTAACCTTTCAAGTTACAATTGTTATTCATATGAGCAATGATCTATTCAAGGCACTGAGCAGCACAACTCGCTTAAAAATGTTAAAAATCCTGGCGAAAAATGAAATGCACATCTCAGGGCTTGCCAGGGAGCTGAATATTTCAACCCCTGTTATGGCAAGACATGTAAAAATTTTAGAGACTGCCGGATTGATCCGGAGAACGAAATTTGGCAAAACCCATGTTCTCAGGAGCAAAATAGAAAATATGGACGACCTGCTTAATTCGCTTGCCGACACCTGTGAAGTAAATGTACCAAAGGGAGCAAGTATTCTTGAGACATTGAAGAAGGTGTCAGGGGTGGAAGTAAAGGAAGTCCGTGAGAAGGAATTTGTTATATCGATCGACGGCGAGCAGGGGTTCTATATGTATGAAGTTAATGGAAAGCCGCCTGATACTACCGTTGCAGAATTCAAGATCGAAAAAGATTCTACTATAGAATGGAAAAAACTGGTGCCTGTGACTCGCAAAAGAATATTCGTAAAAATTGAAACGTAGTCAATCATTATCCTTTTGGGTAATAATTATTATCCAAAAACACAGATTCTTTTGTCACTGAATGCATAAAACGCCAGATTAGACATGCACATAATGGAAGGATTTTTACCCCTGACCTGGGTAATTTTTTGGTACGCTGCCAGCGCTCCCTTTATTGTCTATGGGGTATGGAGACTGAAAAAAATCATAAGAGAATATCCGGAATCAAAGCCCATGCTTGCGGTGGCAGGAGCTTTTGCCTTTGTGCTGTCGTCGCTTAAGATCCCCTCAGTTACTGGCAGTTGTTCTCATCCCACAGGCACGGGTTTTGGCGCTATCATTTTTGGACCTGCTGTCACATCAGTAATGAGTGTGATCGTGCTGTTATACCAGGCATTGCTCCTTGCACATGGAGGTATTACTACTCTTGGTGCCAACATCTTTTCTATGGGAATCGTTGGACCTTTTGCAGCATATTTAGTGTATAAGGTTCTGCGTAATATTGCAGGATTCAATATTACCGTGTTCGCAGCAGCCGCTCTTGGGGACATGGCAACCTATGTCACAACGTCTGTCCAGCTGGCTCTCGCATTTCCTGCCCCGGTGGGAGGAGTTCTGCGATCATTTATTGGATTTTCGGGCATTTTTGCAGTAACACAGCTTCCCCTTGCAATAATCGAGGGACTTGTCACGATGCTGCTTTTTACGTATCTTTTTGAATTAAAACCCGACGTGTTCAGGATTTTTCACATCGAAGATAAAGCAACATCAATGGAGGCCTGAATGTCTGAGCTAAGAAAACTCACCTTGATCGTGGTTATTTTAGTTGCAATTATTGGACTTTTAACAGCTTTTGTACCAAATATGATCGGGATCACTCCGCAATGGGGTGGAGCCGATGCTGCCGCAGTGAGTAAAATTGGCGAGATAATTGAATATAAGCCCTGGATTTTGCCACTCTGGGAACCGCCGAGTGGCGAAATTGAAACCTTTTTATTTTCATTGCAGGCAGCTATCGGTGCAGGTATTATCGGATATATAGCAGGTCTGTACACTGGCAGAAAAGAGAAAAAGAGAGACCGGATATGATCCACCAAACGATCGATATAATAGCGCATACAAATAGACTGAGACATATTGATACACGATTGAAAGTCATCTTTGCCGTCACGACACTGCTAATTACTATAGCTTCAACATCTCCTATCCCACCCCTTTTAGCTTTCGTCATAGCGACCATCCTGATATTGTTTGCAGCGAAAATAAATCCCGGAACGTATTTTTTTCTTCTGTTAACCCCTCTTTTCTTTGGGCTTGTCAGTTTGCTGATGATGTCTTTATTTTTTGGATATGATAGCCCTTTGTATTCTTTTGAAATACTATCTCACACTTTTGTATTGCAAAAAGAGGGAATTAACATGGGACTGCTTCTTGGAACAAGAACTGTAGCCGGCTCTGCATGTCTTTTCTTTCTGGCACTTACTACACCAATGACAGAGCTGTTCACAGGATTAAAATGGCTTAGAATACCAGATGTGGTAATCGAACTTGCTATGATAATATACCGCTATATCTTTGTGTTCCTGGAGGAAGCACAACGAATGTGGCTGGCATCCCGGATGAGGGGTGAGACTGATTTTCGCACAAAGATAGAAGTATTTTCAATGCTTGCCAGTACACTTTTCCTTCGCACCATACATCAGGGTGAAAAATTATTTGTCGCCATGAACTCCCGATGCTATGACGGTGAAACAAACAGCCTTTGTTATCGGGAAAAAAATCCGGGAATTAACATCACGTCACTCTTTGCAATTTTATTATTTGAGTTTGCTTTTATTTATGTAACAATCAAGACACAAAACATGGCATTTATATAACGTGAAAAATATGAATATCATTGAAGCACAAAATTTGACCTATAAATACCCCGATGGTACAAAAGCCCTGGATGATATTGATTTCTCTGTTGAAAAAGGAAGCATTACAGCTATCATTGGTCAAAATGGGGCGGGAAAATCAACCCTCCTTCTTCACCTGAATGCCACCTTGAGGCCTGCAAACGGTGCTGTATATCTGGAAAATAAGCCTTTTGCTTATGATAATAAAGGTTTGCATCTCATTCGTCGCAAAGTCGCAATGGTGTTTCAGAATCCTGATGACCAGCTCCTTGCACCCACTGTACGCCAGGATGTTGCTTTTGGTCCTAAGAACCTGAAACTTGCGGATGCCCAAATAAAACAAAGAGTAGATGAAGCCCTTCGCCTCGTAGGGATGGAAGCATATGCTGATAAACCACCGCATTTCCTGAGCGGTGGACAGAAAAAGCGAGTGGCTATTGCAGGTGTGATCGCCATGAAACCTGAAATCATGGTGCTGGATGAGCCCACAGCCGGCCTTGATCCGCAGGGCTGCACAGAAATTATCGATATCCTGGACGAGTTAAATGCAGAAGGGAAGACCATTATTTTTTCCACTCACGATGTGGACCTTGCGGCGAAATGGGCAAACAACATATATGTCCTTCATGAAGGAAGAATCAAAAGACATGGTTCTCCCTCTCAAATATTTGCCGACCATACCATGATTTCCGAGACCGGGCTTAAACTTCCGGGATTCGTGCAGACTTTTCGTGAGTTGAAGTTGAGAGGCATATCCGGAGGAGAATCACCATTAACTATGCTAAATTTTGTTGAGTCGGTATCAAAACCCTTTGATGTTCTTAAGGTGAGATGCGCGATCGCAAGCACAGATGTGTATTCAGGAGAAACGGTGGGATTGGTTATGAAAAACGGTACGCTTTGCACTACCAGAGTGGATGATGATCCGAAATCTGTTACAAGTGTATTCGGCACAGTCATTTTTGAAGCAAGGGCTGGCGAAGATATTGTAGTAGGTGAGATAACAGGAATACTTTCACCAAAAACCGGGGTTATTCATATAGTACCCATCCCGCGTGTAATAGAAGGAGGCTCAAGAGCAGTTGACCTGGGAACGATCTGCAGAATAATAGCCGGGCAAAGCCCCGATAAAATAGGGGCTATGGGTACCTCTGCAAAAGTAGTCGTTAAAAAAGCAGGCATCAAGTGTGACTTTGAGGTGGATGTGATCCAATCAAGCATACTTGCTGCCCTGAGGGGACTGAATGTAATGGTTTTTGCCACTGGCGGTATGGTTGATCGTGTTATTCAGAAAATAGAAAGCAATAATAAGCAAGGCGGACAGCACATCAAATATTTAAGGGTTTCTTGAAAACTATGCTTTCGTCCAGTATTAGCTTGAGACCTGTACAGGTAAAACCTGGCTTTTTTATAATTCACAATAGAATACTCTTTGAAATATTTTCTCAAATCCGCCTTTTCGTTCCCGAACGGTCTTATAATTAGATCAGAATCCACTTCTTTGCCAATTGCTGCGATCGCATCCTGCATATCTATGGGAGGTCTTATAGAATAAATAAGGGAAGCATTCCTGTAAATTCCCATATCGGGTTTGAAGATATCATCCCTGCAAAACCTTACTCCCGCATACTTTTGTTCATTAACGTCAGTGACTACTACATCCAATTTATCCTTCAAGAGGAGAGCGACCTGTGGCAGGCTTCCAACACCTACTTCCACTACTTTATTCCTGTAATTATTAATGATATATTCTGCAATATCTTTATAATCTGGAATCATCGGTATGATTAACAATGTAATGATTTAATAAACTATCTGGGTGTGAATTCGAATAAAATACAATCCTGAAATCAGGTGATTTTTATATTATAGTTAATAATCATTAGTATTGAGCCCTTATGTTATCGACAGATGAGCTGTAAAGAACGAACCTGACCTTGGATGGTAAACCAGATGGTGGTTGCTTCGGCAGTGATGTGAAAAGAATGCGGTAAAAACGCATCGCAGAGAACAATTACTCAACAAAAGAAAATCCTGAAGCTGTTTTCATAGTTGTGACCCGAAGCGCCAGGCATGTGTTGAGTCCTTCCTGGAACCTGCTGAATGACTACAAAGATGGGCACATCGACTGGGCGCAGTCCAAGATATTACTTTGCAATGAAGAAGATAATAAATGTGTTACAAATAAATTTATATTTTCCAAGAGCGTTCTTTATAGTGTAATTTGGGGCAAATCCAAAGGGAGGAAAAGAAATATGAAAGTACTGGCAATTAATTCCAGTCCTATGATGGGGGAGGGCAATACTTCTCTTATATTAAACCCTTTTTTAGAGGGGATGAAAGAAGAAGGGGCAACTGTCGAACTGTTTTATACAAAGAAGTTAACGATTAATCCATGTCAGGGTGAGTTCAACTGCTGGGTCAAGACGCCTGGAAAATGTTTCCAGAATGATGATATGCAGATGTTGGATCCCAGGATGCGCAATGCAGATATCCTTGTATTCGCCACACCCGTATATTGCGATGGGATAACAGGTCCACTGAAAAACCTGCTTGACAGGACCATTCCACAAGTATATCCGTTTTTTGAACTTCGCGACAGTCACTGCCGCCATCCATTGAGAGAAGATACAAAAGCAAACAAGGTTGTTCTGGTTTCAAATTGCGGTTTCTGGGAGAAAGATAACTTCGACCCGATGATTGCGCATGTTAAAGCATATTGTAAGAATGGAGACAATGAATTTGCTGGGGCTCTGCTGCGCCCTCATGGCGGTGCATTGAAAGTTATGATGGAAATGGGGGCACCCTTAGATGACATTTTTGATGCTGCTAAAGAAGCAGGACGACAATTGGTGCGGGATGGCAGGATGTCAGAACAGACCTTGAATATCGTAAGCAGAGAACTCATGCCGCGGGATATGTATGTGGAATCTGCAAATCAGTATTTCCGGGAGGAACTGGAAGCTAACACAAAGATTGGAAGAAAGGAGAATCCCAGCTTTTATCAGGATTAGGTTTTGAGGATATTCAATAAAAAAAATCGAGCATAAGCTTATATCCAGATAAAATCTAACATTAACATTAATGATTGACCTGGGAGTAATAGAATCAATCATTCAATAAGACCAGGAGAGAAAAATATGCCGGGAGTAGTTGTTGTATATCTCAGTACATCAGGTAATACAAAAGCGATGGCAGATGCCATCGTGGAAGGTGCGAGTTCAAGAAATGTTGATGCTAAAGCTGTGAATTTTAATGAGGCAAAGATAGAAGAAATTAAAGCCGCAGATGCGATTGCAATTGGCTCTTCTACCTTCAATTACAAAATGCTTCCTCCAATGGAAAAATTCCTTCAAAACCTTGAAAAAGCGAACGTAAAAGACAAAGTAGGCGCTGCTTTTGGATCTTACGGGTGGAGCGGGGAGGCGCCTGTATTGATCGCTGAAAAAATGCGTGAGCTTGGTATGAGAGTATTAGATCCAGTATTACGAATTCAATATCAACCTGCTGAAAAAGATCTTGAAGAATGTAAACGGCTTGGAAAAGATATCGCTGTAAAAGTGAAAAAGGTCCCTGAAAAATCCACACGTGGATCAAAGCTTGAAGAGGCAGGCGTGCGGGAAGTCAAAATGGGAGAGGGTGGTCATTGAAATATCGAAACCTCACCTAGCTATTATTTTATCTCTGTGATGGAATTCTACTCAATCGCCGGCAGTTTTGTTGGCGCATACACGCGGATTGCTGATGGACCTTCCAACGGACATTGATACTCGCAAATCCCGCAACCGATACACAAATCGTAAACGACATGTGGACGTTGCAGGCGAATCGGTTTGCCTTCAGGCGTAACCACATCGACTTGTTCCAACCGCACTGCTTTTTGCGGTACCGGACACATCTCTTCGCACACGACACATGTCCGATAATTTGCCCACGGGATGCATCGATCTCGATCAATATATGCGATTCCGATAATTTCGTTGCGTTTCTGCTCCAATGTCAGCGGTGGAATCGCGTCGGTCGGACAAATTTGTCCGCACGCGTTGCATCCATAATCGCAATAGCCGATGCGCGAAACGAGAATCGGCGACCAGATACCTTCCAATCCCGATTCAAATAAACTGGGCTGCAATCCGCCGGTAGGACAAACTTTAATGCATTCCGAACAACGAATACATTTGGACAGGAAATCATCTGCTTGCGCGCCAGGCGGACGCACGAGCCAAGCATCGTGATATTGTGCCGATGGTGCGGTGCGAAACAACGCTACGCTGCTGATGCTCGCCAAAGCACTGACGATAAAATGCCGGCGCGATAAATTGAAAGATGAGTATGTTCGACTCTGTGCCTTCGGCAGTCGGCGGTCAGCGGTCGAGAAATTAATCGCGATCACCGATTCCGGACATTCGGTTACGCAATCCATGCACGCGATACATTCTGTCGGGTCAACCTTGAGTCCGTCTTTCGTCACGACGATTGCGCCGGTCGGACACGCATTCATACACACAGCGCAATAACTGCAATCGTTCACCACGCGCGGACGCAACCACGAGATTTTCGCTTGCAGTCCGTAGACCGCACCGAGTACGCACAAGTACCGGCACCAAAAGCGTGGTACGATCCAGTTCAAGCCGATAAGCCCGACAAAGAAAAGCGCGAGCATCCATCCGAGTTGATAAAAAGTTTGTTGCGCCGGTAAAACTGTACCGCGAAACGATTGCTCGATCCAATTGAATATAGGTTGCATTGGAGCAACTGGATTCAACGCGGATTCAACGCCGACAAGAATGACGTTGAACATGGGCAAGACTGCTGCGATAACCGTTCGATTAAGAATCGTGATTGGATCAAAAATGAGAAGCGAGAGGTTGCCCAACAGCGCAGCAAAAATGATCATGAGGAGTAAAACGTATTTGATCGCCTTCCAATTTCGATGCGTTTCCGGCGTGCGCCACTCGCGCGGTGAAAACCAATCAAGAATCGCGCCGAGCGGACAGAGCCAGCCACACCACGCGCGCCCGAACACAAAACCAAACACGATTGCGGCGAACGCAAGCAACATCACTGCGATCACCGTGCGCGAAGCGATCATCGCCGTGAACGCGACGAGTGGATTGAGCAGGACGTAGAGATCGACCGGGATCAGCGATTCCACGCCACGATAGGTGAGCAAGGCGAGAACAAAAAAGAGAATAACGCTGATGATTTGGGTTAGTTGGCGAGCGAACCTGAGTCGTTTGGCAGTCATAATCATACTTCGTGATGCGTGAATATTCACGCGTCACCGATTACTCATCACGAGCTCACTTCCTTGACGTTCAGTTGATCAAAATCGTACCGCCCCAGCCCCATCTCCGCGCCAATCTTGATATAGCCAATGTCTTGCGGTTTCATTTTGAAAAAGAGTTGTGTCGCGTAACCATCGGTGGCGACAGGATCATGACTGGCAATCACCGCATTACCCATCATCACGTAATCGAGACTGCCGCCGGTGGGTCCGTGCGAAGTCAACACACGATACGCATCGATCACGTTGAGTGTCGGCTTGATGACCGTTGAAAGATCGGCGATGCGTTGATTCAGTGCTAAATGAATATTGTTGCGATTCAGGATGACACCCATCAAATTTTTCATCGCCAGCGTCACTTGCGCCGAACCGTGATGTTTGGCAATCGGCACATTAATGAGAACATCGGCTTTCAAAATGTCTTGGTAAATATGTTGCGATTGCAGGTCGCGCGACGTTGCCGGAAAATCGACCTTGACGTATTTTGCGCTCGGCATGATTTCCATCTGACCGCCGGCTTTTTCGACCGCATCCTTAATGCCACTGCGTTTGTACGCTTCTGCTTGCGTGCCGGAAAATCCCTGATCCATTACGCGCACACGCTTGGCTCCGGCTTCCAAACACATCCTGACCAACTCGGCGACGACATCCGGATTCGTCGTGCTGGCATACTCGGGCGGGTTGTACGAATTGCAGATGTTCGGTTTGATGATGACATCATTTCCGGCCTGTACAAACTTGCTCATTCCCCCCAACGCATCGATAGCCGCGCGTGTGATAGTGGCTGGGTTGTTACCACGCGCAATCGTGAGGTACGGTTGTCCCGATGCTGGAGGAATCGGTGTGGCGGTCATCACTGGAATAACAGACGGATTTTCAACTCTAAGAAGGCAACCAGACAAGAAAGATAAGGAGAGCGAGGATACCAATTTTAGAAAATCCCTTCGAGATAACATAATAGATAATATAATGCAATGTACTAATAAAATTAACTTCTTCCATTTTACTTTATTAATAATCATTTAGAATCTTCGGATGAGTTCCACAAGCTTTTTAAAGGGGCAGTACAATAATCATAATTATAATGAGCATGGGGTAATAATCTCTCGCTGGTAATCATAACTGGAATCTGGTTATGACACAAAAGATAGACAGAATATTAACTCAGGTGATCAATATGGAAAATAAAGAAAAAGAAAAGTTGTTGGAAAAGGCAAAACAAGCAAAAAATGAAATAACATTTTTTGAAAGGAAAGGAAACAAGATCTTATCCGAGATATTTGAAAACTCAAACTGGTATCCGGAATGCCACAATAATCCTGATAAAAAGGAATGTGATCATTGTATGAACTGCTGGCCAAATGATTGCAATGGATCCAATTGTGATAGAGTTGGCAGGTGCATGTGCCCAACTACGAGTTGTATTTGTCTTGGAAGGGTTTGAATATTCGCCCCGGTTTAATTTGAGACACAATGTTCGGCTGTAATTATCTAATAATCCCCACCGTGCATTATCAAAATTTAATTTTCGTTCATACGAAGACCCTACCCCAATCTATATAAATCTTTAAATACCCTATATAAAGGTGAGATTATGGTAAATACTACAGATCCAAAAAAAACTATAAAGATAGAAAATGTTGTTGCATCAACTGCTATTGGGGCAAAACTTGATCTTAATGAAGTCATCAGGGTACTTGAAGGGGCGGATTACAATAAGGAGAGATTTCCGGGTGTTGTTTACAGGACTACATCCCCCAAAACTGCTGCGCTTATCTTTGGAAGTGGAAAGATCGTCTGCACGGGAGCAAAGAGTATTGCTGATGTAGGCGTGGGACTTTCCAAGGTTTTTGAAAAATTAAAGACCATGGGTGTTGATATTCCAACAAGCCCGGAAATAACGATACAAAATATCGTAGCATCAGCTGACCTGGGAAGAGTGCTGAACCTTAACGCTATCGCAATCGGCCTTGGACTTGAGAATATCGAATATGAACCTGAACAGTTCCCCGGTCTTGTTTACAGGCTGTCAGTTCCGAAAGTGGTCATGCTTTTATTCGGTTCCGGTAAACTTGTTGTAACAGGGGGAAAGAAACCCGAGGACGCCGAAGCGGCGGTCGAGAAGATAGTATTGGAACTTGACGGATTGGGTCTGTTATAACCCAAATCTGTTTTACCTGGTCATGTGAAAGGATTTCTTCAAGCTTGATGACCAGAACATTTTTATTTTTGAACACATTCTGGGGTACCTATGAGAGTACTTTTGATCGGAAGCGGAGGGCGGGAACACGCTATTGCGCAGGCTGTTGCCCGAAGCCCTCATAATCCGGAACTTTTTGTTGCCATGAGCAAAAAAAACCCGGGTATTGCGCGTCTCTGTAAAGATTTCCTGCTTATAAAAGAAACAGACCCTGAAGTTGTTAGGTATGCGATAAAAAATAATATTGAACTTGCTATTATAGGCCCTGAAGCTCCTCTTGCCGCCGGCATTCCTGATATGTTATGGGAGGCCGGGATCCCGGTCGTTGGGCCTCGCCGCCTGGCGGCGCAGATCGAATTTGATAAAGCATGGACAAGGGATTTTATGAAAAAATATGGGATTTCAGGATGCCCGGGTTTTAAAGTGTTCAGGAAGAGTGAAAGCGGTGTGGATGAATTCATAGATAAACTCGGGGATGTGGTGATAAAACCGGCAGGACTCACAGGAGGGAAAGGAGTAAGGGTCATGGGAGACCATTTCGGGATAGAAGGCGCAAAGGCATATGCAAATGAAGTACTGAAAAATGATGATGTAGTGATCGAAGAGCGCCTGATAGGTGAAGAGTTTACGGTACAGGCATTCGTAGATGGGGAACATCTTTCATTTGCCCCATCTGTCCAGGATCATAAACGGGCATTCGATGGCGATAAGGGGCCGAATACCGGAGGTATGGGTTCATACAATGATTCAAGAGATATTTTGCCATTCATGAAAGAATCCGATTACAATGACGCTAAGAAAATAATGGGTGATACCGTAAGGGCAATAAAGAAAGAGACCCATGTTGCGTACCAGGGCATCCTTTACGGGCAATTCATGGCAACCGCAAAAGGTATTTCAGTCATAGAATTCAATGCTCGTTTTGGGGACCCGGAAGCGATGAATGTCCTGCCTCTTCTTGAAAATGATTTTCTTGAGGTCTGCCGAAACATTGTAAACGGGACACTTGACACTATCAACGTGAAATTCAAACACCAGGCAACTGTATGCAAATACGCAGTTCCTGCGGGTTATCCTGATGATCCTGTAAAGGATTCCATTGTTGAAATTGGAAATATGAAGGGATCTTTGCTCTTCTATTCAAGCGTATATGAAAAGGATAATAAGATCTATACCACAGGTTCCAGGGCTCTTGCAGTCCTTGGAATTTCAGATACTATCGGGGATGCGGAAAAAAAAGCACAGGCCGGACTGGAAGGTCTAAAAGGAATGCTGCACAGCAGGCGGGATATCGGCACGGATGAACTCATCATGAAAAGAATACAGCATATGAATGAATTAAGGGCTAACTGAACTTATATATTATAATTATGGATAACGATACCACAAATAAACAACCTGAAAAGCAAAAAGATAAATCTCTTGAAAATCTTGAGCGTATGCTTGAAAAATTGCCTGAAAACGCCAGGAAGCCCATCCTTGACCTGATTAACAAGCGAAAAGTTGAACTGGGTCTTCTAAAATCGGAATTAAAACCTCTGGGTTATAAGTTAAAAAAAGGGAGAGCCAAACCAAAGCCTAAACTACAGACCAGAGAAAACATGGAATCCCTTCGAAAAATTGCCGAGAACATTGGTAGGGTCAAAGAACCGACGGAAACGAATTTTCATGATGTGGATGTCAAAGATGAACCACTTAAGAAAGAAAAAAAAGCAATAGAAGAGGTTGATTCATATAGATATTGAGGTAGCATTATGATTGGAAAAAAAGATCTTGAGCATATAGGGTGGCTTGCACGCCTTGAGTTAAGTGAAGAGGACAAGGAAAAGTACGCACCAAAGCTCAACTCCATTCTTGATTATTTCGGGGAGATAGATAAAGCGGATACCGAAGGCGTGGAACCTCTATATCATGTTTTGCCCATGAGCAATGTTTTCAGGGAAGATGTCCCGATAAAGTCATTGACGCAGGAAGAAGCGCTTTCAAATGCCCCCAAGAACCAGGATGGATTCATAAAAGCCCCGCGGATGATGTAAATGGCATCGATAAATGAACTCACAGAAAGGATCCATGCGGATTCCTCAGAAGAAATTGTTGCCGAATACCTGGGAAAGATAACAAAGAGCAAATTGAATGCTTTTATCACTGTATCAAAAGAAAGCGCACTTTCGCAGGCACAGGAAATAGATGCGAAAGGACACGATGGGCCACTTGCCGGAATACCAATAGCAATAAAGGACAATATATCAACAAAAGGCATCAGGACCACATGCGCTTCAAGGATATTGACCGGTTATATCCCCCCTTATGATGCTCACGTTATTGAAAAACTCAAAAATGCAGGTGCGGTCATTATCGGTAAAACCAACATGGATGAATTCGCAATGGGCTCATCAACAGAGACCAGCTTCTACGGCCCCACACTTAATCCGTGGGATAACACCAGGGTTCCAGGGGGCTCATCGGGCGGAAGTGCAGCAGCTGTTGCCGGGGGTGAAGCGCCATTATCCCTTGGTTCTGATACGGGCGGTTCAGTGCGCTGCCCCGCATCGTTTTGCGGTGTGGTGGGGCTGAAACCCACGTATGGTGTTATATCCCGTTACGGGCTTATATCCTATGCGAATTCGCTTGAGCAGATAGGGCCGTTTGCATCCTCAGTTCGGGATGTCGCCACTCTTTTTGATGTAATTGCGGGTCACGATCCCAGGGATTCCACATCTGTGAAAGGGGCAGGGAACTATTCCCTGGCGCTTGAGAATGACGTTAAAGGATTGAAGATCGGGATTCCGGAAGAATATTTCGGGGAAGGAATTGATAGGAATGTAGAAAAATCAGTACGTGATGCCATCAATACACTTGAGGAACTCGGGGCGACCAGTACAGAAGTAAAGATGCCGCATACGAAATATGCCCTTAGTGCTTATTATATAATTGCCATGAGCGAAGCCTCCTCCAACCTTGCCAGGTTTGACGGAATGAGATATGGTTTACGGACAGAGGATCAGGACTGGCATACTACATTTTCGCATGTGAGGGCAGCCGGTTTTGGTGATGAAGTGAAAAGGCGCATCCTGCTGGGGACATATGCACTCTCTGCAGGGTATCTTGATAAATATTACCTGAAAGCCCTGAAGATCAGGACTCTCATAAAACAGGACTTTGAACGCACTTTCAAGGATGTTGATGTCCTTATCGCTCCAACGATGCCGTATCCGGCATTCAAGATCGGGGAAAAGATCGATGATCCCCTATCTCTTTATCTTGCGGATGTTGAAACGGTGCCAATAAATCTTGCAGGTGTTCCTTCTCTATCAATACCATGCGGAACTTCAGGCGGCCTTCCCATCGGGATGCAGGTAATAGGGAAGCATTTTGATGAAGCTGCCATTTTGCGTACCGCTTATACATTTGAAGAAAATACGGATTTTCACAAAACGGAGGGATCGTAATGTACGAGAATCCTGACGGTGTGATGATAGGGCTTGAAGTGCATGTGCAGTTGAACAGGCTAAAGACAAAAGTATTCTGTGGATGTACTACGGATTACCATAGTGATCCGCCTAACTCCCATGTTTGTCCGGTGTGCCTGGGACTTCCCGGGTCGCTGCCTGTGATAAATAAGAAAGCTGTGGAAGCAGCGATCAAAGTGGGCCTTGCTCTTAATTGCACCGTAGAAGAGCATACCCAGTTCTACAGGAAGAATTATTATTATCCCGACCTTCCCAAAGGCTTCCAGATAACGCAATATGATTTTCCCATTTCAAGCGGAGGCTATATCACTATCGAGGGCGAGGATGGGGAGCACAGGGTGGGAATAACGCGGGCTCATATGGAAGAAGATCCCGGAAGGCTTGTTCATGAAGGAACGATCGATAAGTCAAAATATACGCTCATTGATTATAACCGCTCAGGGATGGCGCTTCTTGAAGTAGTGAGCGAACCGGACATGCGAAGCCCGAAGGAAGCGCGCAGGTATCTTGACAAGCTCAGGAATATCCTTGAGTATCTCGATATTTTTGACGGGGATCTCGAAGGTGCCCTCAGGGTAGATGCCAACATTTCGATCAAGGGAGGACAGCGGGCCGAGATAAAAAATATCTCATCGCACAAGGGCGCAGAAAGAGCGCTTCTCTTTGAGATAGTGCGCCAGAAGAATGTTTTGAGAAGGGGCGGTGTTGTTGTCCAGGAAACACGCCATTTTGATGAGGCGCGTGAGATCACGCTTTCCATGCGTTCCAAGGAAGAAGCGCATGATTACCGTTATTTCCCCGAGCCTGACCTTGTGCCCCTTAAGATTTCAGGCTGGGCGCCAGCCATAAAGGCAACACTGCCTGAACTGCCGGATGCAAGACGTTTGAGGTTTGTGGAGCAATACGGCATCATGGATGACCATGCCAAAGCCCTGACATCGGAGCTTAAGTTTGCGATCTTCTATGAAGATGTGGCAAAGAAGGTTGATCCGAAAATGGCTGCGGTGTGGGTTTGCGATGTGTTGAAAGGTGAATTGAATTATCGTAACCTGACTATCGAGGCGTTCAAGAAAGAGCATATCCTTTCTGTTATCGATCTGCTCCTGAACAAGAAAATAACCGAAGATGGCGCAGTTGATATTATCAGGACGCTGCTTGACAAGGGCGGCTCACCTTTTGAGATCGTGAAAGAAAAAGGTCTCCTGAAAGTTGAAGGTGATATCGTTTCAACTGCGGCGGAAGAAGCCATCAAGGAAAATCCCCGGGCAGTGGCTGATTACAGGGCAGGGAAAGAAAAGGCGCTTAACTCACTTGTTGGGGCTGTGATGAAGAAGACTAAGGGAAGGGCTGATGCCAGGACAGCAAGGGAGATGCTGCTGGATAGATTGGACAAATCATAAACGCAACCTTCCCTCTTTTTTCTCCCTATCCCCGTAAAACATATAATGTTTTACTCCGCTGCTAATAATTAACCCCCCACTCCCCAACCTGCTTTTTCTCTCTCCCCAACCTTTTCCGTAAAACATATTAATGTTTTACTCCATTCATATGAATTTAGTAGCACTGATAAATAATATAGTGTGAATAAAGTAGCACTAAGATACTTGCCCTGGAAATAATTTGATACAACATGGATTTTATGCTTGACTATATACATTTTATGGTATGGTCCTGACTCTTGTAGCACTACGATAGCACTAATTCCAATGAAAACCAAAACCTTTATATAACGATGTTAATTATTACTTATTGTGGGTTAGGGATTTGATTAACCTGGCAGGATGGAAATATGAAATACACTATAGGAGCAAATGTCAGATTCAAACTGGAATCCGGTGAAGTTGAGGATGGGAACATTCAATTTATTGAAAAGAACAGGAATGAAGAAATTTATTATATAAATGGAACCAGCAGGTGGGCATACAAAATACCTGGAAGAAAAATCATATCTTAAATTCCTCTTATCCTGAATAATATATTTCCTATTTATTTTTATTTTTTTATCCTTTACTGCTTTTCTCCCCGTATCGTTATTACTGTCTGCCTGATAGGTATGGACTTGCCAGCCTTTTTACTTGCTTCCTCGACAATTCTTTGCAGTCCGAAACAACAGGGAACTTCCATATTAACAAGCGTGATGCTCTTAAGGTTGTTTTTCTTGATGATTTCAGTCAGCTTTTCACCATAGAAATCCGCATCATCGAGCTTTGGGCATCCAATTATTAAAGATCTTCCCTTGAGGAAGTCCGAGTGGAAATGTGGATATGCGAAGGGTACGCAGTCGGCCGCCACAAGAAGATCAGAATCCTTAAAATACGATGCTTCCGGGGATACAAGCGTCAATTGTACTGGCCACTGCCTCAATTGTGCGCTTTGTCGTCCATGTGCCTCAGGAGTCTTTTTCTCACTTTTCAGATCCATGGCCATGCTTCCCGGGCAGCTGCATGGAATATTCTTTTCTGGCTTTTTCATATCATTTTTAGGCAGAGCGAGATGTTTTTTTACCGCTTCCTCGTCAAATTCCTTTGCATCCCTTTTTGTTATAGTGATCGCATCCTGTGGGCAATGCCCCAGGCAGGCGCCCAGGCCGTCGCAGAACCTGTCATCGACCAGTTTTGCTTTTCCGTTGACCAGTTTAATTGCTCCTTCAGCGCAATTGGGAATACACAAACCGCAACCATTACATTTTTCTTCATCTATGAAAACAATATCTCTATTCATATATTATCAAATAACAACTGATGTTATAACATATAAGGATATTGGTTATATTTAATAAGGTAATTATGGTAAAATATAGTAGATAATAGAAAACTATTTAATAATTCATGTATTTATCAGAATATATGAAAGAATTCCTTGACCTTGATAAAAGAGACCGGGAAATATTATCAATTCTTGAAAAATATCCCGAAATGTCCCAGAGTGAAATGGCAGAAAAGCTCAAGATTTCCCAGCCCTCCGTTAGCGCAAGAATATACAAATTGAAAAAAAAAGGCGCCCTATCGCATGTCGTTGGAATGAACCTGAAAAAAGTTGGCCTATACATGGCCAAGGTTGATGTGATCGCCAATAACACTTCGTCTGTTCTTGATATTTTCAAGGACTGCCCATATTTCCTTAATGGATTGATAGTCTCAGGAAAACATAATTTATGTCTTTTCTTCGTGGGCGAGGACATAGCCACACTTGAGGCGATCGTGGATGGCCACCTCCGGAGCAATCCCCTGGTCAGGGGTGCAGAGGTCAGCATCGTTATAGCAACGATGAAAGACCTGGTCATGCCAATAACAATGAATTTTGAATTGAGCGATACGCCACCCTGCGGTAACGGATGCAGTTGCAGGGATTGCGCGCACCATATCTCGAACCGGTGTCTGGGGTGTCCTGTTACGAACAGCTATAATGGAAAGATATGGAAATGATTCTCAGGCAAACCTGACAAGAAATTTTTTTTCCCCGCATAGTTAAAAATTATCATGTAAATAATCGAAAACTAAAGTTCTTCAATAACTCCCTTCATGCCCTTCTTCCTGACATCCCTTATGAGTTTCTGGTTTTCACGCAGGAATTTTGTTGCATCCGCTTCGATATTTTTCTTATCGATCTTTTTACCCTGCCCGACCCCGGGGCAATCCACGACTGGTTTTAGCTTCATCAAAGGTTCATCCGAATATGATACCTCAATGATCCTGAATGGAAGCAAACGGCAAATGAGAGGCTCATTCTCACGAATTGTGCATTCAAGTTTTTTTCCATTGAAAAAACACTTTCCTTCTTTTCCCTTTATCTTGAATACATTATTTTTTTCATCAAAATTAAGGAAATCTTCCGGCGAATATCCCAATTCCTTAATTCTTTTTATATCCTCAATTGTAAGCTGTATACCCTCAGAGCAGCATTTTGCGCCGCATTTCTTATATTCGCACTTCCACTTATCGATATTTTCAAGGATATGAATCATATTCTTTAATTGACTTTCTTATAATTTAAGGATAACCATATCTGCTGAGCATAAAAAGATGAATGGATTATTATAGACGACCCTCCCTGAGCAATATTTTTCATTTCTTATCCAAGGTCTTCCCGATACAGGTATTCCTGTGCATATCCGCAGTACATCCCAAAATAACTCCTTGCAAATTCGGCTATTTCATCCTTTCTTTTGCTCTTTGCACCTTTGAAATTGGAACCATAATATCTTTCCATTATCTGTTCGATATGCGTATCAACAGGAAATGATTCAAGCTTCCCGAATGCAAAAAGAAGAACACAGTCAGCTATCTTGTTTCCCACGCCTTCTATTTTAACAAGTTCTTCGCGACCTTTCCTGTAGGATAGGTCATTTATACCATAAAGGTCAAATTCACCCCTGGCTACAGCATTTGCGATTTTCAGGACACGTGGGGAGCGAAAACCAAGTCTGCACTGCGACATGTCGCAAAGTTCAACATCCGAAAGTGCAAGCGGTGTAGGAAAAGAGTAAAATCCTTTCTGGATTTCCCTGCCGAAACATTCACTCAGGCGCCTTATGGAATTGGTGATGTTCCTGATGGTGTTGTTGCTTGAACATATATATGATACAAGACATTCCCACGGGTCCTGGCGGATAATGCGAAGCCCTCTGTATTTATTGATCAATGATCCTATCTTTTCATCCCTGTTTATGGATCGGTAAATTTGCGTGATATCATCATCGAGCCTGAAATACCTGATAATGAAATCCTTATCCAGAGATGAGTCCACAATAATTTCCATGCCTTCCTGTTTAACCCTGACGACAGCCCCATTGATTATCCCTGTCCATGAATCATTTCTCTCCCACCTGAATACCTGGCCGCATGAGAGGGAATGATCCAGGTTAAAATCCCTGATCTTAATTCGGTACACACTCAGGGATATTCGACCGGGCTGAAATACATTGCGGTAAAAATCCGAATGTGCCAGAAGTGCCAAAATAGTGCGCAGGATAATTAATAAATTATTTATACTCTATTGATAATGGGAATATATTCAATGAGTGTGGTTTGGTATGAGATGGGCTAAATTTTTGCTTAATATTCCAAATAATTGGATGACAGGGCTGATTCGTGATCATGATATTCATATAAAGGTTTTCAACTGCATGCCGTATGAACGCGAGGGAGGCAGAGGGCTCGTTAGAATCAATTCAAATGAAAATATAGATTCTTTATTTGATCTAATTCGGAATAGCCCTGAAGTATTAAGGACATGCTTCTCCAGGGTATCTGATAGGACGATCGTGGGAGAGGTTGTTGTTGACAAATGTGTGGCATGTATGGCCTTGAAACAATCTGATTGTTTTATGGTTTCGTCAAGGTCAGCACAGGGGGGTTGTCTTGAATGGACTGTTGCTGCAGAGAATAACGATGCGATCCATGACCTGATTGATCGATTAAAGAAAAACAGATGCGACGTTCATTTGACTCAAATATCAAACTTTTCCGGGGGTTCGGGTCTTACCCAAAGGCAGGATGAAATCCTTCAATTTGCATATAATAATGGGTATTATGAATATCCAAGAAGAATTCACCTGCGCGATCTCTCTGTGATATTTGAAATCTCTCCTTCAACAATGTCAGAAATCCTGAGGGCAGGGCAGCGCAGGATTTTTTCAGAATATTTCATAAATCCTCCAAAGTTGTGAGTTTATTAAAAAAATGTGGGAAGGATGTAAAAACTAAATGTGGCTGACACTTCCTTCCCTTCACCATCGCTCAATGGTGAACATAATTTATTTCTATAATTCATCGATTAGGGTGCAGCGATGGTATTCATTCTGGATGATATTATGGAATTATTTTTAATTTACCTCTATTTGATATTATTTTTTATCCCAATAAATAAAAAATGATAAAAAAGTAATGTTTTATGCATACTAATTTATCTAATTTTTTACCTGTTCTACTTTGCCGGGATAACGAATGCTCTCTCCCCAGCGCAGCGGTCCCACTCTCTGAGTGCCGCCTTGCCAAATGCTGCTCTTGGATCTGCGAAGTCAAAGTTGACCAATTCATCTGCGAAGCAGGTCTTGACCAATGGGTTGACGCAGAATGCGTCCTTTCTTCCAGCATGGGCCGATGCAACGCATCCTGAGGTATAACCACCCTGGTGACCTACGTTCATTGCGTAGTTGGGGTAGTTTGCGCCTCTGCATTCGCCTATGCAGCCTTCATCCGAGGCAATTGAGAACACGTTGGTCGCACCGCACTGATCCTGCAGGTCATATCCGTAGAATCCGAGTCTGCCGTGTGCCTCTTTGTGGAGGTACATGGAGAGATACCATCCAGAATATGCTGCCTGGGAGTGCCCGGTTGCCAGACCTACCGCTCCGGCGGATGTGAGTGCAATAGTCGTTGCTCTCTGTGAACCTCCAAAGTGGTCTTCGAGTGTGGTCGGGTACTTTTCGTATGCTTCAAGACCGTACAGTGTTACTTCTGTGGCGATATCTTTTACCGTATCGATGTTTGCCTTTGCACTTCCGAGTTTGCCGTATTTCTTGGTTGCATACTCTTCGCCAAAGTACAGGAAGTCATCGAGGATATCGTTGGTGTATGCTGGTGTTGCATACATTGTGAATCCGACACCGCCTGACATGTAACCGCCGAGCCATATCTGGTCATACAGCATTGTCGAAGCAGACGCTACCTGTAAGACAACTTCGCATGGTTCATCAGGTTTCTTCCTTTGTGTCTGGACGATATCCGCCATATGACCGAAGGATAATCCTCCTGGTTCATTTGGACCTCTTGCTCTGCGTGCTGGGATCATATCACCCATTTCGACAAGTCCTGCGTGTTTGGCTGTGAATGCAAGTTCTCCGACTGCTGCTTCACCGGCGCACATATGATATGCACTGATAAAGGTCATACCGACCTGCATGGCCATCCAGCGGCTTGTTCCTGGTCCATCTTCAGTTCTTGTGACGATGGTTGGGATGTGTACTGCCTGCCAGGAGGTCTTGCCCATTGCGGCCTTGATCTGTTTTGCCTGGTTGTCAGGGAATTCGTTGTCAATGTTGATAACGAACTGTTTGTCTACTTCATCTTGTAAAGTTGCATCACCAGTGAAAATCTTCACATAGCAGTCATCTACTAATGCCGGGTGGGTTTCGACCATGTGTTCCTGGACAATAGCTGCGCCAGGCATTGCGTGGTTCAAAACTTCGAGATAGTAGTTGATTGTTTCCGGGGTGATCTCTTTGCCCAATCTCTTCTCAAGAGTCTCATGTGCGAGGTCAAGACCTACGACGCATGTTCTCCTGATATCGTCCCATTCCTGCTGCATTGCTGCATTGTTGACGAAGTGAAGATCGTCACCATCGCATACGATATCTGTTCCAGATATGGTGTATGGGGTCAACTGTCTCTGACCCATGGGTATACCAGCTAAGTGCAGTTTAGGATCATATGCCTGCAATCCTCTCTTCTTGGTGATTGCTGCTCCGCACTTTGCCATTTCTACCTTTCTTGGGTTCTGCTGATAGCCAAGTCTTAGGTATTTGGTCTTCTTATCGGTTATCTTTGCTTTTGCAGTGGAGCCGACTTTGTTTGATCCCCATTCTTTTGCGTACTTTGTCTCCATTGATTTCTTGAATCTTGGTTCTGCCATTTAGCTCACCTCACGCCTTTGGGACGAACCCGTATTTGGTTCTTAATTCCCAGACTTTCTGAACATGTTCAACAACTTCCTTATCGCTTCTGAAGGCTACGTTGTCCACTCTATAGAAGGTGGTTCTCTTTGCTGCTTCGGCTTCGCTCATTGGTTTGCCAAGGTTGACTTTTCGGTCAATTGGTACGCCGACCTGATCCTTGTCACTTACAATGACGCCGCCTTCCAGTCTGCGCCTGTCCAGCATATCGAACATTACGCCGTCTTCCTGTAATCTGAGGGAGTGTCCGTGAACTGTACAGCCACGAAGTCCGGCAAGACCCCAGTCAGTCATTTCGGTCTCTGCCTGTCTCTTGGTGTACTCTTCCATATCTCTCTCTCTCATTTCGTTGACCTGTCTGCCTGACAGTGTGCCTGGGTCAACTCCTCTGAAGTTGATCGCTGCATGGTACGATCTCCAGTATGGGACGGATGGAGCATTGTACATGGAATCAGAGAACTGTGCGTATCTGATCCTGTCACCGGCTGCTGCGCCTGGTGTTGGTTCTACAACTTCTCTTACCGGGCATGCTGGTTCACCAATTTCTGCAAGTGGTGGATGTGTGCTCGGGTAATCCGAACCGGGTGCTCTGTGACCCAGTAATGCTGTTAAGTCCTCATCAGAGATATCACGTAGTTTCTCTACGTCATCTGACATGTGTTTTCTTCTATTCTTAGCAACTGAGGTGCTGCCAGGATAATATTGTGGTTTGTATGCCATATTTTTTCCTCCTAATTGGTTTGAATCGGTTCTTTCTGCTCCTCGAATAAACGAATCATTTCTCTTCCTCTGAATTAATTATACAGAGGTTATTTTCCGCTTTTGCATGCGGGTCTATCAGGCCGAGAATTCGTTCATCTTCAAGATTGATACGTTCATCAGTCTTGCTTTTGAATCCATACTTACCGTAATCTGTCAAAGTAGCTTTCTTTTTGATGAAGTGACCTTCCTTGAATTCAAAGGAAAATGGTAGCGCTCGCTCGCACGCTTTTTTAAGTTCTTCCTTTGCACATTCATCCTTTAATTCGACGACTACCTCGCCAACCATAACATGCAATTCGAATGCACAATCCCCAACATGGATTATTTCCAAATTCGGGTGGTTCACATCTGTCCCTGTTCCAGGTCCGCTTGTGACCTTCCGGGGCAGATTTTTACCGCCTATGAGCATTCGTATTACACCTTTTACCTGATCGATCTCATTTAAGAGCTTTTCAGCAGTCTGAGGCTGCAATAATCTTTGCGGAAATATTTTTATCTGGATTGGTTTACCCGTGACTGAAGCAGTTTTTACCATTCAATTCTCCGATTTATACGGCTCCTGCTACTGCCTTGATTGGCTCTCTGAATTCATCTACTGAGCTGAAGACATCTCCTACTAATCCTGAGGTCTTCTCCGGGCTGTAGATCTGAACACCTGCGTCAAGAGCAACTGCTGCTGCTACGCATGGTACTGCGAGACCCTTTGAGTGTCTGGTAACGACGTGGTTGCCGTTGAAGACTCCTGGTCCACCGCCACCATAGATGGAGTGTGAGAAGAAGGAGAATCCGACTGCTGCGCCCTGTACTTTACCAAAGTCACATCCTGGGAGTGAGGTCTCTTTCTCAATGAGGTCGTTGAAGTACAGCAATACTGCTGATACTGACTGTGGGGCTCTCATTGCACCGCAGTTGATGAGTGTTGCTACAAGTGTGCCTGCTGCACAATATGCATTCCACTTTCCGACATCATTGGTCTTGTAGGTAGTATAACCAGATGCGAATTTCTTATCTGCGCTGATTATCTTATCTGCAATTGCCTTTTCGACACATGCATGGACTGCTGTACCGATTGTACCGGTCTTGCCCAATGCTTTTACTGTTCCATACACAAGGTTGTTCGCATTTAAGCCCTGGTGTGAGAATGCCAGTAATCTATGTCTTTCCTGGTTACCGATTGCGTCACCCATTTCGAATACACCGGTATTCTCAAGGATTGAGCACAATGCTGCTGTGTTCATTGCATTCTTCTTGCATGTTGCTGCAAGGTGGTTTGCCATGACGTTTCTTAATGTATAGCCAAAGCCTTCATCTTTCTGTGGGATTTCGACGATGGACTTTACGTTTCCGCCGACCATATCAAGTGTCTGTGGGTACTGTCCCCAGACGGCTGATTTGACGGTTGGGGCATCGAACATGCCGATGTTGAATTGACTGATTATTGCCTGGGTTGTTGCTGATGCTGCGCAGGTCAATGATGATACATATTCTGCTGCTACATCGATTCTTGCGGATGGAACCTGAACGATTAACTGTTTCCCACCATTTAAGGAATTTACAACGGTGTCATCTCCGCTGTCTACCTTTACCATGTCGGCAACTGCCTGCTGGATTTTTGCTGCGTTCTTTACGATGTCTAATTTCATTTCTCTGCCGGGAATCTTTCTGCCTTTGCCACCTATTGCAGATGTTGCTAAGGTTTTCTCAATTCCTGCTAAGTCAACGGCTGCTGTTCGCTTGATACCGGTGACTATATTTTTGATAGCGGCATTTCTCATCGGGCTTATATCGTTTATGTCGACGCCTGATTTGAGTTTTGCTCCTCTGTCGCTATATAGG
>JAPMTS010000021.1 GCA_026552955.1 Candidatus Methanoperedens sp. | reverse complement strand
TTTTAGAAGTGATGAATATCAGGGGCGATTTCAAAAAATGATGATATAGCTAGTGATTTTTTTTAAAAATTGAGTTCTCAAAGATGGGATATAAATCGTATCCTGTCGATCCTGTAAATCCTGTCATAAATGAGTATTGCAAAATCTATCTCACAAGCGGCGCGCCAAATGTGAGATCCTCAAGCTCGATCACTTTTTTCCACAACTCTTTGCAATCGCAATCAAGATTCTTGAAAACGGAAGTATCCTGCGTTACCGAGAAAATTCGGATCGCTTCTGCCACATCCTTATCGCATTTCCCACAATTATGGGGGCCGCGCATTGAGCCTGCGCCCACAGGGTCTGACATTATGACCGTTCCAGGGGACTTTTCTTTGCCTTTTATGAGGGCATTAACTGCGCTCCATAACCACGGCGGCCGGTAATCACCGCGCTCGAACATTTCATCCACAAGTGTTCCTTTCTGGACATTGCACAGGTTCATGGATATTGTCCGGGCAAAAGGTGAGGCGTCATTTATTGAATGTATCATATCGTTCATGGCGATGCCCTCTGAAAGAAATGGCGGCTTGTGCATAAGATAAGCTTTTACTGTTACATCGTTCTTTTTTGCCACCAAGCTTGCTTGTGTAAAGTCAGAAAATGAAAATCCTTTATTGATGCAATCCTTTCGTATAAGGTCATTACTTGTTTCAAGACCGATCGCTACCTCAAATTTCTTTCCAAGAGCTGCTCTTACTTGCGATAATTTCTCATCAGTTACATATTCAGGTCTTGTCTCGGCAATTATTTTTTTTACTCTCGCATCTTCATTCAGGCGTGAAAGCATCAGTCTGCGTGTGTCTGGCGCGATCTCGGAATCATCAAGAAAACTGCCGGATGTGAAGATCTTTACCATGAAATCCTCATCCTTGCATCTTGTCATTGCATGATCGAACTGCTTCATAAGGTCATCATGTGATGGAGGTGCGCATGCGCTGTCATAAACATATCCGCACATGGTGCAGTTACCCCATTTGCATCCTGATGTCTGGAAAATGATCGTTAACGCCGTTATGGGTTTTGAATCAAGCAGGTCTTTTCCTGTCCAGACTGCTGTGGCTCTGTCTGGAGGATTGTATTTTGTTTTTTGCTTTCCCCGGATATTGCGGATTACTCTGGTAAGGGACATGGCTTACTCGAATTCAATAGTCGCAGGGGGTTTCGGTGTCAGGTCGTAAACCACCCTTGAAACATTTTGTATCTGGCTTGTGATCCTGGATTCTATCTTTCTCAGGACTTTCCAGGGCAATTCCATAGCCTCTGCCGTCATCCCGTCCCTTGAACTCACAGCGCGCACAGCTATTATCCATCCATGAACACGAACGTCGCCCTTGACACCCGTCCCTTTCTCAATAAGTGCGGCAAATGTCTGCCATGGGGCGAATTTCTCCAGAAGTTCTTCTTCCACTATGGCATTAGCTTCCCTGACCACATCCAATTTTTCCGAGGTCACTTCTCCTATTATCCTGACCGAAAGACCCGGCCCCGGGAAAGGCATCCTTCCTGATATCTCTTTGGGAAGTCCAAGCGCCTTTGCGACTTCTCTTACTTCATCCTTATAGAGATCTGCAATCGGCTCAACAATGCCTTCAAAATCGATAACAGACGGCAGGCCGCCCACATTGTGGTGGCTCTTTATGCCGCCTTCGGATTCGATCCTGTCCGGGTAGATCGTTCCCTGGATAAGGTATCTTGCCCCGAGTTTCCTGGCTTCCTTTTCGAATTCCCGTATAAATGCTTCGCCAACTGCTTTTCTTTTTTTCTCAGGATCAGTTTGTCCTTTTAATGCCCTGAGGAAATTCTCTTTTCCATCCACGACCTGGAGGTTCATTTCAGAAAAAATCGTCTTTATTCTTTCCGTTTCGCCTTTTCGCATGAGCCCCGTATCGATATATATGGGTGTCAGCATATCTCCGATTGCCCTGTGCGCTAATACGGCACAGACAGAACTGTCAACCCCTCCTGAAAGGGCGATTATTGCCCGGCCTTTGATATCTTTTCTTATTTTTTCAATGCTATCTTGAATGAATGTATCGACTTTGACCATTAGCATCTAAATTATTGTTACTGCTTTAAATGGTTTTACTCTATTTCTTTTATTTAAAAAAATTAAATTTTTATATTCATGATCATATTCTTGGTTAAGAGCCCCGAAAATTTGGATATGTCACAAAGATATGCTACCTCTGCACATAAGGATTGGGCATAATCCACGGCTGTCTCAACGTTTTCAGGCATTGTCCTATTGTTTTCGGTTTCAATTTCAAAAAGTAATGTTGGTGTAACAATTTTGAAATTGTTTTCCTTAATATACATTTTTTCTATTTGTTTTTGAGTAAATCCTTTTCTTAACAATTTTACTCTTTCTTCAGATTTATCCAGCATTTTTCTTTCCTCTACACACATTGTTTTTTTACATTATGATTATCTTAATTAGTATTATGATTATTATGATATATAACCTTTCGGTTATATATTTGATAACAAATATGGTATATAATGTGATAACAAATAAGAAGCATATAAATACAGTCCTGTAAGATGATGATAAACATTATGCCCTTATATCCAGTTGTCTTTCTTGATCATATTTCATTCATGAGAAATAGCGTAACAATCCTGCAAGATATTACCCTTCGCATCGATCAGGGCCAGAACTGGGCCATAATCGGGCAAAACGGATCTGGTAAAACCAGCTTAATAAGTATAATCAGTGGTTATCACCATCCATCGGAAGGAAAAGCCATTGTCCTTGGAAAAAAATTCGGCTCCGCGGACCTTCGGGAACTCCGTTTGCGGATAGGAGAATGCAGTTCTGAGATACGGGATAGTATCCATAACTGGGAACTGGTAAAGGATATAGTGCTTTCAGGGAAATTTGCAAGTATCGGCCTCTATGAAACACCAGCTCCCAGAGACCATGAGCGTGCGGCATATTTACTTGATTTCCTGGGATTATCCGATAAAAGCGACCGCCGATTCATGACCCTTTCGGAAGGTGAAAAACAGAAAAACCTTCTTGCAAGGGCGTTGATGCCCGAACCTGAACTTCTGGTACTGGATGAGCCCTGTGCGGGACTTGACTTGAAAGCCAGGGAGGAATTACTTGATGCTGTACAGGAAATGTGTATGAAAAAAGAAGGTCCGGCTTTGATTTATATTACACATCATATCGAGGAGATCATTCCTGCAATAACACATGCCCTGACTTTGCGAAAGGGAAAGATAGTAGCAAGCGGCAGGAAAGAAGAAGTACTTACCGATGAAGTTCTCCGTGAGACTTTTAAAGTACCAATCGAATTATATGAGAAAGAAGGGCGGATATGGCCCATGATATTGAAACATTAAAACTTTTTTGGTTAGTGAGGGTATTTTGAAGGATGTTGGACAAATAACAAGATTGTTATATAACAAATTTGTTATATGAATAACCTGGCCGGAAACAGGAATTTCTTGCATTAATTTAAGTAGTCTAAAATAATATTATGTTGAATGCTTTCGGAAAAATCGAAAAGAACGACATAGAACACGGATGACAAGGATGACACGGATTTTCACGGATCTTATAGGGCAAATATTATGACCGATCCATCACACATCGCCCGATGCGCCCAGCTCGCCATGATCCTTGAGGTCTCGGCAACCCCCAAACCAGGCAATATCGACCGCGATCACAACTATTGCGACACGCGCTTCGAACATTTCCTGGCAAGCGCTGTCGGGGTCTATCCGATACTTGAGAAAGCCGCGCGTTCAGATTCAGGAGTGGGAGAACTCATAGATCTGTCAGTAATGGAAAGCAGCAAGTGGCAGCGAGGCGGAAACACTCATTTCGGGGCATTTATCCTGCTTATACCGCTTGTTATGGCGGGAGGCAGGTGTGAAAAAATTAGTTTCCTTAAGGAGCAGGTTCAAAAGATCGTAAAGGAAACAACGGTTGTTGATGCAGTTGAATTTTACAGGGCTTTTACCAGGGCAAGGGTGAAGGTCAAACCTGTTGATGATCTTGATCTTTCGGATACCGATTCCATTGGAAAAATAAAAGCTCAGGGATTGACTCTTTTTAATATGATGGAGATATCCGGAAGCTATGATCTGATAGCAGGGGAATGGATACATGGTTTTGATAAAACATTTGAATGCAGCGCCAAGATAAAGGATAGGATCAGGAAATACGGGATAAATGATGCTGTAGTCCTGACATTCATGGAGCTTTTATCCCGGAATAATGACACATTCATCTCCACAAAATTCAATATCACAAAGGCAGAAGAAGTTTCAATGCGAGCCAGGAATATTTTACTAAAAGGTGATATGGACAGGATAAGGAATGATATTCGGCAATTTGATGAAGAGCTATTGAAAGAAGGTGTTAATCCCGGATCGACGGCTGATATCATTATCGCAGGATTGTTCGTTTCTCTTTTTGAGGGGATGAGATTTTGATAGATATCAAAGAATTCGGGATTCACGAAGGAATATCGGAAGTGATTTTATCAACACTATCCCCTGAAGGCATCCCGAATGCTGCGCCTATTGGTTTGCATATGAACGATAGAAAGTTTTTTGCCAGGATCTACAACTCAAAGACCCTGGATAACATATTGGGCAACCATGCTGCTGCGGCAAATATCGTTGATGATCCGTTTTTATTTGTGCAGTCTGCACTTTCAGATATCGAACCGGGAAAATTCGAACTCAAAGAAGGGTTCCCTTTTCTAAAAGACACACTTGGATGGATCGTGTTCGATTGCAGATGCAGGAAAGGTGAGAATATTTCTGTCGTTGAGCTTTCACCTGTCAGGTCAAAAATCCTGAGGCGAAAGATCATACCTGTAAATCGCGGTTTTAATGCAGTTATCGAGGCAACTGTTCATGCCACACGCTATGTGGTTTTGAAAGAACAACGATACATGGACTATATCAATTACTATGATACGATAGTCCAAAAATGCGGCAGTCCAGGAGACAAGGATGCGATGAAGCTGCTTTTTGATTTGATCCGGTTGTATCGTTTGAAAATTTAGCCTTGACAGGAAACCAGTACTATTTTTTAGCCAGATGTTGTTTAGCTGCCGCTGTTGTTTCCCTTCCCTGCGGCGTACGTTTGATAAATCCTATCTGGATAAGATAAGGCTCATATACTTCTTCAATTGTCCTGACTTCTTCGCCCGCTGATATTGCGATCGTTTTAGCCCCGACAGGCCCTCCGCCGAAATCCTCGGAAATTATTTCCAGGATCTTCCTGTCAAGCTCATCAAGCCCAAGCCTATCGATCCCAAGCATGGTCAGGGCGGCATCTGCAACATCCTGCGTGATGGTGCCCTGTGCCCTCACAAGCGCAAAATCCCATACGCGCCGAAGCAGCCTGTTCGCTATGCGGGGAGTTCCACGGCTTCTTTTTGCGATCTCAATGGAACCGTCCTTTGTTATGGGGATTTTCAATATAGAGGCGCTTCGGGAAACAACCTCAACAAGCTCATCCACAGAATAAAGCTTAAGCCTGGAAATAAGACCGAACCTGTCACGAAATGGCGAACCAAGGAGCCCCACCCTGGTCGTGGCGCCTATGAGAGTAAATCGTTCAAGGGTTAATTTAATGGAGCGCGCACCTGGCCCCTCACCTATCATGACATCGATCTCGTAGTCCTCCATCGCAGGATATAATATTTCTTCAATAACAGAATTCAGGCGGTGTATCTCATCAATGAACAGCACGTCCCCTTTTTTTAATGCCGTGAGGATGGCTGCGAGATCTCCGGGTTTTTCAAGCACGGGTCCCGAAGTGCTCTTGATATTGGAGCCCAATTCGCGGGCAATTATATGGGCAAGGGTTGTTTTGCCCAGGCCGGGAGGCCCTGAAAACAGGATGTGATCAAGGGGTTCATTTCGTTTTTTTGATGCCTCTATGAAGATCTTCAGGGACTCCTTAAGGGCATGTTGACCTATGAAATCATCAAGCCGGCCGGGGCGGATGGTGAGCTCTTCTTTTTCCTCATTTTGGGAGATCGCATTGATTATTCGTTCTTCCATATTATTCCTTCAATTTCAAAAGCGCTGCCTTGATTATGGCTTCCACGTTGCCCCCCGAAACTGACTCTACCGCCCTTTGCGCAGACTGCCTGGGGAATCCAAGCGAAACAAGCGCGCTTACCGCATCATAATTGATACTGCTTGAGGAGGGCAGGACGAATCCTTCCATCTTCTTTGTCATTTTTTCTTTCAATTCCAGTATCAGTCGTTTGGCATTCTTTGCCCCCACTCCTGAGATGCGCGTAAGGACTTTTTCATCCTCATGGATAATTGCAGCGGCGAGTTCTTCTATCCTTATCTGGGAAAGGATGTTCATGGCTATCTGGGGGCCGACTCGTGTAACACTTATCAGGAGCTTGAACATCTCACGTTCACTCTGGCTTAAGAAGCCATAGAGAATGAGCGCATCTTCCCTGACATGGAGGTACGTATGAAGCTTCACTTGTTCTTTCTTATCGGTAAGCTCATTCAATGCCGGTTTTGTCACAAATACCTGATATCCCATGCCACCGATGTCGATTACAACAGATCCTTCACCGCTATGGGTGATATTTCCGCAGATATGTGAAATCATATATTATCTCATTATATTTATATGGCATAAAACTTTATTTGTCATGTTTATATTATTTGATACGTTAAAAAAGTATTGTGATGCCATGGTTAAGAAAGATACAGATTCCATGCCTTTTAGTTCGTATCTGGAAAACCTTAAAGTTAACGATCAACACTTCAATGAATCATATCTCTAACAATGCTCACAAAGCTTCTTTATGCTGGAAACGTATATCAAGATGTAAGGCGAAATAGTTTGATAAAGTGGGGTTAGACTATGGTATTGGATCACATCCAAATAATGAGACACAATTTTTTCAGTGTATTAGAAAGTGTATATCCTCCTATCTCAGTAGGAAAAACACCAAATAAGGTAGTAGACGAGGATATGCAGTTAAATTTTAAGCTTCTCAGATATGTAAAACATAAAGATAACAAGAGAATTTTACTTATTATTCCACATATAATAAACAGACCTTATATCCTTGATCTCAATGAAGATGTCAGCGTAATAAAAGAGTTCATTGAACATGGTTTTTCAGTTTATATGATTGACTGGGGCTATCCTACAATGGAACAAAGAAATATCTCCTTCTCAGATTATGTACAATATCTGGACAGGTCGATGGATTTTATTTGTAAAGAAGGGGAAAGGGTTTCGGTTCTGGGATATTGCACGGGGGGGATAATTTCGCTTATGTACGCATCATTACATCCGGAGAAAGTGGAACGGTTTGTTCTGCTTGCAACCCCGGTGGATTTCTCCAGATGGTATGACGTGAGAATACTTTGGGGAAATATATTTGACGTTCGAAGCATTGTATCCCTTTTTGGCAATGTTCCCGGCGAGTTAATTACGCTCTTTGGTCGTAATCTTTTTATGTTCTATCTTCCGTATTTCTCTATGAGCGCCCAATTTGATAAAGAGTTTTTAAATCGTGAATCGTGGCGAGATGCTTTGAGAATTAATAGATGGTTCATTGATACCCCGATGATACCAGGCTCAACGTATATTCAATTTATTGAGGATTGCTATCAACGGAATTTGCTCATCAACAATAAAATGAAAATCGATGCTCAAACCATCGACCTGCGAAAAATTCGCGCACCTTTACTTAATATACTGGCTAAATATGACCATATTGTTCCTTTATACTCTGGCAGCGCGCTAAAGGATGTATATTCAGGGAAAAGTTATGAAGAAATCGTCTTTCCTTCCTCTCACATCGGTCTTTCGGTAGGCAGGGAGGCACATTTGAACCTGTGGCCGAGAGTATGCGAATGGTTAGGGCAGGCTGAGCAGGATTGATTAGTTCCAAAAGCGGGCAAAATGGAGGCTGGGGGATCATTAATTTATTATAAAGAAAAGTTTTGCATGTTTACATGACACAACGCAATCGACAGTCCATCTGCGGCATCATCAGGTTCCGGTATCTCATCAAGGACCAGAAGCCTCTTGATCATCTCCTGCACCTGTTTCTTATCCGCTCTTCCCGAACCTGTTATGGCCTGTTTCACCTGGTTGGGTGTATATTCAATGATGGGGATATTCTGCTGCTGTGCTGCCAGGAAAATAACACCTCGTGCCTCACTTACGCTCAACCCGTTTGTAACATTCTTACTGAAAAAGAGTTTTTCAACTGCGATAACCTCAGGTTTATATTTTTCAAAAAGGGATGTTATTTCGTTGTAGATCTCTAAAAGGCGCTGCGGGATTTGTTTGTCAGGGGATGTCCTGATACACCCGTAGCTTATGGGCATAACTTTTTCTTTTTCTGTCTTTAGCACTCCAAATCCTACAGTTGCAAGCCCCGGGTCAATTCCGATAACGATCATGGCATAAGACCCGCGATCACATTCTTTCGATATTCCGGAAAACCATCTTCAAGTATGGCTTCCCTTGCCCCCTTTACAATAGACTGGATAAAATGAAGGTTATGGATGGAGGCAAGCCGAAGCGCCAGGAGTTCCGATTCCTTGAAAAGATGGTGCAAATAAGCCCGTGTGAAGTTTTTACATGTGTAGCAGCCGCAATTTTCATCGATGGGTAAAAAATCCGCTGTAAATTTATTCCGGGCAATATCGATACTCCCTTTTGAGGTCATAAGTGTCTGGTGCCTTGCATTTCGTGTGGGAAAAGCGCTGTCAAAAATATCGATTCCTGATTCGATCGCATTTAATATCTCGATGGGTGAACCCACACCCATAAGGTAGCGCGCCTTATCTTCAGGAACAAGAGGCACGCTCAGTTTTAAGACATCACTCATTATTTCCTTGGGTTCACCTATTGAAAGACCGCCTATCCCGTAGCCGTCAAAATCCATCTCTATCAGTTCCCGGGCACACTTTTTCCTGAGTTCTGCAAAAGTCCCGCCCTGAAGTATGGCAAAAAAGAGCTGGCCGTGGTTTTGTTCCACATCTTTTGCCATGTTCGCCCATTTTATAGTCCTTTCCATTGAAGCTTCAACAATTCCGAACGCACTGCCGTAAGCAGGGCACTCATCAAGGATCATGGCCACATCGCTGCCAAGAATCTTCTGGTTCTCAAGGCATGTTTGGGGGGTATAAGAGTATTTTTTCCCATCCCGCAGGTTCTTATAAATGATCCCATCATCATTTATCTTGAAAGGAAAATCCTTTCGTATCATCTGGAACCCGCCGCTGTCTGTGAATACACCCCCCTTCCAGTTCATGAATTTATGCAGGCCTCCAGAGCTTCGGATAACCTCCATGCCCGGAGAAAGCAGAAGGTGAAAAGCATTACTTATCAACACTTCTGTTCCCATTTCGTACAGTTCATCCGGTGTTATGGTCTTTACCGTGGCTTTTGTGGCAACGGGCATGAACGCAGGAGTTTCTATGATGCCGTGGTTGGTACTGAGTTTTCCGGCTCTGGCTGCGGTATTCTTATCGGTGTGGATCAAATTGAACATATTATCTTAATCCCCCTTTCCTGAAAACAAGCATTGCATCCCCGAAACTGTAAAACCTGTATGAATGTGATATGGCTTCATTATAAGCCTCCATCAGCTGTTCCCTTCCTGCAAAAGCGCTCACAAGCATCAAAAGCGTGGATTTGGGGAGATGGAAATTTGTTATCATGGCATCTATTCTTGATCTGAATTGATATGGGGGGTAGATGAAAAGCTGGCTGAATCCTTCCTTTTCCACAATATTCCCTTCGATGCATGAACTCTCAAGCACCTTGGCAGTTGTTGTTCCTGCCGCTATGACCTTTCCCGGTGTGGCATTGATGAGGTCTGCATTTTCTTTTCGTACGGAAATATATTCGGGTTCCATGACATGTGTTTCAATATCAAGCGCTTTAACGGGTGTAAAGGTTCCCAGGCTTACATGAAGCGTGACATAAGCGATATTGACACCTTTTGCTTTGATCCGCTCCAGTAACTCCTTCGTGAAATGAAGGCCAGCGGTGGGTGCTGCTATTGAGCCTTTTTCTCTGGAATAGACCGTCTGGTAACGGTTCTTATTATCAAGCCTGGATTTGATATAAGGAGGAAGCGGCGCTTCTCCTATTTTTTCAAGGATGTCAGGAAGGTTGCCATTGCAATTGAATTTTACAAGATACCTGTTCGAATTTGGTCTTTCTAAAAGGTGAAGCACTGTTCCTTCAAGCTCGCCAAAATTAAGTATTGAACCTTCGCGGATATTCTTTCCCCGTATCAGGCAAACATGGCCGTCATCATTTCTTGAGACAACCAGGGCTTCCACTTGACCTCCCGTGCTTTTTTTTCCGGTGAGCTTCGCAGGTATTACTCTTGAATCGTTAAGCACAAGAGTATCTCCTTTTTCAAAATGATCATGGATATTTGAAAAAAACCCATGCTCGATTTTTTGTCCCACCACCATCAATTTTGATGCATCCCGTGGTTCAACAGGAGATTGGGCGATAAGTTCTTTTGGCAGATGATAGTCAAATTCGGAAAGTTTCATTTGCAGCTTAGATTGCGTTTCTGTTTAAGTAATTTCTCTCAGAGCATATCAGACAGCAAATTTTTCTCAGGTTTGTCCCTGACTTTTTTCTCAGGTTCACGAAGCTCAAAAAATGGGCTGCTTTTTGCCCCTGATTTTTTCCGTGTATATAGTAACTGACCGCCATTTTTAAGAAATACGTCATAAATCATCTCGAACTGTTCTTTTTCCTCATCGGTGAGCTCAATGGAAGACAATTTTTCAGATAGATGATTGATTACAATCATTATATTTATTTCTCGGATCCTTTTGAGCTTTGATATATCCTCATCCTTCTCGATATAGACGCTTCTTTTTAATTCTGGAGACCATCCTACAAGCTCTCGTTTAAACTCAACAAAAGTGATAGGTACATATTCTCCTTCATGAGGTTTGGAAAATTTTTTTAATAAATGATCTTCATCCATTTATTTTAATCTCGACAGTGTATCACATAATATGTTAGCGGTATCCTTTACCGTCTTTGAACCCTCTTTATCAGATTCGAATGGTTTCACAGCGATCCCGCCAAAATGACTGGCATCTCCCACAATTACCATTCCATGTATATGCATCCAGGAATGGATGGCCTGAATCGTGAATTCCTGCCCACCGTTCCTGCTTCCGCCGATGGCCATGGCTGCTCCTATTTTCCCTTTGAGTAAAAATCCGTTCCTTCGAAGAAGGATAGTGCGGTCGAACAATGCCTTTAACTGTGCTGAGAGGCTTCCGAAAAATACAGGCGAACTTACAATAAAAGCATCGCTTGTTTCAAGTTTTTTATAAATATCCTTCATGTCGTCATCGATCGGGCAGTCCCTGGATTTCTTACAGGTGCCGCAATCCGTACACGGTTCCACTCTAAGATTTGATAAAAAGATCCTGTCTGTCCCATATCCACGTTCTTTTACAATTTCGAGAACCATATCCGTCATCTTCTCATTATTGCCTCCAGCATTCGGGCTTCCGGATATACATGCTATTTTCATGCACCCTGCATTGATTTCAAATGATTTAATAACTCCGGAATGCTCATGCAAAGGATCACGGACCGCTCTATCATAAGATTCACCGTGCCCTCTCTTCCGAGTGTCCGGAAATCTGTCCGAAGACCAAGGACGGATTTGCCTTTTGCGAATGCGAAACCGATTTCCCATGCGGTTCCGGAATCAACATCCGCTCCATCCAGGACAGCCACGAGTATATCCGAATTCTCGATCCCCTTAAGGTTTTTATTGAAAATTATCGTCTGACGATCTTTATTGTCCTTTATATTGTTGGAATCTTCCTGGGGCAGGAATACATCAAAGCCGGCGCTTATTAGCTCATTCCTGAGCTTACGGTTAAAATCACATTCGGCTTCTCTAAAAAGCGGTGCGGCAAGATAAACGGTTTTCATATAGTATACATCACCTGTTAGTTAAATAAGATTTCCAGAGCCTCCAGCTCAGATAATGAAAAGGATCAATGACATAAGGATTAGTTTCCAGCTTTCCTTGAGGAATAATTCATTAAGAAAAGCCCTCGCCCTGAGGGTAGCTGGATCGATTTTTCTCCCTGCCAGATATATCCTGGCCGCAAGGTAAATACCAATGAGTGCGAATAATATTGTGAGGACCAGGGATCTTTAATGTCCAGCATAATCTTCCTCCATGAGCACATAGTGGTGGATATATAAATAGAAATGCGAAATTCATGTGAAGTTGTGAATTCTTGTTTTCCATACATTTAAATCATGCAAGTACAATGGTGTCGGTGTGAAAAAGACAGACGTTATCATAGTCAGGTATGATGAACTTGCCCTTAAGAGTAAGAATGTAAGGACAAGATATGAGCATATACTGGTCAGGAATTTAAAATCAATGCTCAAATCAGAAGGCTGCGATTTTTCCGATATAACCCGTGAAATGGGGCGTATTTTCATACATTCAGACGACCCAAGTGCTTTAAAAAGCGCTTCGAAAGTCTTTGGTGTTGTATCTGTAAGTCCTGCTTATACATGCGAAGCTACCCTTATGTCTGCAGCAGGTTCATCCGCAGATATTGCATGTGATATCCTGAAGGAAGGCCAGTCATTTGCAATAAGGGCGCGAAGAGCGGGAAACCATGATTTCACCTCCCGAGATATAGGTGTATCCTGCGGGGATGCGGTATTTGAAAAAATGAACCGGAAAATCAGGGTTGACCTGGATGAACCTGATGTAGAAATATTCGTGGAACTGAGGCAGGATAAAGGATATGTGTTCACAGGATCGGTCAAAGGTGTGGGGGGTCTGCCGCTTGGGACACAGGGCAAGATGGTGGCTCTTGTTTCAGGAGGTATAGATTCACCGGTGGCTGCATGGCTAATGATGAAACGCGGCTGCGATATAATACCCCTGTATCTGAATAATGATCCTTTTTCCGATGAAACCACACGTCAAAGGGCCATGGACTGTATCGATGTACTCCAGAAATGGTCGCCGCATAAGAAACTAACCATTTACGAAGCGCCTCATGGCGAAAACCTCCTGGCTTTCCTGAGTAATTGCCATAACAGGCTCAATTGTGTTCTTTGCAGGCGCATGATGTACAGGATAGCAGGGGAAGTGATGAAAATGGAAGATGCTCACGGAATAATCACCGGCTCTTCCCTTGGCCAGGTGGCATCGCAGACCTCAGAAAATATGCTGGCTGAGATGTATGGGATGGAATTTCCGATATATCATCCGCTTATCGGGCTTGATAAGCTTGAAATAACCAACATGGCACGAAATATTGGCACATTGGAGCCCTCAACAAAGCCAGCAACATGCTGTATGGCCGTACCGGAATATCCTTCAACAGCTGCAAAATCCAGGGAAGTCATCGAAGCAGAGAAACTCATAGATGTACCTCATCTTGTGGAGCATATGGTCAACAATATTAAGAAATTCACTCGTTGATTCTTTTTCTTAATATCAATAATGCAGTTGCCAATATTGGATAGAATGCCTGGAATCCCGGTGCTTCCTTTGGTAATTTCCCGCGGGAATCCCTGATCGTTTTCACCATATCTTCAGGTCCGAGATATCCTACATGACGTGAGATCTCACTACCCTTTGGATCAAGGAATATGATCGTTGGATAATAAGCAATTTTATATTTGCTTTCAATATCGATCCTTACCTGAGTATCCACTTTAATGGCGATAAAATCCTTCATTTCAGAAACAACACGCGAGTCGGGATATGTGCTATTTTCCATGGCTATGCACGGACCGCACCAATCGGCGTAAAAATCAATAATCACGGGTTTTTCCATTGAATTTGCAGCTTTCATACCATTTTCATAGGTATACCATTGTGTTGTCCGGGCAGCTGCAGGAATAATTATTAAAAGCATAAAAACAAAGAGAATTGCTGATCTGCGCATTAATGTAGAATTGGTATTCGTGGTATAAAATTATTCGTAAAAAACCTGATGGTTATTTTATAATATTTACTATAATTATCATAATGAGAAATCTTTTTAAACAGGGACGTTGTACTAAATAGCGGTGACTAAATGAGCAAAAATCTCCTGATCATAGTATTGATCCTCATAGCAGTAGCGTTATCCGGTTGTACGGGTGAAGGTTCTTCAAAAGATATGTCCATAGAAGTGCACAAATTCGATCTCGCCGATCCAAACCTTGATGGCAAAATAGTTGATGTGAAGTTTGATAGGGATGACATAAGGGCAGGAGAAATAGCATTACCTGAATTATTTATTGCAAATACAGGCTCTGAAAAAATAATAAATGAGACTGTGGAAATCACAGCAAAGGTCATGACGCTTGATGATACTCTTGCGAATCTGTATTTAAAGACCTTGAGTGATGAAAAGAAAACAAGGATCATAGACCCAATAAACTTCCAAACCGAGATAAAACCCGGGGCAGTAAAATCATTAAGTGTGAAATTTCAAACCATCAAAGAGATGCAGGGAAGAAGCCTTGCAGGGACTTATGAAATCAATATAACTTTATCAGTAAATGGACAAAAAGTTGAAGCCAGGGTTTTTCCGATTACGCTCCAATCAGGAGAAGTGCGTGAAATTAAACCCTCACCAACTCCAATTGTTACCCCATTAGCAACTCCCACTCCGGCCCCTAAGATCAAAGAGACTGAAAATCCCATTCCGACTCCAACTCCGGAGGCAGTTGTTGTTGCTACACCCACAGGAAGAATAATTCCAATAAAAGTCATTAATGATAAATTTGGTGTTACAAATATTAAAATCGATGCAGGAGATGAAGTACAATGGGTGAATTTTAATCCGATCGATAACTATGATATCGTGGAGATGGATAAGAAGATACCAACCATGTTGCTGAAAGACAGGATTTCATATGTATTTACCACAACAGGGGATTACAAATTCGGTGCATATTATAGAAACATGAAGGTAGATCCCAGCATCCAGACTATAAGTGTAAGAGTTAATGCAAGCAAGTGATTTGCATTAATTCATAATCTTTTTAAAGTCATAAGATGATACCATATCGGTGAGATTATGACATCAAGAAATATTATTTTACTGATTTGTCTGATAGTATTTACAGCAGGTTCTGCAACTGCATCAACTCTTACGGTGGGTAAGGACCAGGCTTATACAACAATTCAATCCGCTATTGATGCTGCAAAAACCGGTGATACAATTCTTGTCAATGAAGGTAGTTATGGGGAAAATCCTGTTATTAATAAGAACGGGATTTCAATTCTTGGTAATAACAAGGAAAATACGATAATCGATGGTAATAACAAAAGCAGTGGGATCAGGATTGACCAGGCGAATAATGTGGTAATCAGCGGATTTACCATAAAGAACGGCGGCGGCGGGGGTTCAGAAGTTGCAGGAGTTACATTATATATGGGAAATGGTAATACTATTTCTAACTTAAATATCATTGATAATTACGTGGGTATTTCATTATTCAAAGGAAGCAACAACAATATCGTTTCAGGAAATATTGTCGAATCAAATTTAGGAAAGCTGGGATATGGTATTTATCTTCATACTTCAAATGACAATAAAATTTTCAATAACAATATAAAGAACAATAAGGTCGGGATCTACTTATATGATTCAAAAACAAATCAATTATACACAAATAACCTTCTGGGCAACAAAGATAGCCAGGCTTATGATAATAACGGCCTGAATTCGTGGGATTTCGACAAAATGGGAAATTATTGGAGTGATTATGGTGGCAGCGGCGCGTATGTTATTAAAGGTGCGAAAAATGTCATGGATAATTTCCCCCAGGATAAGGCTTTTGCCGTAAAGTCTGAAGCTGTTCCGACCCAGCAAGGCGAAAAAGCGGTTGAAACCGAAAAATCCACACCCGGATTTACCGTCATTTCATTCGTTATTTCATTACTTGCAATAGGGATAGTTAATAGGAGAAGAAAATAATCTTATTTGGGTTATCATCTTCACCCTATTTTTTGTCAAATATCGATTCAATGTATTTCCTTTCTTCGGTCAATTCCTTAATTTTTTCCTCTCTCGATAAAGGTCCGGGGTATACCTTATCATCTATCTCAATAGTAAGGTCGCCATCATATCCGTAATCACGCAAGCTTCGTAATACAATATCCATTTTCTTTTCATAGCGTACAGGATAATGCGGCTTTCCGTCATGAGGTGCTCCGATATGGACGTTCCTTATTTTATCGCCAAGTTCATTTATAAAAGATAATGTCGTATCGGGGGATTCCATGAATGCATGGACTATATCAAATGTGAAAAACAAACCGGGGAACTGATCCAGCACTTCTTTCATTTCGCAGGGATCAGAACACATTGATTGAACACCAGGCATGCTGTTTTCAAGTGAAAGGTCAATTCCAAGACTTCTTGCTTTCTTGGTGCTGATCTCCAGGTATTTCATAAATTTCTCCCAATCCTCATTCGTAGGTTTGCGATGGGCAGTCCTTTTCCCGGGATGGATAGTGACAATCCTGGCTCCAATAATTTTGGCAAGATCAAGAGACCATAAAGTTTCCTTGATCGTTGCTTCATGGACGAGGTCATTATAAGAAGACGGATTTAGATCCATAACAGGCGCATGCATGGTGCAGCCATTTAGCATTAAAGAAATTGACTCAATCAGTTCAGCTACTGTAATTTCATCATTCCGGACAATCCAGAAAAAAGGGGTCTCGGCCCAGAATTCAACGCTATTTATACCGGCTTTATGAAGGATATCCATGATTTCGCGGACAGGATATTCCCAGAGAAAGAGAGATGAGCATGATATCCGCATCTGCCACCTTTTTCTATTCTCTTGTAAAATACAACAAAATGCTCAAAGCCACAAACTCAAGAATATCCGGGATTAGCACGTATATCGGATTATAACCAAGCAGGTTTATAATTATGGGGAACACATGCGGTGGAGGCGGATTATTAATTATCAAGAGCAGCATGATCGCCCGGGAAAAGCTCTGCAATAATAGCGCAACCGTAAAGATAATAAGACCAAGGGTAAAGTTGGATTTTATCTTATTATAAATCTGAATATATGAAACCAGGAGTACTAAGAGCAATACAATATTTCCTGCCGAGACATAATAAGTGATTTCAGTTATATGAATAAAATTTCCTCCTATTATGTTCTATGGCTTTGTTTATCAATTTTTTCCCAAATCTGATTAAATTCATTCACATTAGCCTCCATTTCTTTTGAAATGAAATACATTGCGCCATATTTGTCACCTTCCATCGTTATTACACCGTTCTTGATAAGCACATCAAGATGATGTCTTATGGTCTTATAATCCATATCCATAGCCTCAGATAGTTGATTTGCATTATAAGGCCTGTCAATGAGCAGCTTCAGTAGTAATGCACGGGTTTGCCCGCCGCGCGTTCCTGCGATAAGATACCAGAGCAGCTTCTTCAGAAAATCCTCTCTCCTGTCAAAACAAATAAATGAATAATGTAATAATTATAACTTGTGGTTACCGGTTCAAACAGAACCGCTATAACCCCGCACTTTGAAGTCTGCGCGATATTTATCAGCTATTTCTTTACATTTTTCGATATTCACAATCGGCAGATTGACAACGGTGAACCTGAGTTCCATTCCGGATTTTGAAATATCTTTTGCAAACTCAAGCATTTTTTTGTAGGCCTGTATGTATTTTGGATCGCATAAGTGATTATAAGTATCAGCATCGTGTGCATTCAGGCTGATGGATACTACTTTCATTCCCGACTCAGCCATTTCCTCTGCGACATTCCTGTCAGGATACAGGAGTTTAGCATGTCCGCTCGTATCAAGCCTCACCCGTGTTCCACGGACAGTAAGCCATTTTGTGATCGTGAGCACATCATCCAAACGTATAAGTGGTTCCCCGAAGCCTGTGAAAACAATTTCATTATATTTTGAGAGTTCACGTTCGGAAAGCTCTTTTATTACTTCAGGAACTGTGGGTTCCTTAATGAGACGCAAGTTATAGCCATATACCCCATCAGAGTAACGCTTAAGGCAAAAAATACAATCAGCAGTACATCTATTTGTAATATTCAAATATAAGTTGCCGTGCGCCTCATAAATGATGGTATCTTTCCTGATCATCATATCTCATTTATAAATGTGGTTCATACCTCATATTACTTTGCTAATCTTGTTATCACTTCACAACCGTCTTCGTTTACAATAACCGTATGTTCGGCCTGGGCGACGATTTCACCGTCGTTTTCGATCATTTCAAAATATTCTCGCGCTCCTGTTAGCTCGTCAATACCTGTCCCCGGGATCCATCTGGGCGTAAAAGGAAGTGAACCGAATCTGTTCCTGATCTCGTTAGCCTTATTTCCGGAACATCTGTTATTGAATGCAAAAATAGATGGTTTGCCGTTTTTTATCTTTCCTTTTCCATATGTTGCGAAAGGTTCAATTGCAAAGACCATGTCTTTTTTTATGGTATGACTGAAAAAGCTCCGATAATTAGGAATTGTAACGCCTGCATGCAGTACATATTGTTCGAGGTTGTGGCCGGTGAGATCTTTTATGGGATTAAAACCATTGTCTTTTATTGTATCTTCAATTATCTTCCCGATAGCATTTGTTTCAACTCCCTCCTTTAAGGATCCGATAGCCTTATCCAGCGCTTCTTCGCATGTTCTGATCAATTTGCTGTGATGATCCGTCCCGATTTCAAGAGTTGTCGCTGTATCTGCAATAAAGCCTTCGATGTGGGCTCCCAGGTCTAATTTTACAACATCTCCTTTCCTGAAACACGGCAGGTAATCCTGCGGAGTGTAATGGGATGCAATTTCATTTATTGAGATATTGCAGGGAAAAGCAGGATTTGCGCCCAGGTCTTTTATCCTTTCTTCAACAAATTCCGCGATCTCAAGAAGGGGGATATCCTCTTTGATCCTGGAAACCGTTTCGGTTCGGACAATTGCTGCTATTCTTCCGGCTTCAAAGTAGTAATCATGAATATAGTGGTTCATCTCTGGTTACTAATGAAACTCCTGCCAATATAAGTGCACCCCCGATTATTTCAAGAATTGATATCTGCTCATGAAGGATTAGGACAGATAAGATAACGGCACTTAAAGGTTCAATGAGCCCCACTATACTTGCGCTTCGTGTATTTACTTTTTTCAACCCGTTAAAATACAGTGAGACCGCCAGGATCGTGGGAAATATGGATAAAAGTATTAGATAATCCAGATTATCGATCACCACATTAAAAGGGGCAACTCCCACAGGAAGAAGGATAATTATCGCTACCGGAAAACTCCAGAAAGCCTGTGCGTAGCCTGAGTAAGTTGAGCTTGCATATTTTGAGATCATTATCTGGAAGGCATATATAATACCGGATGCTATCCCCGCCAGTATTCCTGCCGGGTAATGCACCAGATCAAGCTTTGTGGGATCAACTATGAAAAGAATGCCAAGTATCGATAAAACAAGGGCGATAATTCCTTTTTTTGTGGATTTTTCTTTTAAGAGCCAGGGGGATAATATAGTAATATAAACAGGCGCCGTGTACAATAACAATACTGCAATTGAGACTGATCCTTTTAATAATGAAATAAAGAATGTCAGCATTGTGCCCACCTGCAATATGCCGAATAACAGCAAATAAATTTTCTTATCTTTTAGCTCGATTATCCTGAGGTTCCCCGAAATTAGAATAAATGTGAAAAATATCACCAAAGCAAATACCACCCTGTAAAAGGTAATGCTCTGGGCGGACATCCCATGTATCTGTTTGGCAAATATTCCTGCCAGGCTCCACAATATAGCAGCTATGATTATTTCGCCATATCCTTTAAAGGACTCACGCATATTTTTTCTTCCCCTCTTTGTTTTGTTCTTATCCTCACATCTTTCAGGAATGATATGCTTCTGGCCAAAGCCTCAAGTTCATCCCTTGTAAATGCCTTATCTTTCCTGATCTCACCTTCGGGAGCATTTTCTGGAATACCCTGCTGGATGACATAGGTGCAATTCCTTCCCAAAAGCGACCTGACGATTCCGGAAACATCAGAAATCGATGGAAAAACGGTTGTCCTGACTTCTATTTCAACATTTTTAAGGTCCAGTGACTTTCCTGCGCGTTGGGCTGCATCATCTCTGCCTCCTGTTATATAACTGTATTTTTGCGGATCATCAAGAGGAGCTTTAATATCAAGAAATATTTTATCAATGAGCTTTTTCTCTATAAGTTTTGAAAGCCGGTCCGGATAGTACCCGTTCGTCTCGATGCCTACGAGCAATCCCTGTTCTTTGGCGAATCGGGCAAGATGCTCCAATGCTTCATACTGGGTTGTTGGTTCTCCTCCTGAGAATACCACGGCGCTTATAAAGATCCTTGCATCAAGGATCATTTTTTCTATATCTTCAATTTCCATCACGCTGCCTCCTTTATAAAGGGGCTCTATGCGCTGGTTTGCCACCCTGATGAAATTATTGTTCGAGCAATATAAGCACTTAAAATTACAGCCGTTAAAAAAAATCACAGATACAGACCTGCCGTACCAATCGATCGTGGATACGGGAATCACTACACCGCTAAAGATCATTTTTATTCGTTTCTCCTTTATCAAAAAGATTATCAGTTAATAAGCCAATTTCATATTGGGGCGTTATAATAAATCTTGCGCCTGAAAAGATAAATATCGGAGGAAAAATGACCGAAATGTCAGAGATGTTAAAGAAAATGGGATTGTTCGGGATAGGGGTAATCTCCCTTACACAGGAAAAGATCGAGGAATTTTCACAGGAAATGATAAAAAAAGGGGAACTTAGCAGGGAAGAAGGAAGAAAATTCGTGAAGGAAGTTCTTTCAGAGCAAGAAAAGCAGATCAAAGAACTTGAAGATAAAATAAATAATAGGGTAAAGGAAACCCTTGAAAAAAGCGGTGTTGTAATGAAAAGCGATATCGCAACTCTTGAAAAAAAGATCGAGAAGCTTGAAAAGGCAATTCAGGCAATGGGAAAAAAAGAACCAGAATAGAATCTTCCTGGAATTAGATCGTGAACCTGCTTGATAAACAATACGTTTACGTCCGACGGTACCGGCAAATAGTGGACGTGATGATCAAACATGGTTTTGGATACCTTGTAGACAGGTTTGGGCTTCGTCCTTTCAGATCTTTTCGCGAGAAGCTTTTCGGGCCTAAACCTCTCAAGGAACAGATGCTTATACTCTCAGAAGCACTGAGGCTTCGCCTTGCATTGGAGGAGCTCGGACCTACGTTCATAAAATTTGGACAGATATTAAGTACAAGGCATGACCTTCTCCCTAAAGAGTATATTATGGAACTCGAAAAGCTGCAGGATAACGTCCCGCCGTTTGAATTTTCTGAGGCAAAAAAGGTGATCGAGAGGGAATTTGAGGAAAAAATAGAGGATATTTTCCGGACATTTAATCCGGAACAAATCGCTGCAGCTTCGATAGGACAGGTATATCGCGCAACATTGTACCAGGGTGAAGAAGTGGTTATCAAAGTCATGAGGCCAGGGATTGAGACTATTATAGAGACCGATATCGCAATCCTGATGGGCATGGCAAGATTTGCCCAAAAGCATTTAAAGGAAAGTAAATTTTTTAATCCTGTTGGTTTTATGGATGAATTTTCCAGGATCATAAGGCATGAAATTGATTATACCCATGAGGCCCAGAATGCAGAAAGGTTCTACTCCAATTTCCAGGGAAGTGAAACCGTAAATATTCCCAGGATGTACTGGGAATATTCCACAAAACATGTTCTTTGCCAGGAATTTTCAGAGGGTATAAGAATAAGCGATATCCAAAAACTTGAGGCAGCAGGACTGGATAAGAAAAAAATATCCACATACCTTGCAAACGCATATTTAAAAATGATCTTTGAAGATGGTTTTTATCATGCTGACCCGCATCCGGGAAATATTCTTGTTTCGCCTGAGGGAAAAATCATTTTTCTTGATTTCGGGATGGCAGGACACATTGATCCCACGCTTCGTGAAAATCTCACAAATCTTATAATGGCGATACAATTCGATGACATAGATTTTCTTATAGAAGCTTTAACTGATCTTGGACTTATCAGCGATGTGGGAAGCGAAAGCCAGATTCTCCGGGTCAAACTTGAGGAACTGTTGAACAAATATTACAGTCTTTCCAGTAAATTCATAGATCCTACTGCTTTCCTGCGCGATATTATCGATATCTTCGCGAGAACAAAAGGAAGGATCCCCACAAATTTGATGCTATTGTCCAAAACACTTGTGATAAGGGATGAGATAAGCAGGAATCTTGATCCTGACCATAATTTTGGAGAAATGACAGGACCCTATGTTAAAAAAATGCTTGAGGATAGAACAAAAACCTCACACATATTAAAGAGCGCCCGGAAAACCGTAATTGACCTGGTCAACCTGATCAAGCATTTACCAAGAAGGATGAATCACCTGCTCAATAAAGCAGAAAAAGGGACGCTCAAACTTGAACTTGAACACCTGGGGCTTGATGGTCTTGTTGAGGAATTGGATATTATAAGCAACAGACTTTCTTTTAGCATGATAATCGCCGCTCTCATAGTAGGTTCTTCATTGATTATCCAGACAAGGATGTCACCGAGTTTGTTCGGAGTGCCGCTTCTTGGTATCCTCGGGTTCCTGATCGCAGGATTTCTGGGATTGGGGCTGCTGATTTCGATCATAAGGTCGGGTAAATGGTAGTTGCATGTATGAGGGAGATGAATCGGAAGAATAATTGAAATGTTGTTGGCCTATTCGATCGAGCATATTAATGCAAAATACATGATTATAATTACCTCGATTATGCTCACTTTTTACTATAGACATCGATTAATATTGCTATAACAAATAAAGTGTGATGATCATATATGAAAGATTCAACTTTTGGTCGGCGTAATAAGAAAAAGAAAAATAAAGCAGGCCGAGCTTCAAGAGATCACGCAATTTCTTCTGATGACCGCCCTGTATCTCTCAAACAGCATTTCCTTTATTTATCCGAAGATTTGCTGCTTTGATAGATGCTTCATTGGAAGTGAAAAGGTAAAGTTACTCCCTTCACCGTATTTACTTTCTACTTCGATTGTGCCTCCATGTAATTCCACCAACTGTTTTGAAATGATAAGCCCTAGTCCTGTACCACAATAGTTCCTTGAATCTCCTGAATCAAGCTGCTCGAATGCACAAAACAATCGTTCAACATCTTCTTTTTTGATTCCTATACCTGTATCCGATACTGAGATTTGAGCCATATCCCCTGATTTTTTTGCAGCTATTGTTACAATTCCTCCTTCTAACTTGCTGAATTTCACTGCATTGTTGAGCAAATTTAATATTATCTGCATGAATCTCTTTTTATCTGCCTCTATATTCAATGGTTCAAGGTTATTGATAATAGTGATATTACCCTTTGCTGCTATTTCTTTTATGAGAACTACTACTTCATCTATTGCTGCAGGCACCGAGAACTCTTCGATGACAAGTTCTGTTTTTCCTGCTTCTATTTTACTTAAATCAAGAAGATCATTGATAAGCTCAAGCAGGTGATTGCTATTTGATAGGACTTTATCAACGAAGTGTTCCTGTTTTTCATTTAACTCCCCTGTTATAGTCTTATCCTTTAAAAGTTCTGAAAAGCCGATGATCGAAGTCAAAGGAGTGCGGAGTTCATGATTCATAGTGGCAATAAACACTGATTTTATTTTGTTTGAAATCAAGAGACGCTCATTTTCAATACGTGTTTCTTCTTCTTTTTTTCGATCGTTGATATCCCGACCGAAGCTTACTGTTCCCACAACGTTTTCTTTTGAATATATGGGAGCTGTATTTACTAAAAGGAAAAAGTTACTGCCATCTTCCTTTTTAACTGATACCTCATATTGTTGAGACTCTCCGTTTAATGCCTTATGAAAACAATCGATAACTTTTGGTAGATCCTTCTTATCGATAAACGAAGTAAATGACTTCCCCCTGAAGTAATCCAGTTTAAGCCCGCTAAATTCTTCAACTCGCTTATTGACAAATTGATAATACCCTTCGGTGTCAAGAGTCCAGATCATGTCATTGGAATGCTCAATCATAGTGCGATATCTTTCTTCAGATAAGGACAGTGCATCTTCCATAAGCGTGCGTTCTGTAATTTCAGCCTTCAATTTTTTATTAGCTTCTTCCAGTTGGGCAGTTCGCTCTTTAACTCGTATTTCCAACTCGCCGTGCGCTTTGTGCAACGCCTTCTCCACCTGCTTGCGTTTCTCCACTTGCTGTTCTAAATCAATAGCATGGTGCTTGACGGATTCATACAGCTGGACGTTCTGTATTGTGAGCGATACCATGTTGGCCAGAGTGCAACACATATCAATCTCTGATTCAGTGATGACGTGTGGTTCTTCAACAATTGCTGCGATCAGCACACCCATCACATTCATTTCAACTATGAGAGGCATGTAGAGTATAGAACGCAAACCCCTTGCCTCGGCGATGACCCGCTCCGCCGGAGTGAGATTGGCGGTCGCTGTATCGGGCAGGAGAACAGGCTTGCCTGTAGATATGCTCTCTCGAATGTGAGGGTGATCACTCAGCGGAGCTCTGCGAAATGTATCGGGTATCTGGGGGTCTAATGGAGGTGTTGTCGCCCATAAGTATAACGAATCTTCCTCAAGTAAATAGATGGCTGCGCTCTTTAGCCCCATGAATTCGGTTATACTATCAGTCGCGGTTTGCATTACTGTTCCCATATCCAGCGTGGTGGAAAGGTTATGGCTGACTTTCAGCATGGCAGCGAGTCCTTCTGAGCGATACCTGTTTTCATCCTCAGCTTTCTTATGTTCAGTGAGGTCCATTGTCATGTTCATACTATACTGTTTTTCGTTGATAGAATATCCGTTACTTTTTCATTGCCGGTTTTGTACCTTTGTGGGATTGTACCATATTAAGATTAGGGTAACCTTTGGGGAAAATCACTTATAAAGCTATTGAATTTATACGGAGGTATTGGAATAATGAAACATTATTGATATAAATATTTCTAAAAAACGGGCTACAAAATTTGAATTTCTGCGAAAAAAAGTTCCTTACGCTATCATAGCCAGATTCCCGGATGGGCCTGAGCAAAGAGAGTCTGAAACTAGAGCTCTCTATCCATCTTATTCAAATCAAATTCTATATTTTTTGAAATGAAATATATATCAGAGTATGCATCGTGGTTTGTCGTAATCATTCCATATTTGGCTAAAACCTTAAGATGATGCCGGATGGTTTTATAATCCAATTGCAAAGTTTGAGCTAATTGATGCGCGTTATAAGATTTCTCGGCAAGGTGTCTTAAGATTAATGCTCGGGTCTTTCCTCCACGTGTTCCTTCAATCAGATAACATAAGAGCTTGTTTTGTCTATTGGATTTTTTTAATTTTTGTTTAAGCGATTCTTTTAATTGCTCTTCTGCTTTTTTACGCTCTGTTATGTCCCGACCAAAACTCACCGTTCCCACAACTTTTTCTTTTGAATATATGGGAGCTGTATTTATTAAAAGGAAAAAGTTACTGCCATCTTCCTTTTTAACTGATACCTCATATTGTTGAGACTCTCCATTTAATGCCTTATGAAAACAATCAATAACTTTTGGTAAATCATTCTTATCAATAAACTGAATAAATGACTTTCCCAAGAAGTAATCCAGTTTAAGCCCGCTAAATTCTTCAATACGCTTATTAATAAATTGATAACGTCCTTCAGTGTCTAGAGTCCAGATCATGTCATTGGAATGCTCAATCATAGTGCGATATCTTTCTTCAGATATGTGCAGTGCGTCTTCCACAAGCTTGCGTTCTGTAATTTCAGACTTCAATTTTTTATTAGCTTCTTCCAGTTCGGCAGTTCGCTCTTTAACTCGTATTTCCAACTCGTCGTGCGCCTTGCGCAACGCCTCCTCTATCTGCTTGCGCTCAGTGATGTCCTGCAAAGTACCGATTGCTTGAATGGGTTTTCCATTTTCATCAAAGAATATTTTGCCGTCACCGTGAACATAACGGACTCTACCATCACGAGTAATGGCACGTACTTCCACAGCTTTTTTCTTTTCCCCAGAGATTGCTCCTTCAATCCACCCTGCCATTACTTCTCTATCTTCTGGAGTAATAAGATTGATGAGAGATTCTGCTGAAGGCACAAAAGTTACAGGCGAGACATCAAAGATGCGATACATTTCACCCGACCATATCACATTGCCTGTTGTAAGGTCTGCATCCCAGCTTCCGATATGTGCGATGCGTTGGGCTTCAGAAAGCATGTATTGTTTGACCCGCAACGTTTCCTCCACAATCAAGCGCTCCAGTTCGCCCGCTGCACAAACAGCCACCATTTTCAGAACAGATTCCGCCACTCGTGTGTCTGTAAGAGGATGCTTTCCGATAACTGCGATGAGGCCAATTGGTTTTCCTGTGTTGCCCCATAGAGTAACTCCAACATAACTCTCTGCCCGAAGATTCTTAAGCACTTCATCCCTTGGAAATAACTGAGTCACTTTGGAAGGAAAACCACAAGCCATCTTTCCAATTACATCGCTACATGGAATATCTTTCAGGGCATAAACAGCATTATCCTCGAATTTTCCATTATTATAAACTGCCACCGTATGGGCGGTCAAACTGTCTCCTTCGAGGGAATAAATGCAGACATAATCCATTCCCAGACGATCGGAGAGATAGCGGGCAAGAGATTCAAAGAAAGTTTCATCTGTGTGCTGGTGTTCACACTGCGAAAGGAATATGTGTGTTTCCTCGATCCGCTTGCGCTCGGTGATATCGCGATTTACGCTAGCATAGCCAACGATCTGGTTGTTTTCATCCTGGAGAACTATGGAGGATACCTCGACGGGAATCCGGGTCCCATCCTTTCGAACTTGAGTTACTTCTCCCTGCCATCTGCCAGCCTTTGCAATTGTGCGCAGCATTTCATCTTTGTCTATGCTTCCATACTCCGTCTGCACTATTTCAAGACTCGATCTGCCGAGAACTTCTTCTGCCTTCCAGCCATACAGCGACTCAGCGGCGGTATTCCATGCCGTTATATTATATTTCCTATCAGAAGCGACAATGGCATCATTAACGTTGGCGAGCAGAGCTGCCTGGTAACGCAATCGTTCTTCTGCCTTATTGCGTTCGGTGAGATCCCTTGCCGTAGACAATGCTCCTATAACATTTCCGTTTGAATCCTTAAGAACGCGGCACCACCATGCTAAAAGACGCTTTTCACCGTCTTTGCGTCTTTGCCAGCTTTCAACATAGAAGATATCCTCAGAACCCTCAAACAAAGGTTCCACCATCTCATAGGTCTTTTGCTCACTTTCAAAATAATAGGAAGCTTCTTTTCCAATGACATCGTCCCCAAAAAACTGAATACCTGCTTTGTTAGCCCACTTATATACCTTCTTCTCATCTACCTCCATGATTATGTCAGGTACAGCTGCAAGAATCGCCTCGTAGCGTAATGATAATGCTTTTATCTGATCTTCCACGTGCATAGAATAGTCTCCATTAATCCTTTTATTCCACATCATGTATATGTTACATTATTTTAATTATGATACAAATTTTTCCCCATTTTTCACTTATTATTAAGATAAATGCTACAAGAATACATATAACTTGTGAAAATATTTACCATAGTAATTATAAGTATACTCATGCATATTTTTCCTTGTCCTTTTCTCCAAAATAAAGGATATATTCGCCCCATGCTGCTTTAAGGTATCGTGGCGATACCCATATTAAGTCCGTTTTTTGACTTTACTCAGTAATTTATACCACTCATAAAAAAAAAATATTAATCCCGAAAATGCTATGAGTTTAATTAGTTCATAAGTTGTGGAGTCTAATTCCCCAATACCTTCAAAAAAACTATTAAATGATATAAAAAATCCCGTAATCGATATGAATATGCTACATCTAATGAAACTTCCTTTTTGTGATAATATTTCATCCGAATTCCTGCAATCCTTTTTTAGGAATTTCCAAGTCAATGCTATTTGAATACCAAGATAAACCATGAACATATAGAGTATAACTATAATTGCTTCAATAATTCTATATAAAGTATAATCATCAATTATGGTACCTAACCCCCTATCCATGACAAACAAATGTATGCTTTTTCCTTATAAATGGCTTTTCCCAAACTTTATCCAAACATACTTGAAAAAAAGAAGGCAAAAAATAAAGTGTTTTGAGGTGATACGATAAAGACTGAAAAAAAATTCTAACGGATGAAGAAAAAAGCACTTGAATCACACTTATAAAAAGAGGCTATTTTCTATCAAATAGAGCTTCAGCGCCGCAGCTTCGCTGCGGTGGGTATACAGACGATAAAATATATTAGCTTCAACTATGATTTCCCCGCCCTCAATCCCATAACTTCCTCTTTTCCAGGTATCCTCAAAACAAAACACCCATGGCATGGCTTTACATAAGGCATGATAATATCACTATTATCAACAGCTATCGGTATTGGCGGGATCCCCACAAGATAATTGTCAAATATCTTGTAGCCCGCTGGAACATAGTATATTTCTTTGAAATTTTTCTTTATATACTCAGCACATTCCTTGAAAGAGCTATTGGGCAACAATATCTCATAATTCATCTCGTCAACGCAGCCCATGACTTCACCCCGTCAATCTTAGCCTGAAGCGGCGTAGGGTTATGAACGGCTTTAGCGGCAATTATAACAGAATCCGTACTTTCCTCAATGAGAGGTTCTATCTCTTTTCCGAAAATCACAGCTATTGTCTTCGCCTTCGAGATCGATTTTATTGTTGCCAGGTATGAAATGCCGCTATCACTATGGATAAAAACAAAACACAGGTCAAAATCCATTTTCTTTTCGGCAAGAGCACCGATACACCTGTCAAGGTCCATCACTTTCTTGATATAATGTTTCTCAGGATCGGAATTTAGAAGAAGGCTTATGGCAGCTTTATTCCCTGCGATTATAACTTCAAATCCTTCCCTGTCCAATTTATTGGCGATATACAATGCCGCTGCAGTCTGTACTGGCAATTCGGGGCATCCCATCATTAAAAGTGCTTTCAAGATACATTCCTCTCTTTTGATTTTTCATAGTGATCAATACGCTGTTTCAGGACGCAGCCCCCACCCCTTATCCCCCCGATGGGATTTCTTGGTACTCCCATGGAGTTCATGCAGCGCGCCATAACGGCGGCGCCGCGGGCCAGGCCATCATCCACGAACACTACATGATCCCTTGGTTCGTTGAAAATCCCAAGCTTTTCAATACTTTTCAATATCAGGTAAGGTTTACAGCCTGTAATGGCAGATCTTCCTGTAAATCCTATAGATGTCTTCCCGGAAACAAGATTATGTTCCATGGCAAGTTTCACGATTCTCCCAACCATCATTGCAGATATAAGGTCAAGAGTAGCAAACATGGTTCTCAAACCATGTTTTGAGTATAATTCCGAACCAATATCTGTTAATTCATGCAGGAGACTTCCGTTCTCTCCAACATCGCAACCGATAAGTATTACGCCAATATTTCTTGCAGCAACAGGGTCGACCGGGACGCTTCCGTATCGATTTACATTATCAGGTACGATCTCAATTTTGACATATGAAAGTATCTCATCGCAATATTTCCTGATAACATTACCTCTTAAAAGCCAGATCATACGTTCTTTATTGTCGCTGAAAAGATCAAGGGCAGCTCCGTATCTCTTATCCACAAGACCTGTTCCTTTTATGATAGCATCGGGAATCGCACCTGCAAAACCGCACAGATTTGCAATTGTCCTGGCATAAGGGATTTCATCATTGGTAATGCGGCCTTTAAGGGTTGTCCCGAAATCCATTGAAAAAACAGGATTCCTGAAATCTACGCCTGACCATTTGGCGCCTTCTTTGATGCCGGCTGTTGCGAGTTCGCCTTCCATTTCATTTGCAACGATCTCAACGCCTGTTGAACCAACAGGAGGAAGGACACCCCCGACAGCTCCTGTAAATATGATCTTATCGATCAGGGAATTGTTTTTGAATTTAGCAGGGATGTTATCTTTAGACATTGCCGGAACCATCTTCTTTGGCGGGATCCCTGCAAGCAGGCATCCATCCGCAAGCGCTTTTATAAATTCCCCAACTTCATGAGGCGATGAAAAACCTGCAACGACCCCCGTTGATCTTACTGCAAAATCAAGGTCTGTGGTGATATCAAGGTTTACAGCCTCATGCGCTTCAATCAGAGTATCCCTTACGAGTTCGGCAATGGATTCTTTAGTTAAAGATACTCCATTAAGGGTAGAACCAAAGATCCTTTCGTTGGGTTTTGGTTTCCTGACGTCCCGTGTCATTTTAACGGTCTTGTTCAAAACACGTGTGTGTCCGTCTTTCATATTTGTGGCTGTCAAAATACATTTGGTAGTAGTATTCCCGACTTCTATGGATGCTACTATAAAAAAGGGAATGAACTCGCCTAATTTTATGTCCCCTTTCAGTTCTGAAGGTTTGATCATCTGACTTTGTGCAATTCTCGGCTTTGTTCCCAAGATGCAATCAACTATGAATTTAACCGGATTTACCATATTCACCTGTTCTTAATTTCCACTGGATGCGGCGCAGTATCCCACGAAGGGTCTGTACCTCTCGTGCTGTCAATTCAGCCCGCCCTAATATTCTACTTAACATAAGCTTTGTCTTGTCTTCTTTATGCTCCTTATATTCAATATCATCGAGTACGTCATCAATGTGCTCATATAGAAGCTCGATATCAAAATGGTCGGCTATATACCTATCTCCGGCTTTTATGTCGCTGAGTTCATACAAAACCACAGCAACAGCGTGAGACAGATTCATGCTCTGGTAAACCTGGCTCGTTGGTATATTAACTATGATATCGCACAATTCAAGTTCCTCATTTCGAAGCCCTGCATCTTCCCTTCCGAAAACAAGAGATATTACCCCATTATTCCCGGCCAGTTTTTCCTTCAATTGCCGGGGGCTATATGCAGGGATCCTGAAGTGTTTATTATCGGTTTTTCCCGGAAGTCCTGTCATACCGACAATACTATTTGAGCCTTTTAAAGCGTCATTCAGAGAGAATTCGATCCTTGCATTCTCGATAATATCATACGCATGAACAGACATTACGCGTGCAGGCATATCGATTTCACAGGGACTTAAAAGAACAAGTTCACTGAACCCAAAATTTTTCATGACTCTCGCTACGGAACCTACGTTTCCGCTGTAAAGCGGTTCAACAAGTACTACTCGAAAGATAAGCATTGATCGGTGACTAAATCGTTTCTTCAGCCTTTTATGTTTTGCTCCTGAATCCTGATGGAAAGAGATATAAAATAGTTATTCAGTTATATAAGCATGGGAGAAAAAAAGCAGCTTAATGTTAGGATACCTTTAGAACTACAGGAAAAAATTGAAACCAGCGGCAGGCCTAAAATCGATATTGTAACTGAAGCTCTTGAATTTTATTTTAATAGCAGGAAAAAAGAAAGCACAGGTGAGATACCAGGTGAAAGCAGCACCAGTACTGGTAGTATTAGCAAAATTGACCCTGCCCAAAGCGATGAAATACAAAGAATGAAAAATGAAGTGGTATTCCTGAGTTCAAAAATAGATGAACTTCTTAAACTGCTCCACCAGGAACAGGTCCTTCATATCCAGACACAACGAATGCTTACACCGGCTCCGCCTGAAACAAAGAAATGGTGGCAGTTCTGGCGATGAAAAAAGCAAGAATCCGAGATCACATTTCCTCGATCTTCTTCACACTCATCAAAGGATAATCCCTTTCTTCATCATAACACATTTCTGCATGAGCTATGATATTCTTATAAAGCACCTGTAAACTTACATGAAGCATGCGGCCTTCCAATTCGCAATATCCGAATTCCGGATTCTGATTTTTTTCAACCATTTCGGAATCTATTGATACACTGATGCTTCTTACGAAAGGCTGGACCCCTATGCTTTCTTCTATCATCCTTGCAAGACCTTCTAGCATATCCGTATTGATGGGAGTGCCAACGAACTGGTGATACAAAGCTCCAAGCTTTATTCCTGCTTCAAAGACTGCCCTGTCACGGTTATTGATTTCTGGCATATATTTTCCTCCATACCGGGAACAAAAAGTAAGCCATAATAAGTATGAACAGCAACAATGAACCTTTTTTCACAAGGTCCAACGACCCATTGAAAAAAGCGGCGATATTAAATACAAGTACTATTGCCATAGGTGCAAGTATTATGGGTTTTTTAATTTTCGGATAACGTATCGTGCTTACCATCAACAACGACAGTATAAAAAGAAGCGCAGCAAAAGAATATTCAAAATAGGGGATGAGATCTTTTATCAGGAGAAATAATGCTACTATTAAACCACCTGCAGTAATGGGAATTCCTTCAAATCCGTCCTTTTTCCCGGAGATATTGAACCTGGCAAGACGTAAAGTACCGCAAACCAAAAAAAGGCCAGGAAAAACTCCTGCCAGCAACCCAAATTTTGAAAGAGAAACAAATGCAATAACTGCTGGTGCAACCCCGAAGGATATAACATCGGATAATGAGTCAAGATTCGCCCCAAGAACCCCGAATCCGGAAAACCTCGCCACTGCTCCGTCAGCGCCATCGGCTATCACTGCAAGAAGTACCAGGACAAGTGCGCTTTCTATCTGCCCCCGCATCGTCATTATTATTGAGGCAAATCCCATTAAAGCGTTGATTAGGGTTATGATATCAGCCAGCTTGATAAGTTTTAATATGTTTTCTCCCATTCCTCCTCCTCATTATTCAGATATTACTTTGTGTTTATCCATTTTCCTGGCTATTATGGTCTGTGCAGCTCTCACATTATCATTCAGCCCAACCGTAAAAACATATCCTTCCGGTATCGTGATATCCACTCGTGAGCCAAAACGTATCATTCCGATACGCTCACCCCTTTTTACATAGGTTCCTTCGCTGATATAAGAAACGATCCTTCTTGTCAGGACACCTGCGATTTGTGTTAATTCAAGAGTTCCTGACGCAGTATCAAAAACAACATGGTTCCTTTCATTTACTTCGGAATCCTTGTTAAAGGCAGGGATATAACCTCCCGGTTTATAATCGATATGAGTGACTATTCCTGAAAGAGGAGCTCGGTTCACATGAACATTGTGTATATTCATAAAAATGCATACTGTCCTCTGGTTGATAGATATCACTTTTCCATCAGCAGGCGAGACTGCATCGTCCTCATCCCCGGATGGTATTCGCTCAGGATCGCGAAAAAAAATAATGAAAAACAAGGTAAGCATGACCCCGACTTCGAATAAAAGAAAGAAGATCAATGAGAGTCTACCACCGGAGTTACTGTATGCGATCCAGGAAAGGATGGTCAAAATAAATATTCCCGATATCCATGAAAATGAACCTTTAGCCATCATTCTTGAAAATCCCTCCAACAAGATTCAGTATCCCATCGATCATATCGATAATTTCCGGAAGTATCTTAAAGACTGCATAGGCTATCACGAATAATGCTATCAATGAACCCATTTTTGCGATAACAGTATGCGCAATATAAAAACTCGTTTCAGGGTCTCCAAACCATGTCATCCCATAAGCTTCAACCACGAAAACATTTCTTATCAGGTTCAAACCGTATATTACCGGGACAGATACCATAAAAGCCGATACCAGCCTTTTCAGAGATGCATTTACGCTTGCTATTATCCCTAAAAATAATGCAATGCTTTCAATAGCCGTACATGCAAGGATTATCTCAACCTTGTAGCCGTTTACTGATATAAGGTTCCAATCAAGCCTTGTTATCATTATTCCAAGAAACGATCCCAACCATACAGTCTGGTCAGTTACGATGGAGATTATCCACAAATTCAGTGAATGGATCTCAGCAAAGAGAAAATAAGAAATACCACCTATTGCGGCAGCCGTAGTCATCATGGAAATAGAAGTCAATGTATCTATCCCATTGACATTCCTGAAGAGCAACCTGTCCTTTTTGATCATGAGGTAGCCTATGTAAATACTGAAGACTGCAGCAGAAATTGTCAATAAGACATTAACATAATCTTCAAGCTCGTAATAATGTTCCCACTGGAGCATCCAGTGTATTGAAAAGAACATCCAGCTTATTCCCGTAAGGGGAAGTTTGATCTTATTATGTCTCGGAATAAGCGAAGCTATGACAAGCAACCCAAGCGCCGGCCAAATGATATTTTCTATCATGGTAGTTTTTCACTTTTTTGGTTAGAATATCCTCTACAACCTTATTAAATCTCTCATTAACCCAATCCGGATAAATGCTTCCAGAAATCCGAAAAATCAGAACTCCTGCAATCTTATTCCAAGCTTTGCTTTTAATGCTTTCTGATAAACCAGATTCGCAGTCGCAACATCCTGGATTGCAAGTCCTGTTGAATCAAATACGGTAATATCCGAATCATTCGTCCTCGCTTTTTTCTTCCCCGTAATTACTTCACCAAGTTCGCTAAAAATATCTTTACCAGAAAATGATCCTCTGGATATTGGCATATTGACCTCTCCCGAATGTGAAGCCTGCTGGATATCGTCAACAATGACCTTTGCTCTCTTCAGTATCCGCGGGTCAAGCTCTTCTTTTCCAGGGGCATCTGCGCCTATCGCATTGATATGAGTACTTTCTGATATCCAATCGTTCATCACAATTGGCTTCCTCGAAGGAGTTGTAGTTACAAGAATATCACAATCGCACACTTCCTTAATGGTGTTCTTTGGTGTAATTTCACATTCTACTCTCAGTTCCATATCTTCTTTGAACGCAAGTGTCTGCTTTTCCGATGTACTCGTGGCTTTTATCTCATGTATATCTATTATTTCATTTATCGCCAGCAATTGGCTTCTTGCCTGGTTCCCCGTTCCCACAAAGCCCACTGTTCTTGAGGTCTTCCTTGCAAGATATTTGACGGCAATCCCGCCGGATGCACCCGTTCTCATATCCGTAAGGTAGGTCCCGTCCATAATAGCAAGAGGCGCACCTGATTCCGTGGAATTCAGGATCACCAGGGCCATCACTGTTGGCAGTCCTTTTTTCGGGTTATCGGGATGGACATTCACTATCTTGACACCTGCAATATCCTGTTCTTCAAGATATCCGGGCATTGTCCGCAGGTCTCCATTATGGTCTTTAAAATATAGATAAAGCTTTGGAGGCATCTGGACTTTTTTGAGCCCATGCTGCCTGAATGCTTCTTCCACGACTTTTAGCGCTCCTTTCATGTCAAGAAGCGACTCCACTTCTTTCCTGTTAAGCCAGAGGATTTGGTTTTGCATTGATTCCACAATAATTATAATCAATACGAGACAACTTAAAACTTATCTTCAAATGTACTGATCCCGGGATAATCATCGGATTCACAAATATTCTATTGATATTAACAAATATTGCCGCATCCATCAGGTATATTTTAGCCCTGTATGTTATCGAATCAGAATTGTTTAAATATCAACCTGCATATAAAGGAGCACCATGACCCTAGAAAAACTTGACATAGCAACTTTAAAAAAATCCGGTTACATGAAGCAGCGGCAAAGAGATCTATTTGTGGTCAGGTTACGCATGCCCTGCGGTAATTTAACTTCAGAACAGCTTTCCGGGGTAGCCCGAATAGCCCAGGAATACGCAACAGGAAATGTGCATATTACGATGCGCCAGGGGATACAGATCCCCAACGTGGACATTCACAATCTTGATATAATTACCAAAGAACTTGAAGATAATGGGACGCCTCCGGGCTCATGCGGTCCAAGGGTCCGAAATATTACTTCATGTCCGGGAAATTCGGAATGCAATTACGGCATCATAGATACTTATGAAATAGGTGGATTACTTGATAAGGAATTCTTTGGCGAGGATATGCCCGTAAAGATCAAATTCGCGGTTACAGGGTGTCCAAATGCCTGCGCAAAACCGCAGGAAAATGATTTCGGGGTAATGGGAGTGCTAAAGCCAGCCATAAATACCGAGGAATGTACAGGATGCGGGACATGCACGTTCATGTGTCCTGAAAAAGCGATCATTCTTGAAAATGACAAAATAAAAATTCTCTGGGATATATGTAATTTGTGCGGAGCCTGTGTCGGAACATGCCCATCTGACCTCATAATCGAGGAATGGAAAGGCCAAAAGATCTTTGTAGGCGGAAAGATCGGAAGACACCCCATGCTCGGAAAAGAATTAACGACTACCAGATCGGAGCAAGAGACTGTGGCATTATTCAGGAGAATAATCAATTGGTCAAAAAAGAATACAAAAATAGGGGAGAGGTTCGGGGATTGCCTTGAACGTGTGGGATTTGAGAAATTCAGGAAAGATATCTTAGGATAAGGTGAAAAAATGTCAGAACAACTTAACATTGAAAAATCGGCTAAAGATTATGAGAATAAATCCCCGCAGGAAATACTCGGGCTGGCGCTTGGGAATTTCAAGAACATAGGGATATCCTTCAGCGGTGCTGAGGATGTTGTATTGATCGACATGGCAAAAAAGATCGGGTCGGATTTCAGGGTATTTTCACTTGATACGGGACGCCTTCATCCTGAAACATACCAGTTCATCGAAGAGGTCAAAAAGACCTATAATATTCAGATTGAAGTGTTTTTCGCCAATCGTGACTTGACTGAACAATTAGTTAAAGAAAAAGGATTGTTTTCATTTTACCAGGATGGTCACAAGGAATGCTGCGATGCACGAAAGGTTGATCCATTAAAACGCGCCCTTACCACGGTGGACGCCTGGATAACAGGACAAAGAAAAGACCAGAGCCCCGGCACAAGGGCAAATGTTCCTGTCATTCAGAAAGACCCGACATTCGGGACAGGAAACCTGATAAAATTCAATCCATTGGCCAGCTGGACTTCGAAACAGGTATGGGATTATATAAGGGAGAACAATGTCCCTTATAATAAATTACATGAAAAAGGATTCGTAAGCATCGGATGCGAACCATGTACAAAACCTGTGCTTCCGGGCCAGCATGAACGAGAAGGACGCTGGTGGTGGGAAGATGCAACAAAGAAGGAATGTGGACTGCATGCGGGGAACGTGAAGAAATAGAATTGCCACTTCTTTTCAGGGGATGGAAGAAGTAACCTATCATTCACTTTTTGATATTCTCTTTAATAGTGTACCGTTCATTTGTGTTAGATTCAAATTAAAAATATAAAACATTTGATTGGATAGAGCAGGCGTTGGATAGGTGTGTGGGAGTGACATTAAAAAGAATGCCTGCTCATACTTACAATTATCATAATAACATATAAACTTTTCCTGCTCCAGTAATGAGCATTATGATTAGAATTATACTGAGAATAAAAATTAAAGATAATCTATATATTCATAAATATACATTTTGAATATTGGATAAAAAGATAGGTTTGTTCTCTAATTTCGGCAAGGGTGGCTCTCGCCTTCTTCCATTATTCATTCAAGAGTAAAATACTCTTCCCGAATACAGATTCCGGATATTTTAGAATGTATGCCTATTCACATACAATTATTACGCAGCAATTACAATTATGGCAAAAATTAGGGATTACAATGACACAAATAAAACCTCACGGTGGAAAATTAATCAACAGGACTTTGACAGAACAAAAACGAAAGAATATCCAGGAGCAGGCTTCTGAATACCAGGGTGTTCAGGTCAGTAATGACCTAATGAAAGATATTGAAAATATCGCTTCCGGGCTATTCAGCCCCCTTGAAGGTTTCAACTGCCGGGAAGATTATGAAAGCATACTCTACAACAAGCGCCTTTCAAACGGCCTTCCATGGACTCTTCCCATCGTGCTCGACACCGATAATAAGAATATCAAAGAAGGAGATCAAATTCTCCTTAAAAATGATAATCATCTCGTAGCCATGATGCAGGTGGAAGAAACCTACAGCTACGAAAAAAGAGCCTACGCCGAGCAGGTATATGGGACAAACGATGCCGCCCACCCGGGTGTGGAAAAGACCTATTCCATGAATGACACATTGCTTGGGGGGAAAATAAGCCTGATAAATGAATCGGAAACACCCTATTTCAAATATGCGATGAAACCGCAGGAAACCAGGAATCTTTTCAAGGAAAAAGGCTGGGAAAAAGTCGTCGGGTTCCAGACACGAAACGTCGCGCATCTTGGCCATGAATACCTGCAAAAATCCGCGCTTACGATGGTAGATGGGCTTTTCATAAATCCTGTTATAGGAAAGAAGAAAAAGGGTGATTTCAAGGACGATGTAATACTTGAAAGCTATGAAGTCCTGATAAACAATTATTATCCCAGGGACAGGGTCGTGCTTGGCATATTCCAGACAGAAATGCGCTATGCAGGCCCCCGTGAAGCCATATTCCATGCTATCGTTAGAAAGAACTACGGCTGCACCCATTTCATTATCGGAAGAGACCATGCAGGCGTGGGAAATTACTACCATCCCTTTGCCGCACAGGAAATATTCAAGGAGTTCCCTGATATCGGAATTGAGCCCATGTTCTTCATGTCATTCTTCCATTGCAACAAGTGCGGGGGCATATCCAATGACAAGGTCTGTCCGCATTCTGACAGGGTGGATTTCTCCGGTACAAAAATGAGACAAATGATAGAAGCAGGTAACAGACCGCCAGCGGATTCTATGAGGCCCGAAGTGGCGGATGTTATATTAAAGTCCGGACAACCGTTTGTGGAATGACCGTTCTTCATTAGAAAATCTATCAATAAATGAATTGAATCATGCTCGATAAAAATGACTATAAGGGAATCATAAAATCGATAGGACTGGTTTTCGGAGATATCGGAACAAGCCCCATTTATACTCTTACAGTAATTTTTCTATTGACTCCTCCTACTTTAGCCCATGTTATGGGAATTCTTTCCCTTATAATCTGGACACTTGTTATTGTAGTAACCATTGAGTATGCATGGCTTGCAATGAGCCTCGGACAGAAAGGTGAAGGAGGGACCATTGTTCTCCAGCAACTTATCATCCCATTGCTGAAATCCGGCAGGAAGATATCATTTGTTACTTTGCTTACTTTTATTGGTATTTCTCTTCTTTTCGGGGATGGTGTTATCACACCCGCAATTAGCATACTCAGCGCTGTTGAAGGTTTGACCCTAATTCCCGGATTTGAAGGAACAGGTAAAGATACGCTTGTTATCGTGGCGGCCTTTATCGCTATCCTGCTATTTGCATTTCAGAAAAAAGGGACAGAAAAAGTTGCATGGGTATTCGGACCGATCATGGTTTTGTGGTTTGGGTTACTAGCAGTTTCCGGTCTCATAAATATCATTGATTTTCCGACCATATTGAAGGCATTAAATCCATATTTTGGCATTGAATTCCTGGTCGAAAACGGCATCACAGGATTCATCTTGCTTTCACAGGTTATTCTTTGCGCTACCGGCGGGGAAGCATTATATGCAGATATGGGACACCTTGGAAAACTTCCCATTATTCGGGCATGGTATTTTGTTTTTTTTGCACTTTTATTAAATTATCTCGGACAGGGAGCCTATATTATTGCGCATCCTGGTGCGCATAATGTACTTTTTGAAATGATATTTCACCAGGCGCAGTTCTTTTATGTTCCCTTTCTTATCATAAGTATCTTTGCGACGGTCATTGCATCGCAGGCCATGATAAGCGGGATGTTCTCGATCGTGTACCAGGGAATTACCACGCGCGTTCTGCCAATGCTTAGAGTTGATTATACATCAAGTGAGTTGATGTCTCAAATATACATTGATTTTGTGAACTGGTTCTTATTGTTTTCAGTTCTTGCAGTTATGTTCATTTTCAGGGAATCGTACCTGCTTGCTGAAGCATATGGTCTTGCCGTTACAGGGACAATGACCCTAACGGGGATCATGATGACGTGGATATTTTATTTGAAAGGCAATAAATTAAAAACAAGTATCGCTGTACTGGTTACAATTGTTGATATGGCATTCCTGCTATCAAGTTTTCACAAGATACCCTATGGAGGCTACTGGTCAATAGTTCTTGCGATAATACCTTTCAGTATAATCATGATTTTCACATCCGGTCAGAAAAGGCTTTACAAGGCTCTTTCGCCATTGGATCTCGATGTATTTCTTAATGGATATAATATAATATATAATAGTATCAGCAAAATCAAAGGAACAGCTCTTTTCTTTGCAAGAGATGTGAAAAAAATACCCCCTTATATCGCAAATACGATGTTCAATAACAATATCCTTTATGAGGACAATATTATCGTTTCCCTTATAATGACCGATAATCCCTTCGGTGTTTCAGGTTCTTTCAAAAGCCAGCTTGGAGATGGTTTGAGAGTTTATGAGATCTATATGGGATATATGGAAGTGGTTGATGTTGAATCCATCTTAAAAGAGTCAGGAGTAGAAGAAAAAATAATATTCTATGGTCTTGAAGACATTGCTTCGGAGAATTTGATCTGGAACATATACTCAATTATCAAAAGAAATACTCCGGCATTTGTCCTTTTCTATAAATTACCGTCCCATAAGCTCCACGGAGTACTGTCCAGGATTGAAATGTGATATAGATCATATTTGTTTTTTTTTTTGTAGAATTAGTTTATTTTTCTTTGATTTTTTAGAAAACATTAAAGTGAAATAAGATTATTTTAGGGGAGAAAGGATCGATATTATTAAAAAATAGACTGAATCATGCTTGACAGGGAAACTTTTAAGGGAATTATAAAATCGCTGGGTTTAGTATTTGGTGATATCGGAACAAGCCCTATCTATACCCTGACCGTCGTCCTGGCAATGACAAGTCTTACCGAAGAACATATCCTTGGTATCCTGTCACTTATAATATGGACACTTATTATAATTGTTTCTATTGAATATTCATGGCTTGCGATGAGCCTTGGCCAGAAAGGTGAAGGAGGAACCATAGTCCTGCGTGAGATACTTATTCCCCTATTAAAGTCGGGAAGACAGGTGGGGCTTGTTTCTCTCCTTTCTTTCATTGGTATATCCCTGCTTTTCGGAGATGGTGTAATAACACCAGCAATTAGCATACTCAGCGCAGTTGAAGGAATGAAATTGATCCCGGGACTTGAAGGGACCGGGCAAAAAATGCTGGTCTTAATCGCGGCGATTATTGCGATATTCCTGTTTGGAGTCCAGAAAAAGGGAACGGAAAAAGTCGCAGGGGCATTCGGACCATTGATGTTCATATGGTTTATTTCACTTGCAGTTTCGGGTATGGTTTCAATTATCCAGGTTCCAGCTGTCCTGAATGCCATAAATCCATACCATGCCATTGCTTTCTTATTGGAAAACGGTATTTCGGGATTCTTTGTGCTTTCCCAGGTGATACTTTGCGCCACAGGAGGGGAAGCCCTATTTGCTGACATGGGCCAGCTGGGAAGACTTCCTATAGTGAGGGCCTGGAAATTCGTATTTTTTTCCCTGTTGTTGAATTACATGGGCCAGGGTGCTTATGTGATCGGACATCCTGAAGCAAAAAGCGTACTTTTTGAGATGATATTCAACCAGGCTCAGGTCCTTTATATACCATTCCTGGTACTCAGTATTATTGCGACAGTTATCGCATCCCAGGCAATGATCAGCGGGATGTTCTCTATCGTGTACCAGGGAATTACGACCCGCGTTTTACCCATGCTCAAAGTGGATTATACATCAAGGAAGCTCCAGTCGCAGATTTACATTGATTCAGTGAATTGGTTCCTGCTTTTTTCAGTTCTTATGGTTATGATCATATTCAAGGAATCCAGCAGTCTTGCTGCAGCATATGGCCTTGCTGTCACCGGAGACATGGTTCTGACAGGCATAATGATGTCATGGATCTTTTACCTGAAAAACAAGATGTCAAAATTCACGATCGCCATTTTCATCACAATTATCGATATAGCATTCCTCCTCTCAAGTCTCCATAAGATACCTTACGGCGGTTACTGGTCAATTATCCTGGCTTTAATTCCATTCAGTATAATTATGATATATACATCAGGGCAAAAAAGGCTGTACAGGGCTATTTCACCGATGATGCTTGATGATTTTCTTAAAGAATACGAGGAAGTATATAAAAATATGCCTAAAATAAAAGGTACAGCCCTTTTCTTTGCAAGGGAGATAATAAAGATCCCACCGTACATGGCCAATACCATGTTCAATAATAACATCATTTATGAGGACAACATAATTGTTTCACTTATAAAAACAGAGAATCCATACGGCATTTCAGGTTCATTCAAGAGCGAACTTGCAAAAGGGTTGAGGGTATTTGAGATATACATGGGATATATGGAAGTTGTTGATGTTGAAACCCTATTGAAGGAAAATGGAATTGAAGAAAAGACCATTTTCTACGGCCTTGAAGATATTGTCTCGGATAACGTTATCTGGAGAATATATTCCATGATCAAGAGGGTTACGCCTGCCTTTGTGCAATTCTATAAACTTCCGCCTCACAAACTTCATGGAGTGATATCCCGGATCGAAATGTAAAATATTTTTTCCATTATAAAAATCATGCTCATAAGGCTTAAATATTATCGATATTATAGACTGTTTTGTTAATGATCCCGAAATCCAAGAATGATTATGACTTATTGAAAAAATTATCTTTTCTAATATTGATTTTATCAATTTTTTCGATGCCTGTGAATGCGGAAAAAACGGACAATTTTACCCTACAAAATAATTCGGGCTTAAATTTTGAAGACGGATATTATAAATTGGAAGTATCCGAAATTAGTATAGACTCACCCCGTCAGGTTAAAGTCAATCTAATTTTTGGAAACAAGAAAAAACCCATTACATTACGTGAAGGTGACACTTTAGAATCCGACCCATTTTATATAATAAAGCTCAAATTAATCTCCATTAACCAGGAAATGGCAAGGATAACAATAGAATATCCTGAAGATTGGACAAAGCTGGAGAAATATGATGTCGAAATATCTGTAGTCGATGAGAAAATACCACATATAGTTTTGACAAAATCGGCCGATAAAACAACATTAAATAAAGGCGATATTGTAGAATTTAAGATCAATCTGGAAAACACAGGTAATGGGACGGCCTACAACCTTTCCCTGGATGAAAAGCTGCCGCAAGGGTTTGCAAGAGCACCAGGCTCAAGTTTTCCTCCTGTTTTGCAGGATGAACTGAAAGCAGGTGACCGTCTGGAGCTATTATTTGCCCTGAAGGCAGTGGAATCAGGATCATATAATATTGAACCTACGACAATTAAGTATAGCTCTAATAGTGCCTCCAAAAATGCTCTGTCGAATTCCCTTTCGGTAACCGTTCTTGACGAAAAGGACGAAAAATCAAATCTTACTACGGTTATTACACTTGATAATAATGATATTTTGACGGGCGAGTCAGTAAAAGTTACAGTAAAAATCACAAATAACGGCAATGTTTCAGCGGAATCAATACTTGTAGAAGGGGCAATTCCAGAAGGAATGGAAGTAAAAGAAGGGGATCTAAGACAGGTATATAAAAAAATAGATCCGGCTGAATCTGAAGAATATTTAGCGACCCTGAAAGCAGTTGAACCTGGAAATTACTCAATAATTTTAAAAACCAGTTATTCTGATGATTCAACAGGTTTCTCTGCCAATTCCGATTCCATTATTGTGAAAGAAAATAAAAAAGATTATCTGTATATCCTTGTTCCGGCAATAATAATAATTGCCGTAATAGTGTTATTTATTATCAAAAGACATAGGGAATATTCATTCTAGAGGAAATATGCTGAATGTACTTATCATCGGAGTTGGACAATGCGGGAACAGGATCCTTGATTCAATTAACAAGGAAGCATTTGGCGGGGGCGCCCTGTCAAAATATTATGGAAGCCAGAGATTTAAAAGCCACGTTGAAACACTCGCTATCAATACTGCTGTTAACGACCTTAAAGAATTGAAGCATACAAAAGCAAAAGACAGGATCCAGGTGCCGCATCTGCATGGTGTGGGAGCGAACAGGAATGTCGGAAAAAAAACTTTTGAGGAGAATAAAGAACTCCTGCTTCGTATTATTGAGGAGCGCGGTGATTTTGATGTTGCCTTCGTTATGGCTTCCTCATCAGGCGGGACAGGTTCTTCTTTTGCCCCCCTTTTAATAAACGCGATGAAAGAACGATATAAATATAATGTCTATGGGATCATAGTACTTCCATTCAGGGAAGAGGGGTCGATCTATCTGCAAAATTCCATTTTTTGCGTGAAAGAAATAATGGATGGAAATAGCGACGGTACAATACTTGTGGATAATCAATATCTGAAACATCTGGGAAAGGATATTAAAAATGCATATGATGAAATAAATTCCACTGTTGCCAGGAGGTTTCTCTTTCTATTGAAGGCGCTTGATAGCGAAATGATGATGGTGACAGATCTTGGGGATTTTAAAACTGTGATGTCCGGTGGAACAAAGCTTGCTACAATGGGATTTGGGAAGGGAGATAAGAATATGCCCATTAAATCAGTTATCCAGCACAGTATTTCATATGCAGGTCTTCTTTTTAAGCTTGAGCCTTATAAGGAATCAAATCGGGCGATGATAATAATTGAAGGGGATCCAAAATACCTGAACATCACCGATATTACAAGTGAGGTGGAAAAATTATCCACTGAAATAGGACAGATATTCAAAGGTATTCTCTTGCGCAACGGGGAAATGCCACGGGTGCTGACATTACTTTCGATAAGTACCTCTGCTGAACTTGACAAGTTATTTGAAATTGGTATTGATGCGGTGCACAAAGAAAAGGATAAAAAAGATCAGACAACAGGATTAAATCAAGAGATCATAAATCGGCTCGAAGGATTGGAACCCCAGTACTAATCGAAATGTTCATATCACTCAAAGAGGTATCATATATTATGGCAAAGGACAAGAAATTAATGCAATCGGATATCTGCAATGGATGTGGAATATGTGTGTCGGTCTGCCCGACAAATATCAAACTGGGTAAAGCTGATGATTTTAACATGAATACTGCAAAACTTGCAATTTCCGTGACGAACGGGGCAGCAGTGATCGATCCCGATGCATGTATCGCCTGTGGGATATGCACACGCAACTGCCCGGTAACATCCCTGTCGATTGTTCCGGCGTGAATTCAAAGCTCCAACAGCTGATAAGCGTACTATTAAAACTTCCTTTCAACATTACGGCGCCGGGGTTGCGACCCCAGACCGGATGCACTCTGGCGGGAGGTAATATAATTTCACCTCTTGTTCATACGTACGCAGATTTCTTGAATTGTTTGAACACTCATTCCCTTATCAGTAGTGATATTTTCAAATGTGAGGCTCACCCATGCAGATAGGTACGGATATTAAGAAAGCTTCGGAAATCATCAAGAAAAATGGTATAGTAATCTATCCCACTGAAACGGTGTATGGCATCGGGGCAAATATATTCTCGAGTGTTGCCCTTGAAAAAGTATTCGCCATAAAGAAGCGCGATAAAGATAAACCTGTTTCTGTTGCCATATCTGATCTTGAGATGATGGAAGAGCTTGTGTATATCGGAAAAAAGGAAAAACGGTTTATTGAAGAGTTCCTCCCCGGACCGGTAACAATCCTCCTGAAAAAGAAGGAAATAGTCAACGATATGCTCACTTCGGGGTCGGAACTTGTTGGTATACGTTTCCCGGCGCACAGAACCACAATTGAACTCATAAAACTTGCCGGAGTACCGATAACGTCAACGAGCGCCAACTTTTCAGGGGAAGCCCCGCCGCGACGTGTGGATGAGATCAAGATCAGTGCGGATTATATCATAGATGGCGGGGAATGCCGGGGCGAACCTTCTACGGTGGTTGACCTTGTAAACAAGAAGATCATAAGAAAAGGTGCGAAATTTGATGAGGTGAAAACGTTATTGGAAATTTTTTAACGCCAACCGTAGCAAAAATTCCGCAATCTTTAATTTAAACTGGCTCAAGTTGACTTTAATCGCAGAAATTATTTATATATGTTGAGTTCTTATGACACTGATGTCTAGTTATACGCATTTTGCATTATAGCGACCACAGGAGAAAAAATTGAAAATGATCAGAGGGGACAAAAAATATGGTAAATAGAAAATATGTTTCAGTAATTGCTTTTCTAGTATTTGTTATTTTGGGTACTACGATGAGCGGGATGGCAGCACCAGCAAGCATAACAGGTTTGAACAATGTAACCTATGCTCAAACCTATATAAAATGGACATGGAATGATCCTGCAGATAGCAATTTTTCAAGTGTTATTGTTTATATCGATGGAATTTGGAAAGAAAATGTTAGCAAAGGACAAGAAAATTACAATCTGACAAATTTGACAGCAGATACGTCATATACGATCAGTACGCATACTAAAGATACAAACGGTTCTATTAACGCGACATGGAAGAACGATACCGCCAGGACTGCCCCTTTGAATGAAACGACCCCTACAGCTCCGGCATTTACAAGTGGTCCAACCGATGGTAATATTACAGATAATAGTGCAGAAATTACATTTAGCGTAAATCAAAGCAATTCTGCTTCAAGAGTCAAATATAGTACTAATTCCACATTATCAAGTGGAAACCAATGGAGTGAGTGGAAAAACAGTTCACTTTCTCGAAAAATCACACTTTCCGATTTAGCAAAAAACACTACATATTATTATAGTGTTTATGCATACAATGAATCTAATCAAAGCCTTTCTATAAATTCCTCAATTGATCATTTTACGACGCTTGATCCAACTGCTCCGAATATTACTGGTGTTACGAATGATACTGCAACTACATCTAAAGTGAATATAACTTTCACTCTAAATCAGAGTGATGCCTATGCATGGGTAGAATACGGTAAAACAATAGCCATGGATGAAGTACCTAAAGGGAATAATTCCTCAAGTTTACCAAGAACCATATCAATTACAGGATTGGATTCTGCAACAAAATATTATTATAAAGTTTATGCCAGGAATAAAATAAATCAAACCTTAGAATCTAACTCAACGACCCTAAATTTCACAACAAAACCCCCGGGGCCAACAATAACCAGGAATAGCCCCTCTTCTGTTACTATTACTGCTGGTGAACCAGCAAATCTCAGTGTAAAAATAGGAAACCAGAACGGGAATTTGTCCTGGTATGAAGATAATAAAACTACTGCTCTGGACTCGTACCCTGTAAATCCTAATGACACTAAGAATTATACTTTCACCAAAAGCTCAACAGGAACCTTTAAAATTACCGCTAAAATAACTAATCTAAACGGAAGCGATACTACTGAATTTACAATAAAAAACATCGCTGCAACCTACAACAAAGGCAACCGCATCTGGGACGGTGACCGATATCCTGATGACTTCTCAACGACTTACACCTGGAATTACCAGAGCTTTTCAGGTTTCTATTATGATCCTAAAGATGGTATAGGCAGTGAAAAAATAAGGATGGAATCAATTCCCCGTAGTCATGGGACTATAAGCAAGAACAATATCATCTATACTACAGAACCCCAGTTAGTCTATTTCAATCATAAAGACTGGGGAAAATACCAGGTTATCGGCTTCATGGCCGACAAATACTTCGCTGGATATAAGAACCATACAATTCCGGAAGCTGTTGACACCTTCGATGATGTTAGCGCGATCGCACAGGGACAGCTCCACAAAGTACTTTACGATGATGATACCAAGAAAACAATATCTGTGGGCGGCACACTGGCTTTGAAGGATGGATATGTCCTTAAAGCAACAGATATTGATCTGAATGGAAGGACTATGTTCCTTGTCCTGTTGAAAGATGGCACTGAAGTCGATTCGAACATGCTTAGAGGAGGAGAAACATACGTTTACAAAAAGAGAGTTGGGGGTGTAGAAGACCTCCCACTTATCCTTGTCAGGTTCGACGGTGTCTTCGCAGGAACTGAATTGCAGGCAGCTTTCTTAAAAGGGATTTTCCAGATATCAGAGGATGTTACCCAGGTAAAATCCGGGAACAAATTCGGAGTGATGGAAGTCACAGAAGTAAATAAAGATAAAATCGTGATGAAAAACAATGACAATGATGTGGGACTGAATAAGGGAAGCATTGTAGATCTTATGGGGGACCTCAAAATAATAGTGGCGGATAATAATGACCTTCGTTTTGCACTTTCAGTTGATAGGAAAGGCAGTTTTGAAGTAAGAAGCACTGTTTTTGATGCAGTTGATAATAACATCACAGAATGGACACCATATAATTTTGGAATGAATATTGGAAAAACCATCATCGGTTTCTATTATAACCTGGATGATGGCCTTGGAAATGAAAAGCTTTCGATGACCGAGCGTGACGGCAAGTCGATCCCGGAAAACAAGCTTGTCTACACAACAGAGCCAGAGCAGGTTTTATTCACTCATGATGAATGGGGAAGATACCAGGTCATAGGTTTTATGGCCGATAAATATTTTGCAGGATATAAAGGTCATGTCAATTCAGGTATGGTTGACAGCTTCGACGATACAAGTGCAATGGCGCAGGGTCAGCTTCATAAAATACTTATAGATGATGATACGAAGCGAACAATATCTGTGGGCGGCACATTGGCTTTGAAGGATGGGTATGTCCTTAAGGCGACAGATATTGATCTGAGAGGAAGGACTATGTTCCTTGTCCTGCTGAAAGACGGCGCTGAAGTCGATTCGAACATGCTTCAAGGTGGAGAAACATACGTTTATAAAAAGAGGGTAGGGAACGTAGATGGTCTTCCATTGATCCTGGTTAGATTTGATAATGTTTTCGCAGGAACTGAATTGCAGGCAGCATTCATAAAAGGGATTTTCCAGATATCAGAAACAGCAAGACAAGTCAAGAACGGTGACCAGATTGGTAAGATGGAAGTTACATCAGTAAACAATCAACAAATCCAAATGAAAAATAGTGGCGATATCGGCCTTGATAGAAATAAGAACGATGTACTGATGGGAAATATCAGGCTCAAGACAGCGGATAGCGATACTCTTCGGTTCTATTTTGCAGTGGATGTGACAGAGGATATGATTGAGAACCAGCTTTCAATCAATGTTCCCCAAAAAGCAATGGCCGGGGATAACATCATTATCAAAGTAACAGCAGGCGGAAAAGCCGCTGAAAATGCATCATTGACACTGGATACGGATATCGGTACGACAGATGTGAATGGTTCTTTAAATTATTCCATTCCGAAAACCCTGAAAAACGGGACATATACCATCACTGCGACAAAGACCGGCTATGAGAAAGCCACAAAAAACATTGAGATCGAGAAATACGTCGATTACAGATTGAGTATTGAAGCCCCATCAAATGCAAACCAGTATGAGACTATACAAATTAAAGTCCTTTACAATGGAACAGCAATGAGTGGCGCCTCTGTTAAGTTTGATAATACCAGTATTGGCTCAACAGATAGCAATGGTGAAGTTAGCTACAGGCTGGAAACGAGCGGTACGCATTCAATAACAGCTTCCAAACAATCGTATATTATGGTTTCAAGGGATATAGATATAAGAGCCCCATATTCTGAATTCAAAGCTCTTGATATTAATATCACTCCCAATCCGGTCTTTACAGGTGAAGATTTTGTTGTAAAGTCCAATATTTCCAACATAGGCACCAAATCAGATACGCTTCCAGTCGAATTGATCATTAACGGCACCGCTGTCGAAAATAGGTCAGTCACATTGGCCGCAGGCGAGAAAGTGGAGATCAATTTCACACGAAATGAAGCAATAGCCGCAAACATCACCGTGGATGTCCTGGGGCAGAGCAATTTATTGATCGTCCAGCAAAAACCAATCAATTACCTTTTGATAGCCGCAATAGCTACTGGCATCGGGGCTGTGATCATCTATGTCCTGACTTCAAAAGGTTTATTGAGCCTTGAATTGTTGAAACAGAAATTTGGATTATTGAGCGAAAAATTCAGTCTCTTGTTCAAGAAGTAAAGGTCCTTTACTTCTTTTCTATTTTTTGTTCAAATATTATATCGATTAAAGAGTTCTTTTCTTACAGGACAAATACAAACGAAAGAATAGCCAAATGATACCCTGTAATTACATGGTTCATTGCTCTTGCATTTTACAAAATGGATCTTATCTCCAACATTGAGTTCAACCTGACAAAGGCTCATGCCTGACAGACAGGAAAAACCTTTTTTACATTTCAAAGTATTTTTTAATATCTCTTCATTTATTTTTAAAATCGTTTTTTGGTTCATTTTCTCACCCGAAAGATAATATAACTATTTGCATTCAGGGTATTTAAATATGACTCATTAGATCCAGTAACATCTGACGGCCAATACATCCCTTAACACCTGATCAGCATTGCCTTTTGAAATAGTATCCATACTTTTCATAACGAGATTATAATCATATCCCTCCAGGATCATTTTTATTAATTTCCCCTCACCGCCCGCAAGAACATATTGTATATCATTATGTTTCAAGATCATAGGTCCCAGTACAGCCCTTACTTTATCAGCGTGGTGTTTTACATCCTCTTCCACAAGGCTCTGGAATCGCTTCTGGCTCCATCCTCCCTGTTTATGCTTTCCCATTACATTACTTCTTACGATTTCATGCTCCACAAAAATATCCGCTTCAACAATTCCAATAATTGTTTCACCTGCATGGGCATTCACAACAAGTATTTTGTCATATTCCAGATTTTTTCTTAATGGCGAAAGATCGAATTGCCTGTTCATGACACATTCTGATCGAAGGATTGGGAAAACCGGTATTATTACCAGATTAACGATCCGGTTAGTATCGTAGAGAATTATTTTTCCGGTAGATGATTCGATTTTTTCGATAAGATGCAGGGCACAACTGTCAAAAAGGTTAATTGTATCCCGTGCCACATCTTCCAATAACGTATCCTTTTCCAGGTAAACTGTTATCAATGTTGACATTTTCGCCTGGAATCCATCAAGAGAATAAATAATCTCTTCAAGCCTGTTTTTTGATACAATTTCAGATAGCCTGAATTTAGATTCCTGTGATGTTTCATTTTTCAGTGTTTGTATCTCATTGGTAAGCGAAGATATCTTATTTCTGGCCTCATTTAATTCCCTGTCAACATCCTGTTTTATAGCAATCGTTTTCTTGGCTTTTTCACCTTTTTTCCCAAGCTGCACAGAGAGTATTCTCTTTTCTTCTTCAAGGCGGGATATTCTTGCCTTCAGGGACTTGATCTCTTCTTTCTTAAATAAATCAAACACTGCCCTCGCCCCGTATTTCCAGTACTTTTAATTTGATATATGATTCACCATCGTCGATAAATTCGATATTATCATTGATCAGGATAATCCTTTTTGAGTTTTCTCCAGTTCTTAATCCTGTTATTTTACTTAAGGAAAGTGCCACAGAATTATTTCCCTGGATCACAGGTTCAGTCCCGATGCCGATATCCCTGTCGAGTGATACATTGGCGCGGATTAAGAGAATGCATTTGCCTCTTAAAAAAAATCTAAAACTGCCAGGGTTTCCTTTGTATTCACCTACTAATAAAAAAGGTTTATCTGCAAACTCTAAAAGACTGGATTTTCCACGGGTCACATACATCCAACCCGTGAACCTGCCTAAATGTTTACAGAATATTCGTGTTTTTGATGATGGTTTTCGTGCAGTGGTAACGATCATTCAGCTTTGACCTGTTTAACAAGTACAGGTCTTTCCTTTACCAGGATCCGGTGGCCGCAATAAGGGCAACGGACGCCGCTATATTCATAATCTATCTCCACTGCCCGCTTGCAACGGGTACATTTATAAACCATACTGAATCCTTATTATGCTTTCATTCCTTGTGCCAACTGCTTGGAAATTTCAGATTTTACACCCTGGACAGCTCTTAAAACGGTCATATGCGCCGGACTTTGAGGAACATATGAGCCTCCTGCAAAAGTGTGTTCACATTTCTTGCATTGCCATATACCTGTCCCGATTCTTGAAATTTTCTTTGCACCGCATTTGGAACAGGTATATTCAGCATGCATTTTTTCTTCAATATCTGCAATAAGTTTTCGGCTCTTGGTTCCGTATCTTACACCAAATCTTCCGGCCGATCTTGTCTTATGTCCTTTTGAACTGATTTTAGCCATGATTATATCTCCAGGAATTTTTCTCTTAATTCTTTTGCCTTCTCAATTGAAATATCCACTATATAATTTATCTGTTCGGTCGTAAGTGGAAGAACACCACTTTTTTGCATGCCAGATAATCCCCCATCCTGATTGGAAATTACGGTCAATTTTGTTCCTGCTATGCTTTGTTCATTTAGCGAGGGGTCAAGCATTATGGTCCCGCCTATCTCGACCGCCGTTACAGCTACAGGAACATCCCTCATAGGAACGGGCGTATCTTCGCCCACATCAAACCTTTGTGCAGGCAATTTTGCGGTCATAAGAGCAGCTATGGCCCCCAGAGATGCCGCATCCATAATGTTTCCGCCATCGTCAAGCACATGCACATCAATGAATACCATCCAGACTTTTTCACCCGGTGTTATACACAGTTTGGAAAGGTCAATAGATTCGGATTCACGGATGCCCCTGTCCACTACCCTGGCAAGTTCAATGGCATCTTCCCTCGGTGGACCTGATTCAAACACAGGCGAAGCAAGAGGAATAAGTTCCAGATTTGTGATGATCACTCCCTGGTCAGGAGTATCGGGGAAAGGTGTACCGGTCTGGATCTTAACGCCTACGACAAGATGCGTGTCCCCGAGTTTGACGCGCGCGGAGCCTTCTGCCTTTTCAATAACATTTGTATCAATTGTGATCTCCCTGTACTCGTCAAATTTTCGCCCATCCTCTCTCTCCCCTTTTATCATGAGATTATAGATATAATCTTTCCGAAGTTCGGACATTATTTCATTACTCATTGACTTCACCTTCCATAAGGGAGGAATATTTCTCCAAAAGTGCCGCTCTTTGCATTTGCGCGATCATAAGACATCCATTCTTTGCCATCTCAAGCCCTTCCTTGAATTCTTCCCTGGTAAGATGACCATCCATCTGCAAAAGCGTGATATTTCCATCAGGCGTCATGGCTATTGGCATATCTGCCTGCCCATAGTTATCTTCATCTTTATTCAGGTCAAGAACAAGCGTATCATCGACTTTTCCAACAGCACATGCCGATACCAGGCTTTTCATCGGTATGCCTGCATCAGCCAGGGCAATAGATGCTGCGTTAATTCCTGCCGTCCTTGTGCCTGCGTCTGCCTGGAGTACTTCTACAAAGATATCTATGGCTGAACGGGGGAAATATTCCTGGAATATCACTGGTTCTAGCGCTTCCCTGCTAACCTTTGACACTTCAATGCTTCTCCTGTCAGGCCCCGGACGTTTTCGATCTTCAACTGAAAACGATGCCATATTATATCTATACCGTACAACTGCGCTGTTTGATTTCTGCATATGGCGGGGATGTACCTCGCGCGGACCATATACTGCTGCAATTACCTTGTTTCCTCCGAATTCAAAATAACATGAACCGTCAGCTCTATTCAAAACACCCACCTTTATTTTGATGGGTCTGATTTCATCTGGTTTTCTGCCATCAAGGCGAATACCGTTTTCAATTAACTTTTCTGGTTTTACCATAAGATTCCTCTTCTCTTTCTTCCCTCATAATTTCATACAAAACAAATTATTTATCCAGCAGTTCATCCAGGATTCCACCGGATTCATTTTCTTCAACCTTATCTGGCTCTTCTGCTTCTTCTCTTGGCGTTTCTTCGATTACTGGTTCATCCCTGGCCGTTTCCTGGGTGGGTTCTCCCTTCTCAACCGCTTCGATTTGCGCTTTCTTTTTTGCCGGTTCTTGTATAGGTATCCCTTTTTCTTCTTTCAGGAACTTAACTATCCTGTCAGTCAAACCCGGAATATGGGATTCTTTCTCGATTTTCTGGATCGTCCTGGCTGCAAGATCGAGATTCTTATCTTTGCCTGTAAGCCATACCCTTCCATTCTGCCCGATAAATATATTGCAATTTGTCTCATTCTTAAGCATGGCGATCATGGAACCGCTTCTGCCTATTAGTCTTGGCACCTTTGAAGGTGTGACTTCGATTACCCGCCCGTCTTTTATCTGCCTCAGTCTCTGATCGTTCAATGTAAGTTCAACCTTCATGCTTGGATCAACATCCTTAACGAGCGTCATTATTGAATCGCCAACTTTAAGGTATTTTGACATTTCCGAGTTGTCTATTCTTCTTGGGAACTCGGAGATATGCAATAAACCCTCATATGGAGAACGAATATCTACTATCCAGTTCGAAAAAGAGACTTCGGTTATAATACCTATAACAAGGTCGCCCTGCCTGGGTATATATTTGCCTGAGAGCGGCACGACTTTGATCTGGTTTTTCAATGATGCTATTCCAAAGACAGATGAAAATACTTTCCCATCTTCGACATATGTACCCTCATCAGCAAGCTTTACATCATCTGATAAGAAATCACCCGGAATTACTAATTTTTTTTCCATTTACATCACTTTAAGAACTTTGTCTCTGCACTCCCTTTTGTCAGTCGGTTCAGGAGGCCGTACAGTTCATCCTGCCTTCCCGCCGGAATTGTTATAACCCCTACCCAGGAACCGTCATTCTGCCATTCCTGCTTTGTCAGGGTTCCAAATCCGGCAACGCTGCCATAGGCTTTTGTAGCGAATTGCGCCGGAAGCTTGATTGCGATATTTACTTCCTCAAAACGTATCGGTATGAGGGGCCTTATCGCTTTCATTGCGATCCCTACAAGTTCATCCACATTTTTCATAGGATCGATATGCACCCCAGCTTCATTCATGGCTGCTTCTATCCGCGCAGGCGGATGCGGCCCCTTTGTCTGGGGATTGATGGCATTGGTCGCAATGATACTTATTACTCTATGCTTTTTTTCGTCCTGTATCTTCTTTTTCTGTTCAGTTGTAAGATGAAGCTCTCCTTCCCTGACGATTTTTTCTGCGATCTTCAATGCATCGGTTGTCCCGAATGCGTTAATTACATCCTGTTCAGCAGGCCTGTCTCCATTCTTAGCATCCAGGAACACATCCTCCACTGCCAGGATATTCTCGATCTTTACAGAATCCCCCTTTTTTAAGGCCAGCGCCCCCTCAGGTTCTACAAAAACCTCAAAAGTTTTCCCATGTGTCTTAAGTCGCGCTATTATGGACTCATCTAGAGTAACCATATTTTACTCACTCTTCTGATTTCTTTTTCTTATCCTTTCCCTTGGTTTCAGAGGCATGCATCTTTATAACCCGTTCAACATATTTCTCCACTTCTGAAGGGGTGAGTTTCCTGAATTTCCTGGTTGAAAGTTCAATTATCCCCACTTCGATCGTTGAAGCGTTAAAAACTCCTTCTGTTGTGCTGTGAAGCGCATCCAACCCCAGAATAATTGCATCCTCCAGTTTGATATCATCAGTATATTTTTTCTCGAAGACCTCCATGGTCTCGGTCCTTCCCGAACCGATGCTTGTGGCCTTATATTCAAGGAGAGCGCCGCTCGGATCGGTCTCAAAAAGCCTTGCCCTGTGATCATCAACACCAGCGATAAGAAGAGCGGTTCCAAAAGGTCTTACGCCACCATATTGCGTATATGATTGCTTAAAGTCGCAGATCTTCTTGGAAAGTACCTCGACCCCTATAGGTTCATCATAAGTTACTTTATTTATCTGGGCTTCAACACGGGCTCGATCTATGAGCGCCCTGGCATCGGCAACAAGACCTGATGAGGCTGCGCCGATATGATCATCTATCTGGAATATCTTTTCAATTGATTCCGCTTCAAGTAATTTACTGGTAACACGCTTATCAACCAATAAAGCCACTCCATCCATGGCTTTAACCCCAACTGCCGTTGTTCCGCGTTTGACCGCTTCACGCGCATATTCGACCTGAAACAATCTTCCATCAGGACTGAAAACAGTTATTGCCCTGTCATATCCCATTTGTGGTGCCATTTGCATATTATCATCTCCTTTCTGGTTCTGACTCTTTAATGAGTGATTGTTGTATAAACTTTTCCGTTGCACCTTTGATAGTGCCGGATATGCCAAGTACCCGGATAGAAACACGTATTCCCCGGATATTATTGATACAGGCCAGACCTGACCTTGTTTCAATTGTTTTTTCCCGGGCGCAGCGAAGTATTCCGGATCTACCTTCAAAAGACATTAGCGCGGGTCTTATCTGGCTCGCTCCAATATCACCGAATAAAGATATTATTGAATTTGAAATCTCCCTGACCAGATCCTGCCTTAAAATCATATTCTCCGAATTAATTTCAAACGCTATATATCTCTTTTTTTCCCGTAAGGTTGGCAGGGTCTTCATATTAATTCGACACCTTCCTGGATATAATTGAGGCTTTTCCTACGAAGGATACCCATAGGTGCAGCGCTCATTGCATCAATAGCTTCGGATTGTGTCATCCCGAAAAGGCTTGAAAGCGCCGCCATTTCTCTCGGGGAACGAAGGTCATATACCGAACCAAGATCACCGGTGAGGATCATTTCGAGTTTGTATTTCCTGGTATGTTTGATATTGGTTCTCATATACTTCAATTCCCTTATTCGCGCATCTCCCTTAAGTTTTATAAGGGAGCCAAGGTTGAATCCGATAGCTATAGAATTATCGCTTGCGGCTTTTGCAAGAACATTATTGAATTCGAGGGGCTGCAAAAGTATGTCAAGACCGGCAGATTCCACAGCTGCACGATTTAGTTCTTCTTCCCCTCCTCTGACTATAGAGATAAGATTTGAGTTCTTTAATTTTTTTATTTCTTCCCGGATCCTGGATGGCTTTGCCTGTATCTCAATCCCCTTATAAATAGAAAAATCATCCGGAAGAACAATTCCTTTATTTATTTTCGAGTTGGTCACGACTATTCCGGAATAGCCATACCTCTTTGCTTCTGCTGCCATCTGGCCGGGACTATCAGGATGCGTAAAAAAGTCATAGAATTTAGGATCAAACTGCGACATTATCCGGCTTTATAATTCTTACGAATGATATAGTTATTTGAACCCTCTCCCATGGCTAAACCATAGCGTCATGATTACCTTGAATTATATTAATAACTATAAATAAATTGCTTCAACACTTGCTTCTACCCTAAAATGGATTGAAGAACATACATCGATTTTTCAGATAGGACCGACAGGATTTACGGGATTAATCAAATTAATCGTATCCTGTCGATCCTGTTAATCCTGTCAAAGAACATGGTCTTCCGAAACAGAAGGGACATTGATAAAGCTTATAAGGAAGTATTTTAAATTAAGCGTTATGCTTCCAAAAGTCATCAGAAGGCTAAAAAAGACTAACGGTAAAGCAAAAGAATAATTTAAAATAAATGTGATTAAAAATAAGTATGTACTTTTTTAATCATTTTATATAAATAAGCTATCATGAGGCAAGGAGATTAAACAATGAAGGAACAAGTTGAAGTCCGGACATTAAAAGAAGGAAAATACGTCTTAATTGATGATGAACCCTGTGTTATTAAAAGTATTTCTCATGCAAAAACGGGAAAACATGGCTCAGCAAAAGCAAGGATCGATGCTATCGGCATTTTTGACGGCACAAAACGCTCGATCGTGCAGCCAGTTACGGATAAGACTTATGTCCCCATCGTAGAAAGAAAGAACGGACAGGTCCTGGCGGTAAAGGGCGACGTATGCCAGATAATGGATATGGCCGACTATTCTACACTTGAACTAAAAATACCGGAGGATTATAAAGATAAGATCGAAGCCGGAAAAGAAATTTCATACCTGATCTCTATGGGAAAAATGAAGATCGACATGCGTATTTAAATGCACAAGATCATTTTCGCGGATGCAAATTCCGATTATGAAAAAGCCCACTATGTTATTTGCGGGGTGCCGTTTGATGGCACTTCAAGTTACAGGCTCGGCAGCAGGTTGGCACCTGATGAGATGAGAGCCGCATCATATAATTTTGAGACATATAGCAGTTTTTTTGATTATGACCTGGCAGATGTGGATATCCATGATGCAGGAAATCTTGAAGTTGCCGATACCATCGATGATACGCTTCCTGGAATTTCAAAATATGCAGATAAATTTGTCAACGATGGCAAGATACCTGTAATTCTTGGAGGAGAACATTCCCTCTCATACCCGTTCGTAAAAGCCTGTTTAAAGAAAAATCCCGGACTGGGATTTGTGGTACTTGATGCACACATGGACATGAGGGAAGAGTTCAGGGATGAAAAGAACAGCCATGCATGCATATCAAGGCATGTTATTGAGGACTTGACCAATAAGTATGTTTCCATCGGAATAAGGAGCGGAACACGTGAAGAATACGATTATGTCCGTGAAAACAAAGTAAAAATGTTTACGTCAGAAGACGTTCATTCAATAGGTATCGAAAAAGTTATTTCTGAATTTCGTGATTATATCAAAGGGCCTGTCTATTTATCAATAGATATGGATGCGATCGATCCTGCTTACGCGCCTGCTCTTGGCACACCCGAACCCTATGGAATAACACCGCGTGATGTCAGGGCAGTAATATCATGCCTTGCCCCCCAGATAGTGGGTTTTGACCTGGTCGAGATCGCCCCGGCTTATGATTCCGGGGGAACAGCAGTACTTGGGGCAAAGCTTGTACGTGATTTCATAGCTGGGAGTGCAAAAGCACGACAGACTCTGTAGAAATCCGCAGAAAGCAAGAAAATCCTCATCCAAGCATAAGGTTCAATTCTCGCTCAAGAGGCTCCTTCATGCCTTCGCTGTATCCATGCGTACCTGTGGTTACGGTGTAAAACTTCTTTGGCTCAATAGCTTTATTGAATGTATTTCTGGCAAGATCAATGGGAATGATCGTGTCATTTACTGAATGCAGCATCACGATTTTTCTTGGAGGAAGGAACTTAAGATACGTCTCCGGATCAATCGAACGATAGAATTTAATGATATTAACATCACTGATTTCACGAATATTAGACTCAGTATCGTAACCGCTCGTACTGATACCGATAACTCCGGAAATGCCAGGATCGATAGCTGTTGCGATGATAGCAAAACGACCTCCATTGCTCTCGCCCATAATTGCTATTTTCCCGGGATCTATCGATGGCTCCTGCCTTAGAACATCAACTGCCCGCAGGGCATCAAAAACCATTTTATGCTCCACCGGTTCTTTTCTTTTTTGCCAGAGATCATAATCATATTCCATATCCACTCCCCCGCGGTTTCGCTGTTCAATACCTATACTCGCATATCCCAATCCGGAAAAAATATCCGCGAGCGTTTGTGTTCCTTCCTTTGGAACACTAGCTCCGGGCAGGATTACCACAGCAGGTACTTTATTTCCTGAAACCGGAATGCGAAGAAGTCCTTCTACCATATAATCCTTACTCGTAAAAGAAATGGTCTTAAGAATATAATCTGACCTCGATTCGGTTTTCAGGACTTTGACATCAACCTCCCCACGGTCTTTTGGATAAGAAAAAATACCCTCATCATTCACCCTCCATTTATCGCTTCCCTGCGGGATAAGAATATAGATCAGCACAAGAATAAGCACCATGCCGATTATTATGGAAATTCTCAAATTAGAGGAGGGCCTTTTTCCTGGTTTCCTTGATTTAATGTTCCTGTGTTTTGAATTCATTTGATACCATCTTGCTTTAATTGATTACAAAAATGGCAAAGATACTGTCATCATATTCAGGAAGACTATTATATATTTCTTCTCTTAAAACTTAAGAGAAAACTTCAGCCTCTGAGTGTACTATTATCCCATTTTTTGAAATTACATAAGGTTTGATGTCTCTTGAATGGTCACTGCGCCTCATTTTTGAGATTTCGATCACCGTTGTCACTGCCCTGAGGTCGGTCGGTCTTACCTGTCTTAAAATGATAACACCGTCAGCTATGTACTCGATAAGCCCGAATTTTGAATTATATGCATTGCTGTTGTTAGTTTCTGAAGTCATGACCACCGTTATCCCATGTTCTCTTATTTTCTCTGCAAAATTAAAGAGGCGTTCCCGGCGTTCAGATTCACTTTCATACAGCATTTCATACAACGTGATCGGGTCAATAACAAGCCTTTTCACGCCGAATGACTCAAAAAGTCTTGGAAGGTCATTTTCAACCCGGCTGGCCGTTATTTTAATGTTCATGGCGCTTAACCGTATCAAGACTAATTTTTTATTGGTAATGTATGGCTTAAGGTCCCAGCCGAAGATCGAAGCGGTTTTAACAATCGTATCCTCACTTTCTTCAAGGCTAAGGTATATGCAATTCTCACCCTTCTGGAGTCCTGCATATATGAATTGCAGAGCAAAAGTGGATTTGCCGGTACCCGGTGAACCAAGAACTGCAATAATATGTTCTTTCGGGATCCCCCCCTTGAGCATTTCATCAAGTCCTGTTATTCCTGTATTAAGTGAATCCATTATCTTCCTCTCACTCTTTTAACATTTGAAACTTCGAAACCTTTTTGCGAACTGATCTGTGTCTCAAAATTGACAATATTATCCTGATCCAATGCCGGGAGAAGTCCTCTGAATTTTTTCATATACATGATGCGCTGCCTTTGTGATATCCCCTGTTTATCCCATTCAAAAACCATCACCCCGTCCATACAATCCTGGATCTCGATCTGTTTGTTCCTCTCGAATATCCCTTCACTTAACATTGTATATACAAGACCATCCCATTTTTTTGAAGCTTTTTGAAGACCGCGCAAGAACAAGATCAGGTCTTTCCATTCCATCCTTTCCAGGCAATGCTGGGCAAGTACTGTCAAAGAATCTAGTATTACAATGCTTCCTTTAGCATTCTTATCAAGATAATCGATGAGTGCAACAACAAGGTTTTCTTCCTCCTCATCCCACTTCAGGGAATCAAATGAAAGTTCGGTCTGGGAAGATGAACGCCATTTGATAGGAATAATAGATCTTGCAAAAAAGGCCTCGGAAAAATCCTTGAATTCAAGACGATCACTGATCATATTGTGGAATTCCGGGAACGAAAATGCAACCTCTTTCATGACATCATCTTTTCCGCGTGTTAACGAAATATAACACACCTTTCCGGGAAATATATCATCGGCCTTTGGCCTGCTAAGCAGTCGTGCGATAGATGAGATCGCAAATTCGAACTCTCCTGCACCTATCTCACCCTGCAATAATACGAGAGAACCGGGAGGAAAACCACCCCGGAGCACTGAGTCAAGGGAATCTATACCTGTGGGATTTCTCAAGAGTTTCATAAATATATTTAATAATAGAGGGAAAAGTATATGAATTTAACGTGATTATAATGATAATAATGTATAATAATTGAGTTGATGGAATGGATTCACTAAATTCTAATACTGTCCCGAATTCACATGCAAAAAAAGTCCCCATATTTCACGGTGAAAAATCTGAAAATAAATCAAAAAGCTTGAAAGATGTGATCATTGAAGAATACAAAGATTTTAGAAGCTATATACATATCCTTTTCAGGAAAAAACTTAAACTTGACCCCTATTGGCTTGAGCATTTCGGAGATATTGTTTCTTTTAATGGGGTGGATGGTTATATTGAAAAAGAACGATACTGGGTAAATAAGCCCTGTGCGTTTATATCCATATTATTCAATCAGGAGAAAAATGAGCACCTCTATTTCGTTGTTGAGCCGGAACTATCTGTGTATGAACGGATCGTGCTTGAGACCATTTACGAAAATATCCTGGATACAATTTCCATTAATGAGACTGGAAACAAGACAAAAGAGGAAATCATTGAGGATAAAACGATCGACCTGATAGATAGCTATTCGATTGAAATCGACGCAAAAGCCATTTATAAGATATTATATTTCATAAAGAGGGATTACATAGGTTATGAAAGGCTTGATGCCTTGATGAGAGATCCAAATATTGAAGACATATCCTGCGATGGTTCGGATATACCAATATTCATATACCATAGAAAATTTAATAACATAAAGACAAACTTATCTTTTGAAGAACAAAGACTGGATTCCTTTGTGGTGAAGCTCACTCAACGATGCGGAAAGCAGATAACCCTGGGTGAGCCTTTAATAAATAGCACACTTCCGGACGGCTCGAGATTGAATGCTTCACTTGGAAAAGAGGTCACATTCAGGGGGAGTACGTTCACAATACGGAAATTTCGTGATCAGGCATTTACTCCTGCTGATCTTATCAGAAATGGCACATATTCGTCAGATGTTCTTGCATTTATATGGCTTGCCGTGGAAACGGGAAAAAGCATCATTTTTTCCGGAGCAACGGCAGCAGGAAAAACATCTTCATTGAATTCAGTTTCCCTCTTCATTCCCCCACTTGCCAAAATAGTCAGCATTGAAGATACTCATGAACTCATGCTGCATCATACGAACTGGATAGGAAGTGTGACAAGGGAATCACTTACAAAAGGAACAAGTGTAAATGACATAGATATGTATGAACTCCTGCGCCAGGCACTTCGCCAGCGTCCTGAATATATTATTGTGGGAGAGATCAGGGGCAAAGAAGGTATGACCTTGTTCCAGGCTATGAATACGGGACACACCACATATTCGACTATGCATGCTGATTCGGTAAATACTGTAGTGAGCAGGCTTGAAGGAGATCCCATAAATGTCCCGCGTGTGATGATCCAGGCACTGGATATCCTGTGTATCCAAAAAATAATGGTTTTTGGAAATAAAAAGATACGGCGTTTGGATCAGTTGGTTGAATTTATGGGAATCGACCAGAATAGCGGTGAGCTTCAATATAATGAACTTTATTACTGGGATCCAAAAGATGACACATTCAAAAAGAACGGGAAATCATTTATTACGGAGAATATTATGGCTACCCGTAACTGGGATGAGAAGAAATTGATTACAGAACTCGATAATAGACAAAAAATCCTGGAATTCATGGTAAAAAATGAAATGGACGAGTTCGAAGTCGTTTCATTGATACATAATTACTATACAGATGCCAAAATGACTATGGAGATGGTCACAAAGGGAACAGACACCGGGGTCAAAAAATAAAAAGACTGAAAATATGAATCGTATAAATAAATTAGCTTTTGCGATATTTGGAAATCTTGTAAGGAAGAATAAAGATAATTATAAAGGTATGAGAACTGCTATCAAGCAAGCACACCTACCTATTCCATGGGATATCTATGCAAGCACAGCATATCTCTATTCAATAATAACAGGGATATTCGCTGCAGTTTTCGGTTTATTGCTCACTCCCCTGTGGCGTCTAATATATGTAAAATATTTAGGAATAGCTCCGAAAATGGGAGTTAGTGGAACAGGTTACGGTGAGCCCGGTTTTATTCTAGTAATTATAATATTTATATCATTTTTTCTCACGCTTGCTACTTATTCCTTGATCCTGGCATATCCGGGATTAGTTTCTCAGATACGGAAGCAGAGAATTGACCTTACTCTGCCTCATGCGGTTTCATATATGCATGCAATGAGCAAAGGTGGATTGAGTCTTATTATGATTTTCAAGTCCTTGAGCCAGTATCGCAATATCTATGGCGAATTTGCAGAAGAGATCGAATATATATTGATCGATACTGAAATGCATGGAAAGGATATCGTTTCATCGCTAAAGAGTGCATCCCTCAATACCCAGTCAGATAAGTTCAGGGATTTTCTTGACAATCTCATAAATGTTTTGGAGACAAGTGGTAACCTGGAAACTCTATTTGATACTATGGTGATCCACTACCGGAACACTGCCGAAGCAGATCAAAACCTGTATCTTGAGATGCTGGGGATGCTTGCTGAAACCTATATAACGGTTTTTGTTGCAGGTCCCCTTTTCTTGATAACTATAGTTATAGTAATGGGGCTCATGGGGCCTGGAAACCTGGTATTTCTAAAAATTCTTATATATGCTATAATACCCTTATGTGCCTTAGCATTCAGTGTTTTGCTAAGTGCCCTTTCTGTTGGCAGCGACACAAGATTAAAACAAATAATCAGGGTTACCAAAAAGATACAGCAGTATGACGATATTAGAACCAGATTTTCCAAAAATGATGAACGACTCATACGTAAACTTTTGCGCTCGGTTAGATGGACCAGTGTAGTAGAAGGACGGAAAAATCCCTTTAAACTCTTCTTTGCAGACCCCGAAAAAGTGTTCTATTTGACGATACCTGCCGCACTTATGTATTTTGTCATATCGATATATAACCAGAAGATCGCTATTGATAGGATCGATGATTCAATCTTTTTCAGTGTATTGATCTTACTGGTACCTTTCCTGTTCTTCTATGAAATACAGAACCGAAGGATACAGGCCATCGAAGATTCGATCCCTGATTTTCTCAAGCGAATGGCCTCAATAAATGAAGTGGGAATGCCGATTACCGATGCCATCAAATCCATTACAAAGATAAATCTGGGGGTATTAAGTACTGAAGTCAAGCTAATGCATAAAGATATTGTGTGGAGCAGCAATATTTTGAATGCTTTTACAAAATTTGAACGAAGGGTAAGGACCACGTCTATTTCCAGAATAGTCACTCTTATCATGAAAGCCAGCGAATCCACGGGAAATATCAAGGAGACGCTCAGGGTTGCATCAGATGAAGCTTCGCTATCTGACAGACTGAAGCGCCAAAAATTCACGGTTCTTTTTTCCTACCTGATTGTAGTATATATGTCTTTTTTTGTATTCTTGATCGTTTTGTATGTGTTTGCTACAATGTTTTTGACAAAGATACCTGATGCAAGTGCAGGCGGCATGTTATCAATTGGTGCAAATAAAGCTGAGTTTAACCTTCTTTTCTTGCATGCATCCCTGATACAGGGTTTCTTTTCAGGAATAATCGCTGGTCAGATGATGGGAACAAGCGTATATGATGGCCTCAAGCATTCAATTATAATGATAATATTGGCATATATTTTCTTCGTATTTCTTATTTAGGAGTTTTTAACTTTTTAAATAACCATAATATCATAAAGGCACCTATTATTACAAGAAAAACTCCTGAGGGTTTTATATCTGAATTCGTTGCTTCGGCTTTTTGTGCAGGTGTTGAATTTGGCTTTTGCGTGGGTACAGGGTTTGCAGCCGGTGCCAGCGCAGATGCAGAAGTTGATGAAAATGGGATGAGTTTTAAAGTTACTATAGTGCGATAAACCAATCCTTTTGTTATGTCATCATCTTTACATCCAAGAGAATCCGGGGTTCCACATGAATCACTCCAGATGATTGAATCATTTTGTTTGAGGTCAAATCCATATGCCCATCCATTTTCATTCCCATTCTCATAGGTCAATTCAATGGTATTGTCACCTTCTAATAAGTGTCCCGTTATTTCAATCCATCCACTGTCCTGCCTGAAACTCATCGTTGCGACAACTTGTCCATTGGCAGACACCTTTGAAGTATCATCTAAATCTTTTTGCATACGGATGTAGTATTTGTGATAGCTATCATAAGGGCCCAGGGTGATTTTTTTTTCAATGTGGGTTGGTGAGATCGTCACCAGTTTTAGAGTTATTATATTGCGATATACCAATCCTGTTGTTATGTCATCATATTCACAACCAAGAGAACCTGCCATTCCACACGAATCACTCCAGATGATAGAATCATCCCGTTTGAGGTCAAATCCATATGCCCATCCATTTTCAGGTCCATTCTCATTGGTCAATTCAATGGTATTGTCGCCTTCTACTAAGTATTTCGTTATTTCAATCCACCCACTATCGTTTTTAAAACTCATTGTCGCTATAAGTTGTGTATTTATTTTCACCCTCGCAATGTCGTCTACATTGAACACGTGGATGTAATATCTGTGATAGCCATCGATTGGCCCTAGAATGATTTGTTTATCCACAGGTGGTATTTCTGCAGCAGTTGCAGCAATGCAGAAAATACCAATTACAAAGATAAAAACCATCCCTGAAGAAAACTTTGTTATTATTATATTTTCACAACCTGCTTTTTTCTTTTGTAAATTCTATATATTCCTTTTCAGACATCTGATATATATAAGAATATCATTACAAAAGATAGGTATATAAGAATATCGTTACAAAAATATTTATACTTATACTCACATGTTCTTCACAATTGGATTAATAAGGTACACACCAGGAAGATGGAATATTGATCAATGAAGGCGGGCTGTTTATTGAGAATAGAAGTTGTCTACATGAAAAAAGAAAAATTGTCCTGATGGATGACAAAGGAATCTCGGCACTGATTGGGATTTTACTGGTATTGGTAATTTCAGTCATATTTGCGGGGATCATACAATCCAGGTCTGTTCCTGAATGGAATGAACAAATAGAGACAGAGCATTTCAATAAACTTCATACCGACACGCTAAATATCAGGCAAGGAATAGAAAGAACGGCATTTTATTATTTACCCAAAACGATAGTAGTTCATGCAGCTCTTGATTATCCCACCAGGATGTTCCTTCAAAATCCTCCAAAACCAGGGGCTACAATCTCAACATTTAACGACAAGAAAATCAGAATAAGCTATAACGGTACTACCACCGAAGTGGTAAATTCCTGTACAATTCAGCTCAAGGAATATTATAACTATTTCTCAGCACCAGAACTAATTATCGAACATGGTATGGTAATAGGCAAGGTTGGACACGTAAGCTATACTCTCGATGATCCTCTCATGAATAACCAGACAATTGATCTTTATTTGTTAGACTGCGAAAATAGTTCTATCGGTACAACATCATCGATGAATATTCATTTGTTTCCGGTCCGATTAAGCAATCAATCTGCTAATAATGCATCCATAACATTTACAACGGACTATCCAGAATTATGGGATAAGTATCTTAAATCAATCAAGGTAAACTCGAATGTATCTGGAAACGAAATTACTCTGAATTACACCAACTCAACGAGCATAAATACATTCATTACGAGTTTTGATATTGAATTAATACCCACCCCTACTGGAACACCCACTCCTGAACCTACTCTTACACCCACTCCTGAGCCCACCCCTACCCCTTCTCCAACAACAGTTATCTCCAGAACATATACACTAAATGCTGATTTCGATGAAGGGATATTGACCAATATAAATCATGATGTAATCGATGATCAACTGCAAATCAACACTTCCGATCTTGCAGAAGTAAATTATTCCTTTATTTGGGTACCAAATACAAATTTGGGCACAATTTCTAAAATTGACACACGGACCGGAAAGGAGACCGGAAGGTATCGGGTTAATTCAAATCCAAGTCATGGGGGGAATCCTTCACGAACAACGGTGGATCTTAGGGGTGATGTCTGGGTAGGCACGAGACAGGCCGGAACAGTAGTTAAAATAGGAAATTATGATTCAGGTCATTGCCTGGATAGAAACGATGATGGTACCATACAATCTTCCAGAGATACAAATAATGATGGAAATATTACAGGTAATGAGCTTCTTGATTGGGGTAAGGACGAGTGTGTTCTTTATGAAGTCGTCTTGATATCTGGCAAGGAAGGCACATTTATACCAGGAACATACACAGGATCTTATGATACCAACTACCTTGGTACTGCACCACGAGGATTAGCTATCGATGCAAATAATAATCTCTGGGCCGGGACTTATGCAACGAGTAAATACTTTTATATCGATGGGGCAACCGGTCAAATAAAAAATATCATTGATGTTTCGCCCTGGGGACATTGGGCTTATGGAGCAGTGATAGATAAAAAAGGCATACTCTGGTCTGCGAAACTTCGTGACCATGTTCTGAGAATTAATACTTCAAACCTTACTGATATTAAAAAGATAAGTATCAATAACACCTATGGACTCTGTCTTGATTACTCAGGTCATCTGTTTACTGCCGGATATCTGACTTCAGGTAACAGCCGGCTTGTTAAAGTTGATATTAATGATACGAAACCAGTAATAATGTGGAATATTCCGGCAAGGACATATAGAGGTGTTGTATCAACCCGCGATAATAACATCTGGGTAGCAGGCATTGACAAAAACAGTAGCGGGGCATATAACAGCGTATCCAGATACGATAGTAACGGAAATCTCTTAAAAACAATATCTGGTTTCAAAAATCCTTCAGGCGTTGCTGTGGATGAAGCAGGCAAAGTCTGGGTAACTGATATCGGCAGTAATAATATATACCGGATAGATCCGGCAACAAACACAATCGATCTCAAAAAGGATATCAACGGAAGTGGAGGGCATTATACATACAGTGATATGACTGGTTTCATAGCACAGACAATAACAACAACAATAGGAACATGGACTATCATATTCGATAGTGGGACTGCAAACACATCATGGGGCACCATCTCATGGAATAGCAGTGAACCAGCAGGCACATCTATAAAAGTAAGTGTAAGAGCATCGAATGATACAGCAAACTGGTCATCATGGAAAAATGCAGAAAATGGAGTTCAATTGGATACAATGTTAAAAGGAAGATATGTGGAAATAGAGACAACATTTCAAATTCCATCAGGAGATACTTCGCCAATTCTCTATGACTTGACGGTAAGATCTCTAACCCCCTCCTAAAACAACCGGGACTCATTCCAGGATAGATGTGACTCTTCTTGCAGGTGTTTCTGAACCGGTTTATAGGGAAGGAACTACACAATAATACGTGTAATGAATGTTCTTATTCTCGTTGCGTTATTATAATTCATGGTAATTTCATTTTCAAAGGGCGGATCACCATCTACATTGATTGATTCAAGATAGGTATCCCATAATTCTGGATAGTCCGTTGTAAATGTTATGGATGCATTAGTGGCAGATTGATTGCTTACCATGACAGGAAATAAATGAATATTCATCGATGATGTTGTACCGATAGAACTATTTTCGCATTCGACTAAATAAAGGTCTATAGTTTTGTTATTCATAAGAGGATCATCTATAGTATAGTTGGTATGTCCAACCTTGCCTATTATCATACCATGTTCGATAATAAGTTCCGGTGCTGAGAAATAGTTGTAATTTTCCTTGATCCGGATTGTGCAGGAATTTACCACTTCGGTGGTAGTACCGTTATAGCTTATTCTGATTTGATTGTTGTTCATTGTTGAGATTGTAGCCCCTGGTTTTAGAGAATTTTGAAGGAACATCCTGGTGGGATAATCAAGAGCTGCATGAACTACTGTCGTCCTGGGTGAAACATAAATGGCAGTTTCCTGTAATGCCTGTCTTAAATCGAGAACGTCATCGAAAATGGTATTGAAATGGCCTGCTTCTATTTCTTTGTTCCATTCAGGAACAGACTTTGATTGCAGGATTCCCAAAAATATGACAATAATTCCCAGTATTAAAATTATCCCTATTATTTCAGATATCCCTTTGTCATCCATGAGGAGGATTTTTTCTAGTTTCATTTTCGCTTCTTTTATCAGGTATGCTGCCCTGCTTCTTTATCAATATATCTATCTATTGGATGTGCACCTTAATAATCCAATTGTGAAAAAAATGTGAGTGCATCAAATGGTTATGTCCACAGACATCTGGTGTAATGATATTCGAAGGATAATCTTTAAGCACTATATCGATATAGTTCTGCACTAATGAAATTCGTTCTGGTCTTGATCTTGCTTTTGGTTTTTTTTCAAGGCTGTATATCCCCTGCCGTTAAAACAGGCGATCCTTCCCTTTATGAACTACCGGGTCTTACAAATACTACTATTTTTTACCTGAATCTCTCTTCAGTTCAGGTAATAAACAATGTTGTTGATAGGGCATCTGTTGATTACAGAATAGAAGACAGCATCCAGACTTTCAGGTATCCTGTTGCAGCAGACTATTCAGGCAATAATGTCAGCATGAATGTTTCAATAATTTCAATAAAGGGACGAAATTATGCGCATTTTAATTTCAGCTCGAATTTTTCAGGATTTGTGGCTTTTACCCTGCCTGGTGGACAGGATTTTGCATATATTCCTGCAGATAATAGCACAATACGCGTTGTATTGCCGGAAAATTTCACATCAGGGACGATTTTCCTGGGATATGTCCAGCCAAAACCCGACAATATTACAAAGGATTCATCAGGAAGAGAAGTCCTGGTCTGGAATAAAGCGCAAAATAAGAAGATCAGGGTAAGATATCACCAAAATGATACACCGGTAATGTTAATGTATTTATTCGGAGCCCTGCTGGTCTGCGCCTTGATTGTATGGGGATATTACCACTACAGTATCTCTACCCTTAGGAAAAAACGCGAAATGCTGGAAAAATTCCCTCGAAAGTGAATTTTTTTCAATTCATCAGTTTGAGGAAAATATCTTCAAGTGAAGTCTCTGCGGTCTTCAAATTTATGATTTGACCGTTGTGCTTTGCCACCCAGCCTGTAATCCGGTTAAATTCATCAATATTATTTGTTTTTGCCAGGAAATTCCCGTTATTTTTCACAGCGGCAAAATCAAAGTCATCCTTTGCAAGAAACTCGATCGAATATTCAATACCCCCGCACATTTTCTTTATTTCGGGCATACTGCCGATAGAAATCTCTTTTCCCCGGTTCATTATGAGAACGCGGTCGCATATGCTTTCGACCTGGTACAGGTTATGTGCGCTAAATAGTATGGTTTTTCCCTGTTTTTTGAGGTCTAATACAAAATCTGAAAGATATTTGGATGTTGTGGGATCAAGACCTGATGTCATCTCATCCAGGACGAGGTATTCGGGATTATTTATCAATGCCCTTGCAATTGCCACCTTTCGCTGCATTCCCTTTGACATTTCGCCAATTTTTTTGTCTTTCGCATCAAGTTTAAGGGCAAAAAGGAGTTCTCTTATCCTGACGGATGCGGTTTCCTTTGTTAATCCGTATATTTCTGCGAAAAACATGAGGTAATCATTTGCAGTCATCCCTTCATATAATGGACTTTCCTCGGGCAGGAAACCAAGCTTCTGTTTTATTGCCCGGGAATTTTCCCCAATATCCGATCCCTGTATTCTTATTTTACCGCTGGTGGGAATAATTAATCCACTCAACATTTTAAGAGTAGTGGTCTTTCCTGCACCATTTGGCCCCACGATACCGAAAATCTCGCCTTTTTGGACATTAAAATCCAGGGACTCAACAGCGGTGAAACTGCCATATTCTTTCCTGAGTCCTGTTACTTCAATTTCATTCATAGAAATACTTATTTATCTCATGAGTATAATAAACATTATGATGAAGTGGATATGAGTCGAATATTGACAGTAGCCAGATGGGAATTAAGGAGGACAAAATCAAGTTTCAGCCTTAAAACCCGTTTCCTTTCTTTCATTATATTGATCTTGATCGGTATGAGTTCTTTTTTTGCCGCACAGTCAGGTCTTCATATTAATGATAATATTTACAGGATCGCAGTAACAGATCCATCCCTTGCCAGGGTTTTAGAAAGCGATGATAAATTCGAAGTTCACGTGGCAGGTGATAGTAATGCAAAATCTCTTTTTGAAAATGAAGGATTTGATATCCTCATAAACGGGGCACAGATCTCCTACCATGACACTGATAAGTCCTTATCCGCCCTGGATGCCATAGACAAAGCAATAAAAGGTTATGATGAAGCCAGGTTATTATCATATAATGACCTGAATAATACTTTTCCGGTGTGGATCACGATTAAGAATATTGCCCGGGAACAGGCTTTTCATACTCCATCGATCAATACACTGCCACAGATCGAAAAATCACACGTTAAATCCACCGCATCACCGGAGGCGCAAAAACAGGGAATTGAAAAAATCCCGGAAAAACCATCTGGAAATACTCCTTCCATTAAAGAGATCACCGAAATAAAGAAGGTCTCACTCATCAGCGGCCAATCACTTGCAACCCCATCTCATTTTGATCCGCCCGTTCCTTTTAAATCGGTCGTTCTCAGTTTCATATTTATCTTTCCTATTTATTTTATCGCGCAGTTCTTTTCATCAAGCATAATGGATGAAAGAATTAAGAGAAAAGGTGAACTCTTGCTCGTATCACCGGTCAATGCCTACCAGATAGTCCTTGGTAAGCTTCTGCCGTATCTTCTGGGTTCAATGGCGCTTGTGGCAATAATGACATTGAACCTGGGAGGAAGCCCCTGGATAATCCTGATAATGCTGCCTGTTTCCCTGATGTTTCTCTCAACAAGTTTCTTGGGGGCGATTATTGCACGAAGTTTCAAGGAACTCAGTTTTGTGCTGATCTTCCTTTCGGTTTTCCTATCCGGTTACATCTTCTTTCCTGCGATGTTTGCAAATATCCATGCGATAAGCATCATTTCCCCGATAACCCTTGTTGTCAGGCTGCTTGAGAATGAAGTCGTGTCTGTAAGCGATTATTTGTTCTCAACAACTCCATTGTACCTGTTATCTATCCTTATATTCGTATTCGGGATTTTCATTTACAGGGAAGAAGACCTGTTCACACAAAAGTCCATCAAAGAAAAACTCCTGGATTCGATCCAGGAATTCATTAAACGAGTGCCTTTCCCGCTTTTCTCCCTGAGTATCGCACTTTTGCCTCTTGTATTTTCAATCCAGTTAATGCTTATCGTCCTTATGTTCAATTTTCCTATCCGCATCGGAATATTCTTTTTTATTATTGTGGCAGCTTTCATTGAAGAACTTATAAAATCAGGGGGAATATATACGGTATTTTCAAGGAAAATGGCTGACGTTACGACTGCCAATGCCCTGAAATTTGCAGTATTATCCGGTCTTGGTTTTTTTGCGGGTGAAAAGCTTCTGCTTCTTGTAGTTGTTGCCAGTATCGCCGGTTCGGCGTTCGGATCAGTGATGGGGATAGGACTTCTGGTTTTTCCCTTGCTCCTGCATGTAACTTCCACAATATCGTCCTCCCTGGCAATCCGGTACCTGGGCCATCGGGAGTACCTGGCCTGCGTTGTCATAGCATCGATGGTCCATGCTGCCTATAATCTTTACCTGGTAAGGGGTGTTGTTTTTGGCTAATACAGGAGTCATAGTAAAAAAAGAGATAGGATCCCTCCTGAATGAAAAAACGCTCCTGCTTGCAATTATCGTGCAATTGTTAATTGCTTCCTTCTCGTCTCTGATCGTAATAGGTCTTGCTTCCTTTTTTGATCCCTCCTCTCTTAGCAAATACGACAGTCCCAGGGCAGATGTGGGAATTGTGGGACAGGGAGAACTGGCACGATTCATCAAAGATAGCCAGGTGAATCCGCATTATTATGCAGACATTGTCTCTGCTCGTTCTGATTTTGACAACAATAAAATCGATGCCATAGTGGTCATCCCTGATGAGGACCCGGGAGGAAAGGAAATTATCAACCTGGTCATCTACCTTCCAAAATCGGACATAAGGGGCACTTTCGTAACGCTGCAGCTAAAAAAACCCCTGGAGGAATATGAAGGCTATGTCCGGGATATGCGAGGACAAAGAATTGGTTTTGAACCCATAAGACTCTATGTTGATAATATTCCTGAAAAAACATCCACCTATTTTGAATTCATATACGGGATACTTATTCCACTTCTCGTTTTCACACCGGTTTTCATTTCCGGCGGTTTGATAATCGATATGCTGACCGAGGAATATGAACGTAAGACCATGGACTTGCTACTGGTTTCCCCGGTGTCATTTTCACAGATAGTGAACGGAAAGATGATCACGGCCATAATTATTGTCCCAGCCCAGGCATTTTTATGGCTTCTTCTGTTGAGGTTAAATGGGGTCATTGTTTATAACATCGGGTTCATCCTTCTGCTGTGCGCAATTATCGCAGCGATCGTTGTAATTCTCGGAGCAATAATAGCAATCAGATATAAGAAGAGGATGATCTCACAGTATTTGTATTCACTTGTGCTTATATTGATGTTCCTCGTGGGTTATATTTTCACGAATTCTCCTTTTAACCTGGTAACGAGGCTTGGCGCCAATTCTATTGGGGCAGAAGTGCTTGTTTACTGCGGGGGGTATGCGGCAGTTGCAATCGGGCTTTATGCGGGTATGGTTAGATTTCAAATTTCCGGATCGGATTAGTCACCGACCTTGATCAGAAATGCGGCAGGATAATCCGTTAAATGTGCGAATCCGTGTTCCCGGTTATTTGCCATCCTTGTGTCTGTACCGATGGAAAAGCAACTACAATTGCAACAAATTATATCAAACGTATTACATAATAGTAGGAAAAATGATATACCTGAGATTAAAAAAATGGCAAAGGACAAATTGATAACCCTGCAGAATGTTGATATTGTATCCGGCCATGAATATGAAGCTTGAAAATATATAGTAGTTTTAAGAAAACATATATTCCCACAGGATAATCATTACTCATGCTTACAATATCAGAGGGAGAGACTGCTGTGCGCCTGGCAAGAACAGCTATAAAGGAGTGCCTAACTAATGGAAGAAAGATCGAACCGGAAAATCTTCCGGGTATTTTTAAGGAAAAACGCGGTGTTTTTGTAACTTTAAATAAGAAAAAAGGCTCAAAGGAGCTTCGGGGCTGTATTGGAAGACCCTATCCGGTCCTGCCTCTGGGAGAGGCCATCATTTTATCAGCCATCAATGCCGCACGGGAAGATCCACGGTTCTATCCGGTCGAGCTGCAAGAACTTGATGAACTTGTTATTGAGGTGACCGTACTTACTGTCCCGAAACGCATCAATGCCAAACCGGGAGACATACCTGATAAAATACTGATCGGAAGGGATGGTCTTATTGTTTCAACAGGCATGAATTCGGGACTTCTCCTTCCCCAGGTCGCCGTGGAACATGGATTTGACAGCGCCGAATTCCTGTGCCAGACATGCATGAAAGCCGGCCTTATGCCTGATGCATGGCTTGGGGGGACGCAGGTATATTCCTTTGAAGGACAGATATTCGAAGAAGTAGAACCATGCGGAAAGATAAGGGAAAAAGATATTAAGTGCAGTGAATGATTAATAATACGTAGCTGCAAAATTACATTTTATTACCAAAGGAGAATAGCAAAATGTCTGAATTACGTATATCTGAGAATTCTTCAAGTGAAGAGATACTTCCATTTGCAAAAATGGTTCATGAATTGTTTTCACTGCCCGTTACAATGCGAAGCAAAAATAAAAAAGGCATCAGGCTTGAAAAGGGAACCGTAGTTGATACAGATTATACAGGACCTGTGCTTGAAGAAGCCCTGCAAAAAAATTGTGTGATCCATACAATACCAACCACAGGGATATATAAAGGAATACCAGTTGTTGTTACTCCTGTCCACGATAGGGACGGTCATCCCATAGCAGCTCTGGGCATTGTTGATGTCGTTTGCACTATTGACCTTGCTTCAGTATTCGGGAATTACCCGCAGATAGTGCGGCAGGTTGAGGAAGGTAAGAAACGTTAGTCAACCAACATAGAGATAAGTATAAAATTTTTGATACAAAAAGGTTAAATGTCATAACATTCAAGTAGGCAGTCCACCAGAGGTGAACTATGGCAAGATTTCCAGAAGCGGAAAAAGTATTATTACACATGAAAATCTGCATGAAATGTAACGCAAGGAATTCAGTGCGTGCAACACGATGCAGAAAATGCGGATATAAGAATCTTAGAATGAAATCAAAGGAACTTAAGGGAACATAATTTGATGTCCGTTGAGGAAAGGCTCAACAAGATAGTTGATAAAGAAGGTGCTGTTCACCTTACCCTGATAGATCCTGACTCGCAATCCCCTGAAATAGCTGGCAATATTGCCAGAGAAGCGTATAACGGTGGAACCGATGCAATTATGGTCGGCGGTTCCACCGGCGCAACCGGGACGACTGTTGAGCAAACAGTTCAGGCTATTAAATCTGCCTGTGATCTTCCCGTCATTCTTTTCCCGGGAAATGCAGGGGGGCTTGCACCAGGGGCTGATGCAGTATTTTTCATGAGTCTCCTCAATTCAAGGGACGTCAATTATATTACAACGAACCAGGCAATTGGAGCTCCGATCGTTTATAAACAGGGTATTGAACCGATTTCAATGGCATATATCATAATAGAGCCGGGAGGAGCCGCCGGATGGGTGGGGGATGCCCGCCTTATTCCGAGGAACAGGCCAAAGCTGGCTGTGGCTTATTCTCTGGCGGCAAAATACCTGGGCATGCATTATATTTATCTTGAAGCCGGTTCAGGTTCTGATAAACCGGTACCTGTTGAAATGGTCGCTGCGGTGAAAAAAGCAGTAGGACAAAAAACGAAAATAATCGTCGGCGGAGGAATAAGGGACGGTATCACTGCAAAAGAACGTGTAAAAGCCGGAGCAGATATGATTGTAACCGGTACCATCGTTGAACAGGTCAATGATATTAAAGGAAAGATCGAAGAAATTACAGAAGCGATAAAATCGTAAGACCACTTTGATGGTTCTATCATAGCGAAGGAATCGATAACTTTAAATTCTTATAAGGAATCAAATCTATTGGAGACTGTCATCCGGGATGGATGCCATTGATATAAATGAACACTAAAATATCAGAAATCCAACAAAAACGGCCATCGTTGATAAAAAATGTGGGAAAGAAACAGCCTGAAGCGCTTGAATCATGGATGATCGAGGAATATTATGTCCCATATCAAGCATCTTAATTTTTAGTGATTGACCGGAGGGTGAATATGGAAGTAAAGGGAATATGCAGTATCTGCGGTACTCCGGGAAAGCTCCATACATGCATGCTGTGTGGGAATTTAGCATGTTCCCGTTGTATCACCCAGAGGGGTGCCTGCGTTCGCTGCTCACATGGCAGGTCATTTTCAGATTAAGATGATGATTGCAAAATGCCAATGCATTTTAATACTTGTTACTTAATATAGAGCGTAAGGTAGGAGGCTTTCATATCGAGGAGAACTCAAGTGATTTGAAACCCATAAAAGCAATATATGCGGTTCTGGGTAGCGGAGGTATTGGTCTTGCTCTTGCAAAGGAACTTGAGACCCGGACTAAGAATATCATCCTGGTGGATAAAGATTCTGCAAAGGTCAAGACATTACTGGAACAAAACCTCAATGCTGTACAGGGAAATATTGGCGATACAGATGTTATATCAAGTCTGGATATTAAAAATATTCAATCTGTTTTTATAATGAGTTCTGACATCGAAGCCAATAAGAAAGCATTGAATTTCATACGAAAAGAAGCTCCCGATGTGCAAGTCGTTGCAAGGGTCAACAATTACCAGGAGAAGGAAGAAATGGAAACCGCAGGCGCTGATCTTGTGGTTCTTCCTTCGAATCTTCCTATCAAAGCCATCGCTTCAGCTATAGTACAGTACATCGAAAAAATGAAATCTGTGAAACTGGCCCAGGAATTAAAGAAATTGATAAGTACCGTAGGTGAAGGAAAACTCGCGATCATAGTCCATGATAATCCTGACCCTGATGCGATCTCAAGTGCAATGGGCCTCAAAGAAATTGCTGATAGCGTAGGCGTTAAAGCAGATATCATTTATAAAGGGGTCATTGGGCATCATGAAAATAAGGCTTTTGTGAACCTCCTTGATGTAGAAATGGATCATTCAAAAGATTTCAAATCTTCCGATTATAAGAAAATTGCACTCATTGAATCTTCTGCACCCGGTGTAAATAATCTGCTTCCCCAGGGCACAAAGGTCAGTATCGTGATAGACCACCACCAGGCCAATATAGAAGACGTAGAGGCAGAATACATTGATATCAGACCGAACATTGGTGCCACTGCTACTATAATGACAAAATATCTCCAGGAACTTGAAATACCCATAAAAACCGAGCTTGCAACAGCCCTGTTATATGGGATTAAAGTGGACACGAATGATTTCAGGAGAAATACCGACCCTGCCGACATGACTGCTGCAGCTTTTCTCTTTCCTCTTGCGAACAATGATATACTGAACCGGATCGAGTCGCCATCAAAATCTACAGAATCCATTGATATTCTCGGTGAAGCGATCAAGAACAGGCAGGTAAAAGGAAGTTACCTGATATCAAATGTGGGGACGATACGCGACAGGGATACGCTGGCACAGGCCGCGGATTACCTGCTGACGCTTGAAGGAATAACTACAACGCTCATATTTGGGCTTGGGGAAGATACGATATATATTTCCGGAAGGAGCAGGGATGACCGAATAAATATCGGAAAAATCCTGGCGGATGCTTTCGGGGCAGATAAAGCCGGAGGTCACGCCATGCTTGCAGGTGCACAGATCCCCCTTGGTGTGTTTAGCGGTACAAAAGATAAACAGACTCTTCTCAAACTGGCTGAAGAAGCTGTAGTGAAACGTTTCCTTACCGTGGTAGGGATGAAGAAAGAAACAAGTTGATTTTCCGTAATTTCAGGACAATTTTCCAGAATAGTTATCTATTCCCTTTACAATAACTACCCCCAGATATTATGGACGAGTACCAGCTTAATTATTTTAAAGAGAACGGATTTGTGCGAAAACGTTGTCCGAAGTGCCAAAAGAACTTCTGGACGAGGGATTCCGAAACTGAATTCTGCGGAGATCCACCATGCGTCTCATATTCATTTATAGGAGCTCCGGTTTTCAAGAAAGAATATGATATATCCTCCATGAGGGAGGCATATCTTTCCTTTTTTGAGAAGCATGGACACACCCGTGTGAACCGTTATCCTGTTATAGCACGCTGGCGTGATGATATTTACCTGACGATTGCCTCAATTGCGGATTTCCAGCCATTTGTGACATCCGGCCTGGTTCCGCCCCCTGCAAATCCTCTCACGATATCGCAGCCCTGTATACGTCTTGATGACCTTGACGCTGTGGGCAGGAGCGGGCGTCATCTTACGACCTTTGAGATGATGGCACATCATTGTTTTAACAGGCGAGGACAGGAAATATACTGGAAGGACAGGACTGTTGAGCTTTGTGATTCTTTACTTGCAAGCCTTGGTCTGGATCTGAATGCTGTGACCTACAAGGAAGCTCCCTGGGCAGGAGGAGGAAATGCCGGTCCCAGCGTTGAAGTCCTCGTGGGCGGGCTTGAACTTGCCACACTTGTATTCATGGACCTGAAGCAGATAAAAGGCGGTTCAATTGAAATTAAAGGTGAAACATACGAAAAGATGGATAATTATATTGTTGATACAGGTTACGGTCTTGAAAGGTTCGTATGGGCATCCAAAGGTTCACCCACGATATATGATGCGGTTTTTCCAAAGATCGTTAATGAACTGATGGATCTTGCAGGTATTGAGCATTCGATCGATAATCCGGAATACGCCCGGATATTTTCGCAAAATGCAAAATTAGCCGGGGTAATGGATATCAGCGGGCAGGCTAACCTTCTCCAGCTAAGAAAGAAAGTGGCAGATAGCATCGGCACAACCGTTGAAAAACTCCAGAGAATAATGGTGCCGGTCGAGACCGTTTATTCGATCACCGATCACTCACGATGTCTTGCTTTCATGCTTGGCGATGGTATAATCCCCTCAAATGTCAAGGCCGGATATCTCACAAGACTCGTGCTTCGCCGGACGCTTCGCCTCATGAAAGAACTGGACATAAGGGAGCCCCTGATTGAAATCATCGAAATGCAGATACGGAATTTCCCGGAATACCCGGAGTTCCGGGAGAAGCTTGATACCATCAGGGAAATAGTGGCGCTTGAAGAAGAAAAGTACGCCGATACCATTGAGCGTGGAACGAAACTTGTAAAAAAAACAGCTTCGCATTTCAAGGATAAAAAACAGGCTATCCCCCTTGGGGAATTGATACAGTTGTACGATACGCATGGTATCCCGCCTGAGATAACCCGTGAAGTAGCAAAAGAAGCCGGTGTTGAAGTGGATCTTCCTGATACATTCTATTCCCTTGTTGCACAATCACACAGCAAGGCGCAAACTGAAGATGATGAGGCGCTTGCGCTTGAATTACCCCCAACAAAAAAGCTCTATTATGAATATCCTGAACAAATGGAGTTTGAGGCAAAAGTTGTCGATGTTATTGAAAACAATGTAATTCTCGACAGGACATTGTTCTATCCTGAAGGCGGCGGCCAGCCTGCTGACCACGGGACGCTGTCGGTCAATGATTATGTCGCCAATGTTGTTGATGCACAGAATATGAATGGGGTAATTGTCCATGAGACCGATTCTGATTTCGGATTCAAGAAAGGCGATACGGTAAAAGGGATGATCGATCGGGAGCGGCGTATGGCGCATATGAGACATCATACTGCCACGCATATTGTGAACGAAGCTGCTAAAACCGTCCTGGGAAAGCATATCTGGCAGACCGGGGCGCAAAAGTCAACGGACAGGGCAAGACTTGACCTCACGCATTATAAGCGCATTACAGATGAAGAATTCAAAGAGATCGAACTTCTTGCGAACAAAGCCGTAATGAGCAACCAGCCCGTTTTCATTGACTGGATGGACAGGATCGAGGCAGAACAGCGTTACGGATTTGTGCTTTACCAGGGAGGTGTTCCTCCCGGCAGGGAGATACGTATCCTTCGCGTGGGGAACGATGTGGAAGCATGCGGGGGAACGCATGTTTCAAATACGGGATTGATAGGTCCTATCAAACTCATAAAGACCGAGAGGATCCAGGACGGCGTTGAGCGTATCGAGTTCTCTGCAGGTGAAGCTGCTGTAAAGCGCATGCAAGAAAGGGATGAATTGCTAAACAGAGCATCAGAGGCGCTTCGCGTTTCACCCGATCAGCTTCCTGATACCGTTAACCGGTTCTTTGATGAATGGAAGGATTTCAAGAAAGAGAACGAGCGCTTAAAAGCTGAACTTGCCCAGGCCAGAGTGAAGGGTATGATGAGTGATGCCGTGGATATTAATGGCCTGAGAGTGCTTGTAAAGAAAATCCCCAATGCTGACGTGGAGGAGCTTATCAAGGCAGCCACGGAGTTTTGCAGGGACGACGATGTGGTAGCGATCCTTGCCAGCGATAAGGGCGGTGTTAAGATCGTGGTGGCGGCGGGGGCGTGCGCGCAGAAGGCGGGTGTGAACTCAGGCGCTATCGTTCGTGAAATGTCAAAGCTCGTGGGCGGAGGCGGAGGGGGAAAGCCTTCGATAGCGCAGGGCGGAGGGACGGATATTTCGAAGATAGAGGAGGCGCTGGAGAAGGGTGTGGAGATGGTGAGGGAGAAAGTGGGGCAGGAATAAAGCCATTAACGTAACCTTTCCTGGAAATAATTATGTGGCCTTGCTACCGAAGAGGGGATTGACATAATCAAACTGATGTGGCGCTCCTTCGAACACTCTTTTAATTTTAAGGGAATCATTGAACTAAAAACTTTGCCCTTACCCTGGAATTGATGAAATCGATCGCCAGTACAACAACCAGCGTGAGTAATAATGCTGTCGTTAGTCTCTGATATTGAAAAAGCTGGATATAATTGATCATGAAGAAACCAATCCCTCCTGCTCCAACAAAACCCAGGATCGCTGAGGATCGCACATTATATTCAAACATAAAGAATAATTGGGACAGAATATTATTCATAGACTCTGGAAGAACAACAAACCTTATTTCCTTCAGGCGTGAGATCCCTGTCACCCTTACAGCCTCAATTATTTCGTTATCCATAGCCTCAAAGACTTCATAATAAAGCTTGCTCAGGTATCCAACAGAATAAATAGCAAGTCCCAGGGTTCCTGCCAGCGGCCCAAGGCCAAAGGCTATCACGAAAATTATTGCCCAGAGGAGAGCTGGTATCGTCCTGATAACACCCATGAAAAATCGAGTGATTGCACTTATTGCCCTTCCTGCGATATTCCTGGTTCCCAGAAGCCCAAGGGGCAGAGCACCCATGAAACCAATTATTGTTCCAATGAATGCCATCTGGATAGTTTCAAAGATAGCACCTATAAGAATCCATATTACGCCAAGGTCAGGAGGAAATAAATCACCTGCAAACACGAGCAAGTTTTTGCTGCCCACATATAATCGACCGAGTTCAAAAAATCCCATCGATTTGAACAGATATATGATTATGCTTAAGAAAATAAGCCATTGGATTAGAAAAATCCTTGAATAACTCATTATGTGAATACTTCCTTTATTTTATTATTGTCAAGCTCACTTGAGCTTATTTCGTCAATTTTAATTCCATTTTTCAGGATCACAGTGGTTTCACTGAAATCACGAGCTAAACTAATATCATGTGTTGAAATTATCAGAGTGATGTCTTTTCCTTTTACTTTTATCATCATTTCCATGATCTCCCTGGCAGTCGCAATATCAAGGTTTGATACGAATTCATCTGCAAGAATGATATCAGGACCTTGCATCAATGCCCTTGAGATCGCAACTCTCTGTCTTTCCCCACCACTTAAATGATAAACTTTCTCATTTGCTTTATGTAACAGATTTACCATTTCAAGGCATTTCATGGCGTTATCTACTTCTTTTGTTGGAAACACACCTAGAATTGTGTCTATAAAGCCAATTCTGGAATGGGCGCCGATAAGCACATTCTCAAGCGCGGTTTTACTTCTTACAAGGCCAAGCTGCTGGGGAATATACCCCAATTTTTCCTTTTTGAGGTCGCTATGCAATCCGTGCAGGCTTATGTATCCCTTGTTTGGTTTTATTAATCGACCTATCATCTTGAATAAAGTAGTCTTGCCTGATCCGCTTGGTCCTATCAGTGCTGTGCATGAGCCCCTTTTTATGGTTAGGTCTATGCCCTTTAAAATGGAGTCTCCCCCATTAGGGGAATACCATAGACCACTTATCTTGACTGCATATTCAGACATATTTAACCCAGTTTTTCCGCTAATTTATAGCCTGTTCTATTCAGGGCACTTGTTAGACCTTCCAGATGCTCTTCGTTGTTCGTCTTTTTGAATCCCACAAAATTTGCTGAGACAAGTTTTCTCATGAGATTGCGATATTCTGGTTTATTGAGTTCCATTAATGCATTTATAAGTTCTGATCTCAAGGGCTCTTGTAATTCTTTGCTAAAAACTATTCCATGCGATGGAATAGGGCCCATTGTTTCGATAATTCGCGTATTTTCCTGGATTTCCCTGAATAGTGTTTCTGAAACATCACCTGCAATAACACCAGCATCTGCCTGACCGCGTTTTAATGCTTCCCATGCCGGGCCATACCCACCTGTTGTCGTGGCTGTACTGAAGTATTCCCTTGGATCTGCTTCCTGCCCTTGCCCTGGTTTTGCTATCAGACCTTTTTCAACGAGTTTGGCAACCGGGAATAAGTAGCCTGAAGTTGAGGTAAGGCTTGAATAAACTACTTTCTTTCCCCTGAGATCCTCAAGTTTTGTGACATTTGAATTATTCATCACGATGTAATATGAATAATAATACGTTTCATTTGTTTTGTTTCCTTCGATTATCACTTCCCTGACCTCAGCTAAAACCACATCAGTTCCCGCGAGCTTTGCCGAGATGGCAGAGGGCCATGCGCTCATAAAGCCCACCTGTGCCTGTCCGAACCTTAGAGATTCAACCACTATAGAGTAGCTCATTGGAATATAAATCTCAATATCTGCATTTACTCTTGATTCCAGGAAAGTTTCAAGCTCCCTGGCACGTGGAGATATTTCATCCAGACGCTCAGTAGGCTGAATAGCAATGACTATTTTTTGCCTGGTCACATTTTCATTAATCGTTTGTTGGTCGTCAGCTTTATCTGGATTTTGAACACAACCTGATAGAAAGAGTGCAGCCAATAATATTATCGCCGTTATGACGTATGTTTTTTTATGTTTCATTTTTTTAACCTCTCTATTTTTTCAATCGAATTAGGTATTTAGAATATTTTGTATTAGGTACACCTAATTAGAACTATTAGGTATTAAAATATTTCGGCTAACTTGATTGTAATAAAACGGAGTTGTACTAATTGTGGAACGCCGAGGTAGGGATTTGAACCCTAGCTTACCGGAAGGTAAAACAGGTCTCGAGCCTGCCGCGTTAGTCCGCTCTGCCACCTCGGCATGAGGTATGCTTTTAATATAGTTAATTTGCTATTAACCTTTTGAGTAACCTACCCCGCACTTAAGTGCGGGGCATTATAACTATGTTCAGCATCAATTCCCTTGCAGGCTTCAGCATAATCACACGCTATGTATGGCGAGGTTACAGTTCGCCTACTATCCCCAGATTTACCGAGGATAGCGATGTTACGCGCAGCATTGAGGTCAGCGTGTATTTGAAATCCGCATTTAACACAATGGAAAGAATTGCCTTTCCTGTTTCCTTTATAAATATGTCCACATTTAGAACATTTCTGACTGGTATAACAAGGGTCGATGGTTATGACAGATTTACCAAAAGCTTCAGCTTTATATCTCAAAAACTGTTCAATCTGGTAAAAACTCCAGTTGTTGAGTTTTTTGGTAAACTTAACTCCCTTCATTCTGCTCTGAACTCTTATGCTGGTAAGGTCTTCAATAGCGAGCACACCATAAGGCATAGCTGCAATTTCCTTAGAGATATTGTGATTCACCCAGGTTACAAACCGTTCTTCTTTTCTGCTAATCTTGCGAAGAAGCTTCTTAGCAGAACGAGTGCCTTTGCTCTGGAGTTTCGCTCTAAGGTATGCATACTTTGCTCTCACATTTTTGATAGATTTGCTCCTGAAGAAATCATTACTGGAAGTAACTGCAATATTAACTATCCCCCTATCAATCCCAAGAATCTCATTATCCCTGGTAGGTTCGGGCGATGGTTTTCTGATAGTCACATGCAGGTAAAACGTATCCTGTTGTTTATTGTATCCAAGAGTGGATGTTCTAATTTCCCATACAAGATACTGCTTGTAGTATTCAGGAATTGGAAAAGTAGCTTTTACTCTGCCTTTTATAGAAGCAAGAGTAACAGTTTGGTCAAGAAGATTGATGTTGCAAACTCTCTTGTTGTATCTGATAGCGGAAAATTGTTTACTCTTCGGAAGCTTCTTATGTTCAACTCCTTTAAGAGCTTCACAGGCAACATCCCTGATGCCCTGGAGGATAGAACAGGGCAGTTCAGGATACCTCCCACGAATATCGTAGTAAGTCGCATGGTGGATAGATACCATGCTGCAAGTATGGTTCTCAAAACCGTATCTGGCAATTTCGTTAAACACGTGATTGCTCATAGACATTGTAAGTTTGAGAGTTTCTTTATCATACTCAGACAAATCCATTTTAAGCTTTATCGTTCTGTCCACATTCATATATTATCACTCATAAACGTAATTAGTTTATGGTATTGGGAGGCGGCGTACGCTCCTCCCTGCATTGAAATGCAGGGTCTCCGCTACCCCTGCACCACATGGAGGAGCAAATGATATCTGTGAAAAAGGTGTTCTATGAGACTTGACGCCTATCTTGTGGAAATTGGAAATGTCGGTTCCAGGGGCAGAGCAAAACGCGCAATAATAGAAGGAAATGTCAGGGTAAATGACAGGATTATAACCAAATCTTCATTCAATGTGGGATATTCGGATAAAATTGAAATTACAGAAGGCCTGGATAAGCCGGCCGGCTACTGGAAACTTAAAGATATACAGGAGAAGACAAATATCATCAAGAAAGGTGATAATGTCCTGGATGTTGGCTCAAGCGCAGGGGGTTTCCTGCTTTATGCATCAGGGATCGCTTCACATGTGCATGGTATCGAATTCAGCCGTGAATTCCGTTCAGAGCTTGGAAAAATCGCACATGAGCACCCGAATATTTCATTTGAATTCAATGATGTTTTCACAATGGCTCATGACTTTGAAAAATATGATGTTTTACTCCTGGACATTACCGCAAACCCTTTGGATTCATTAAAAGCTCTTGGGAAAGTATGTCCTTCATTGAAAAAAGGCGCAATGCTTCTTCAGGTTTTCAAATTACCTGATAAAAATGATATTGGGCCAGTTTTGGAGGAATTATCTTTAATGGGATTCGAGATCATACAAATAATAGAAGCGCAGAAAAAAGAAGCGTATGTAATTGCCAGGAAAATATGAAAAACCAGTTCGATTTTGATTTAGGGCGAATAAAAGATATAATAAAGGAGAAGCACTGCAAAACCGTGGGACTCCAATTTCCCGAAGGTTTCAAGAGACAGGCTTTTAAGATCGCCGGGGAACTTGAGGATGATACAGGTTCAGACATTATCATATCGGGAAATCCCTGTTTTGGGGCATGCGATATTGATACGATCCTTGCGGGTAAAGTCGATGTCATGTTCCATTTCGGGCATTCAAAGATGGGAAAATTTGAAAATGTGGTTTTTATAGAGGCGCGCTCCAATGTTGATGTCCTGCAATGTGTAAAAATTGCCCTTCCTCTTTTCAAGGCCAAAAATATCGGCCTGATAACAACGGTCCAGCATATACATAAACTTGAAGAAATCACCAAATTCCTGGATGAAAATGGAAAGAAAGGGATAACAGGAAAAGGAGATGTAAGAGTCAGCTATCCCGGTCAGGTCCTGGGATGTAATTTTACGGCGGCGCGTCTTGAATGCGAGGAATATCTGTATATAGGCAGCGGGATTTTCCATCCCCTCGGTGTGGCCATCGCCACCGGCAAAAGAGTAGTTGCGGCAGACCCCTATATAAATCAGGCCATAGAAGTATCCCCGGAAAAGTTCATACGAAAGAGAAGCGGGTATATTGCAAAATCATTGGAGGCAAAGGTCTTTGGAATCATTGTTTCTTCAAAAAGCGGGCAGAGCCGGAGTATTCTCGCACAAAAACTTTCCGGAATTGCCCGCAGGCATGGAAAGAAAGCGCAGATAGTTATGATGGACCTTGTGACCCCTGAACAATTACTGGCATTCAAGGTGGATGCATATGTCAATACAGCATGCCCCAGGATCACTATCGACGATGCCCAAAGATTCCATGTACCGGTACTTACCCCGGCGGAATTTGAAATCGTCATGGGTGAGAGAAAATGGGATTCTCTGGAAATGGATGAGATCCTGGGGGATGATATTCAAACCTAAGATACAAGCAAAGGCACCATTCGACGGGATAACAGGATTTACAGGATAATCCAATCCTGTCGATCCTGTAAATCCTGTCTGAAATTTATTAATTTCATGGAGATTACTTCGTGTCGCTTCCGCAAAATCCGGTTGTCAGGTTTGCCTTAAGCTCATTTCCTTTATGAATTCTATCCATTCATTGAACCCTTCTCCTGTTTTAAGGCTCATCTTCAGGACATCAATACGCGGATTGATAATGCGCGCATCCCTTACCATTTTATCAGGGTCTGCATGTACAGCTTCTGCAATATCGATCTTATTTACGATAATAAGGTCGGCCGTGGTAAAGATCAGGGGATGCTTCTCAACAATATCATCCCCTTCACTGACGCTTACAATAATAATTCGTTTATGTTCACCAAGTTCATAATCTGCCGGACAGATAAGATTCCCCACATTTTCTATAAAAAGGATATCAAGGCTGTCAAGAGGGAGTTCTAAAAGCCCATGTTCAACCAGATGCGCATCCAGGTGGCACTCTTTTCCGGTGTTCAATCCTACCGTGGGTATTCCTAATTTTTCAAAACGTGAAGCATCAAGTCGCGCTACAACATCCCCTGCTATGGCGCCTATCCTGTAATTGGAACCCAGCTGTCCAATAGTCTTTTCGATCAGCAATGTTTTTCCTGAGCCTATTGCGCCCATGATATTGAAAGCCGTAATTCCGAATTTCTCAAGGGTAAGGCGATTGTTTCTCGCAAGCTTTGTGTTTGCCGCAAGAACATCAAATCCGATCGATACTTCCTCAGTGATATGCATAATTGATGAGATGATTCATCATTCTTAAATATTTGTTGTCCTGGCTGAATAATTTCTTTTCTTTCAAAATCCTGGCAGAATCCTGGAAGATAAAGATTTAATATAATGGTCAATAATAAAGAATTGTACAGGAACGCCATGAATATTGCCAATGAAAAATTATGGATTTCATAGAACAAGTAAAGAAAAACCTTGCAGGGAAGATACGCATCGAAGATGGAAACTGCGGTACAACTCATAAGGTATTAAAAGAAATTTCAAAACGGGGAGGGAAAGCAGTAACCTGGGAGCGTCCCGATGGGGTATTCTCAAAGATACTGGACAATAACGGGAATGTTGTCGGGGAAGGGGAGGGAATAACCTGGCCCCCGGCGATTCTTTTTGCAATGGTCGAAGGAGGGTTTTTCCCGGAGGAAATCGAATCACAGCTCATAAAGTCCCTGCAATGTATTATTGATATGGAAAAAGTAGCAGAAATCTATGGTTATGGAAGAGTGGTCACCCCGGTGGTTTCTGCATATAATGAGGTCTGGAAAAACGGCGGAAGGGTGGCAATCAGGAGGAATTCATGGGGTGTGGAGGTAGTATTTATTGATAAAGATGACATTGAAATGGCAGTCGGCCCAATATCATATTGTCCTACATGCGGCACAGCTGCGACCATACCACGAGCACCTGTTCTTGCAGCAAAAATAAAAGAAGAGCTAAAGGATAAGCGAAACACAGGAAAAGATAAATATGAGCGCGGGATGGAGAATCACTTCTTTTTTAAGAACGACAGGATATGCTGTGAGATAATTGAAAAAGGACAGGTGCTGGGAAGAGCGTTAAGATGCTGCATAGCCTATGCAGGTGTTGTGGCGGAAGTACATGCAGGTATAGCCGGACCCAAATGGGGAGCATTATTCAAGGAATATTGCAGGATATGTCCCATGAAACTGTGCAGGAAAGGCAAGAATACAGGAGAGGAAGCAAACAATCTCCTTGTTTCTCTTGAAAAGAGGAATTTGAAGACAGATGTAAAAATGGATACCCACATTACTGCCATGGTTAAGAAAGACGGTGTGCTTGTGGGCGAGGGTATCGGAACTGTCTGTGCATTTTCATCATTGATGTATGCCAAAGCCAGATGCATCCAGCTTCGGTCTGAAATAGAAGTTGTAAGGGAATAGTGAACCAAATGCACGAAATATCCATAGCGGGAGCAATAATAGATTCAGTTCTCGATGCTGCAAGAAGAAATAATGCAATAAAAGTAAAAGAAGTTTTCCTTGAGATAGGTGAGCTTACAGCGCTAAATCCCGACTCATTGAAGTTCATTTTTGAAACAATTACAGCAGGAACTATTGCCGAAGGGGCTACTTATAATATCAAGGTCATGAAATCCTTGATACAATGCAAGAAATGTGCTTACAATGGCCCGATAGAATTCTATGAAAAGCTGCATTTTTTCCTGCCTGTAATAAAATGCCCCCGATGCGATGAATCGGAAGTGGATATTGTGGCGGGACGGGAATGCTGTGTCAATAAGATAAATATATCTTGAACATAAATAAATACACACACATATATTGAATAATTGTCAAAAAAACACACATGAGAATCATAATTTGTATAATTATAAGATAAGCGGGAAGGGGAGTGGGTGGTATCGTTGAAAAAATGAACCCGCTTATCTTGTTCGCTATTAAACGAACACGCATAGTAAGGCAGACTCTAAATAAATAGTTTTCGCTCAATTGATTTAACTGAAAAATTATATTAAAAAATTTATCGATATGAATCGTAATTTGTATAATTATAAGATAAGCGGGAAGGGGAGTGGGTGGTATCGTTGAAAAAATGAACCCGCTTATCTTGTTCGCTATTAAACGAACACGAATAATAAGGCAGGCTCTAAATAAATAGTTTTCGCTCAATTGATTTAACTGAAAAATTATATATAAATATTTGGCTACAGGCCATGGAAAAAGGAAGATTGTGTTCACCTGGCAAGAAGATAAGCTATAATATAATATCCGTTAATTGTGCTGCTATGTTCACAATAAAAGATCATCTTGAAATCAGGAACAATCATCTCGTAATTGGAGGCGCTGACACAACCGTCCTTGCAGAACAGTTTGGAACTCCCCTGTACGTTACCAATGAATCCCGGGTCATCAGTAATTTCTCGGCATATAGGACTGCTTTCCCTGATGCGCATATCTATTATGCGGCCAAAGCCAATGGAAGCTTTGCCATCCTCAGGATGCTGGCACGGCAAGGGGCCGGAGCCGATGTTTTCAGTTTCGGTGAGCTTTATATGGCGCTCCTGGCCGGGATCCCTCCTCAGAAGATCCTCTTTAACGGCAATTCAAAGACCGATTTTGAGTTGCAAAAGGCTGTAGAAATAGGGATAAAGGTCTCTGTTGATTCCCTGGATGAACTTCATACATTATCAAAAATCGCTGATTCCCTTGGCAAGATTGTAGAGATCGCATTCCGTGTCAATCCTGATGTCTCTCCAAAGACGCACCCTAAAATATCAACTGGACTTAAAACTTCAAAATTCGGAATTCCTTCCGGGGAAGTTGTAGATGCCTATAAAGAGGCGGATAAGCTTGGGGGAATCACACCCGGCGGTATTCATTGTCATATCGGTTCCCAGATACTGGATACGGCGCCTTTCACTGAAGCCACCCAAAAAATGATGGATCTTGTAGAAAAAATCACAGGTATCGGGATAAATCTCAAATTCGTTGACATGGGTTCAGGTCTTGGGATCCCGTATGAGAAAGGGATAAAAGTTCCAACTCCGCGAGAACATGCAAAAGCGATCCTTCCCGTATTTGAAGAAAGAACAAGAGCTCTGGGGATTTCCCCCAAACTTATCCTTGAACCCGGGCGTTTTATCGTCGGGGATACGACCATCCTCCTCACTCGCGTCAATACGGTCAAGAAAGCAGCAAAAAATTTTGTGGGTGTAGATGCGGGTTTTAATCTTCTTGTCCGCCCCGCCATGTATGACTCGTATCATCATGTTGTCGTTGCGAACAACGTGAAATCACAAGGTGAAGATACATATACCATCGTCGGGCCAATATGCGAAACAGGAGATATTTTTGCAAAGGACAGGACTCTGCCGCAAATCGAAAAGAATGACATTTTGGCCCTGTTAGATGCCGGAGCATATGGTTTCAGCATGAGCAGCCAGTATAATGGGAGACCCAGGTGCGCTGAAGTGCTTGTAAAGGATGGAGAGGCAGACATTATTCGAAGCCGTGAGGACTTCGAGGTTTTGCTCAATGGACAGAAACTTCCGGCACGGCTGATGTGAAGTCCTGTGAAGATGATAGATCCTGTTGATCATTTTGAAATTCCTGTTGAATGGATAGATCGAGCAAGGATACCACTTGATGAACTTAAATCCAGGATCCTGAGCGGGCGTTACGTTCTTCTTTCAGACGGCTCGCTTTTGCGGCGAGGATTTACTACAGGTACCACTGCCGCTGCCGCTGCAAAGGCTGCGGTCATATCACTGGTCAGGGATATTTTAGAAACATCTGTTCTTACCCCAATTGGGATCCGTGTTTTTCTTCCGGTCTATGCAAAAAAAGGGAAAGCTTGCGCTATTAAGGATTCAGGGGATCATGCGCAAGATGTGACGCGTGGAATAGAGATCCGAGCACAGGCAAAAGAAAATGATACTGTATTGATCATGGCAGGCATTGGTGTGGGTTCAAAAAATGGCATACCAGCGATCAATCCTTCCCCTATGGAACAGATAGACAAGGCAATAAGAGAAGCGCTTGATGAAACAGGATTAAGGGGAGCTGTTGTAACAATTTCAATTCCGCAGGGCAAGGAAATTGCAAGAAAAACACTTAATGAAAAGATCGGAGTAAAAGGAGGGCTCTCAATCCTGGGTACAACTGGTTTTGTAGAGCCCTGGAATGAGCACCTGGGAGAGATGAAGGAAGAACTGATTGAAAAAGCCGATAAGCTGGTTCTTACAACAGGAAGGATCGGAATGCGTTTTTCCAGCATGTTTTTCCCGGAATATACGGTTATCCTCATCGGGAGTGATATATCAAGAGGTCTTGCCGCGGCAAAAGGAGAGGTAATTATATGCGGTCTTCCAGGGCTTATATTGAAATGGGCAAAAGCGGATTTCCTGAAAAACAGCCCTTACCTTACAATTCAGGAAATGATCGACGCTAACCCTGGAAATCCCATTATTGACATTGCATTGGATAAAGCAGTAAAAGCTTCGGGAAAAAGAGTCGTGCTTTTGAACAGGAACGGGACGATACTTCGTGACAGCGGGGAAAAGAGTAACGTAGGAACTGCGAGAATTAACACCCGTCAAGGACTACTCAGTAGCGGGTCAGTTCAGCAGAAAGGGAGGCATAGTTCACGAAAATAGTAGGCGTTGGGGCAGGGCCTGGTCTTCTTACCAAAGAAGCTATAAAGGCAATAGAAAATGCGGTTATCATATTCGGATCACGGCGGGCTATAGAGCTGGCCAGGGACCATATAAAATGCAAATCAGTACTGCTTAAGGATTATACGCTGAGGGATTTACCTGAAAATGCAGTTATCCTCTCAACTGGAGATCCGATGCTTTCAGGTCTTGGGAAATATGCGAAAAAAACAGATGAAATTATTCCCGGGATCTCATCTGTGCAGATCGCATGCGCAAGGTTGTGCCTTGAAATGGATGAACTTTCTATAATTACAGCTCACTCAAGAGATATCATGATCGTAAAAGGACGACTTCTAATAGAGCTAAAAAACGGAAAAAATATTGTTCTCCTTCCTGACCCCTCCTTTGGTGTAAAAGAAATTGGTAGTTTCATTAAAAATGCAGGTTTTTCAAAGAGGATCTCAGTTTGTGAGAATCTTGGTTATCCTGAAGAGCGGATAGTAACAGGAACGACTGATGAGATTCCTGTGGCCGGATCAAATATGTATTGCGTGATAATTACAGGTTTTTAAAGATTTTTCAGGAAACCCTTAACCAAAAATAATCCAGTTCATTCTTTTATTAATCTCCTGACCCTGTCGATAAGCTCCTGTCTTCCGAATGGTTTTGTGATATAATCATCTGCTTTCAATACATGGAGCCCCAGCATCTTGTCAATGTCCCGGTCCCTGACAGTAAGGATCGCAACAGGAATATCCTCGTATTCTTCTTTTATTTTATGGAAGACTTCCCACCCATCCATTCCAGGCATCATGATATCCAACAAGATCAAAGAAGGTTTTTCCAGTTTGAGTTTTTCAAGACACTCTTTTCCGCTATATGCAGAAATAACCTCAAAACCTTCTGTCATAAGAACGAGTTTTATTAGATCCACGGTGTCGGGTTCATCATCCACTACCATTATTTTTTTCATTCAGATCACCAAATCCACACTATACGAATAATATGCATATTCTTATTGAGTCCCCATTAATTACAAATTACGTTCTCCAGGTGTAAATAATTGCTCTTGAAAACCATTTTCATCATGCTCTTTCAACCGGGTGTTTTTCCCCATTCTCTTTTGCAGCAGGTAAGAGTAAATGGACGATGGTTCCTTTTCCCAATTCACTTTCAATCCATATTTTGCCCTTAAAGACATCCACTATATTTTTGGAAATATAAAGTCCAAGACCGGTTCCTCCATATTTCCTGTCACTTGAAGTATCAACCTGGTAAAATCGTGAAAACAATTTTGGGAGGAGGTCCGGTGAAATTCCTATTCCATTATCTGATACTGTGATATGGACATACTCTTCCTCGCCCTGTGCTTTTATCGAGATTTTCCCTTCCTTCGGGGAAAATTTTACAGCATTATCAATGAGATTGGTAATTAGTTCTATAAACCTATCCTTATCCCCCATGATCTTAAGTATTTCCGGAATATCCATTTCCAGTTGAATGCGTTTTTTATCAAGGATCCATGTGAGATCATCCACACTAATCTTAAATAATTTTTTTACATCCAGGGATTCAAATTTAAATTCGACTTTTCCGGCCTGGAATTTACTAACGAACAAAATAGAATTTATCAAACGGGTTAATCGATCAGCATTCCTTATAATCGCTTCAAGGCTCTTCTTCTGTTCATCAGAAAGTTTCCCCAGCTTTTCATCATATAGTAATTCACCATAACCTTTTATAGAAATAAGGGGCGTTTTCAATTCATGTGAAACATTTGATATCAATTCATCTTTCATGGTATCCAGTGTCTGCAATCCTTCGTAGGCTTTCTGTAATTTTTGCAGGTTTTCAATAGATTCCTTATACAACCGGGCATTTTCTACCGCAATACCTATAACATTCCCGATCGAAAATAATAAATCAAGGTCTCCCTCAGTGAATATTCGCTTCTTGCTTGTCCCAAGGCCAATTGCACCAATTACACTCCCTTTTGACATCAGTGGAGTTCCAATAAAAGAAACAAGTCCTTCTTTTTCTATGAATGGAAGTAAATTAGGACTCGGGAACCTGGAAATGTCCATAGTTATTGGTTTTTTTAACTGTGCTGCAATTCCGGGTATACCTTCGCCCAATTTCCGGAATAATGCCTTTTCCTTGAATGCTAAGGAAAGTCCGGTATAAGCCCGAAGGCGCAAGATGTCTCCATCGAATGAATACAATGTACCTGCTTCTGTATCTGTCACTTCAAGCGCTTTTGATAATGCCACATTGAATATCTCTTCAAGGTCAAGGGACTGGCTTACGGTTCTTGTGATGGTATAAAGACCTGTCAGTTCCTGGTTTATTTTTTTCATTTCAAAGGACTTATTTTGCAGTTCATAAGCCATGTTATTAAAAGTGCCTGCTAATTCCCCCATTTCATCCTTTGATGTGAGATTTATCCTGTAGTCAAGATTACCTTTCCCAATAGCTTTTGCACCAGCTGCAACCAGCTTTAAAGGCTTTATTACCAGGTATGTTCCGGCGACCATGAATAGTAACGTCATGGTGACGATCAGGACCAGAATATATGGAATCCTGTTCAATATCCACTGAGAGCTCTCATCAATATTGGCTGTGATCATCCTGGTTGTTTCTCTCAGATCATATGAGAGCTTATCGCTCTCATTCTTGATACTTTCACCAAGATCTGCCGATAATTGATAGAATATCGGTAATTCACTTGAAGCGAAAAGTAACCCGTATCCCTGTTTCATGTTCATTACCTTGTCACCGTATTCACGTCCATAGGTTATTGGAACCCATATGGCGACTTTTGTTTTTTCTTCAAGTGTCTGCTCGCTGAAAAAATCACCTACTCCCGTGACATAAAGCGAATTTTCGATTTTTTTCATATACTCGTCCCCGCTTTTTCCCCAGAGGATTTTTGAATCCGGGATATGCATAGGAAATAAGCCGCTTGAGTTATACTGCGCGAAATTGTCTTCATTTATAGCGGGAACAAGCTCTCCGTTATTATCATATCCTTTACTGAAATACTGTTTTGGATGCAATAACCAGCCTTCATTGTCAACCATTGCCAGATAATCCCCGGAAAGCAGGTCAGTCAGGGGGAGTCTCTCATAATCCAGCGGCCTGATATGCTGCATATACTCAAGGACATGGATAGAATCAAGGCCCAACATGAGAATGCCGGTTTTTTCCCCATCCATATAAACTGGCGTAACAAATCTCTGGACACCATGAGCATATCTTCCTTTTGGGTTTTTATTGCCGGAGTGCGCTTCCGTAATATTTAGTATCCTTCCCTCAATGTGGCTTACATATATCTCCCCTTCTTTAAGCTTCATCCCTTCTTTGAAATAGTTTATAACCGAGCCATCTGGTTTTGACTTTGCCTTGAATTCCAGATTATTATCTTCAGTGAGGTCAACATAATTTTTTTTTATTGACCCTTTCCTGATCTTTATCCTTTCAATCCCATCGGTGCCTATGAATGATACTTCCGAATAAACAGGAAGAATATCATACGTATCCATGTCGAACCATATCACTTTTTTGTTAGTGTTTATATAATTGAGGTATGTTTGTTCATTTGCTGGAATTCTTGAAAGAATTAATGTGTCTTTTTCGACATTCCTTAAGAATTCAGAAATCTGCTTTGAGATCTCAAGAAGCCTGATCCTTATTATCTTCTCAGACTGGGTATCAAGGGTCTGTTTACTGTTATTAATGGCAATTTCTTCAACTTTCTGAAAACTTTTATCACTTTCTTTTGCGAGGGATTGACCTGCTTTTTCTATACGGTCCTTGAGAACGGGAAGATCAGACACTATAAAAAAAAACATTATTGTAGGTGGTATCAGGGCTATTATAAATAACAAAATAGAGATCTTGTATATAATAGAAATATTTTTCATATCTACCTTTTAAGTTATTTCAAACTCCTCCATGGAGTGTAAGGTAGCTGAAACCACACTCTTCAGAGCATGAGTTACTGTCCTACCCGAGCAATTCATTTTTTAACCACCACCAATATTTAATAGATACGATAATAACAATAATATTACTAAAGAGAAGAAATGAAACATAAAGTGCCTGTAAGTCAATGGCTGCGTCCAATGAATGGGTTGTTTCATAATTCAGGTGCAAATATAAATGAATTGGAATGCTTAATAAAGTTATTATAATTGCGATATAATACCAGAGATGATATGATTCTAACCTCAGCCCCTTTCCCATAAGTTCACTGAGTTTTGCAAGAATAACAAAGAAAATAACAATACCGATAGTGCCAATCGATTGCAATATAAAATCAAGGTCGAGTATTATTTTATTCACCTTCCATCATTAGTAGATAAAGCCTGATACTTGTGGCAGCAAGCACAATCCCTCCTGCAGCAAAAAACCCGGTTCCGATGATATTGAATATATCCTGATAATAAATATAAAAATATATAATAAAAAAAACCCCGGATATTAAAAAAAAATACGGATAGGCTTCTTTCTTGAAGACTTTCTGGTAAAAAAAAGCTATGCTAAAAGGCAAAACCATAAGAAGCACGTAAGTTAATCCCAAAATTAGAATCAATATTAAATAAACAGTGTTATTGATAATCAATGTCTTTCACCAAATGTTTCCCTGAAAATATCCGCCGGTGTTTTCCGTGCACTTCCACTAAGAACACTTTCATAACCTTTCATAGCACTCTTGAGTTTGATCCCTTTCCTTGTGAGTTCAAATTCCCGTATCTCAGTGTCATGTTCAATACCGCGGGATTTCAGTATACTCAGAACCCCATGTATTTTTCCGTCGATCTCAACATGACGAAGAAGTATGATATTATCAACAGCACATGACAAAGCTTCATGCGTCAGCTTTACGGCGCCAAACAGCTCTGAAATCTCACTTGTTACTGCTGTGGTCACACCCATTAATGAAAACATGTCAAGCAAAATGGTAATGTAGTTCTTGCGTTCCAAATTTTCAGGTATCGAAGTCTCAAGATTTTCTATACCGTCAAACAAGATACGTTTGACATTGTTTTCTTTTATTTTCTTTCTCAATATCAAAGCTTCTTCATCAGGCCGGTAAAGAATTGGGGATAAATAAATGATATCAAGCATTTTCTTATCAATGTATGGCTGCAGCTCAAGACCAAATGTCTTGGAATTCCGCACCAGTTTTGAAGGCCGCTCTTCCATTGATATGATCATCCCATTCTCGCCGCGAGTGAGACCATCGCAAATAAAATGAAGACCAAATGTGGTTTTTCCTGTCCCTGTTGTGCCTGAAATGAGAATTATGTCATCATCAGGTATGCCTCCTTTTAGCATTTTATCAAGATCCGGGATGCCTGTACTGACTTTGATTGCGGATACGGGTTTATCCCCGATTGCCGGTAATAATCTGGGAAAGACAATTACGCCCATATCCCTTATGTCCATCGAATGCTTCCCGGATATGTATTTCTGTCCCCTCATTTTAATTATCCGGAGATTCCTTTCAACCCGCATTCCTTTAGTTTCCTCTGACATGAATAATATCCCGTCTGCGAGGTATCCTACTACGCTTTTCCGAAGGTCTTCGAGAATGAATTCACCGGTAATAATTACAAGGGTGTTCCAGCTTTTCATTGAAGTGAATAGATCAAAATAGAAACCCCTTCTTTCATCATCAGAGATGGGTCTGTTTTCAAATGACTTAAGAAGGTCGCCCAGCACTGTAAGCGGGTCTATGACGATCCTTGTGGGCTTAATAAAGGAAATTTTTTTGTTAATAAAATCAAGGACTTCATCATGCCCTTTCTTGAGCAAGGATTCACTGATACTGACTATATTCATTTTGTTTGTTTCATAAAGCGTCTGGTCAAAGAACGAAAACCGCGACATATAATTATTAATCATTGCCGGAGGTTCCGAGAGAGTGGATATGAAAAGACATTTTTCACCAGCTTTTGCCGCGTTGAAAAGGGATTGAGCGGCGAATGTTGTTTTTCCGCTACCTGCGGCGCCAGCTACGAGCACAATTGAAGGCTTGTGAAATCCTCCTTCAAGTATTTCATCGAGGTTTGGTATATGCGAGGGAACGAATATCATTTTGCCCACCTACTTCTTATCAAATATTGAGCCAAATTCTATTTAAGGATTGGGTAATAAAATATGTGACATTTTTTTCACACCTGTGTTTAATATTATGTGCTTGAAGTATCAATATATTATCAAGCTTATTTGACTAATGTATTATCATTGAACATATTCACAAAAAATACAGACTATAATCATGCTCAACAAACACCCCATACACACAACCATAAGTACTGAGGCATTGCGAATACTTGAACGCTACGAGAAAGAACTGGGGGCAAAGAACACAGTCCTTGAACGTGCCCTTCTGGGAATGGATAAACTGCGTTTCAAGGAAAAAATTGATGCCCACAATATCAGTAGAATAATAAAAAGAGTGGAAATGGGAATACAAGGTGTTGATGAGCAGATCGAAGGCGGAATGCCGGAAGGTTTCGTAGTCGTTGTGACAGGGCCGCCAGGCACGGGAAAAACTACTTTTTCATTGCAGTATTTGATGGAGGGCTTGAAGAGGGACGAACGCTGTATTTTCTTTTCATTTGAAGAAAAAGTGGAACAAATCATGAAACAATCCATGAGATTTGGGTGGGATATCGGAGAATATATTGATAAGGGTTATCTTGAGATTTTTGGATTCACGATGCTTTCAACCGAAGAAATCATCGAGATTTTCAATGTTTTCAAGCCAAAAAGAATTGTTTTTGACTCACTCAATACTTTTTTCGATATTCATGAGTTCCGAAGGTCTTCCCAGTGGAGAAGTATCCTGAAAGAGATCAGGGATAAAAAAATATCCTGTCTTGCAATTACCGAAAAAAGACATGGACTTGAAGTAAAGGAATTTGATGAATTTGATTTCATGGGTGATGGTATTATTTTTTTCGACAAAAGCCAGAGGTATGACCTGGATCCCTATCCCACTTATTATATCCAGATCCAGAAAATGAGAATAACCAAAATAAATGAAATGCCGCATCCATTTATTTTTACTGAACGTGGATTGGAACTCATAGGAAATAGGGGATTGACCAAAAGACTGGGGATTCCTCTATCTCCTGCCCAAAAAAATGTAAAAGATCTTCCTTCTCCCAAGAGCAAGGATATCAGTTCTTCATAACTATTCTCGTTTCTTGTGGCATAAATGAGAGCCGCAGGAGTATGAATTATTATTATCATACTTACAATAATATTTTTTTTGGAAAGCTATATATGCTGAGAATTCAGTACTAATTCTATTCTTTAGAATGCAGTGCGATTATGAAAATCTGGATACGATAAAAGGTGTAACATTATGCCGATAACAGCTATTATTCCTGCATTTAATGAAGAGGTTTCTATTGGTAGTATTGTGCTCCATGCCAGACAACATGCTGATCGTGTAATAGTCATCGATGATGGAAGCACTGACCGCACCAGCGAAGTAGCCAGGCTGGCGGGGGCTGATGTGATCTGCCATCACAGGAACATGGGAAAAGGAGCTGCATTAAAAACCGGATTTGACCTTGCAAAGCTCAATGGGGCAAAAGTTATTGTAACTATGGATTCGGATGGCCAGCATGACCCTGAAGAGATACCCAAGCTTGTGGCTCCGATCCTTTCAGGAGAGGCTGACATGGTGAATGGGAGCAGGTATATCAATGGCAATAATAAAGATACGCCTTTTTACCGCCGGATAGGCCAGAATGTGCTTGATAAAGTGACAAACCTTAATAGTGGACTTCAGATCACAGATACCCAAAGCGGCTTCCGCGCTTTTTCCAAAACTGCGATTCCTGTGTTCAGGTTCAATTCCAACGGCCTGGCGATCGAAAGTGAGATGCTGATGGATGCCGCCAATGCGAAATTGAGAATAAAAGAAGTAGAGATCGGTGTCAGGTATGATGTGGATTGCTCGAGTGAGAATCCAGTGAGCCATGGGATAAAAGTCCTCATTCAAGTCCTTGAGGATATGGAACTAAACAGGCCGCTTTATTATTTTACTATTCCCGGAATGGTTTTTTCAATTATCGGATTGGCGATGGGGTTAAGTTTTCTCCGTGATTTCTATCTGGGGGGAAGTCTGAAGTACGGCCCAACTCTCTTGATGATAATCCTGACTCTTGTGGGAATATTCATGGCTTTTACGGGTATCATATTACATTCCATGGCGAGATTGTTTAATGAAACTAAAAAGGAACGAACAAGGAATGTAAAAACCATTCAAATGAATAATTAGCAAAAAAAATAAAACAAATATTTTTTGATTAACAATTATTTTTTCACGGAAGAAATCACTGAAAATTGGATGTATATTTTTAATACTCCTATTCATTAAATAGAGTTCTAATTTTATCATATTTAATAAAAAAATGAAAATTATGGAATAAAAAATTAAAATAAACTATTTTAAACGTTAAAAACTCATAAAAACTAATAAAATCATCAGAGTATTTTTGTGTCACTAATCCAATTTATTTTAATAGGCACAATAATTACATCTAAAATATAGTAAATATAGTACTAAAGTATAATTGGTGAAAATAAAATGATTCCAATAAAATCGATCACGATAATTACAATTTCACTTACGATTTGCAGTCTGCTGCTGATTTTTCCCGTTTTAGCAATTGCAGATTCAAATACAAACCTTGTTGCAAATCCCGGTTTTGAAAATGGCATATCATTTCCTGTGAACTGGACATTTATTAGCCAGAATAATAACACACCGGTATGGGATAGTGTATCTTACAGCGGCTCTAAATCAATAAAAATAAGCATCTCTGGAACAACCGATCTTAAATCCGGATACCCTCAATCTGATTTAATTCCAGTATATCCCCTTACTCATTATACGGCATCAGTATGGGGTAAAACAGAAAATATAGGTGGATCTAATACTCCGGCTGTCAGGGTAGTCGAGCTTGATGAAAACAAGATTTTCCAGAGCCAAACGAACATCCCTGTTTTCGATAATGGTACAAATGGATGGACACAAGAGATATTACAACATAAGACCGGTTTAAATACAAAATATCTTTATATTTATGCCAATATCTGGGATGGCTATGGAACTTTTTGGATGGATAATGTAGAGTTAAGATTAAAAGATACTCCAATCCCACCACCTGCACCTGCTGTCCCTACCCCTACACCTCCTGTCCCTACCCCTACACCTCCTGTCCCTACCCCTACACCTCCTGTCCCTACCCCTACACCTCCTGTCCCTACCCCTATACCTCCTGTCTCTACACCTGCACCTGCTCCTGTCCTTACCCCTACACCTCCTGTCCCTACACCTGCACCTACTCCCGATCCCCATACCTATTATGTGGCTAAGAATGGCAATGACAATAATCCTGGTACAGAGGCGAGGCCATGGTTGACAATTAAGAAAGCTGCGAATACGTTGGCTGCAGGCGAAAAGGTTTATGTCAAAAAAGGTACTTACAAAGAGCAGGTAATAGTAACAAGATCAGGAAGTTCAGGCAAATATATTACTTATTCGGCATATCCCGGGGATACTGTTACACTCGATGGGAATGGCCTTAAAATGGAAGATTGGTCGGGATTATTCTGGATAAAAAGCGCAAATTATATTGAAGTTAAAGGTTTCAATCTGATAAAGGGGAGATCAGGGGTCCATGTAAATGGTGGATCGAACATCATAATAAAAGACAATTATATTGAAAATCCATATCACTGCGGGATCAAAGTAGGCTGGTCTAAATCAAACAATATAATCATTGATGGAAATACTATAATGAGAAACATAAAATACGAATGGAACGAAATGATTTCCATAAGTAATGGCCATAATGTCGAAGTCAAGAACAATCATATCAAGGAAAACGCCTTAGGAGAAGGTATAGATATGAAAGATGGCACTTCAGACAGCACAATCCATGACAATGTAATAGAAGAAGTGTCTTCTGCTGGAATCTATATTGATGGTTATGCTGATGGGGTTTCTAACATAGAGGTCTATGAGAACACTGTTCATCATAGTTCTGTGGGATTCTCCACTGGTTCTGAAATGGGGGGGCTAGCTCAAAATATTTACTTCCACGAGAATACTGCACATAATAATCATATAGGATATAAAATCAGTTATTGGGCAATGCGTGGATACAAGGTAAAATATAAGAATATTGTTTTTAAAAATAATAAAGCATACAACAATGATTTAGATTATTCCGGAATATCCCGCTGAATCTGCAGTGAACTACCCTCGGTCAAAAGCCGGGAGCATCCCACTTCATCGGTCCTCTATTGAGATTCCTGAGTCGGGCTTGAAGTCCCGCACTTCCCAGGGTACTGATTGATCTATTCTCGATTAACATCGCAGATACCATACTTTTTTTTCTGAATATTGATCGTTTTTTTATTGTCATTATAATAACAATGAGTATTAAAAATCATTTTGTGTGGCCACAGAACTTATGCACATGGCCATGATAAGTTCCATATGATAACTATGATACGTATTAAATACACTGCGAAGGATTTAGGAAGAGTATTTTCCCCATTTAAAGCTTTTATGAAATTTTCATATTTACTCTCTATTTTGCTATTAACACACCCTTTTTTCACATCATCAGCTCTTGCAGATACAAATATTGTATTAAATCCGAGCTTTGAAAGCGGAACGACTATTCCCCTTAACTGGGCGTTTGTTACTCAAAATGGAAATACCCCGGTTTGGAGCACCGGATCACATACAGGTTTAAGATCCATAAAGATAGCCGTTTCAGGAACCACTAATCGCATATCGGGTTATCCGCAATCTGATTCAATACCGGCAGAACCTCTTACCACATATACAGCATCAGTGTGGGGGAAAACAGAAAATACAGGCGGATCGAATACTCCTGCTGTCAGAGTTGTCGAGCTTGATGCAAACAAGAAATTTCTACGCCAGATCAATCTCCCTGTTTTCAGTAAGGGTACAAATGGATGGACACAAAAGACAGTAGAATTTAAGACAGAGTCGACAACAAAATATATTTATATTTATGCCAATATCTGGAATGGTTACGGGACTTTCTGGATGGATGATGTAACGGTAAGCTCAAAAAGCTCATCAACTGCAACACCCATCCCCACACCTGTTCCAACACCTGGTCATACACCCATCCCTGCTCCAGTAAAGACAACTCTTGTGTTGAACCCAGGCTTTGAAAGCGGAACAACAACTCCTCTTAACTGGACATTTGTGAATCAAGGAGGAAACACACCGATATGGGATAGCGTATCTCACAGCGGATCAAGATCAATAAAAATAGGCATCCCCGGAACAACGAATGTTAATTCAGGATTCCCACAATCGGATATAATAACAGTACAGCCACTTACAAAATATTCGGCATCTGCATGGGGGAAAACCCAAAATGTCGGCGGCTCAAATACTCCAGCAGTCAGAGTTGTGGAACTTGACATAAACAAGAACTGGATACGCCAGAATAATCTCCCTGTATTCAGCAAAGGCACAAATGACTGGACACAAAAAACAGTGGAATTCCAGACGGCTGCAAATACAAAGTATCTTTATATCTATGCAAATATCTGGAATGGCTATGGGTATTTCTGGATGGATGATGTAGAGTTAAATTTGGAAAATACCCCCACCCCCATGCCCACAACACCCAAGCCCACACCAATTACCGGCAAACCTGAACTTGGAATATTCAATAGGGAATCAGTAGCTTCAGTCGATGATCCTTTAATGAAATGGCAAACAATAGCTTCATTACCAGGATTACTTAGCTATCCAAAATCAACAGGCGTAAGTTTCAACCTGTGGTCAGATTGGTCGAAGACAAAAGCAAAATGGACAGACCAAAATTTCATGGTAAGTAGATTCGATCTTGCTGCTCAGTATAAAAATGAATATGAATACGCTCCATTCTTGCTCCATGAAGAAATGTTCGGACCGATCGCTTTATCGACATGGGCAGAGCCAAAATCAGCATGGAAAACATCTGGTACTATCAGCTTTACTACAAGTACAGGAATAAAAGTTGATGCTATGCTGCGGGATACATATAAAGCGGCAACAGGTAAATCCGAACGGGAATGGGAGGTGTATTACACAACCATCTTATACAAAGCATGGAATGAACATGTCCATGCCCTGGGAAAGAAATCTATGGTAATTGGACTCTTGCCACCCGGTAAAAATACAAATATACAGGCAGATATGGCATACCAGACCCCGGCCTGGGATTATATTTTGAAGAATTATGATGCGATAGTCGATTATTCATATCCAAAAACCAGTGCAGAAGTGTCGTATTCATCGAATAAAGCAAAGTTTATAAGGGAAAAATACACAGCTGCCAACGGTAAACTGATCTGGATATTGACAGGTACTTTCAGTGATATGTCATGGACATGGTCAGAAGCAGTGGCGCAATCGGAATTCAATGCTGTTACACCATATGCAGATGCAATAATAACATACCCATATACAAACATGGCTACAAGAACCAATCCATATCCGAAATATCTGCTAAAATTTTATAACGCAAGATATGGATAAATTGTGCCAAAATTGTTGAATTGCTTCTTATACAAAGAAACTATTCATAGTAATTTCTTTTATTTGTGAAAAAATGAATTTTTCCTTTTTTAATGAGTTAATTTTTAACTTCGTTGGGTTCAAAGGGTGAGCTAAGTCCCCTTCCGCAAGGGAGGGGATACAGCGAACCCTTTGCAATAATACTTTCGCCCTGCATGGGATAAGCAGATATAGTTTCAATGACGGTATTATCGGTCTTCTAAAACAGAAGTTGTGGGGAGAAGCATTCTGGTCTCCGTCATATTTCCTTGCGACATGT
>JAPMTS010000031.1 GCA_026552955.1 Candidatus Methanoperedens sp. | reverse complement strand
TATTGAAAAAACGTTATCATTCGAGAGGATTTGGTATAAAAATGGTTAATTTTTTGTGGAACATAAACGGCTGGCGAAAATCGGTGTTTAAATATAATTTAGACCCACCGGAAGAATTGACACACGATAACTATATATTTAGTGAAAACTAATATTTTATAGGTGAGAATAATGGGAGTTAATGAAATAGATGAAATTTTTAAACAAAGAGCCGAATATCTTGTTAATATAGATGAACTGATGTATGAAATGTATGAACCTGTTTTCGATAAGAGAGCCGGGATTTCGAAAGAAGCCCCCTTTTATTCCTCGAAGATTGATATGGTCAACAAGATTTCAGTGGTTGACAAGCTTTTTACCAGTAAGGAATATCAGACCTTTATTAAATTGACACGCCCTGAAGACATTTCAAAAAGAAATTTTCCAAATCCTCATAAGAAGTTAAGGCGTGAGGAATTGCAGGATTTTGATACCGTTATTGAAGATTGACCTGTTATTTGCCTGATGGGAATGGATTATTATACATCCTTTAATTTTCATCAACTCTTCTCACAATTACCGATCCATCTCTCATCCTGATAAGTTTCTCTTTCAATATCCCATATTTATGGTAGCTCAGAGCTTCGACATGACCGATCCCCATGTTTTTGATTATCATTTTTGCATCTGACTGGGTCATATCAAGTTCTTCCACGGGTGGCGAAACCTTGACTTTTTTTCTTGACAGGATCAAACCATTCTTCATATTTGCCCCTGCATATCCCTTTGCATCTTTTAGAATAATTGTTCCTTTCTTCATATAAGCACCTGCAAATTCACCTGTTTCACCCTCGACTATAATGAGGCCTCCGTCAAGGTGCGCTCCTGTATTCATACCTGCGTCTCCTGTGATCCGGATAATTCCTTTCTGCATCAAGAGCCCTGTCCCATGGTAAACATTTCCTTCGATCGAAACGAAAGAATCGCAATTGCATCTTGCCGCTATTGTTCCACGCAGGATCCTGTCATTGAGGATTAATTTTCTTTTGTGCTCATCGAAATTATTCTTTATGAGCACATCTTTTCCTGTTCCATTGCACAGGATATCTGTTATGGAACGAAACTTTCGAAAACCCGGCTCATCGGATGTCACCTCGACAACGTTTCCAAGTGGCTGCTCGACATTTCCTTTAACATATATTGTTCCGGAAACCATACCCATCCCCATAACGGATGAAACATCGCCATCGATGTAGAGTTTCCCGGCTTTTTCAATGCCTCCTGTCCCTTGGAAGTGTTTGAGGTTCACTCCCATGCTGTAACCCAACCCTGGGCCTGCATTCCCCGAAATATGCACATTCTTCCCTTTTTTCAATTCACTCACAAGGTCGGAAAAAGTGTAATTAGTGCCAGTTTGTGAAGGGATGATATCATCGGGTCGGATCACATTGTTTTGCCATGTGAAATTGTAGGTATAATCACACAGGTTTTCAATGCTTTTTTTCAACGATAAGAACATATAGTACAATCCTTCGATTTGAGTTCACGTATAAGCATCACAGATTTAAGCTTATACTAATTTCTTCGGATCCATGACCCCTGTCAGTACAGCTATAACTTTTACTGTTCCTTCAATAGATTCATCGATCTTTGCTCCCCATACGATACGGCCTGTATTTGGAGCTTTCTGGATAATGATCTCACCGGCTTGCGTTACTTCGCCAAGGGTCATGTCTTCACCGCCGGTAATGTGAATAAGCACCCCATAGGTACCTGAAATATCAGATACATTAAGAAGGGGTGAAGCAAGGGCCAGTTCAACTGCTTTCTGTATGCGGTTTTCGCCTTGTGCTTCGCCAATGCCGATGGAAGATATTCCTCCGCGCTCAACTATGCTTCGAAGGTCGGAATAGTCAAGGTTCACAAGACTTGCATGGGTAATAGTTTCAGAGATATTCTTTATGAAAGCTCCCACGAACTCATTCGCGATCGCAAAGCCTTCGCGCAGCGGCAGGGTTCCTGCAACGGCTCTTAGTCTTGAATTATCGATCACTACCAGGGAATCACATTTTTCGGCAAGGGATTTTATTCCCATGATAGCTTTCTTTCGTTTTAAGAGTTCATAGCCAAAGGGCATCATGACACAGCCTATTGTTAATATTCCGGCTTCATGTGTCTCCTCAGCGACTACTGTTGCAGAGCCTGTACCGGTCCCTCCGCCCATTCCTGCAATAATAAATACCAGGTTTGAGCTCAACAGTTCTTTTTTGATCTCCTGGATACTTTCTTTTGCCGCCTCTGTGCCTCTTTCTGCATAACCGCCGCATCCCTTTCCATGGTAGTTTTTTTCTCCCATCAGGATCTTCACATCGGCTTTTACTTCCAGTAAATGAGCCGCATCGGTATCCGCTGCTATAATCTTACTTCCTGCTATCTCCTTTTGCGCTATCCATGAGACTATATTGCATCCTGCTCCGCCAAGACCTATGATCGCTACTGCGGGTTTAGCTGCTTTTGCAAGCTCTATGATCCTTGAATCGAGTGTCATGAAAATCCTTCTTTCTAAAAGCCTTTGTACTCCAATTAATAGTCTTTTTATCTCTGTATTAAGATATATAATTAACCAACATGGTTAAATTATCATGGTGTTCTGAAATCCTCACCTCGTATTTACTATATAATCTAAAACATAAAGCGAAACTTTAATAAATTATAACAGTATAAATAATCTTGCCATTATAGGTGGTAATAATATGATTGGAAAAAAAGAAATTTCTAGATACCGAAGCTATCTCATATGCATAGCTTTTCTACTGATGATTATGTTATCGGGCATTTCATTTGCGAAAACAAATATCGATCGTTCAATAACGATAAATTTAAACAAATTTTATGAAGTTCCGATGATCGAAGTAAAAGCCAAAGAGGTCCTCAATGTAGAAATGCAGGTGACATCGGGCAGCGCTGTTGATGTTTTATTGTTGAAACCTTCTGATTATTCTGAATATCAAAATGCCATCACGCAAATTGGCGGAAATGTCGACTATATTGCTAACGGTTCTTCAATACGTGTAACTACAGGAAAATACACCTATACATTTCAGGAAGCTGGAGATTATTTTCTTGTGATTGATAATACTGATGTTCCAAAAGGAGGAGCGCCACCAAGCAACCAGGTGGAAATAAATTTGAAAGTAAGGATTGACGCGCCAACCATGCAAACAGAGTCAACATCCGGTTCCTCAGGTTCGACCCCCTCATCAACACAGCCCCCGAAAACACCAGGATTCGGGGCAATTATTTCTGCTTTTGTCATTATAGTCCTTTTCTTCAGGCTATCCAGAAATAAATAAGGCCAGATTTGAACCGGTGGCTGTCCAGTTAGGGGATTTCTGCCCCTAACCATCCTTTTTCTTTGACTTGTAATAATGAGTTTCTAATTCTCCGTTAAGTTTTTCTGAATTGGAAGGAACGTCTCAAAATCCTGCTTTGAAAAAAACCTGGTATTAATACCATTTTTCCAGCTATTTGAAAAAGCTGTATGGGCCTGACCGGATTTGAACCGGTGGCCGCCCGGTTATGAGCCGGGCGCTCTAACCTGACTAAGCTACAGGCCCCTGGAATCGCGTCATGAATTTAGTTAAACCAATACGCCGCCAACAGGGCTCGAACCTGTGACATCCTGGTTAACAGCCAGGCACTCTACCAGCTGAGTTATGGCGGCATAAAGCGAACCCTAAAAGGCATACTTTGATTTAAGCTTTTTGTTAATACCTTTTTCTTCTAAAGTTTAAGATCCTTAACATTATCGTTAAACTTCCAAGTATCAGAGCCACTTTAGTAATATTATCAAGGTTCAACAAACCAGTCTCTTGAATTTTATTAACTTTTGGCAGGTCATCTATCTGATCAAACTGTCCATGCATACTGTTTTTATTGGAATTCATCGATTCTGAAATGGTTTCTTTCTCCAGTGTTTGCTCATCTGTGAGTGTTTGAGGACTCGTTGATTGTGGCCATACATATCTTTCTTCTTCACTTGAGCTTAGAGTGACCACTATGGTTGAGATGAAGGATGATGTCGAGCCGTATCCATCATTCACGGAAAAATTCCAGATATAGGTGCCTGCTGCTACATTCGTCCAGGTAAAAATGCCAGATATCGTGTCAAGAGAACCAAGAGTTGCATTCGTGCTGTAAATCGCAATATCCCCATCTTCGTCAGATGAATCAAAATTTAGTAAAATATTTGAACCGGTGTTTACCGAGAGATTTTGTCCACCTTCTATAGTTATCGGATTGTTCGGGATCTGTACATTCAGTGAATCGCAAATGTCAATGTTACAGACCGATACATTAGACCAGGCGTGGGGGCCAAGACTAATATTGACATATTTATTACTTGTACCATTCGTCCAGTTCCCATTTACATTAACATTATAGGTTGGATCATTACCAATCCATGTAGTGTTGACATAAAAATTCCCCGTTGAAGCTTGCAGGTTTGAAGGTGGATTTATTGGTATGACGTAATTTAAGGTCATTAGTTGATAACCTGCGGTCGCTGTGCCCAGAATGAGGTTCATAGTAACTGAAAATATCAGCAACTTAGTGAGCAATGACCTCAATGTCGAAGAATTTATCCGCCTGGAAAGTCCCACCGTTATAATATGTTTTTTTCCGTAGTTCCACAATGTCTTCATTACATTTACTATCGAACCATCCGCATTCATAGAATGGGTAGTCTTTCATGTTCATTACTCTGTTGTAGTATTCCTTTGTTTTTTCAGGTGATGGTGACTCACCTCTTAGCCGGAAATTATATGTTCCTTTAATATCCTCTTTTGCCACGATCGTAATTTTCACTTTATTCGTCCATCCCTCAATGAGTTCTGGATATGTTGGGGACAATAACAGGTCTCCTGGTATGATATTCACGTCAAACTTGCTCTGGTCGTGGTCCATATTCAAGTGCAGGCCCTGAAATGTTTCAATATTCCAGCCTGACCTGACATATGTGCACGTTTCAAGCCTGTCACCTGCTTTCATATCCTTAACGTTGTACGAAATCAGACTCGGGAATGCACCAAACCCGGTAACTCCCCATCGTGAGAAGTCATGAGTTTGTGATCTGTATTTTTCCCATGTTGGATAGAACTCTGGTCTATTCCAATAATCTTCCTTGAGGTCACAGACGCCATACAGTATTCCTTTGTCCATGTCACGCTTGACCTGGATGAAATCATCTGGTAAATCATTACTTTTTCTTGGTAGTGCAAGAGAAAATATGCTAGCTATTGCAATAAGGACGATTAGCATAATTGCAGCTTTACTTTTCATCTTCATACAAAATCCCTTAACTGACTGAAGAATTGATTTCCATTGTTTTTGAAAGTGTTCCTCCTGGTGCATCTGTAAAATCTGCTTTCATGTATGCATCAATGCTAGCAGCTGCTGAAATCGATGACCAGCCAGTGGGTGTTTGTTTTGTAGCTGAGAGGGTGATAGGATTAGAGTAGTCATTAGAATTGCTCAAAGTGACCGCTACCCAGGCGTATTGGGCGCTTGTAATATTGACTCCGAATGTTTGTGGTATATTACCGGTATTCACAATGGTGGCTATAGGTGTTGAACCCCCTGCATTCTGCGAGTCGGGTTCTACATTCGTTGAGTTTCTATTCCCTGGATTGAAATCAATGCTTGACTCCGCTCCAGCAAGAGTTACTGTGAAAGTGGTATCATTTGGTACAATATAATTCACAGTCACCGTATATGGACTGTTCGCATCGTAGGCTGATACTGGAAATGTCATGATGTTTGCAACGAGCAAGACGATCAGCATTGCCATTATTGTTCTGATTTTATTCATATTTTTTTTCCCTTCCTTTGTCATTTTACCAAAGCCCTAAAGGCTATGACTGTGATGAGTTGACCGTCAAGGTCCCATTATATGTTCCTGGTGGTGGACTGTTGAAATCTGCTAATAACCAGACATTTTGGACTCCGCCTTCCAGGGTAAGACCACTTACAATTATTGTGGAAGTAGTGGTATCGATGAATACCCTTCCAGAATCATGGTTGCTGTCAAGGTCTGTATAAATATCTATAGAAGGCACAACAGCATCAAGATACATCCTGAAAATTTGCGGGACATTTCCATCATTGGTGAACTGAAAGAAGGCTGTCCCAGCTGATTGTCCTCCAGGATCAACATTACTTTCATTAGCAGTAGTTGGACTGAATTCCGGGTTTAGATATCCCACAGGCAAAGATACCCTAAAACTGCTATCAGTTGCCATTGTGAGATTAACATTAGGAATATCTGCTCCTTCAACAGCCTGCAGACTTGTATCTGTGAAATACCCATTTTTCCTACCCTGGATTGTATATGTGCCATTTATTAATTCCATATGATAAAGACCATTTGCTTCCGTATGTTCCCTATAATCCTGAATAAAAACCTCAACATTTGCCAGTCCTGTCCCATAAGCATTTAATACATAACCGCTTACTGTATAGGACATGGAATTTAGAGTGCTTATGAGGAAAGTAGTCCTGTCACCGATGTTTCCATTTGTATCTACACCTTTTACTGAGAAATTATATTTGTAATTGCCCGTAAGATCGGTCACAGTATATTGGCTATTAGAGGTATTGGCTATCCAGATATAATCAGGGTCGCTCCTGAATGTTGTTATTTGCCAGGTATCAGGAACATCTTCATCTGCAGAACTCGGGAAATAACTATGGCGTTCAACAAAGTCTGCCCCAGCAGTACATTCTTGTTCAAACATCCACTTTATCGTAGTTCCATTTGTCGGGGAGCCAATTTCTGATAAAGGAATCCAGAGTTCATATCTTGGGGAATAGCTTCCTCCTCCATTGACCATTCCAACTGCTGATGTGTTCCCTGGTTCCTGAATTACCCATACCGTACCATTTCCAATCTTTTGTTCAAGAGTCCCGTTCTCAAATAAATTATAACTTATATCGTCTGTTTCAGGTGACGTACCACCATCTTTGTTCACGTCAAAAATAATTCGTATCTGATCATCAGTTTCATTTGTATCATTATCCGGAGAGTGAGCGAACAAAAATAAGTGTGTGGAATTATATTTGATCCAGAAGTTTCCTGAATAAATATCTTTTCCCGCATCTCCGCCGCCACTGCCATGACACCCAACTCCACACATAACAGAAGCGGGAGTTCGATATTCATACCAATAAGCATCAGGTTTATACCCGGAAGTTATGCCGCTGGCATTTAATGTTTGCCTGGGTACGGTAAGCCAATTAAAACTCTCATTTTTTTTCTCAACAACATAATGGTCAATTGCATCATCAAGGTCAGTCGAATTATCCCAAATCAATGTTATTGAATTTGCTGCTGGAGTTGTTTGATTAGTGAAATTTGTGGGGGGTGATGGAAAATAATGGTCTGATACACTGACCGTCCAATTGGTCCAGGCAGTAGTCCCAAATTGTGTCACTCCTATGTTAACGTATTGGGAAGACGATGTATTAAAAGCATAAGTTCCATAGATAACTCCGTTTGAACAAGAAGAATTTTCAATAAAAGTCACACCTGTCGATTTATTAGTAAAATCGCACGTTATCGATGTATTGCTTGGGGTATTGGTCGTTACAGAGAAGTTCACTATAGTATACGATGGAACAGTTAAAGAGAGAGAGTCATTATTTGTATAGTTGTTGCTATTTGCTGTTATGCCAAGGAGAATAAGCTGGTAATTGAGACTCACTCTTGAACTTGACCTGCTCCCATTTGTTGTGTTTACCGCAAATACGGTGACATTTGCCCACTGACCTGTGCTCAGGTTTGATGTTTCAACGGTGTTTCCAAGAGACCATGCACTCCCATTGTATGCGTCAAATAAATCAGTGACATTGCCCCCGCCTGGAGTGATTGTGGTAATGACTGATGTAGCGTCCGGATTCGTTGCGGAAAGGGTCGGTTCTGGCGGGATATAGGTCATATTTGTCAGATCGACAAGTAGTGTCCCGATTTGATTCGTGGTACGTCCAAACGTTGCGTATGATATATTTTCATCAATCGTATTTGCCACTATGTGGCTTGCCGTCCCTGTAGTTGTGCTTAACGTGATTTGGGAATCCCACGTGTTGCCGCCGTCGTAAGACCTGCGGTAATATGGCTGTTGGTTTGATAAGGTTGTGCCACTCAGATATGCAACATAAAGAACCTCCGTTATTTTGTCTATCATAATATCAGCACCAGTTGCAAGACTTCCTGCTGTAAATGTGCCTACTGTAGGGGTTGAACCGGGTGTGAAATTCCAGACACGGAATGTGGGGGAGGATGACGGATTGTCTTCGCACAAAACATAAATATTATACTTGGAATCAATAACCGCCCCTGTAGTACCGTCACGATAATTTGCCGTTGTGTTATCTCTGCATGAACCTGATAAAGTTGTCCAGCTCCCATCCCATGTCCCTGATGAATATGTCTTATATCTGATAGTATCCGCACTAATATCATTTTCAACAAGAACCATGCCACCACTTGCCTGCGGTATGAGTCTGTTTTTATCCAGTTGTCCTGAATCTGTAGTTAACGATTGCACCCAGTTTCCTGCTGTTGTGCATGAGCCAGAGCAAGAAAACACTTGCGGGACTGCTGATGTTCCTGTGCTCTGGAACGCAACGAATAATGCACCAGTGGTGTTTTTTGACATTGCAAGAAAAGTTGTAGATGACGAGGAAGCTGTTGGAGTGGTATAGAACGCTGTTTCGGTGTCAAGTGTATCAGATGCAGTATCAAGTGAACGATAATATAAGTCCCCGTTTGCTGAGTTCGAGTATGTGCACTGGATTTTTGTCCCCGTGTCTCCGGGAGTCCATTTGTCATACCAGCAGGCATAAGCAACAACAGTTGTCATTGATGAGAAATTAACTGCACCTCCCCAAGATGTTCCTCCATCAGTTGTCTTTGAATATTTAAGTTGAGTCCCTGTTGTATCTACATATATCCTGTATCCGGTGGACTCAGTTGTAAAAACAAGTGTTCCTGGATTTCTTTGAGTTGTTCCTGTAACTGTAGATGTATCCACATTAACCTCTGCTGCTTGTCCCAAAGGTAACATGGTCATTGACAATAAAATCAATAAAAAGATGATGCTAACCTTATCATCAGCCTTTTTTTTTTCAAGACGAAATGAGGGCAAAACTGATGTTGCATTAATGAATACCATTAGAATAGATCTAATGATACTTTCATTTACCACCACTTTTTTGTTATAACCTGCTTTTTTTTTGTTCATAAAGTAATGAACGTTTTTTTATCATGATAATAATGATGTAACCAAATATAAACCTTTTGTCTTAAAGGGCCATGGTATGGTAAGGGGATATTTCATTGTGTCCTCCGGGGCGCAGGGGTAGAGGATACCCCGAATTTCAATTCAGGGAGGAATCGTGCCCCCCCGCCATAATAATACTTTCTCTCTGCTCTATCATTAATCATATACCATAATAATACTTTCTCTCTGCTCTATCATTAATCATATA
>JAPMTS010000007.1 GCA_026552955.1 Candidatus Methanoperedens sp. | reverse complement strand
AAGACACTCAAGTCATTTGGAAATCTTGAAAGCTTATGTTCGAATTGGGTGAAGGTATTCCTTGCTTAAAAATAGTTAGGAAAAACACTATAATAATTCTTATGATTTTTTGGCAAATATCTGCATCCAGCTTAACCAGAAAAAAAAGAACCGTTTTTTTCCCTCAAAGATTTATATCTTCTACGAATATTTTTTACGAATATATGTTCTACAGAATATATGTTCTTATCGCCTCTGCAAGGACATTATACGATATCCAGAGCATCCATACACATATTGCCACGAAGATCATCGTGAATATCAATTTGGCAAATCCCACGATCAAAATGTTATTATTTTTGTCGTGTTCGATATTTTCAGGGACAACCCGGTTCTTCATTGCTTCTTCATATTCAAGAGGATGCTCATGGCGCAATTCCTCCTCAGGAATATTACCTGTCAGCCATGAAAGATTTGGGAATTTATCAAAGTGCTCATCGTAAAAGTGCCCGATAAAAACGGCAATAGAAGCCAGGACTGCTTCCCAGGTATGGAACAGGTTTGCTATCTGGACAAGTCCAATTGGGAAATATTTCATGGCTTCGAAGGGCTGCCACATCAGTAATCCTGTAAAACCCATAATAACCGCCCCGAATCCTGCCCCGAAATATTCGAACTTCTGTTTCCATGTATATCTTCCGAATTTTGGGTGTTCATCCGAATACCTCAGGTAATACTTTATCTGCTGCCTGAAGTCATCCAGGTCTTTGAGATTGAATAATACATCATAGCGCGGCTTTTCCAGGATATGGAAAACAACATGGTACACACTTACTCCAATCATGACCAGGCCAGATAGATGGTGTATCAGTGTCCTGTTATCGAATCCTCCCACTGATTCTATCATCAAATGCGACCACCATTCTTCCGGGAACTTCAGTGGAAAACCCGTATACGCGAGCAGGATGAACGATACAAAAAACAATATATGCTGTATGCGCTGGTTAAGGGTGAACCTTCTGAATTTTAATTCTGCCATGTTCAATGCCTCCTTCTTATCTCGAATTTCGATGTAATCCCGAGAAAAATAAGTCCTATTGTGAATGAAAGTTCAAACAGGATCATTATTATGTAGAAATATGTCACAAGTCCCTTTGCATCAATGGATAGCAGTTTAACCGACTGTTCTTCATGTATCTTGCCCCCGGTAATAAAGACATTATTTGCCCCTGTATGACATCCTGTTTTTCCGCATGTTGCGGGCAAGTTTGTGGGATTCACCGCTGATTTCGGATCACTTGCCTGCTTGGTATCATGGTTTTCATGACAATCCGAACAGACTGCAAGTAGTCTTCCTCCGCTTGCATATGATTTATAATGGAAGGATTTCTTGTAAGTGTCGAACCTGTCGGTTTGTATGCCGTAATATAAAGCCTGCATCCTGGTCTGGTTCTCATGGCATTTTGCACATGTCCCGGGTATATTTTCAAAATGCGTGGAAGAATTTGTGTTCTTTGATGAAAGGATATTATGTATACCGTGGCAATCGGTACACGAAGCTGCTGATCTTCCTTCTTTGAGTCTTTCCCAGTGAATGCTTTCTTTATATACACGGGTTTCAGACTCATGGCATTTCGAACAAAAGTTAGTGACATTTAAAGGCGTAGGTTTTCCTGTAAAATTCGTATGCATCACATTTATGGAAACAACATTTCCGCTGATGTTTATATCTCCTCCATGACAATCAGCACAGGTATTCTTATTAAAATGCACGCTGGCCTGGAATTCATTTACCTGTGCAGGATGGCAATGATAACATGATTCGTCTATATTTTCCTGCGCCGACGCAGTCGTCATATAGAGAACCGCTATCAATACCATGATCATTATATTTCCTATCCGACTTCGAACTTGATTTAAATTTGGTTTCATTGAATTCGTATTACCACCTCACAAAAATTATCACCCTGAGATAATAGTTTTTGAACATCCAATACTGCTTTATTACCGAAAGCATAATTCATTGCCCCAATAAACGTCTCCCTGATAGTATGGCAAATACATTTGTTGTAATCATCTTCGGGTCTGGCGATGCTGCATTTCCTGACAGTATAGACCAGGTTTTTCCCATCAAGAGCCCATTGGCTATCCCTGTGGAGTTTTGAGTCAATTATTTCAAAAGCTGTCTTGAAGGCTTCAAGACTCCATTCTTTAATGTCGTTCTCCTTTTCATATTCTTGCATTATGGATTTACCAAGCCTTTTTCCAAGAATAGAAAGAGATAAAGGAATATCGGGAATTTCTTTTAGCCCGTTCAGAAAAGTAATGAATATCAATAATTCCTGGTCAACTTTATTGCTGCTGTTTTTCAAATAACCTATTAATTCATCTATTTTAATACCAATATCGTGCCTGTGGGTCAACACGATCATATTTGCAGTTGACTTCCCGTTGTACAGGTGGCCGTTTGATACAAGCAGGTTCAAAAAGATCTTTGTTAATTTATCTACCGCTTCCTTTATCCTGTAATTATGGAAAATTATCATTGTATCATTTTCGATTTCCACCCTGTCGACAATCCTGGAATTTTCATAAACCTCTTTTATCAGATCAAGCAGGTCTTTAAGAGGTATTTCCCGGATAGGCCTCTTTGCAAGAAATTCTATCGTAACTTCCCCCATTGGTATATTATTAGCAAGTATATCCTCAAAATAGTTTCTATGGACTGTAACCATGTTGTAATTACTGAGTGTATGTCCTTTGACTATGGGGATCCAGAAATCAGGACGGCTCTTTACCGTCTTTAATATCTCATTCATTCCCCCGAAAAAAGTAATTAAGCTTCCCTGTGAATCGGTCTTATTTGACCGGGATAACTCAACTTTTATGCACTCATTAAAATTGGCCACAGACCGTATCTCGATCGGTGAGCGTTCCAGGGAATTTTTTACCAGGAACTGGGACACTATACCCGCAATAAATTTGATTTTCCGGGGCGTGCCTCTTATTGTCAAAAGTATTCCCGAAGGAAAGTGGTCATCATCACATTTCAAAGAAATGTTTGTTCCCCACTCAAGTTCTTTCAACCTCTGATTAATATTCCTTTCAAGCATTTCCATGGAATGTATTAGCATTGGATTGATCAATTTATCAAGAACCTCATCTGGAACCAATATGTCATCGGTCTCCTGAAGCATCCAGTTGAACAGGGAAGTATCTATAGCTGATGAATTCATAGCCGGATTGTATTTTCCAGCCTGGTTTATCATATCCCTTAACGCAGCTCCCATATTCCCGTTATATTTTTCCATATACGGTTCTATCTTTTTCAGATATTCATCGTCAATGGAAATATGTCTTGAAACATTCATGATACCTCTTAAAATGTTAAAGAGATCCTGTGTGACATTTCACACAGGATCCTTTTCCCCCAACCTGTTTGATGTGCTTTGATCATTGCTCTTATGCGCTTGCTACTGATTGCATCATATACACAAAGATAGCGGCTGGTATCAGGAACAATCCTCCTGCAAAGGCAGCAAGGAAGGTTTCTGCCGGGAGATAATATGCTGCTGACATAAAGGCCGCCGCAGCAATTGCAGCCACGATATATTTGGTTTTATTTTGCATATCGGATCACTCTCCAATCTAATATATATCATGACATTATTAAAAAACCATTTGAGAATAAATTGTTAGAGAAACAGTATAAACCGTCATATCCGAATTTTTGTGGAATTTTCTCACCAACAAATAAAATTCTATGTATTATATAATTTAAAAAAGCATTTTTTCTTGAAATATTGGGATTGAAAATTCATATATCAATAATATTGGACAAAAAAAACCAAGAAATTTTTATGATGGATATAGTCAGCCATTGAATATATCAAAATGTATATGAGAAGCCATTGAAAAAAAAAATTCATTTGCTGTAAAAATCCATTTTTGATTTAAGAGAAGGTTTTACCTGAGTTTGATGTTGATCAGGCTAATCCACATTAAATTCAGTATTCCTCCGGACAGGATGATTATCAGGTCGTCAAAATGCAGAAGGGAAAAATGGAACAGGTTTCTGAAGAGAGGCACAAATAATACTAAAATAAGAGAAAAAAGAGCTCCTTTTACTACCATCCATAATGCATTGTTGCCCGAATTGAATATTTTTAGAATACTTCTTTCCGATGAAAGATTTGAAATTATTAATGCCAGGTTAGCGATCACAAGCATGGCAAAGGTAATAGTACGAGCTTCATTCTCTCCTTTACCGAGATATAATGCAAAAACAAATACGATCAAAGTGAAAAATAGCACGCTCAATCCCTGGAACAGGCTTCGGACCAGGTTCTTGCGGTCAAATAGCTTCTCCTTAAGGTTTCGGGGCGGTCTTTGCATGATATTGTTCTCATCTTTTTCAGCCTCAAAGACCACTGAACAGGCAGGGTCTATTATCAATTCAAGAAAAGCTATGTGTGATGGTAAAAGAATAAGAGGTAACCCGAATAATATCGGAAATAATGCTAAACCAGCAATGGGAACGTGAACCGAGAAGATATAGGTTATTGCTTTCTTGAGGTTGTCAAAAATCCTTCTTCCCAGCCTGACTGCAGCGACGATAGATGAAAAGTCATCATTTAGCAGTACGATCGCCGATGATTCGCGGGCCACATCCGTACCTCTTTGCCCCATTGCGATACCGATGTGTGCAGACTTGAGGGCAGGAGCGTCATTTACACCATCACCCGTCATTGCGACGATTTCGCCATTCGCTTTTAAAGCATTAACAATAGCAAGTTTTTGTTCCGGCACCACCCTGGCGAAAATATTTGTGGCCTTTATTTTTTCCTGGAGTTCTGTCATGCTCATCCGGGAAAGCTGCGGGCCCGTTATTATCCTGTCCGGGTTCTTCAAACCTATTTGCCGGGCAATGTGCATGGCTGTTCCGGGAAAATCCCCGGTTATCATTATGACTCTCATTCCTGCCGTGTAACATTCAGAAACTGCTGCAGGAACGGATGAACGGACCGGATCCGTAAAACCAATCAATCCGATGAATTCAAAATTGAAATCATGCTGTATTTCAGGAAAAATATCATCCTGGAACATGGCACGAGCTACACCAAGAACCCTCAGGCCATTATTTGCCATAGTCTGCACGTGTGTCAATAGCTCTTTTTTGTGCGCTTCATCCAGGTGGCACAGATCTATTATTGCTTCTGGGGCGCCTTTAGCTGCTATTACATGCCTGTCGTTATATTCCCAAACATTCGATAATGCCAGGAGATTTTTGGAAAGAGGGTACTCCCTGACAAGTTTCCAGTTTTCATGAATGTGTTCCGAATCCAAAAGAAATTTATCCGTGCCATTTTTTATTTCCTTCTCGACAGGGTCAAAAGGGTCCACCTGGCTTGCAAGATTGCTGAATTCAAGCAATTCATGGTAAATTTCCGGGAGCGGCAGATCTCCATTAGTGGATAAGTCATAAAATTGTGCCCTGGAAAAAAGTGAGCTTAATATCATCCTGTTCATTGTGAGTGTCCCTGTCTTGTCCACACACAACACTGTGGCCGAACCTAAGGTTTCAATAGCAGGCATTCTCCGTGTCAAAACCTGCCTTTTTGACATGCGCCACGCCCCCATGCTCAGGAATATCAGCAAGACCACAGAAAACTCTTCAGGAAGCAGCGCCATACTCAAGCTCACCCCGGCCAGCAGCCCGTTAAGCCAATCACCCCTGGTCATTCCGTAAATTATCACCACCAAAATGCATAGTATCATCCCGGCGATAGCAAAATTACGTACAAGTTGTGAAGTCTCTTTCTTAAGAAGGGTTTCTTCCTGGGTGATGGTTTGCAGGGCCTTTCCGATCTTTCCCATTTCCGTATGTATTCCGGTCATTGTCACTTTCACCATCCCGTGACCCTGGACAACAAGCGTGCCTGAGTATACGAAGGGCATATCGTCCCCTCCCGGATTTGCAGGCTTTGTTTTTCCATCCCAGTCTGATTTTCGAACGGCAAGAGACTCGCCTGTAAGCATGGATTCATCCACAAGAAGATTTGAACAAAAAAGCACGTTCCCATCAGCAGGGATACGGTCGCCCTCTCTTAAAATAATAACATCTTCCCTGACCACCTCTCTTCCTGGAATACGTCTTTGTTTTGCGTTCCTTATTACGAGCGCCCTGGGACTTGAGAGGTTTTTTAAAGCATCTAACGCTCTTTCACTTTTCCTTTCCTGGTAAAATGTTATTCCCACGACCACGAACACAAAAAAGAGCAACATCAAGGCGTCATCTGGTTCTCCCAGGAGAAGATAAATAAGCCCGGAACCCAAAAGCAGCAGCAGCATAGGCTCCAGGAGGATATTTAACAGGATGCCTAATAAGCCCTGTTTTTTTTGAGATGGCAGTTCGTTGTGACCCTCTTGCGCCAATCTTTTGGCGGCTTCTTCTTCCATAAGCCCGGTTATATTTTCAAGATTCAATTGTTTTTCAATTCTCTCCTGAAAAGAACAGAAGTTCTGACAACAAATAAAATTTTGTATTTGTTTTCCGGATACGAAAAAATATTAAATATGAAGGTATGAAAAATGAAAAGATGATGCTATTTACCACTTCTTCTTGATTCCTCAAAAAGAACATTTTCCTTTTCTCTCTTCAAGTCCATTTCACGGCGTGCAATGGCTTTCATAGCATCTGTGGGCTTTACGGTCACTTCTATCCTGTGCTTTCTGTCACGCATATAGGCGATATATCCATAGGCCATATATGCAACGAATGCTGCCGGGATAATGAATAACCATCCTGCGGTAAATGCGAGGAATGTTTCAGCCGGGTAATAATATCCGGATGCCATAGAAGCTCCTCCAAAAAGTATGGCAATAATGTATTTTATTCGATTATCCATAGAGATCACACTCAATGTTAATTATCAAGTGACAAGGTTAAATGGATAATTGATGTCGGATTTAGCCGTTATGAACTTCTTCGCCAGGATATTTAAGACATGTAGTTTTTGCGACAATTATTCCGGAATATGAACTCCTGGCGACATAATGAAAAAAGAAAAAAATATTCAGGGCAATCGAATAACAACTTCACATCTTTTATCCCCGCGGGAGATCAATTTCTTGATATCCAGCTCAGCCCTATTCCCGAAAGCATGGTTCAGAGCACCCTTGAAAGCTTCCCTGGAAGTATGGCAGATATATTTGTCAAATTTGTTCCCTTCTGTTGCTATCTGACATTTCATTACCGTATATAATAGATTTTTCCCTTCTAATTTCCATTCACTTTCCATGTGCAGTTTTGAATTTATTATTTCAAAAACAGTTTTAAAGGTTTTCAGATCCCAGATCTTGATACCATTTTCCTTTTCATATTCCTGCATTAACGAACTTCCGATCTTTCTTCCTAAAGCTGTGAAGGATAATGGAATATCAGGAATGTTCTTTAACCCTTTTAGAAAAGTCATGAACATCTGCAATTCCTGGTCGAAACTATTATTGCTTGTTCTCAAATTATCAACGATCTCGTTTACTTTTACGCCCACATCCGGCCTGTGGGTCAATACTATCATGTTGGCCGTTGTCTTGGGATCGAACAAATGACCATTTGCTTCCAAAAGCAAGACAAGGGTTTTTTTTATTTTTTCAATGGCTTCATAGGATCTGAAACTATGAAATATTATTAATTTATCGTTATCGATCTCCACTTTGTCAACTACCCTGGAAGTTTCATAGACCTCTTTTATCAATAAAAGCATATCTTTTAAGGGTATTTCCTGTATGGGTTTTTTGGATATATTTTCTATGCTGATTTCACCCAGGGGTATATTATTGGAAAGCAGGTCTTCAAAATAATTCCTGTGAACGGTGACCATGTTATAATTGCTCAAAAGGTGTCTTTTTACTATTGCTTTCCAGAACGTCGGGTGACTTTTTACCCCTTTTATTACTTCATCCATTCCCCCGAAAAAAGTGAGCAGGCTGTTATATGCTTCCTTTTTTGTTGACCTTGCCAATTCAACTTTGATACATTCATTCAAATTAATTACTGACATTATTTCAAGCGGTATTTTTTCAAGGGAATTTTTCACCAGATATTGTGATAATATTCGTGCGACAGTGCGTATCATATGAATCTCCCCTCTTATTTCTATTAAAATACCGGAAGGAAGGTTATCATTGTCATATTTGAATTCGATATCGATATCCCATTCAAGTTCCCTGAACCTGCAGTTAAGACAATCTTCCAGTTTCCTTAGTGAATTGATCAATATTGGGTCTATCAATTCATCCATTATGTTGTCGGGAATAAGTATCCCATCCACCTCCGTCAACATCCATTTGAAGAGGGAACTGTCTATTGCCGATGAATTATTCGGAAAAACGGACTTCCCGTTACGGTCTATAATCTCCCTTATCGCAGCGCTGAAATTCCCATTATGTCTTTCAAGTTGCGGTTTTAATTTCTCGACACATTCTTTGTCAATGGATATATGCTTTGTAACGATCATAACCGAAACCTTTCTAATACGGCGTTTTCTTCCCCGTTTTGCCGTTTTCCCATTTTGCACAAAAAAATTTTTTTAGTTAGACAAAACCTAAAGTGGTTTTACCTATCCATAGTATAATTTAATTTTCTACCGTATATATTTTGCTATTTCGAAATCATATTTTTAATCCAGAGACATTGTTCATCACAAGGAAAATCACACTTATCTCCGTGTACTCCGTGATCTTGGTGGTTTTTCAAAAATCACACAACGATTTCTGGGGTTCGCATTCGTTTTTTTTTGGCTTGGGGCACCAGGTATCAGACCATGGCAATTCAACCCTTCCATACTGGCCTCCACCCCCCGGATGAACTTTCACATTCCCTTCCTTGAAAGCGATAATAGCATCAATGACCCGAGAGTCGAGTCCTGAATTTGAAATATGGGCATCTATGAGCACCGCTACTTCGGAACCATATTTATCGATAAGCTTGTTCCATATTCCCTGAACACCCTTCGTATTTGGGCCAATACCCAGGGCTTTTGCGATTATTTCCGATAAGGGTATGATATGAATATAGGGGGGCCTGTGGTCAGGATAGTGGGGTTTATCAAAAGATGCAAGTTCATTTACCCTGTCTTTTACTCCCTTTTTAATCCTTGCGCCACATGAACATTTCCAGCTTTTCATGACGCTTTCCCTTATTGTATAGTGCCGAAAGCACCGGATACATGCGCTTTCGTTGTATTTTCCCTCATCAGGAGGCATTCCCACATTAAGAACAGGTTTTCTTCCTTTTTCCCTGATTATGGCCATTTTCAGTTCATCAAAACTTATGTCTTCCATTTCAAACCGATTGAACTCACGTGCGAGCTTATTGACATAAGGGGAATGAGCATCAGAATTTGAAAGATATGTGAGACATCGGAGTTCTTCAATTCTATCGGCATATGATGTATCGGCGCTCAATCCCAGTTCCAAGAAATAAATATATTTTGCCATGTCGCCGTAGCATTCTTTGAGCGAATTATGACTTGCATACATAGCTGTCCATGGCGTGAAAGCATGAGCCGGACCTATTAGTGCCCCTGCTGATCTTGAGATCTCGGCTATTTGTTCCCCATCCATCCTGACAACAGGCCTGCCGTCAGAGTCTATGTCTTTTGAATGGGGTTTCATGAATTCATACAATTCTTCCGCCTTGGAAATTGAAGGTACGATTATGAGGTGATGCACCTGGTTAATATCCTCTATCTCAGTGGTAAGGATAAAACTCGCATCAGTCTTTTGATTGGCATTTATCCTGAAAACACCGTTCTCTTCCTTTAAAGTCTTGATCTGGGAAAGCCACTTCGGATGAAGGCAATCCCCTGTAGCAACCAGCTGGATGCCTTTTTTCATGGATTCTGAAGCCAGGACAGGCAGATCCATTTTCGGGGAGGTTGCCATGCTGTATTTTGAATGGATATGAAGGTCTGCATTAACTTGCATGGGGGACTAATCGACTGTAAGAGATATAGTGCTTATGCTTTAAGATCAATTAATGAATATTTTCGATTGCCACATCCTATTTTTTCTGCGGCCTCCAGATGAATTAAAGGATCAACGCCCCAGACATGGTATATTGACTTGCCATTGATTTTCATTCTTTCATTTATCCTGTCAATTGTGGCTGCATCAAGAGCAACCGGATCGGTTCCCGCAAGTATTCCAATATCTTCCACAAAGCGCTCACCTGAAAAATTAAAACAATCGCATCCAGGGGTAAGGTCATAGACCCAATTGATGTAGCCGATACGCCCATTGAGTGCACTTATAGGGCCGAATGCCGCTTCGCCTAATCTTTTTTGCATTTTTTCCGAGGCATCCTGCGGAGGGATAATGGCCTCCTGCTGGCAGGCATCTGCACAGGATAACTCTCCGCAGCATTTTGAATGGTCTATTACCGGCGGATCTATTGCGCCCCAGGGACAAATTTCCACGCAATCCCCGCACTTGATGCATTTTTCAGGATCGATTGAAGGACGCCCCACTTCATGAACCTTGATCTTTCCAGCCCTATCAAGGCAGCCCATCCCAAGGTGTTTGACGGCTCCGCCAAATCCGGACGCAGGATGTCCTTTCCCGTGCGAGATAACGATCATTGAATCGGCCTGGGCAATACCTGAAGCCACCGTAATACTGTCAATGGCTTCTCCTTGGATCTGTATCACTTTTCCATCGCTTCCCCTTAACCCGTCTGCCACGATAAAAGGAGCATTCATACTCGCATGAGTGAAGCCGTTCATAGCTGCGCCCTGGATGAGTTCTGCAGCATTGAGTTTCATACCTTTGTACAAGGTGGTCGTGTCTGTTACAAAAGGTATGCCGCCTTCTTTTATTACCATGTCCACAACCGTTCTTACAATAACAGGTCTTATATGGGTGGTATTGCCATATTCACCCGGATGGATTTTTATTGCAACAACATCTCCCTTTTTTACGGGTGAAATTTCCGGAAAGATCTTCTTTATCTGCTCTGGCTGGTTTTCTTGCGGCCCTGTGATCCTGGCATCTTTGAAAATTATTTTACTCAATACCATCACTCCATTTTATCGAATATATGCTAACATGCTAACGGTGTTAATAAATATTATTAATATAAATAATTAGCTGCATCATTATTCAAATGATAGCTTAAACCATTATGGGGGCTTTAATATCAAAAAAAATGGATAATGAACAGTATAAAACCAAAATGAACTTTAATAAAACTTAGAATAACCGGGTGAACCCAAAAACTTTGAATATATTTATAACTATTCTTACTCATGATTATAAGTATGAATATAGGTATGCCAGCCGGGCTATCGAAAACCATTTTACGATTTCCGGAATTCAAAGCAAATATATTATATTCGAACGAAATATTTATATATTGTCGGTACATACTAATATTGGGGAAAAACGGAAATCATCAAAATCGTAAAAATATACTATCGGAGAGAGGGACATATGTTAGAAACTTCCCGGGAAAGGGTAAAATTTTTAAAAGCAGGAATATCGCCCAGAAAAATAGAACAGCTTTATCTGAAGTCCAATAATTTTAAAATTATAAATATTCCTGTGCTTTTTGAGGCAGTCGAGATCACGCAGGAGGATAAAGGATTTGTTAGTGAAGTACCTGCGGAATATGTGAATGCTTAATAAAATATATATGGGCGCAATGCATAAGCAAAGCAGCCTATGAGTGTTAATGTTAATCGTTATAAATGCGGATACTGCGGAGCTTGTGTTGGTGTATGCCCTGCAGGTGCGCTCGAGCTTGTGGAAACCTGGATAGAAGTTGAGGATACCTGCACAAGGTGCGGAGTGTGTGCAAAGATCTGTCCCGTCGGGGCGCTGGCGGTAATTAAATGAAGTCCAGGTACGATGTTATTGTAGTAGGGGCAGGCCCTGGCGGTTCCATTACTGCAAAAACCTGTGCAGAAGCCGGACTGGAAGTGCTTCTCATCGAGAAACGGCAGGAAATTGGAGATCCGGTAAGATGCGCGGAGGGTTTAGGAAAAGAAGGATTAATCAGGCATATTCAACCAGATAAGAGGTGGATAGCTGCAGAAGTTAAAGGTTCAAAAATCCTTGCCCCGGATGGAACTGAGATAAAAATGTCTGAGGAAGCCTCAAGTGGAAAAGCCGGATATAATCTTGACAGGAAAGTTTTTGATCGGGCGCTGGCCCAGAAGGCAGCCATGGCAGGATCCGAAGTCATGGTAAAAACAAGGGCTACAGGATTATTAAGAAAAAATGGACATATATCAGGCATAAATGCAATGTATATGGGTGAAAACCATGAGATCAATGCTGATATTGTCATAGGCGCAGACGGTGTGGAATCCAAAATAGGAAGATGGGGGGGGATTGATACCTGCTTAAAACCAGCAGATATCAATACATGTACTCAGTTCCTGGTTTCAAATATTGACGCGGGTGAATACAACAAATTTTTCATGGGAGAAAAATATGCCCCCGGCGGATACTTGTGGTTGTTTCCAAAAGGCGAGCATATGGCAAATGTGGGCCTGGGGATCATAGGAAGCAAATGCGGTAATGTCAGGCCTATCTCTCTCCTCCATAAATTCATGGATTCTTACATGCCGCAGGGCAAGATCATAGAAATAGTAGTGGGAGGTGTTCCTGTCTGCGGACCTATTGAACGAACAGTAGCAGATAATCTCATTCTTGTGGGGGATGCTGCCAGGCAATCAGATCCCCTGACAGGTGGGGGTATCATCAATGCAATGGATGCAGGGAAAATTGCAGGAGAAGTATGTATCAGGGCAAAAGAAGAGGAAGATTATTCCGTTAAGACATTGAGGGAATATGAAGATAGGTGGCGGGCCACCATAGGTAAAGAATTGAGCAAATCCCTTATGGTCAAAAACCTTCTGATAAAGATAACAGATGAACAGCTAAACCAGCTTGCTCATTCTCTTTCAGGGATCGATACAAGTAAAATGGCCCTGCCAAAAGTGCTGCCTATCTTGTTCAAGAAAAATCCGAAGTTATTGTGGGAATTACGATCGCTTTTTATGTGAACTACGATTCACAAGGTGAATTGTCTTCTCTACCCCGGCATAGTTAGGTTCAAATGTATTGAAATGGTAATAACAGCGGAGACTTTTATGAAAGCTTTAATTCTTGCCGCTGGAGAGGGATTAAGATGCCGTCCTCTCACGTTAGGTCGATCAAAGGTCATGCTTCCGGTCGCAAATAAGCCGATCCTTGAATATATTATTCGGGCGCTTGCTCAAAATGATATAAAAGAAATAATCCTGGTAGTAGGTTATAAAAAAGAGCGAATAATGGATTATTTCAGGAATGGCATCGATTTTGGAGTAAACATTAGTTATGTTAACCAGGAAGCTCAGCTCGGCACAGCTCATGCGATCAAGCTTGCAGAGCCAATGGTTAATGAAAAGTTCATTGTCCTGAACGGTGATAACCTTATAGATGAAGGAACTATCTCGGAATTGATAAAAGGGGCATCCGGGGATGTAACACTTCTTACCGTAATGCGTGAACAGACCACAGGATATGGCGTAGTATTGCTTGACAGAGGAAAGATCTCAAAAATAGTCGAGAAGCCCAGGGATAAAATAAGCCACCTTGTAAATACTGGCATATATATGTTCTCACCTGCGATCTTTGGCGAAATAGACAAAACGTCGATCTCGGAAACCGGGGAATATGCAATTACTGATACTATCCAGAGGATAATAGAACATGGGGATTCAGTTACAAATATCACAAGCTGCGGGACATGGATAGACGCCATACACTCATGGGACCTGTTGAAAGCGAATTCAGTCATCCTTGGAAAGATCGAAGCCATGAAAACAGAGGGGGTGATCGAGAAAGGAGCTGTCATAATCGGTGATGTAGCTATCGGGTACAATTCCGTGATCAGGTCAGGCTCGTATATTGTAGGCCCGGTTGTTATTGGCAAGAATTGTAATATAGGACCAAATACCACCATTTTACCTTCAACTGCTATTGGAGATAATTGTTCAATAAGTTCATTCACGGAGATTGAAAATAGTATTATCATGAATGATGTGCGAATAGGTGCAGGTTCATATATCTCAAATTCCATTATTGGGAGCAATAATTCCATCGGTCCTCATTTTATTGCCGACGTGGGAAAAGACCTGAAAATAGAAATGAAAGGAATGCTGCATAGTGCGGATGAACTGGGAACGGTAATTGGGGACAATAACCTGATAGGGCCGTGCGTACTTGTAAGGGCGGGAAAAATGATAGCAACGGGCTGTGCCGTTGATTCCGGGGTCATTGTTACAAAAGACATACCCAAGGACTCGAGGGTCTTTTGAGGTGAAAAATGTGCGGAATAGTAGGCTATGTTGGAACAAGGTCTGCAAGCCCGATCCTGATCGATGCATTAAAAAGACTTGAGTACAGGGGATATGATTCTGCAGGTATTGCCATTTTGACAGAAGAGGGGATTAGCGTATGTAAAACAGAAGGGAAAATATCTGATCTTGAATCAAAACTTCCCCAGATAAATGGAACATGCGGTATAGGACATACACGGTGGGCAACGCAGGGTGCGCCAACCACCATTAATGCGCATCCTCATGTTTCCGGCAATATCGCAGTAGTCCATAATGGAATTATCGAGAACTACCAGGAATTGTATGACTGGTTAAAGGAAGAGGGATATGAATTTGTTTCAGAAACAGACACTGAGGTTTTAGCTCATCTTGTTCACAGGTATTATAAGGGAGACCTGGTCAAAGCTGTCATAGAAAGCCTGAAGAAAGTCAAAGGCTCATACGCTGCAGCCTACTTATGCAGCGAATCAAAGACTGTCGTAGCAGCAAGGAAAGAAAGCCCTCTTGTTGCCGCTGTGGGAAAGGGTGAGAATTTCATAGCTTCGGATGTTACTGCATTACTGAAGAATTCCAGGGATGTGATCTATATGCAGGATTTTGAGGTAGTTCGGTTGACCGGGGAAGATATGCGGTTCTTTGATTTTAATGGGAATCCTGTCCAAAAGAAAATAGAATCAATAGAATGGGATATCGAAGCAGCCGAAAAATCAGGATATCCGCATTTTATGCTAAAAGAGATCCATGAACAGGTTGCATCAGTGCATGATACACTTTTGGGCAGGATATCCGAACTCAGCGGTGAGGTAATTCTTGGAGAGGTCACGCTTTCCAATAACGAGATAAGGGATCTTGACCGGATAGTGATAATCGCCTGCGGTACATCATATAATGCAGGGCTTCTGGGAAGGTATCTTTTCGAGTCAATGGCCGGAATACATACAGATGTGGAAATAAGTTCAGAATTCAGGTATGCAAATCCAGTTCTTGCCAGATCAACACTTGTAATAGCTATATCGCAGTCAGGTGAGACTGCAGATACAATAGCAGCCACAAGAGAAGCAAAAACCTACGGATGCCATACACTTGCAATAACCAATGTTGTGGGAACAACGCTTTCCCGCGAAGTCCAAAATATTGTTTATACAAGGGCTGGCCCTGAAATAGGCGTTGCAGCGACAAAGACTTTTACTTCCCAGCTTATTGCCCTGTATTTGCTTTCCATCTATTTTGCGAGGAAGAGAAAAAAAATGGATGTTGACAGGTCAAAACGTTTGCTTGTCTCAATGAAACAACTCCCTGGCATGATACAGCAGATCCTGAATAACAAGGAATTGATCAAGAAGCAGGCTATCCGGTTCTCAACAGCGCGGGATTATTTCTTTTTAGGCAGGTCCTTGAATTTTCCCATCGCCCTTGAAGGAGCATTGAAGCTCAAGGAGATATCCTATATCCATGCCGAAGGATATGCTGCAGGCGAATTGAAACATGGGCCTCTGGCTCTTATTTCAAAGGAAACCCCGGTATTGGCGATTGCTACTCGCTCATCAACATACGATAAAATGGTAAATAACATCAAAGAAGTAAAAGCCCGAAGCGCACAGGTAATAGCGATAGCATGCATGGATGATACAGAAATAGAAAAATACGTGGATGTGGTCATAAGAGTACCGATAGCGGATGAATTGCTTTATCCGGTCCTATCATCTGTCATTGTCCAGCTTCTTGCATACAACAGCGCTGATGAACTGGGTTGTCCTATCGACAAACCCAGGAACCTTGCAAAAAGCGTAACGGTGGAATAAACATGGCTTTATTTGGTTCATCTGGGATAAGGGGCCTGGCTAATAAGGAGATAACTCCGGAACTTGCACTTTCCGTCGGGCTCGCTGTGGGTTCGCTTCATGGATCAGCTGTGATAGCGCATGACCCGAGAACATCAGGAGAAATGATCGAGCATGCTTTGATCTCAGGATTATTGTCAGCGGGATGCAGTGTTACACGAGTGGGAATGGTCCCTACGCCCACCCTTGCGTACGCTGCCAGGAATTTTGACTGCGGCATCATGATAACGGCATCGCATAATCCTCCTGAATACTGCGGAATAAAACTCTGGAACAGGGATGGCATGGCTTTTGACTCCAGGCAGCAGGAAGAGATCGAATCGATAATACATAACAGGACATGGAAAACTGCGCAATGGCAGGATATCGGAAGGGTCCATGAAGCAGATGCCATTGAAGACCACGCAGGGATGATCCTTAGCAAGGTGGGACGCGCTTCCTTGAAAGTGGTTGTTGACTGCGGATGCGGCGCAGCGAGCGTAATAACTCCTTATGTACTCAGGCGCATGGGATGTACGGTCATTACTCTTAATTCCCAGCCCGATGGATTCTTCCCTGCAAGAAATCCCGAACCCATCGAGAAGAACCTGGAATTATTGAAAAAAGCCACTCTTTCATTTGGCGCCGACATTGGAATAGCGCATGACGGGGACGCGGACAGGATGATGGCAATCGACCCCAGAGGGAGGTTCATAGAAGGGGACAAGCTTCTTGCTTTCTTCGGGATGCGAGAAACAAGAAGTAGTATCGTTGTACCTGTTGACACCTCTATTATGGTAGATGATGTACTAAAAAATCGAACGGTCTATCGAACTCGCGTTGGCGATGTATATGTTGCGGAAGAATTGAAAAAGAGAAATGCCGAGTTTGGGGGTGAGCCCTCAGGAAGCTGGATATTCCCGGGGATTTCCCTGTGCCCGGATGGAATCCTGGCGGCAGCAAAGCTTGTTGAGATGGTGCAGAATGAAGGAAGGCTTGACGCCCTGATAGATGAACTTCCGGCATATCCTATGATACGGGGGGCTGTCGGGTGCAGTAATGAAAAGAAAGAAACAGCAATGAAAAAGATCGCCATTTCTTTAGGAAAATTGGGAGAAGTCACAGATATTGATGGAATAAGATTGGATACGGAAAATGGATGGATACTCGTGCGCCCCAGCGGTACTGAGCCCAAGATAAGGATAACGGCAGAAGCCAGAGATGGAGTAGAAGAATTGTTTAAGAAAGCGCAGAAACTGGTAAGTGATTCACTTTGAAGGCCGTAATTCTTGCGGCAGGCCAGGGCACAAGGATGGGGCCCTTGACCGTCAATACGCCAAAGGTCATGCTGCCGATAGCGAACAAACCCATTCTCTGGTATGTTATCCAATCAGCGCGGGATGCGGGGATCAGGGATTTTGTGCTTGTAGTAGGATATGGTGCAAAACTTATTCAGGACTATTTCAAAGACGGCTCTTTAATGGATGTCAGGATAGAATATGTTAACCAGGAAAAACAGATGGGAACTGCTGATGCTGTTGCCTCCGTCGAGGGAATTGTTAATGATCGCTTCCTGGTATTGAACGGGGATATAATTGTGAATCCAGGGCATATAAAGAAGCTCACACAATGCACGTCAGATGCTGTTATGACAGCAAGGCATGTTGATAATCCTTCCGAGTTCGGCATCCTTGAAGTCCGGGATATGCATGTTTTGCGGATCATTGAAAAACCAGCTGCCCCAACAACCGATCTTGCCAATGCAGGAATATATCTTTTCCCCTCATCCATCTTTGATGTTATTCGCAAAACCTCGCTTTCCGTAAGAAAAGAATATGAGATAACGGATTCGCTCCAGATGCTCATCGATAAAGGAACAGGTGTGGATTATCTCGAACTTTGCGATAAATGGATGGATATTGGCAGACCCTGGGACCTTCTTGATGCCAATGAATATTTCCTGTCAGGTTTACAGCCTGTGGCTGCGGGTGAAATAGAACCCCTTGCGACCTTAAGAGGCAGCGTTTCAGTGGGAGAGGGCACGATCATAAGGAATGGTTCATACATTGTCGGGCCTGTGATCATAGGCAAGAATTGCGATATCGGCCCCAATTGCTACATCCGCCCCGGTACAAGTATCGGGGACCATGCGCGCATTGGAAATGCGGTTGAGATCAAGAACAGCATTATTATGAAAGGGACGCATATAGGGCATCTGAGTTACGTGGGTGACAGCATAATCGGGGAAAGATGCAATTTCGGTGCCGGAACAAAAGTTGCGAACCTGAGACATGATGGCAGGACCATACGCGTGAAATTAAAAGGAAAAATTATGGATTCAGGACGGAGAAAGCTTGGAACCATCATGGGGGATGACGTCCATACAGGTATTAACAGTATGATAAACGTGGGAGCTGTTATTGAAAGTAAAGCGATGATAGCGCCCGGGGAATTAATAAAATAGAAAAAATAAAAATTTTATGTTATTTTCTCCAGCATTTCTGCAAAAGCAAGATTGCCTGTGATCTTCTTGATCTTAATTTTTACAGTATCCCCTTTGATAGTACCTGGTACATATATTGTATACTTATCCTTTTTGGCGATGCCGTCACCCTTGCTTCCTACAGCGTCAATTCTGACATCATAGGATTCGCCTTCGGACAGCGCTTCTTCTTTGGCTATGGAGGTTGCCCGGCGTTTCGTTACAGGCCTGTGTGCACCGCATGCATCGCATCTTAAGGTGAGTACCCTGTCGCTCTTGATAAGGTGGGTATCGGGACGTCCGCATTCTGAGCAGGTTACATATTCCTTGACATAAGCATTAATGAGTTCTGAGATCATGCCTGTTGTCAATCTTCTCATGAATATTGCCCTTGAACCGTCTATCTTGCCTGCTGTTCCCAGTTCCCGGAGCAGGAATTTGAAAATATGCGAAGATTCGCGGTTCAATTTGTCCACTATCACTGCAAAATTCTCAAGTACTGTTGTTTTGCCCTCTGTAAGGAGTTTAGGTTCAGGAACAACAAAACGCTCTCCTGAACTTTTGACTTCAGGCAGATGTTTTAATGCCCTGTCAAGGTTTGCCTGATAATCATTCATAAAGCAATTCCTCTTGCGACATTCTTCATTGAGATCAAGTAAGGACCAGTTCCTGTCCTTTTTCAACCACAAGGCTTATCGGAGTCGGTAATTTATATCCGGCTGAGATCAATGATTTCTTTGCGATTTTGAAATTGGCGGCAGAAACATATACGCTCATGATTTCCTGGCCTCTTCTCACTCTTGCCGCAGTTCCGATAGCTTTTCCGAATGCAAGTCTCATTCCCTGCGATACACGGTCTGCGCCTGCTCCTGTGGCCTGCTTATTTTCACGCAGGACCTCATGCGGGTATACCCGTATCTTTAAATGATAATTGGGCTGTCCTAAAGTATCAAGCAATATCCTGTTAGCTGAAATACGTGCTGATTCAAGGGCATTGTGCCGGATCTGGCATTCTTCTTTTGTCACGAGTGTCAACTGGATAGGGAACTCCTCAGTTAAATTGCCCATGTCATAAGTTACTATCTTACTGCCCGGAACACCACCCATGTATTTTCTCCTCGTATATGAGCGCTGGGTGATCTTCTTGTACATTCTTGCTGGTTTTCTTGCCATTAAATAATCCTCCAATTAGTATAAAAATTTACAATAATCTGATATGTCTAATTTGTCTGCTTAACATAGTAATATCCCCTTAATAACTATTGCTATCGTATGAGTCCTGTACTTATGAAAATAGTTTTTCTGTAAATACTTATTAAATATATATATATGTATATATAGATTATTAAAAAAAGGGTTATCTTCCTTATTTCTGAAGTGAAATGCATGTTTCCACAGGTATAAGATTATCGTTTTTATGATACAAAAAAGAGTTATTGATATCTATTTTACTATTGTCAATAATCTTTCCCAAGGTAGGCTTCGATCACCTCTCTATTTGTTTCAATCTCGTCAGGTGTGCCATGAGCTATTATTTTTCCACTGGCCATTACGAAAATCTCATCCGAATAATTGAACACAACGTCCATATTGTGCTCGATCAGGAAGATGGTAGTTTCTTTCTTAAGTTCCAGTATCTTATCCATAATTTTATTTCCCAGGCTTGGATTAACGCCTGCCATCGGCTCATCTAAGAGAATAAGACGGGGAACTGTCATCAGCAACCTGCCTAAAGCCAGTAGCTTCATCTGTCCGCCAGAAAGTTCTTCTGCTCGTTGATCACGTATTTGCATGATCTCAAGAAACTCAAGTATTTCCAGTGATTTCACAATGTTTTTGCGTTCTTCTTCTTTTATCTTTTTCTGCTTGAAAAATATATTAACGAACGATTCACCGGTCTGGTTATGGGGAGCAACAAGCAAGTTTTCCAGAACAGTTAATTTTGGCCAGTTTCTCGTTGTCTGGAACGTCCTTATCATTCCGGTCAAAGCCGCTTCATGTGCATTTAGACCATCAATTCTATTTTTTTCAAATATAACTTTGCCCGTATCTTCACCAGAGAGGTCAGTTTTTGAAAGCCAGCATGTGATAACATTGAAAAGAGTTGTTTTGCCAGATCCATTAGGACCGATGAGTGAAACCAGTTTATTTCTCTTTACGAACACAGAAGCCCCTTCAAGTGCTCGAATACCGCCAAAATATTTATGGATATTTTCAGCTTCAAGATGATAATCTTCTGGTTCATCTTTCTTCATCAGTTTCATCTCTTTGTCCTTTTTCATCTTTATCTTTGGAATCACACACTTTTCATCCTCTCTGCTCATAGAAAATCTTTCTTTTTCAGTCAAACTTTGCTTTTCAAATACTGCTTCATCTGATCTTGCACGTTCCCTGGAGGTTAAAAGAGATAAATACTTCTCGTTTTCAGTTCTTGGTTCAGGAATTAACCCGCCAGGTTTGAACAAAAGAAAAAGGATAAGAATAGACCCAAGAACAACATATCTCGTATTGTACGGGTTGATAAAGATATCTAGTTGCAAGATCTCAAGAATTGTACCAAAATAGGGAGAATCAGGTCCTACATGGAAAAAAATGGTTCTCTGGACAGATTCAACTGATGCGGCCTGCATAAATAAGGTAACCAGTGCCGTTCCAAGAAGAACACCTCTACTGTTTCCGAGACCACCGATGATTATATAGAAATAAAGCACGAAGGTCAGTTCAGGTTTAAAATCTGATGCTTCAAATGCGTTAAAGGAAAAAGCATACATAACACCTGCTAACCCACAAATAAAAGCGGAAATAGTAGTTATTTGCCAGCGGAATCTGGAAACATCTTTCCCAACCGAGGTAACCGAGATGTCATCTTCTCGTATTGCTCTTAAGGTTCTCCCATAAGGTGATCTTCTTATTCGTTCAATAAACCAATATGTTAAGATAGCGATCAGGGAAAAGACCAACAGGAGCGTTATTTCCCATAAAAACAACTGATCCAGGTCAAGGGATTCGAATATTCTGACCTTTATCCCGATATAAGATAATATAGTATATATGAAATCCTCTATGGCTTCCAGCACCTTATATAATTCAAGATCTCCCAACCTCATGTTAAAAGGAAACATGGTTGTTAATTCGATCTTAGCCCTATTGGAAATGACCTGGGTTGGAGTGTGCGGTGGTAAAATCGAAGGTGCCCATAGCCATCTTTTCTCGTTTTGAAAAACGAACCGAATGAACTCGCCACCAGCTATCGTCATTATTGCAAAGTAATCATCACGTAACTTTACTGTCGGGATAGATAATATATAGCCAAATATACAGGAAACAATAACAGCCACGATAACAGCAACAGGATACGATACATCATATACACTGTAAAGAAGTGCAGAAATATAAGCACCAAGAGCGAAAAAGGCTACTTTGCCAAAATTTGGAAGCCCCAGGGATCCAACTTCCAGATCCAGACTGATTGCTCCGACGAAAAAAACAAGCAAAGTCATGGCAGTGCTGAATAATAACTTAGATCTTATTTCGAGCGTTGAGAGTGCAAATAGATAAAGGAAAAGTACTGGAATAGTGAGAGTTAATCCAATTGTCAATCCGGGTTTTTTACGAACTATATCGCCGAATCGAGACGCTAAATCATGAATATTATCTAATCTGTTCATTTTACATTTTTTAAACCCTTGATCTTGTTACTTCAACACTTCCAGAAATTCCTTGTGGCCTATACAGCAGGACAATTATGAGTATTGCAAAGGCAATTGCATCCGCATAACCCGGTGAAAAAGTGATGGTAAAACCCAGATACTGTTCGAGTATATCCTCCAGACCTCCTGGATACTGGAAATAGGAGAAAAGGATAACAGTTATCTGCCGTGTATAGGCAATGATGATAGCTGCTATTATTCCTCCCCTGAAGGAACCTACACCACCCAATATAACCACAGCAAAGATAGGGAGCAACATGTGAAAACCAGTTAAACTGTTAAAAGGACCTGTAAGGTAAGGCCGGTATATTGAAGCGCCCAAACCGGTAAGTCCTGCAGCCAGGAACCAGGTGTAATAAACGATTCTTCTGGTATTAACACCTGAGACCTGTGCCAGTTCAAAGGAGTCAGAGGTGGCTCTCATTGCGATACCGAATTTAGTGTATCTGAACACGTAATCAATTACCAAAACCATAGTAATGCTAACTAATATTATAATAATTCCAGATCCATTGATCCGGATCCACTGTGAACCAAAGATCGTGTGATTTTCAGCCAATACAAGGGTAAAGATTTCGTCCAGGTCTGGAAAAAAACCTGGCAGCGATGGATTAGAGATGCATGTTGAACAAATCGCCTTTTTTGGTTCTGGATAAGCTCCAAATATCATTGCCAGCAAATTTCTGATTATCAGCCCTATCCCGATAGATGCGACAGTTAAGGAGCCCAGACTTGCCCTTGTTTTTCGTAATCGATCAAAGATGAGTATTTCTCCAAGAATTCCAAACATTCCCACTATAATGAACCCGAAAAATGCATGAACAAAGAGATTATTGAAAATATGGGTGGTATCCCACGGAAGAATATAGGTCAGGATTTGCAGGAACCACCATGAAGCAAACATACCCATGGTAATCCACTCTGCATGGGCAAAATTGGAGAATTTCAACACTGAATACACCATATTAAGACCAATCGTCAGCATGATCAAAACTCCCGCGAACACGAGCGCCATAGCTGCATGATTCAGTAAATTTGGAAGCACCATTCGTTATTCATCTCTTTTCTCTTCTTTGTCTCTAACACCGAGGTAGAGTTTTCGTATTTTATCTTCTTCCAATAATTCTTTTGCTGGTCCTTCAGCCGCGATCCTCCCTGTTACCAGCACATATCCGCGATCAGAAAGCTCTAAGGACCTCTTTGCCCGTTGTTCAACAAGAAGTATGGAAATTGCAGCTGTTTCTTTCAAGGAAACGATCATTCGTAACATTTCTTCTGCTAAGTTAGGAGCTAAAGCTGCTGTTGGCTCATCAAGTATCAACAATTTTGGAGCTGGCATCAGAGCTCTGGCCAGGGCCAGCATCTGTCTCTCTCCACCACTTAAGAGGCTTGCTTTCTGGTCTATCCGCTCTTTGAGGATAGGGAATAATTCGAACATCCTTTGTGATCTTTCCTGATAGCAACTATCCCATTTCTTAACGAAAAAACCCATTTTGAGGTTTTCTTCAATGGTCAGACTTGGAAAGACATTGGCGAGTTGAGGAACGTACCCCAGAGGGACCCCTTCCTTTATTATCTCATCTGGTCTCATCTGGTTTTTTTTTGATTGTATATCGAGCCAGCCACGCTCTTTATCCATTATTCTGACAGTTCCCTCAAAAATGTTCACAAGTCCGATGAGGGTCTTTATTAGTGTTGACTTCCCTGAACCGTTTGGACCGATGATGGTCACCATTTCACCTTCATCAACATGGATATCCACGCCATCGACCACCAGTAGTTTACCATATCCAGAGACAATGTTATTGGCACGCAGTAAAGGTTCGCTCATAGGCATGTGTCCATTTATTGTTTTCCAGGAGTAGAAAAAAAATGAAAAACCAACATTGAATCCAATGTCAGCTTTTTCCCTTGCGTCTGATGGCTACTGTCACTAAAATCACAAGACTAAGAGAGATCAGTGATTCCAATACCCCTAATCCAGGTGTAGCTTTTTCGCTCTGGATATTTTTATTCATAGTAGCCTTGTTATCGGAAATAGTCCAGGTTGAACCATCAGGTAAAGTAATTTCTCCATCATTGAGAGTTATAGTACCCTGCCATTTACCGAAAGTCGTATAGGTTTCACCGTCAAGTTGAACATAATCGTATCGGCCAATCACCTCACCGTACTCGTTGAATTTGATAGATCCTGATGCCCCATCATACGTGACATTATAGAGTACATTTAGCAGTGTTTCGCCATCAGTGGTATTCGCTGCAGCAAGTCCCATGGCTGCAACATATACTGAATCATAGGATAACGGAGCATATGCATTAAAGACCTTTCCTGATGAAAGACTGTATGATGGGCCTTCAAGGAAGTTCCATTCAGGATCGAACCAGGATTGGTTAAAAGCCTGATAGCCAGCACCTGTCAAAGGGGCCGGTGTCGTTCCGATCATATGCTGCATCCCTTTTTTAACCGTGTCATCATTTGCGAACGTTGCTGTGGTCGACCAGCCGTCAGTCGTGATCCATGGCTTTCTGATAGCACCTACTTCCCATGCTTTCTTGACTGCCGTTGCTGCGTCAACATCAATAAAGTGTCCAAGAATGAATTCAGGGTTTGAATCTACTAAAGACTGTGCCTGTGCAGCCACATCAGTTGCACCAGGGTCAAACTGCTGGTCAGTAATTATCACACCACCGTTTTTCTTAAATATCTCTGCAAATACACTGATCAACCCGACTCCATAAGAGTCACTTGTATGGATCGTTGCTCCTTTTTTCCAGCCGAAGACTGAAACAAGATCACCAATAGCTTTACCCTGATCAGCATCCGAAGCTGCTACCCGCATAAAGTATGGATAGAGGGTTCGATCACTTAATGAGGGGGATGACGCAGCATAAGATATCTGGGGGATCTTTTGCGGACCCAGTTCAGCTGCCATTGCTGCACTTACACTGCTCCCTGATGAACCAATAACGATGTGGACTCCCTCGGCGATCAATGCCTGTGCAGCAGCTGTACCACCTGCTGCCGAGTTATCATCATCTTTTACGATCGGGACCAGTTTGACCCCTTCAGGAAGGATCCTGTTAGCCCCTGTCTGGTTGTTAATCTCAGAAATTGCCATAAGGAATGCATCGCGTCTGTCTCTTCCAGCATCAGGACGTTTAACGATAGGAAAAACCCCCCCGATCTTGATCTCTGAAGGAAGACCGCTAGCATTTTCCGATTCTCCTGATTGCGCGACTACCGGGAATATTCCTGCTGTTAATACTGCAACTGTCAATACCAATATCAACAATGTTGTTTTCTTCTGATCGTTCATATTTTTATTACCTCCATTTTTTCTCACCCTTGGAAACAAAATAACTCAACTTTGTCAAATTAGCTCATCACCATATAAATAGTTGCGCAATATCGGTGACTGCTCCATGCGCTTGTTATCCATGCTCCCGAAAGGCGATAGATAATCATGATATCCTGACTCCAGAATTTCAGGCGCGAATAGTATCCTATAGTTTTAATAACAAAAAATCTAATTATCGAGTATGCAATTTACAGTAAAACTCGAAGAATCTGACGAAGGGGGATATACAGCCCAATGTCTTGAACTTCCCGCGGCGATAAGTGAAGGAGATACAAAAGAAGAAGTGATAGAAAATATTAAAGAAGCCATTCAGTTGGTTCTTGAAGTTTCCCAGGAGCAAGCGCGGGCATATACAGAAGTCTTCAAGGTGGAAGTGGCAATTGCCTAAACTTCCGTCTGTATCCGGAAAGAAAATCCTCAGATCCTTGAACAAAATAGGTTTCATCATAGTACGTCAGAGAGGAAGCCATGTGTTTATGCAAAAAGGAGAATCAACAGTTACTGTGCCAATACATGATCCTGTTAAGAAGACTATAGTGTATTCCTAAACTTTTTATAATATTAATGCCTATATGTAAATGAGATTATATGGCAGCAACATC
>JAPMTS010000051.1:6070-15956 GCA_026552955.1 Candidatus Methanoperedens sp. | reverse complement strand
CAGGGTCGAAAGAAACCACTATCGTTTTGGATTAACGGTAACCCTTAACAAAATATTGGCAGATCGCAGAGCCACAATATCGGAAAAAAAGATCGATGAAAAAGCGCGTGCCGAAATCCAGAAAGTTTTCGCAACAGTCAGTGGCATAGAAAGAGTCTTTTTCCCTGAGAAGAGCGGACAGATACCGGATAGGGCAGCATTAACGCTAATTATTCTTCCACCTGAGCAATCAATGTCGGAAGGGAAAAAAATAAATGATATGATCGAAGCCTTCACGCGAGAAAATGGTACATCTTCACGCACATTTAAAAGCGCTCTAATATGGATTGTCCCGGATTCTTCTTCTGGCCTTTATGAAGATGCTCGTAAACTGTTAGCATGGGAAGATATCAGCGATGAGGCAGAAGAACTCCACCTTGATGATACACAAAAACGTCATCTTGATGAAAATATAAAAAAGTCATTACGTGACCTTAAAGAATCTGTGTGGAGAACCTATAACAATATCATTCTACTTGGTAAAGATAATAAGATGAGACACACTCCACTGGGTCTAGTTCATTCAAGTGCCGCAGATTCCCTTGTGGGATTGATCATTAATCGCTTACGTCAGGATGGGGATATAGAAGAAGTCATCAGTCCGAACTTCTTGATCAGGAATTGGCCGCCAGCTTTTAAGGAATGGAGTACAAAATCGGTACGTGATGCTTTCTTTTCTTCTCCTCAGTTTCCACATCTTATAAATGCTGAAGCAATAAGAGATACAATTGCACGGGGTGTTTCTGGCAGCAATATAGGTTACGTTGGAAAAACTGGTGATGGTGATTATTCTCCATTTATTTATGGGAATAGTCTTGCTGCAAGCGATGTCGAGATCACCGACAATATTTTCATAATTAAGAAAGAGATTGCTGAAGAATATAAAGCTGCAAAAGTCACTGGTACTGAAATAAAAAAACCTGAGGGTTTCCAATATCCTCCTGTTAAGACCCCGATTAACACTACTCAAGAACCTGGTAAAGGAGACGAGCAGCCTACACCCCCTGAAACTAATATAACACCGGCAGTTGCGTCAAGCAAATTAACGTGGAATGGCAATGTACCCCCGCAAAAATGGATGAATTTTTACACAAAGGTTCTTTCGAAGTTTGCAGGTGGGAAGGGTCTTAAATTGACACTTAGCGTTGAAGTCGCGGAAGAGGGAGGAATCTCAACTCAGAAGATTGAGGAAACAAAGGCTGCGCTAAGGGAATTAGGGTTGGATGATAATATTGTGAGCTAAATTAAAGAAATGATTCCAACTATGAGAATAGCTGGCTATTATGCAATGCCAAGGAAACACAACTGAGCTACAATGCCTGTTCTTTCCCTAAGAAGTCCGTAAGTTCGGGTTGAGACATTATTTCCTTGATTTCATTATCATTTACCATAATTTTCTTAATATCTCTGATTTTACTAATCAAATTGAAAGTCCTAGCATGTGCTTGACGTAAAATTGTACTATAGGGACGCGGAATAACTTCTATTGTATCGCCTTCTTTTGAAACTTGATTTGCAGCTAGATCAATCGAAGTACCTAGTACATAGCTCGTAATTCGGGTATTTTGTGTAATATTCCCAGATGTTTTGATTTCTAAGGCATAATCCATAGTTTGTCTTTTTTCATTTTGTGTGATTTTAGAGCCTCCCTTCTTCAATTCCACAATTAGAACTTTGTCAATTCCACAAACTTCACCATTTTCACCAAAATCATCTCCGCTATAAACTCCAATTGAAGTATCTGGCAAGGCAATAAAATCGGGTCTTCTCAACGGATGTTCAACTGTCCTTCCTTTAAAAAATTCTCTAACAATCGTCGATAATGATTTATTCGACATAAACCGTATTCCCTCAAATTCCGGTCCAAATATCCAAAGTCCAGCTTCAAATAAAGGTTGTAATTCATGCAATTCGTTGGTGTCTGGATCATCTGCTAGAGATTCAATTTTTTCAATCAATTTTAATCTCCATTGGAGTTCATCTAAAACCTTTCGAGCATCGGTTATACTCCAGTCTCTAAGAATCTCTGATAAGCTATCCAGGTCATTAGGAGAAAGATAAGTAAGTTGTTGAAGAAGTCCATAACCTCTTCTACTATGTTCCAGTTTAGCAAGAATCCCTATGGTATTCGATAGATCTTTATGAGTCATGGTTGGACATTTCATTTGAATGTCATCAACAAATTTTCCAATTTGGTCCTTTGAAAGATCAGTCAATTGCTTTATAGTGTCTTTATGTTCAGATAATACCAATATTTTTGTGGAACGTCGGATATCCTGCATTAAAATTTTTATGGATTCAAGAAGGTATGAGTTAACATTTTCAACAATACGTTCTGCTCTATGAGTTTCCCTGAATCCAGTCCAGTCTGGTTTAACTTCATCTCTCAGAAGATCTGCTTCCACTATGAATGTATATCTTTTTGCTTCAGAGGTCCTTCCATCAAGATAAGCACCTTCAATACCTTTCCATGAATGTTCGCCTACAAGCCGCTTATTTACCCACCATGCAACACCATGTTGTTTACTTATTCTCCCAGTTTTCTTACTATCTAATCTCAAAATCCTAACTTTTTCTACTTCATCAGGTATGTCATAAACTTCTTCTTCCCATAACCCTTTTAAATCTAAAAGGTCTATCTTGTGTTTATTTAAATATATTTCAAATGATGGATCAGTGATAAATTTTGAGCCTAATATATCTCGGACATCGTTCTCTTCCATATAGTTCTTCGTTATATTGCATGAAATTTTTGTCCCATGACCGTCTTTAAGCACTTGGTTTATGAATTTTATTTCATAAGGAGTTTCACCATGACTTCTTTTTACTTGGAAAATAGAATCGTATTTGTTTCTCCATGTTTCTACATTATACTCATCCGCAAAACAAAATAAGCTATGTCTTCCTTTTCCATTTCTCCCATAAGCCGTGCGTTTAGTTTTTATGTATGAATCCGGGAAATTCACGGATAAACCTTGGCTTTTCAAACGGTTGTAGTTTAATTCAGTCCATATACTTTCGAACTCTTCTTTTGTCATCCCTGTGCCGTCATCGCCAATTTCAAAATGTCCACTTTTCTCCATTGGCCATAATATTTCGACTTTTCTAGCTCCAGCATCCCAGCAATTTGCAACGAGTTCTACAATAGCAACCTGTGGATCAGATATCAATCTTCCAGCATAATCATCGAAAAATCCTTCACCAAAACGTGGTTGTAGAAGGGTTGTTTGAGAGACACCTGTGTTCATTGTTTCAGTCCTTTAATTTTCAATTTGCATGAGACTTTTTTATTGCTTTCAGTTTCACCATCCCTATAGGAATGCTTGATGGTGCTTCGCATAAGAATCCTTTGCTTCTTCATAACTCACCTTCTTATAATATTTTGCCTTTTTTTTCTTGCTGCAGCCTATATTCGCAGAGACCTCGGTATCACTGTGGTTCAGTTTACCTCTATAACCCCTTCATCCGTAGCCATACAAAACCACCCAAGCCCCAAAAATGATCCTCGCAGGCGCCGGCACCGGCAAAACCACGACTATAACTGCAAAAATAGCATATATGGTCGAAAAGGAAGGCATCGACCCCTCCAGCTCCTCGCGCTCACCTTCTCCAAAGAAGCTGCAAGGAACATGCGCGAAAAGGTCGAGAAACTCCTTCAGGGAAAGGAGATCCATGCAACAACCTTCCATAATCTCTGCGCCAGGATCATTCAAACAAATGCAGTAATAGAAAATTATTAATATTTGTGTAATCATACTCTCACTTAACAAGAGTATGATTACAAGAAAAATAAGATTAGGGTCAAACGAGTTAAGGCTGCTATTCACTTTAGAAGAGGAAGGAATATCAGTCTTCTCAATAAAAGATGTAAAGAGAATTCTCAAGACATCAATCCCCTCTGTCTGGAATGTGGTTTACCGCTTAAAGAAAAAGGGAAGGATCGAAGAGATAGAAAAGGGAAAATACCTCCTTATTCCTGCACGAGCAGGATATGAGGGATCCTGGTCTGAGATTCCCAATCTGATCGTTCCATATATCATAGATGTTTATTACATCGGTTTCTGGACAGCCCTTAACTATTGGGACATGACCGAACAGGTTCCCAATGTTGTTTTCGTTGCAACAACACAGAGAAAAAAAAATTTAGATTATGGTGATACACGATTCGAATTCATAACTTTGTCGAAAAAAAGATTTTTTGGATTTGTAGAAGAAAAAGCTGCAAGGGGCACATTCAATATATCTTCAAGAGAGAAAACTATCGTTGACTGCATGTTGTATCCAAAATACTGCGGCGGTCTGGATGAAGCAATAAAAGGGATCTGGAATGCCAGAAAAGAACTGGATTTTGTAAAGATGCTTGAGTACTCAAAAAAACTGGGGGTGAGCGTGGTCACAAGGAGAATTTGTTATGCGCTGGAGTTGCTCGGTCTGGCAGAAGGAATATGTCCTGAGAAAACTCTGAGCGGATCAAAAGGATATATGTGGCTTGATCCTCTTGGACCCAAAAAAGTTCTGGAATACTCTAAAAAATACGGACTCATAATAAATAGGACAAAGGATGAATTGACGGGCTGGATGGAGTATTAAAAATGGATGAAAATGAATCTTGATATTATTATTGCTGTGGGTTATCGGGTTCATTCTCATTGTTGACCACCACCTCCCAGTGCCCACCCCTGTCAGCACCGATGCGCCGGAGAAGACCTTTATCTTTAAGCTCTTTAATATTCCACTCGATACTTTTTACAGATAATCCAGTTTTATCAGCCAATTCTTTAGTCGTAATTTTTGGATTTTCTTTAATCAAGTTAATTATTTTCTCCCCAGTTTCCTCCCTAACATTCTCCATAGTTTTCTCCCTAATCATCCTCTTCTTTCTCAAATTTGACCTTCAGAAGATAAACACCTTTCTCGTCACACTTGTTTGCTTTCAAGATTTTGATTCTGCCTAAAAACCGCGGGTCTTCGCAATAACCATGTTCGGTCTGGCAATTAATTTCAAAAGAGACCTTTCCAGAACAGCCGGAACTATGAAAAGAATCAAGACTATTTACATTGATCTCTTTGAGATTAAGAATAATATCTTCATCTTTAAGATTTTTCTTTTTATTTTTCATTTTCAATGCAAAATCCTTTATTTCTCTATCTTTAGCTGCTCCTTAGGCGGGTAAATACATATATTTTTACTACGGGGATAACTCATTATTTCCCACCCTTCCGTTTCTTTTTTCCGACCTTGCCTTTGACATCGGAAGGATATGGGTCAGTGTAGGCATAGTTGCGTATCCAGACGACCATTGCGTCGGCGATACCAGGGAGAATGTCAAACCCATGGCGTTTACACCGAGAGCGGAATTCGTTTATCACATTGGGATTTATGGTATCAAAGGGTGGCTGGGACAGCAGGTCATCACCAGCTGTAGCAATGAGCCATGCGTTTATTGCCTGTTCGAATCCAGTCCCATAGTTGATCTTCTTTTCGGCACAACGCACACGAAATCTTTGGTACAGCTCGGCGTTCACATTTCGCAAGCCTACCAGTTCTATGTCTTCAGTTCCTTGATTCTCCATGCCGTGTTATATTTGTTGATCTTATATAACTATTACTAATGTAATACAATAGTAAGTCAGTTTTAATATACGAACAGGATAATACCTTCTAACAAATGGCCGTATTCAACAATACAGATGACCTGGTAAAGCATGTAATAACAAAGACCTGGAATAATGGTGTGTCTTATACGCCAAAGGAGTTAGGGTTTCCCAATAATACCCCGAATGCCAGCAAGAAAAAGACAGCGGCAAATTCGCTTTTCGCAGTAAAGATAACCGATACTGATCGCAGGGAGAAATACGAACGCGGCATTGGGGGAGCCATCGTAGACAAGATTATAGATGATGCTCTGAAGAATGGATTCACCATTAACATTATCAGCACGCCGGAAGAGCCGGAGAAGGCGCTTACAAAGACGCTCACCAGGGTTTACAAAGAGAAGATAGAACTGGAACTTGGCAAGGCATTAAAATGGGCAAGGCTCTATGGGTACAACTTCTTACTGATGGGAAGGAAAGACGGGCAGGACCTGGACACACCGCTTTCAAACAAGAGCGCGAAGGTAGAATACATAAAAGCGATCCCGCGGAACTGGATAACTGAGATCGTATATAAGAAAGATGAAGCGGGTTACAGGGTGATCCCCGAAGAAGTAGATAAGGTCAGCCTTAATCCCGGCATCTTCGGGAAAAATACTGCCATACATGCATCAAGGTTGATGATGATAGTTAATCCAGGACTGGAAGAAGATTACATAACAGGCAGCCCGAATGATACAATAGGATGCTCGGTTCTTGACCGCCCCTTCAACGTCATATCAGTTATCGATCACATGCTATGGAGCGCAGGCCAGACGATGTGGCGCGTAGGTGGTGGATTACTGGGACTTGACCTGCCGCCGGATGCAACCCCGGAAGACAGGGATGCGGCGCTCGACTCGCTGGGCGACATAAATGCAAAGACCGTACTGGCATTCCCTGACGGTTATAAAGCCAATGTATTGAACACGGCCAGCGCTGTGCTAAACCCGGCGCCCTACTTCGAGAGCGCAATAGTACAGCTGGCAGGAGTGACGGAATATCCGAAGTCCATCTTATACGGCCTGGCAACCGGCGCAGTAACGGGAAGCCAACTTGATAGGAGCACATATTACAGTAAGGTCGTTGTCAAGCAGAACTGGATCTCGAACTTCCTTGTGGAACTTCTAAAAGGCTTCACGAATGGCGACCTGAAAAACGAGTGGGAGCTGACATGGAACAGTCCGTATGAGCTTACCGAGAAAGAGAAGCTTGAAATAAAGAAGATACAGTCGGAAATAGACTACAACAAAGTAAATTCATACATCGAGACACCCGATGAGATTAGGACAAGGGACGGCCGCCCGGGGCTGACGCAAGAGCAGCTGACCTTATTGAAGTTCGTGCAAACGAAAGTCAAAGAAGGTACTGCGCCGGGGGCAGCGCATCAATCGAGAGAGCCCAGAGAGGCGCCGTCAACGATTGTTCATCAAAGTCTCAATTTAATCTAAGCTCTTTGAGCAATTCTTTTTTGAAGAACTCTTCCTGAGTCATTAAATCGTTGCGCAAGCATATCTCCAGCAGCGGCCTGGGTTAAAGCATGAGGTTTCTGAGAATTTTGAGCTTCCAAAAAATCATGAATTTCATATAATGTCTCATTGCCCAGAATGTTTTCAATAAGAACATTATTGAATTGTTCGATACTTTTCACGATAGGTGATTCCTGATTTATGCTATAGTATGTGGTATTACCTGATGTTCTTGGTGATTTCAGGACTCCCCAATCAACATATTTCTTTACAATTCGAGTAGCAGTTACTCTTGAAACCCCTACTTCTTGAGCTAATTCAGTAATGTTGAATTCTACCCCATCTAATGGCAACAGGAATTCAAACATCCTCAATTCACAGTTGTTTCCCAACAAACCTTCAAAAGGGCTGCTCATATTTTATAGTTAGTAATTCTTAGTATAAAAGGGTTTGTAAAATAAATTTTACAGCGATGTTAAATAATTTTTACAACGGTCTGACTCTGCCTTTTATAACAGTATAATTATGTGATCCTAACGCAAAGCTCGTTATTTTGATGTCTGAAATGTAGTATTTGAGTTCTTGTTTTTTAACTGTTGCAATAAATCCTTTTTTCAAGAGATTTTTGATGGACTTTTCAAAATCGAAGGGGAATTTTTTAATATATAGATGCTCCAGTTTTTTAGAATGAAAACCCCTATCCTTCGCAAAACATCTATTTTTGTATAATATATTCAAGATAAAGAGTTCATCATCGGAAAGACCACATGTCATAGTAAAACACCATAAAATTACTCTGTCCATATATAAGAGTATTTAATATGAGTTTAGTGAATCTACAACCGCACTCCGTTTCAGTGACCGGGATGCTCGCACCATGTGCAGTGCTTTTCTTATGAAATAACTATTACTATTACAATACAATAGTAAGTTAATGCTTAAATATAAACGAATTCCATTTTAACTCAAATGTTTTTCCAGACTAAAAAACTGAACCCACTCGAAATACGGTGGAGTGGTACATAATGAAACTCAATAGCACAGCGCAGCTCCTGGATGAAAAAGGGAAAACCGATTCAACAGACCAGATAATGTTCGCTGATTCAATGGACCTCCAGATTGACAGTTCCAAAATGGTTGATACCAGGGACGGTCTGCTGGTAAAAGACGCCATAATATGCAGGGCGATGGTGCTGGATTACAACGGAAAGAAGATCCTGAAGTCCCCCGAAGCGCTTGCAGATTCAATGCCAACAATGCAGCGGATGATGATAACGGACGAGCATCCGCGATCCAGGGTGATAATGGATGTCTTGGAAATAAAAGGCAGGGTTCTTCCGGAAACTGTTACACTCAATAATAATGTCGCTACAGGCGATCTTCTCATAACAGACAAAGTCCTTGCAGATGAAATCAGGAAAGGGAAGCGGGATCTCAGTCCAGGCTATTACGCTGACATTATTGAAGAGCCGGGGACATTCAATGATGAGCCATATCAAGCGGTGCAAAAGAAAGTCCTGTACGATCATCTTGCGGTGGTGAAACTCGGCAGGTGTTCAAGACCGAGATGCGGTATCCTGGATTCTGCTGTTTGTGATAATCTGGAGACAAACATGAAAGAACTTGAAACAATTCCAAAAGAGATTGCAGACGGGATCGAGAAAGACATGGGAAAACTGCATGAAGTAGCGGCAGGTCTGCAGCCAAAAGACAGGGAACTTGTAGGGCGGTTCGTTGAAGGGATCAACAACCTGCTTCTCATGATACACAGGATGAACTCACTGATGCAGGAGATGCCGAAAGAGAAGCATGCTGGCATGGCAAAGATCATCAGGAGCATAACAAAGTCCATGATGACGGCACAGGGGGCAGCGGAAGAACAGCAGCCACCTGCGAACAACTCAGCCGCACCCACAGATTCAAAATCATCAATTACTGATGAAAAAAAGATAAAGGAGACACAAGAAACAATGGCAGAGAGCATAGTAATCGATGGCGTGGGGTACACGCCTGAGATGGTAAAGAAACTTATAGCCGATTCTGCAGCTCTCTTGGAAGCGCAGAAGACAGCTACGGAAACAAAGAAACTGCTTGATATGAAAGAGGTTGCGTTTGCAGACCAGGGCAAAACCCTTGCGGCAAGCGAAGCCACGATCGCTACATTGCAGGCACAGATAGATGTGATGGAACAGGAGAAGCGAGCGCCACTTATCAAACAGATAACGGATGCGATGCCGGCGCTAAATGCGCAAGACCTGAAGGCATGGGACATGAAGCGTCTCATGGATACTGCTGCAAGCGTTCTTGATGCAGAGAAACTGAAGATGAAAAACGGCGCAAAACCGTCAAAGAGCATCATAGATGATGCATATGCAAAAGTGGGTGAGAAATAATGTCAAACAATCCAGTGAACGTAGAGGAACTGGGAAGCGGTATAGGCACAAAGGGAGCTGCTGAAGCTATCGCCTTTCGTGATGCAGTCGAGCGCAGGGGCGTAAAGACTGTGGGAAAACACATGGAGAAAATAATCGATGATTGCCAGGCCGCATGGACGGCAGCAGTAAATGTCACATCAACAGCCGATGCAGCAGCAAGGAAGGTCAATGCCAAAGGCTCAAAGCTTGTAATCGCTGCAGCTTTCACAACCGGTCTTGTCGCCACACGCGACTTCTCAGCGATCGACCTCTCAGGATACAAGTATATCGGGTTCTGGATAAAGTCCGATATCCCGGTGGCAGCAAATG
>JAPMTS010000051.1:0-5927 GCA_026552955.1 Candidatus Methanoperedens sp. | reverse complement strand
TCGGCATAAATGCTGCAAGCGATCCGGGCGCAGCGACCCTGTTCATCGATGACATCAGGGCAGGCAACGAGTACCTTGGTGTAGCAGACGAAATGCAGGACAAGGATGCATACGCGCAGTACGACCCTGTACATATAATTGACCAGGGCAAAGCAGAAATCGGTCTTGCAGGGACAACCCTATCAGGCCAGTACCTCGAACCAGTGGGCGACGGCAAGTTAGCCGTAAGCACGAACGGCGTAGCGGGACAGGACGGAATGAAGACCATAAATAGCAGGGCGGTAGCGATCGAAGACCAGGCTACTGAAAACGGAACCGTGCCAGCAAGGATGGTGTAAAAATGATACAGAATGATGGTTTATCAATCCCGGATAATTATCTGGAAGAGTGGTCAAGAGAGATCGCTAGATGGGTGAACGTGAACCTTGACAACATGTTCGCAAGGAACGTAATGCCAGTAAGAAAGGTTGACGAAGCAGTACAGATCGATGTCGTGGTGGATTATGACAGAACCGGTCCGGGTGCCAAAGTCGTAGCTAAAGGTTCTACCCCGACCGGAAAGACAGGAATAAAACAGACCACGACCAAGCAAGACATACTCCAGTTCATGGACTGGTTCAGCGTCCACGAAAAGGACCTGAAATCGGATCCAAAGATGTTCAACAGGTATGTGGACATTTGCCTTGACAATATCCACAGGCTCGAAGACAGCCTGACCATAAACGGTGATGCCACTTTGGGCATCAACGGCATCGTAGCGGCAGCACAGGCAAACGCAAATGGCAAGATAGCTGCGGCTGATAATGCCGGTGTATGGGGAAGTGGAACACAGGATCCACATGCAGATATCGTAAAGGCAAAGCGGCTCCTCGATGGTAACTATAAGAGCAATCCGCTGTTCCTTATAGGAAACTCACTGGACATGGAGTTCCTTTTCAATCTGGACAGCATGAGACAGCCATTTTATAAAACGATCGCGCCGCTGTTTCGGGCAAGCCCAGATGCAGATCCATACGGAAAATGGCTCAAGATAAACGATGGCTTCACAGAGGGCAAGGTATATCTGGCAGTCAAGAACCCGGTCGTAGCCGAATTTGTGGTCAGCGAGAACCCGTATCCGGACAGGCTTCCGAAAGCCGCAGGCGGCAACTTCCCTGTAGAGCTTAAAGGCTGGGCTGTACCCAGAATTTATAAGAACGAGGGTTTCGTGGAGATAGAGGTCGGAACTACCTCATAAGGTAGCTTCCCTTTTCTCTTTTCTTCGGAGGCAGCGATGGATATACCAACAGAAATAGTTGCAGGAGTGGTCGTCACGGTCGTGACGATCACCGGCTCGATAATGACGCTCTTTCTTAAATCACTGCGGGATGAGATCAGGAACCTGACAGTCAAACTCGATGCTTTTGGGGGAAACCTTGCCAAGGTGGACCTGGTAGTATCAAAGATGCTTCTGGTGCAATCAATGTGTCCAAATTGCCCGCATCCGAATATAAAGATAGACACGGAGCTTGAATTGATAAAGGTGATAGATACCACAAAGGAGGGACAGTAATATGGAACTGATAATCATAATCGCGGCGGCAGGCGCGGTAGGCGGGCTCATAAAGAGCCTTGCGGAACAAAAAGGGGCGGTTGCCCTGCCATGTATCGAGACAGCACAGGATGGCACAAAGTACATCCACCTGGGCGGGATCGCTAATTTGGTGATCGGGGCGGCGATAGCCGCTGTTATAGCGACTACGCCAACAACAGCAGTGGTTGCAGGCATATCGTCGGCATTCATTGCTGAAAAGCTGCTTGAAAGAGCAAAGGACTTGCCGTTACCGATACCCGGAAAAGGACAATAAGAGCAAAGGCGCGAAGAAAAGGACATGTAATGGCGGATGAACTGGTAGTAAAGGTCAAACTGACCGAGTCAAACAAGGTGAATATCGACTTCAGAGAGCCGGATAAAGTAACACAGGAGTTATCACAGGTGGCCGGAACATGAGAGAATATGACGCCGGGGAGACAGCATACATCGAGATTGAGACACGGGATAAGTATGACGATCTAGTAGATCCCAGTTTGGTGATAGTAGATATTTTTGACACTGACGGGAACAAGGTATCGACCGGGTCAGCAGCTAAAGAGGGTATAGGCAATTATTTCTATACATACACTATCCCGGCAACTGCGGTCAGCGCAAGTACGTACACCACAAAGGCGACAGTAATAAACGATTCAGATTTCATCACAATCAAGAGAGCGCGCTTTAAGGTGAGGTGCTAAAATGTATTCCACAGTTGATGAGATCAGGGAAGTATTCGAAGATAACGACATCGGCAATGAAGCTGTGATAACCGATGCTGAAATAATCAGAATCATTACAGACGTAGATGCAGAGATCGACGCCGCCTTATTCAGAAGATATACGACACCGTTCGCTGACAAGCCGCAGTTAATACAGAAGATCAGCAAGTTCAAGAGCACGGCGCAGGCGATGCGGGATATACAGCGCGGTTCAAACGGCGCGCTCATAAAACCGGACGTGATGGAATACTACGAGACCAAGGGAGAATCAATGCTTGAAGACCTGAGAACCGGACGGCTTGAAATAGCAGGAGGCAGAAGACTGAAGATGGCAGCGACGACTCATTGAGATTATGTCACTGGAATGCAAATACTTCGAACTGAATGGAATAAACCTTGTGCAGTTCACGCACAGGATCACTGATTCTACGGAACCCGATATAGGTACGATCCCAAAATTGGGGGATGAGAACAGGCAGTTTGCCAAAGACGACAGGGGCCTGAGGACAATTACCTGGGAAGGATATGTCAGTAATGATGAGATATACCTGAACCTGAGAAAAGCGTTATTCGATAATACAGAGAATATCCTGAAACTCCATCCCGAAAGGAAGATAACGCTACTATCACTGGGCTTCAAAAAGATACTGGATATAATAAAACCAGAAGATAGCAAGATCACAATAACAATGCTGGCTGCGGACACAAGGGAATACAATCTAGTACGGGATTCAGCCACAGTGACAGTAACATCATCACCTACAGACATTCAGATAACGTCAGAAGGCAGGGCGCCAACAACGCCCGAATGGACGCTGACTGCTATCGGAGCTATCATAAATCCGGGGATAAGCAATGGAGCGGAAATGATGGAATGGAACGGAACGCTTAATCCTGGCGATGTCATGGTCATATCGAAGGATGGTACGGTATCAATAAACGGCAACAGGTCGGGCAATATGAGCGGGACTGTGCCGGAGGCGGATGCCGGGAAGAATACATTCGTTTACAGCGATGAACCAGGTTCGAGCCATAACTGTGCAATCGAGGTAATGTGGAATGATGCTTATTACTGAGGTTATTGCTTTTTCTAAAATTTTAATAAATCTGCGTTTATCTGCAGTTTTTGTCTTATGATTTTGATACCTTAGTTTTCGATAAAGCCTATGACCTTTTCGAATAGTAATGAGTTTAATGATTAATCATAAATGCAATTATTAATATTCAAAAAAAATTATAGAGTATAACTATATATATAGGAGAGTGACCTTTGTGACCTTTAGTAGTAAGCCAGATATAGTATAGTTGTGGGGTTTGCAAATGATAGCCTAGCAGCAATAGGACTACTGGGTTCAGGAATAAGACCCTTGAATTGCTTCAGGGGACTAATTAAAAGGTGAATTAATGGAATTTAAAGAAATAAATGTACCGGAGGGTATCGTCCAGCAAATTGGTCTTGAAGGGTCGTTAGCTGATATCATAGTTGATGTGGGAAATGTAGATAATATCTATTCCAATGTCAGCCCTGATGTGTTATATGAAGATACGCTTGAAGATATAGAAGACATTGGATCAGTTCCCAGTTTCATGAAGTTTTTTCCTAAAAAAGTACTCATCCATAACTGGTCTTCATGGAAGAAGGTTGAGGAAATAAACATGGAAAGAGCGAGATACCTGCTAAATACCGACGAAATGTTAGAAGAGATGCTGAGCAGAACACAAGGGTAGGTTGGTAACACATGGATATATTTGACGTATTGACAGCAATTTCAAAAAGAAAGATGGCATTCATTCAAACAGATATGAACGAAAACGATGCCTTGATCAAAGCAGAATTTGAGATATCCAAAGAATATCACATACCTTTGCTTGATATCAAAAAGTTGTTGGGAGTGAAATTCATTCCCAGTGGATTGGTTGAGAATATAATAAATTAAAAGAAGTGAATAAATATGGTTAAGAAATCAGAAGAAAGAAAAGATATCCACACAGAAGATATCAACACAGAAAAAAAGAGTAGTTTCAAGACATGCGAAGACAGCTACACAGCAGTTTCAAGAATGTGGGAAGATTCCTATTTAAAGCTATATAAGCCCTGGTTCGAATCCACAGAAGCACTTTTCGGGAAGGCGTTTGAACTATCAAAGAATGCTGCACCGGAAACATATAAGGAATTTTATGGTGAATGGGTGAAAACCTCCCAGAACAGCTTCGGAAAAATTTATGAAATCCCGACCCTGGAATCCAATAAGGAAACCTTTGAGAAACTCCTGGTTGGCGCAGAGGAATCCAATAAGATCTACAGGTTATGGATTGCCGAATCAGATGAGAATTCCAGGGCGACCCGCGAAGTACTCCAGGGTGAAGCAGATCCTGCAAAATATAAAGAAGTTTATGATATGTGGATCAAGTCGTATGGGAAAATGCTTGACGAGCTTCTTACACTGCCATTGCGGCAAAATATGAAGGAGATCTTTGAGAACATCACAGGCACTCCTGATATATATTCAGAGGCATTTGAGCAGATGTCAAAAATATGGAAAGATTCATACGCAAAGCTATACGTGCCGTATATTGACTCCATTTTAAAACTTTCTGCGAAATCAGCAGAGATCTCACGGGGGAATGCGAGCCCTGAAGCCTATAAGGAATTTCATACTTTATGGATGAATACATTTCAGGAGACCTATGGCAGGTTGTTTGATACCCAGTCTATGAGACCTTCAAAGAATGTATTAGAGCACTTTGAACGGAGCGCAAACGTCAATCAGAACCTCTTCAAGTCCTGGATAGCCACCCTTGGAAAACTGTCACAGAAGGCGGAGGAACTATCAAAGAAGAGCGCCAACCCGGAGGCAAATAAAGAACTTTATAATCTCTGGGCAAAAATGTATGGAAAGGCATTTGATAACTTCTTTGAGAACACACCCACATTCAGCCCGTTTAAGGAGATCATGGAGCCTGTGAAGAATGCTGCCAAGATATATGCAGATACATTTACCAGCATATCCAAGATGTGGGTGAAATCGTATCCCAGCTCCGCATGAGCGGATAAAATGCTCTGTATTTAAAATATGGGGATTAGTTAAAAAAAGTGAATTATTATGGTCAAGACAACTGAAGAAAAAAAAGATGTGAACGAAGAAAAGAAGGATATTTTCAAGACATGGACAGACAGCTACATAGCAGTTTCAAAAATGTGGGAGGATTCCTACTTAAAGCTATACAAGCCCTGGATTGAATCCACAGGAGAGATACTTGAGAAGACATCTCTTCTCTCAAAAGAAGCCACGCCGCAGAAATACAGGGAATTCTATGATGAATGGATTAAAACATACCAGAATACCTTTGGAAAATTTTATCCAATCCCAACACTGAAATCTAATATAGAGGCACTTGAAAAATTTCTATCAAGCGCAGAGGGATCCAATAAAATCTACAGATCGTGGATTGCCGAGTTAGAAGAGAATTCCCGGAAGACAAAAGAGATACTCCAGGGCGAACCAGATCCTGCAAAACATAAAGAATGCTATGATATGTGGATGAAGTCTTATGAAAAAATATTTGATGAGCTTTTAGAACTGCCTACTCAAGGTAGTACAAAAGAGATATTTGGGAATTACATGGGCATACCA
>JAPMTS010000050.1 GCA_026552955.1 Candidatus Methanoperedens sp. | reverse complement strand
TGGACTGGCTATCAGCAGTTTGTTGATAATCTGCGAAAAACAGGTCTTCTGATGCCTTGGAGCTACCCAACGGGTGCTTTGGGAACATTGGAAGTACACTCGCAGGAAGCCCCATGCGAAAGCGTGGGGTAGTTCACTTGTTTCTATAAGAAACAGACATGTTCTTCAGATGTACGCATTGAGATATGTTTATTTACTGTGAGATAAATATACGGATATTTTGACCTTTATAGAAAAAATCAAATATGAAAGGGTTAATCTATTAACCGGGAAAATGAATCAAAATTGAATATTTTACAGGTATGCCCTTATTTTTACCCCTATCTTGCAGGCCAGGAAATATTTGTCCTGCAATTGAGCAAACAATTGAATAAATTTGGGCATAGTGTTACCGTTTATACTTCTAATCACGCCCATCTGCCTGTTTATGAAAAAATCCAGAAGATTGATGTTTATAGATGTAAGATGTTATTTAATCCTCTGAATAATCCTATTTGCCCTGGATTTTTTAACATATATAAGAATATCAAGAATTTTGATATTATTCATGTACATAATGAGCATTCTTTCGTTACGTTCTTCACTTGTTTGATTAATTCATTTTATAAGAAACCGATCGTTCTCACCTGTCATGGCCAGTTAAGATTCGATAACTATTGGAAAGATCTATTCGAGACATTATATAGCAGGACAGTTGGCAGATTCATTTTTAAAACTGTTGATAACATTGCGGCTTTATCGGATTCGGATAAGAAATATCTTATTTCGATCGGAGTCGATCCCGGGAAAATTGTTATCATTCCAAATGCCATAAATAATGAATATTTGGATTATATATCATATAATACGAAAATACAGGAAAAAAATGAAGAAAAAATATTATTATATGTGGGAGTGCTGATAAAAAGAAAAGGCATAGACTACTTAATAAAATCAATTCCTGATATCATTAAGAATAATCGATTAAAATGCATAATTGTAGGTAAGGGAGATTATCGTCAACAGCTGGAAATATTAGTTGATAAGCTTGATCTTGCTGACAATATAGTTTTTACGGGGAGTGTCAGTACCGAGGAACTCTACTATTATTATAATATCGCAGATATCTTTGTTCTTCCTTCGGTTTCTGAAGGTCTGCCAACAACAATTCTTGAAGCAATGTATTTTGGTTTGCCAGTGGTCACTACCGATATTCCAGGAATTCGTGACCATTTCAGTGATTCTGCGATTCTTGTTCCGCCTAAGAACGAAAAAGAGCTTTCAAAAGCAATTATCAGGGTACTTAATGATTTACCATTAAGAGAAGACCTATCCAGACGCGGGAAGGAACTTGTCAGAGAAAAATATACCTGGGACAAAGTATCAAATACATACATTAACATTTACCATGAACTATTCAACAATGATAGATAAAAATGGATAGGGGACATTACATGAGAATATTACTTGTTTCTTTATATGGTAGAGGCGGAATGATTCATTATGCGTCCCAACTCGCTAATGCTCTGGGAAAGGGTAATGACGTAGCTATAATTATTCCAAGCTACACAGATTTGAACTATTTCGACACTAATATCGATATTAAGTTAGTCAGGGCACCCCCATCTATTATTTTAAGTTTATTATATTTTTTCAACATTTTTGCATTTGTGAAATTATACAATTTCATCAAATCCTATGATCCGGATGTTATTCATTTTTTAAATGAACATCCATATAATAACATAATTCGCCGTATGATAAAGTGTAAGTCTATATTGACATGTCATGACCCTGTCCAACATACCGGTGAAAGGAATAAATTAGTGATGAATTTTTTCAACGTGAATGAGTTTTACCAATTGAAAAGAGTTGATAAAATAATTGTTCATGGGAAGACATTATTTAAAGATCTAACAGAACAAAATATTCCCCCGGAAAAAATTGTAGTAATACCTCATGGAGACTATTCATTTTTTGGAAAATTTGCAGGATCCGATATAGAGGAAAATAATACAATATTGTTTTTTGGGAGAATTAAACCATATAAAGGAATTAAATATTTAATAGAAGCAGAAAAAATCATCTCAAAAGCAGCAAAAGACTATAAGATAATAATAGCAGGTGAAGGTGACATTACTCCTTATAATAAAGACATAACAAATAATGATAAATTTATTATAATTAATAGATATATAGATGATACGGAAGTAGCTCTTCTTTTTAAACAATCAATGTTAGTTGTATTGCCTTATATAGAAGCTTCACAGTCCGGAATTATTCCGATAGCTTATGCCTTTAAGAAACCGGTCGTTGTAACGGATGTAGGAAGCATTTCGGAAGTTGTCGAGGATAATAAAACCGGTTTTATCGTTCCTCCGGAAGATTCCATTGCTCTTGCAGCGGCAATATTAACATTGTTAAATAATGATGAATTGAGGATAAATATGGGAGAAAACGCATATAAGAAGATGAAAGAAGAAATGTCATGGGACAAAATAGCTATCGATACATTAAAAGTCTATAATGAGGAAGGAAATGATCAAACAATACCATGAATATACCAATTATACTAGATATGTTGATTTCAAACGGCTTGATTTTATCATTCAATCGATAATAGAAAATTCCGATAAGAATACTCTTGAAGGACTGGATCTGGGTTGTGGCATGGGAAACATTACGATTCCTCTGGCAATTCTTGGCTACAGGATGACGGGAATAGATATATCACCTAAAAATATTAATAATGCAAAATCCCGGAAAATCACGGTTGATAATCCGTTTTTTTTGGTTGAGGATGCTGAAAACTTTTCACTTGGAAAAGATAATTTGGATTTTGTGATATGTTCTGAAGTCTTGGAGCATTTGAATTCTCCTCATAGAGCATTAAATTTGATCAATAAGGTCTTAAGAAATAACGGACTTTTAATTGTCACCGTTCCAAATGGTTATGGTCCTTACTCATTGATAGCTGATCATTTAAGGAACAAAGTCATTTCAAGGATATCAAATATCAAACCCAGTGAGCATGTAAAAACATTCAGTTTATCCAATATATGTAATTTGATAGAAGAAGCCGGATTCGATATCTTGAAAATAAATCATTCGGATTTCATATCATTCTTACCTGTACTGGTTAAATCAAAAAGATTTTGCCATTTAGATTGCTATCTTGCGGATAAACTTCCTTCCGCGTTTGTCAGTGGATATTTTATGATTTGCAGGAAGAAGTCGGAGTAAGAACAGTGACAAGAATCTTAATTATTACAGTTCATCCATTGTATCCTATTTCCCACGGCGGTATAGTTCGAGTTATCGAAGAAGCGAAATTTCTATCTAAAAATGGTATTGAAGTACATATTGTTGGTAATTTTACTAAAAAAAGAGATCTTGTACTTGTTGAAAAAATCACCGGTGCCAGAGCCTATACATTTTCAATGCTCACATTTCTGACAACTGGAATATTAAGCAAACTTGGTTTATTTACTATTGGTTGGATAAATAACTCTTTTATAAGAAGGGATGTAACTAAATTAGTTGAAAAAATTAAACCGGATATTATTCAGGTTGAGTTTATCCATACAGCACATCAGGTGTCAATGATCAGTAAGAAATATAACATTCCGTTATTGATCTCGGAACATAATGTTGAATATATTAAACTATCCATAGAAAAACAAAGAGATATTAAAAAATTTAAATTAATTGAAAAAAATATATGCAATTCCACGAATTATATTACTACAGTTTCTGAAAAGGACAAAGAGGAATTATTAAGAATTGGGGTAAATAGGCCAATAAAGACCATCCCTAATGGAGTAGATTACCAAAGATTCCAGATCAAAACCGATGTTAGGGATAGGCTGCGGCAAAAATATGGAATACAGAAAGATGACATTGTACTTGTTTTTCATGGAACCTTGAACTATAATCCCAACAATGCAGCCAATGATCTTCTCAAGAATCAAATATTTCCTGAACTTAGTTCAAAGCATACAAATCTCAAATTATTGCTGATCGGACCGGGACGCACATCATTTATTGGAAATAAAGTCATTGAATTGTCAGAAATATCCTTTGATGAATTTCCCATGCATTTAAGTATGGGGGATATTGGTGTAGTACCTCTTACAGAAGGCTCCGGAACCCGACTTAAAATAATTGAATATCTTGCATTGGGCATACCGACCGTTTCTACGGAAATTGGAGCAGAAGGACTCCCAGTGTGCGATAATCGGGACATCCTGATCGCAAGGGATGCTAAAGATGATGTAATGAAAAAAATTACAATGTTGCTCAATGATAGGAAATTGCAGCAAAGCTTAAGTGAAAATGGCAAGAAATTAGTAATAGAAGAATTGGATTGGAATGTTGTTCTGAAAGAATATTTAAGAATATATGAAGAATTGAAACCCTGTAAACGTCTGTCAGTAAAAAAAGGATAATATGCAAATAAATAATATATTTAAAATGAATGACTGGAGGATTGGAAAATTTCTTCTCGTGATTTTATCCATTCAGCTGACTATGTTGGGTTCGATAGGAATTGAAAATATCGGATTACATATCCCGTTCTTAAGACAATTCATAGGTTTTTTCTATCTGACTTTCATTCCGGGAATTATTATACTTCGAATTCTCAAATTGCATGAACTCGATAGTTTGGAAACGATATTATACGCGGTCGGATTGAGTCTTGCTTCTTTAATGTTCAGTGGATTATTATTAAATACATTATATCCACTTTTCAGTCTTAGCAAACCCATTTCGCTCATACAATTATTAATTACGATCAGCGGTGTTGTCATTTTATTGTGTGTTATTTGTTACAAGAGAGATAGTGACTTCTTTGCAGAAAGTTACATTAATCTCAAAGATATTTTATCGTTACCGGCATTATTCTTATACCTCCTCCCTTTTTTTACTATACTGGGAACATATTCTGTTAAATATCGAAATAGTAATTTCCTTCTTATGTTTATGGTTGTTTTGATTGCCTTAATTGTATTTTTTATTGGTTTTGATATATTCATCCCCAAGAAATTATATTCCCTGGCTATTTTTCTAATATCTTTTTCTCTCCTGTTCCATAACGCACTCATATCAAATTACTTATGGGGTTGGGATATTCATTTCGAGTATTATTATTCAAACTTGGTATTGAAAAATTTAATATGGAATTCCGCGACCTATGGAAATGTCAATGCAATGTTAAGTATTGTAATGCTTGCCCCGATTTATTCTTTCATTACAGGATTGAGCCTGACATGGGTCTTAAAAATTTTATATCCTTTGATCTTTTCTCTGGTGCCGCTTGGGATATACCGAATATTCCAAAAGCAGATCGGTGACAAAATTGGTTTTCTGTCAGTTTTTTTTTGTGTGTCATTTTTTACATTCTATACAGAGATGCTTGCGCTGGCAAGGCAGCAGATCGCGGAACTATTTCTTATTCTGATCATATTATTAATAATTGATAAAAAAATGATCAAAATGAAAAGGTCGATGCTATATATCATATTTTCATTTTCAATTATAGTATCACATTATGGTATTTCCTATATCTTTATGGTGCTACTGATTTTTGTGTGGTCTTTGTTCTACCTATTCACAAAATACAAATCAAAAGAAATAAAAGGCGATATCAATAGCAAATTTGTATTATTATATGTCATATTGACGTTAGCATGGTATATGTATATTTCAAATTCATCTACGCTTTCCACAATAGTCCATATTGGAAGTCAAATAAGTGACAGTGTTTACAATGATTTCCTGAATCCTGTGAATGCCGAGTCGATAAACAGAAAAGAGCGTATAGAAGGCGCTTATATTTTAATGTCCCAGAGTATATCCCCGCTGCACGAAATGGGTAAATATATCCATCTGATCTCCCAGTTTTTTATGGTTGTCGGAATTACCATCGTATTGTTGAAACGCAGCAGGGTAAAATTCGAAAATGAGTATATTGCTTTTTCTTTTGGAAACTTTTTGATATTGCTTGCATCATTATCAATCCCATATTTTGCCAGTTCATTAAATACCACAAGGTTGTACCAGATAACCCTTATCTTTTTAGCGCCATTTGCTGTGATTGGTGGAATAACGGTTTTTAATCTGATCAGTAACATAGTTTTGCGATCCTGGAATAAGCACCCGGACAGAAGTTCACTTAAGATAATGTTTATGTTCTTTATAATATATTTCTTATTTAATAGTGGATTTGTGTATGAGATCGCAAAGGATAACCCGGAATCGATTTCACTGAGCCAGGAAACAATTAAGAATTATGCAAATGTTGAGGTAAAAGCAAATTTCTATACTTCATTTATTCCGGAACAGGATTATTTCGGCGCAATGTGGCTGTCAAAGACCAGGAATTATAAAATGAATCTTAATATGGATCTTAGTCGAAAGAACAATCTTTTTGTTTCATATGGCGACCAGGGACTTTATAGCATATTATCTAAATCCCCCAATAAAATATTTCGCGGTTCATATATATATACTGGATATTTAAATAATGTTGAAAAAATAATGGTTGGTCCGAAATATAAGAGATATTGGTATATAACTGAAATATCCCCTTTTTTGGAAAAAAGTAACAAAATATATACGAATAATGTCAGTGTTATTTATAAAAAAAGAGGCTGATTAATATCTGTGCGAGAATTTTTTCCAGATATTTTTACACCATCTTCCAATATTTCTATAAATTAGATAATAGAATATTCTATTGATAGCAAAATCAACGGCCATAATCATCCGGCTTTTTTTTATCCAGGATCTTCTTAAAAATTCATGATGCCGTTTGAGAAAGAGGTTATTGTTCTTTATTGTCCAGTATTCATAAGAAATTTTATTCATGGTATGAACTCCTCCTCCTTTGTTCTTGATCAATTTTGCAAGATGATAACATATTGCTCTGGGACAGAATACGATTTTATATCCTTCTTTCAGAACTGATATTTGAAGATCCGTTTCTTCGCGATATTCATTCCCTTGATAATATGTTTCCAGTCTGACATTTTTAAAAACTTTTTTATTCGCTAAATAAATTGCATGTAAGAATGGCACTTCCACATCTTTGTCTGTTCCTACCCCAAAATTCCCTTCAAAATATCGATAATCAATTAATGGCAATCCGAGGTGGTTCCATCTTGCTAAAGCTTCATCATCAGTTTCATTTTCGATTTTTGATATTACGCGTCCGCCAACAATTCCAGCATTATGCTGCTGCAAACAATTGAATAATTTTTCAACATAATCTTTTTCAAATATTACGTCATCCTCACCAAATAAGATAAGATCATTTTTTGATTTCAGGATCCCGTCAATTCTTGAAGCTGCAAGTCCTTTATTTATATCATGTTTTACGATCTTGATTATGGCATATTTTCTTCTTATATCCTCTAAAACCTTATCAGTTGAATCCTTACTTCCATCATTTATTATAAGGATCTCGTCAACATATTTTTGATGTATATATGATTCTAAGGTTTTTTCCAAAAACTCTTCACGATTATAAGTGGGGACGATTATACTTATCATTAAATGACCTCAATATATTGAATATTTGATAATTAAGATCAAATTGTACAGATATTCTTTTATTGGCAAAATTTTATATTTAATTGATTTCCTGATATAATAAATATTCTGGACAATTTTTCTTTCTTTGGCAAAAATGAATGCTACTCCTAACCATTGAATGGCAACGATTTCATTTCCAATATCCAACCCATATTCGTAAATGTCATTATTATATTTTGATAAATATCTATATTTCACTTTAGCCATCATTTCGCCATTCGGAATATTATAATTTCTTGTATATATCTTTACCAGGGGTTCTTTCAAAGAGAATAATTTATATTTTCTGAAAAACCTGATCAAAAGTTCATAATCCTGATTTCGTTCAAAAGTTTCATCAAATAACCCTATTTCCAGGATAATTTTCTTGATGAAAAGAAGTGTAGAAGATGAACCGATATCAAATTTTTCTCTCAATAATTCGGTTTTGAGATCGCCTTGTTTAAAAACTTCTACTTTTTCAGTTTTCTTATCTGAAATTCTATAGAAACCACAATAGATGCCGCCCCATTCTGGTGATAAAGTCTTTATTGCATTTACTTGTTTTTCTAATTTGTCATTTAGCCATTCATCGTCATCATCCAGGAAAGCTATATATTGTCCTCGTGAAGCGATTATTCCAGTGTTGCGCGCTGCTCCCCCGCCCTTATTGTTTTCATGGCGTATATAGACGACATCTTTATTTCGAAATTTTGTCACAATTTCTTCTGTATTATCATTTGAGGCATCATTTACTATAATAATCTCAATGTTCTGGTAAGTCTGATCAATGGCACTCTGGATAGCTCTTCCTATTAAATTGGCCCTATTATAAGTAGGAATAATTACGCTAACCAGTGGTTTTTCACCATTAATATAAGATACCATGAATAATAAATGAACGCGTCGTGTATTCTTACTAAAGAATCAACGTGCTATATTAAATTAATCTCATTTCCTGCATGCTCATATCAATAATAAGGAATAAATTATATTATGGTAAATAAGGATAAGTAATAAAATACATGAAAATTGCCTACATTCTTGAAATATTTCCTAAACTCTCAGAATCATTCATAGTCAATGAAATCGTTGAATTATTGAGAAATGGACATGATGTCCATATTTTTTCGATGAATGTGCCGGTTGAAGGTATTAAACATGAAGCGGTCAAAGAATACAATATACTGGAAAGAACTCATTATTTCAGTTTCAACAGCATATTCAAAGTAAATGTAATTGACTTATTGAAATATTTTATGTTTGGTGTTTTCCAGGACTTATATAATTTAAAAATATATACTAATATGTTTGTGTTTAATTTAAAACAGGCATATTTTGCTACGATTATCCACAAGAACCGTATTGAATTGATACATGCGCATTTTGCATCCATGGGAAATGTTTCAAGAAGATTAAGTAAAATTCTGGGATTACCATACACATTAACAGCACACGCATTTGACATTTATATGTATCCTGATGTAGATAATTTGCGGGAAGTGATGGAAAACGCACACTCTGTTGTTACGATATCCGACTATAACAAGAACCATTTACAGGGGAAAATCGGCATCATGAACAGGATTGATGTGATCCGGTGCGGCATTGATATTAACAGGTTCTCACCACGTAGAAGATCAATGGTCAATGATGGAATCAAATTGTTGACCGTTACAAGACTCGTTGAGAAAAAAGGTTTGGAGTACCTGATAAGAGCGATCCCGATCGTGATAAAAGAGATCCCCGATTGTAACTTGACCATTGTGGGCACAGGACCTTTGAATGATCAACTTCATCAGCTGGTACATGACCTGAAATTAGAGGGATACCTACAATTTAAAGGAGATCAATCAGATTTAGAACTCATGCACTATTATGAAAATGCAGAAATGTTTATATTGCCATGCATCATAGCACAAAATGGTGATCGAGACGGTATTCCAGTTGCTATTATGGAGGCAATGGCTATGGAATTGCCTGTAATATCAACCATGGTATCAGGGATACCTGAACTTGTTGAGGATGGTATCTCGGGGATACTTGTATCCCAAAAAGATGAGAAAGCGATTGCAGATGCGATTATAAAATTACATAAAGATAGAAAATTACGCCTTGAAATGGGTGCAAAAGGAAGACAAATAATTGAGAATAAATATAATATTGTATCGGAATCAGAAAAATTGATAAAGATTTTTAATAAAATGAGGTGTTAAAATGAAATCATTAATAACAGGCTGTGCTGGATTCATAGGCTCCCATCTGGCAGAAAAATTGCTGCGAGAGGGACATGAAGTCATAGGTATCGATTGTTTCACTGATTATTATCCCAGGACGATCAAAGAAAACAATATAAAAAATGCACTGGGAAATAAGAAATTCACGTTCATAGAAGAGGACCTGGTGGACATGCTGGAATTCCCGGAAGTAGATTATGTATTCCACCAGGCTGCACAGGCAGGAGTGAGATCCTCATGGGGCAAGGATTTTGAAATATACACCCGACATAACATTCTTGCGACGCAGAAACTGCTGGAATATTATAAAGACCAAAACCTCAGGAAATTTATCTATGCGTCGTCTTCTTCAATATATGGGAATGTGACTGAACTGCCTATCCACGAAGAAACACCTAAAAATCCCTTTTCCCCTTACGGCGTGACCAAACTCGCAGCAGAGAACCTGTGTAATCTATATTACATGAATTACGGCACCCCCACCGTATCACTCAGGTATTTTACCGTCTATGGGCCCAGGCAGCGGCCTGATATGGCTATTAACAAGTTTGTCAAGGCAGCTTTGGGCGGAGGTGTAATTGAAGAATACGGTGACGCTAAACAGACCAGGGACTTCACATACATATCAGATGCAGTTACGGCAAACCTTCAGGCGGCACAAAGCGATGTCAAGGGCGAGAGCTTCAATATTGGCGGAGGCAGCAGGATATCGGTCATTGAACTGGTAAAGCTAATTAAGGATGCGGTGGGAAAAGATGTTCAGGTCAAGCATATAGAAGCCCAAAAAGGAGATGTAAGAGATACATATGCAGATACCACCAAAGCCAGGAAATTAATCGGGTATGTCCCGGAAATCGGGATAAAGGACGGAATAAAAAAGTATGTAGACAGTTTCAAGACTTAGGATCTATGAATAGCCTGTTCCACAATTCAAAAGTCAGCAGCCGACCAATCAATTCCGAATAATCCTTTTTTCCTGATATGTGAAGGTCAAGGATTTTTCGGATATTTTTCTTATTGAAATATTGTCTATTTATTGTTCTTTCCTCCAGTAATATCCCTGTTATATATTCTCTTAATTCATCATTATTCCTGATCCAATTATCATAATCGTGAAAATTTCTGTTTTTTTCAAAAAATAATTTTGATTTAAAAATTTTTAGAGTATATTCGTTAATTATTTTCTTCATTAATTCATTAAGATAATTTGCTTTTTGTCGATATGCAGGTGCATTCAATGGTAATCCCGTCGCCTGATATGGACAATCTGCCAGATCCGGGAACATTGAGAGGATCATCTTTTTATAAATATGTTTTCCAACCTTGAATTTGGGTGGGATCTTCAAAATAAAGTCAATAAAATCATAATCTGAAAAAGGCGTCCTGACTTCTGCCGAATTTCTGGCCAGGACAAGTCCCATTGAAATGAATCTTCGCTGCCTTTCTTTAAAATTATAATACATTAATCTGTTGCCCGATAATCTGATATTGGCCTTCTCATCTATTTTCAAAATATAATTCATTGATAAATCAAAATTTTTTTGAAATACAATAAAGTAGTTCTCATTAAATAAATCCCTGAGGAAATCAACAGGTAAAAACCTGACTATCAATTTAAAAAGTTCGAATTTATCCCTGGCTTTTGAGGGATCGCCATGAAGATAATCACCCATTGCCGAATCTCCGATCCAGCCCATAAGGGCAACGTCCATAAATTCCCTGATTTCATTATAGGTTTGCATCCTATGTGCATGAATGCAATTCTGCATACCATCTGTCAAATATACTGCTTTTTCTGCATAAGAAACAAGATCAATGGGCTTAAACTCATAAAAATGCTGAGGCAGGCCTAATTTGTCTGAGATCATTTTTGCGTATTTGACATCTTCACAATCTTTTTTTCCAAATGTAAAAGTATCTACTGGATAATATTTCTTTGGAATGGATGCAACTATCGTCCTTGAATCCAATCCCCCGCTTAAAGGGACCCCGATCCTGTGATGACCTTTCATATGGCGTTCCACAGCCTGTAATACAAGTTTTGATGATTTTTCAATATAATATTCTTCAGGAAGGTCTTCAGGTTCTTCTTGAAAATCAAAATCCCAGTATTGTTCTATTGAAATTCTACCGGAATCATAAGTCATTATAGAAGCAGGAGGTAGAAGTTCAATTCCCCGGAAAAATGTCTTGTTGCCCAAGATATACCCAAAAGAAAAAAAGTCTGCGACAGACCTATCATCTATTATTCTTTCAAAAGTTTCATCCTCAAGTATTGCTTTTACTTCAGAACCAAATAGCAAGGACCCATTATGTTCAGAATAATAAAGAGGTCGTATTCCATATCTATCATTGGCGATAATCAATTTTTCTGATTTTTCATCCCATATAATTACGGTAAAAGAACCATTCAAGTTATGTACAAACCCTTTGCCATATTCTTCATACAAATGTAAAATGATTTCCGGATCATTCCCGATGGAAAATCCATGTCCTTTTTGAATTAACTCCTGTTCCAAACATTCATAATCATATATTTCTCCATCCATCAGGAGGCATACAGTCTTATTTTTATTAAAAATTGGCTGCGGTTCAGGATTAAAGATTCCTGGATGTACTCTTCCCAATCCTGCTGATTTACTGGTATGGATTTCCATTTTATGCCATTCTTCGTGTTTAATGGATTTACCCATCTTAGACAACAGGTTCTCAATAGTGTCATTTTCTTTCCGCTTTGATATAATTCCAATTAATCCTGGCATGTAGATTTCACCCTTTAATTTCGCTAATAATTGATCTCATTTCCTTTACTAAGCTGTTGAAGAATATCCACATGAATATTACATACACTATTATTCCGATAATTATTGAGCTTATCAGTATTTCCGGATTAGACAGATCATAAACCATTATTATTTTTTTATATATAATCACTGCAATTATTAAACTGATCGAGCCGGTTATTGCCGGATACATTGCTTTGAAATAATTGTACATGTCCAGGTCAATTAATTTATTTGTAATTCTCTGGATAATAGAGAATAATAGGAGCGCCGATATCGTCACCATCGCGGCAACGCCTTCTATTCCATATTTCACACCTGATAAAACCGCTATTGTCAGAACTATGACCGTAAGGATATTCCATTTGAATTGTATATCCGGCCTGCCTTTTGACAGCAGTATAGTGCCCACAGTGGTCCCAACTGATTTTAAAGCTCCAGCCAGGCACAGTATTTGTAATGTCAGGATCATTGGGGTCCATTTAGGGCCATAGACACCAAGAATGAATTCCGGAGCGACTACGAACATCCCGGCAAGCATGGGAAAAGTTATCATAGAGATATATCTTACCACTTTAAGATATGCGGACCGCAATGTCTGGTTGTCGTTTTGAATTATTGAAAATGCAGGAAATGTTACCCTTGTGATAATTGTAGAAATCTTATACAAAGGAAATGTTATCAGATTATAGGCAAGGGTATAATACCCCAATGCAGATGCTCCGATCATTCTTCCCACAACCAGGTAATCTACGTTCGAATCCACATAATTAAGTACACTGGAACCCATAAAATGACCTCCAAAACTAAACAGTTCCTGAAAATGTGGAATACTGAATTGTGATGATGGTCTCCATGGGCTCATTTTCCAGTACATGAAAACTGAAATAAAACTAATGGAAAGCCCCCCAAGGACAAGGCTCCATACCCCATAACCATAGATCGCTAAAAGAATAGAAATCAGTCCTGAAATAAATGTTGCCCAAATTTCAACGATCGCTAATTTCTTGAATTCAAGACTTTTGGTAAATAATGTTCTTGGAATTACGGTAAAAGATCCTACAATAAAATTTATCGAAGATACGATCAATATCGGTCGGACCAGTTCTTCCTGGAAATAGTCTGCTATGTATGGTGAAACAATTATGGTCAGGATGCAAAGGATCACCCCTGTACCCAGACTTGTCCAGAATGATGTGGAAAGATGCATTTCATCTATGGTTTTACGTTGAATTATCGCAGCGCTCAATCCGAGTTCGTTAAATCTGCTGATGAATCCCGTAAAAATCGCTGCCATTCCCGCGATCCCGAATTCTTCCGGATATAATAACCTTGCAAGAATTATAATAACTATGAATTGGAAAGCCTGTGAAATAAACTGTGATATACCGGTCCACAATATACCAGAAGCAGTTGATTTTTGAAGATTGTTATTCATTATCCCATCAAATTTTAAGGAAGTAGTTAGACCTGGCTAATTATTTGAGTTTATATACCTTTACCGGATATTTAGAACCATCATCTTCCTTTACAAGAAGATATGACTCATTCAATGAATTGCGAATACTAATAACATTTTCTAAAAAAATTTTTTCTGTATAACCATCCAGTACGATAAACTTTGGCTTTTCATTTTCCATTTCTAAACCTATTTGTATTATTTGATCTTCATCCATTTTTCGTAAATATCCTGATGGGTGGGTTTTATTCATAAATGGCCTTGTGTTTGACTCAAGAGTCCATATCATCGCGCCTGATAAAACAGCATCCTCTTTAGTAGAATGTGATTTTATATATTGCGATATTTCTTTGACAGTATCCGGGGAATATACACAGTCAAAAGAAACACTAATAAGACTCAGTGAATAAATATAAAATGCTATTATGGCTATGAAACTTATCCATGCTATTTTTCTCTTTAACGTATCATGTTTTTCCATTTCCGAAATAAGAAATACGATAACAAATGCAAGAACAAGCGCCAAAGCAGGCAAAAACTCACCAAAATAAGGATTAAAAAAACTTGTTCTAAATGAATAATACAGATAAAATATTGCCAGGGCAAAAAGCCATAAACCCACAAAAGTAAATTGCAATTTAGATATGATCATATTATTCTTGTTTTGCAGGAAATAACATACAAAAAAAATGACAGCCCCGAACAATAAAAAAGAGTCGAATTTAACTACCCTGACCCAGTCTTCAATTGTCTGGTCGAATGGTTGATGATTATATTCTGTCTTATTAGCACTTGTTATTGTGTCCTCTTTTGCAAATATTTTCTTTAAGGGATCTTTTATCGTGTCCATAGGATTAAGTGGGGAATCCAGAATAGTATTCAGACCAACAAAACTACTAAAAAATAATACAATTAAGAAAACAACCAGTAAATAACCTGAGACCATCATAATGGAAGTTTTAACCATCTTTGCAGATCGCAGTCCATAATAATTGACCACAAACAATATGGATATTAAAAATATGGCAATAGACGATTCTCTTACATAATAGGCAAGAGCGAAAAAAATCCCTGAAACAAATACCAAATTATATTTTTCCTTCTGTAATTTAATAAAATATAGTAATAAAAACATACCTATTGTGACAAAGAGCGTCTCAAGTTGCTCGGTCTTAACCACGACCGACCAAAGTATCGAAAGGGGAGAATAAAGATAAATTGCCGATGCTAATAATGCTATTTTGTTGTTATTAAAAAGTTTTTTTCCTGTAAAAAAAAGGATAATGCTGATCCCCATATTTGAAAATAGCGGCAGCAATCTCCCTGAAATATAGCTTACTCCAAAAACGTTCAGGAATACAGCCAGGACATACACGTAAACCGGCATCCTGGCCCCATAATCTACAAAAGGTATTTTTCCATCCAATATATATTTAGCATCATAAAGGTGAGCGCCTTCATCAGGATTTATCCATCTTTCAGGCAAAAGGAATAACCGGATTAAAAAACCGGTTACCAGTATAAGGAAAAGGATATGATATGGTTTAGTTTCAAATAATTCATCGATCTTCCTGAGAAATATCATGATTATTGCCCTACTGATAAATAGGCTCTTGTATTGGTGTCTGTAACACGGTTGATGATTCGTTAGGTATTGGTGTAGGTGTGGAAGTGTTTTTCAAGATTAACTCTATATCATCTATCCAGAAAGTTCCATACCCATTCCAGATATTTGCATAGATGTAAACATAGCTGGTATTCAAACCTGTCTGAATTTCCATTGTTTTTTGTGTCCAGTTATTTGAGTTTCTACTGAATTCAGGGAGGTTAGTCTGTCGTATCCATTTATTGCTTGAATCAAGCTCGACTACTCTGACCGTTGGTCTATTCGTGCCGTTGGCACCTTCGGTTTTTCCCCATGCAGAAATTGTATACTTTGTAAGAGGTTGTACTGTTATTATATCCGATCTTGGAAACCCGGAATTAAGATCAATTGTTCCATTGACGGATATTTTCACTGATTTTGAACCACGGTGAGATACATTATCCCATATCGGAGTGTTGCCATTCTGGCTCACAAATGTCCATTTCATAGGAATGGAGGTGCCTCTTTCAAAGCTCGGATTCCTAACAAGGTTTGATAAGGAACCCCACTCATAAACCAGGAAATTACCGAAATATCCCAAAAAATAGACCTTTTTCCCCCCAGTTTCAAAATCATCCTTCGATAAACCTTGGCGAAAACTATTTCTCCTCGAATCTAAAACTATCCAACCCTTATCATGTTCCGTAACTATTTTATTAATCTCCAGAAACCTATTAGGATTAAGATAATCATATTTATATATATTTTGAGAATTTATTGAAATATTAAAATACCATCTCACCAAATTTTTATTAGATGCAATTATTATGTCCGAATTATTTATTTCATTTTTGAAAGTATCCATGAGCGGCCCAATATCGTCATGATATTCTCTACTCCATGGAACCTCTAATTGTTTATCATAAGTTATTGCCATATAGGTAGAAAATGGATTAAATATGAAAAGTAGTAGCATGAATACAAGGACATAAACACATTTTTTCGCACCTTGATTAAATTTCCAATTAGATATCACGTTATAAATTGCGTATATTCCTATTCCAACAATAGACAAAAACAGAGGAAGAATAAAAAACCCATATCTGGGTTTTATATATCTATCAAAATGAAAAGTTAAATAATAAATTTCAAATAAAAAAACTAAAGATAAAATAATCCCAATATCTTCTTTTTTAATAAAAATATACAATATTCCAGCTAAAAGTATGAATCTTAATAAAAAATAACGTAAATAGTATTGATATATTGCACCAAATGAATCATAAAATAAATATTGTTGAAAACCTGGAGTATCACCAAATAACATAGTGAGATAATATGGATTGAAGGTTGGATTAAAATTAATAAAATATTTATTTATATACATATATAAAATTGCAGTAACAATACCAATTACTATTGTCATTAATAATAATATTCGATATTTTATATTAATATCTTTGATCATTAAGATTCTATATATAAAATAGAGGGCAATTGGCGGCAAAAATAATGCGATTTGTTTAAAAGAAGATGAAGGGTCAATAATGAATGCATATACAAAAGGGATAATTACAATTATGGTTAAAACTATTTCCTTCCAGCTAATTTTTGTATTTCCCATAATTATTTGCAAAATTCTTTGCATATAATAAATCAAAATAATTAAAAATATTACCATAAAAAATGGAAATATAGCATATTCTCTTACGTTTCGGCTTGCCATTATGGCCCATGGAGAAGTTATCCAAAGTAAAGCAGAAATAAATCCAGATTTTTTAGATATCTTTCTAACCATTAGATATATTGGTATTGCTGCCAATGCTCCAAAAATAACACCTGGGAGTCTGGCAATAAATAAACTTGGTTCAAAAAATGTGAATAATTTATAAACGATGTAGGTTAGAAAATAAGCTCTTGTATAATCGGTTGTTCCATTTTCGATAAGGGTTTTGGCCGCTATAAGGTGCGAATATTCATCTGTATAAGGATAGAGGATAGTGAGGTTAGTAATACGAATGAAAAAACCCAAAAAAACGAGTAATATCAGACCACCGCTATACCACCATCCCTCCTTATACATCCACTTAATAATCCATCCAACTCCAATCACTTGACTGATCCGGGAATGGTTAGTATCAAATTCTATTTCCCTTTTTTTCTCTTCCATCGCTTCATGTCCTGCTTTTTCCCGGATGTCTTTTCCCATCTTCTCCCATTCAGACCTTATAATTCTAAAAAAATATCCAAATAATAGACAACACATCCCTACTATAATTAGTACTTTTTCTCCCATTGAAAATGATCCAATCAAAATATTATAGGTCAAACCAAAAAAGATCATCAGAAAACCAACAATAATGAGTGCTTTATTGAAATATATCTTAAAAAAACGATTGATTTTTTCGAGTTTCGTTGTCATAATTTTTTCATGGTTTCATCGTTTGGATGAAAGCTAAATAGTTTTACCCTATTATAAGTTATTTGTTATTTTACATTCTAATGTGATTGAAACCATTATAAAATGGACTGTGCATATTTAAATCTAACGTTCTTCTCAAAATTGATCGGGATTTATAAGGTCTAATCAAAAGAGAAAGAGAAGCATTTGTAATGCTTACAGTTCTTGTTTTTAGTTTCGGTTCTCATCTTTTGCGAAATATTGCAAACATGTAAAACCCTGGAAAACATTCAAATCCTTGGAAGGTCATATCTAATGCAGAGTGTGAAAATCTCTAGTGCAAACCCCAACATCGATAACGGGTTAGTTCTATATATCTGAAAATTAAGGGGAATTATTTCCTAAAGAATTGAACAGAGGTATGAAATGAATAAAATATCTATAATGAGAAGGTTAGCACCTTTCATTTTGAGTATCTGTTTGTTAGCAGGTCTAAGTAGCGCAGTAGTATATGATGGAATTGATTTTCGAGACGGAGCCAGTGCTTTCGCTGATGAAGTTGTTAGTTATAATCCAACAAGTGAAGCTATGGGTCATGATAATCCATCAATGGCATTAGGTATTCCTGATTATACCAATAATACCAATTTTGTTTCTTTAGGTGATGAGGGGATTTTGGTATTAAAGTTTACAGATAACTCTCTTACAACCTCTGGAAATAATTATGATGATTTGAGGATTTTTGAAATTGGTAATAAATTTGAATCAGTAGATGTTTATATAAGCAAAGATGGAATAAATTGGATTTACGTTGGTAACACTACGAATTCAACATCAGGTATCGATATTGATGCATATAAAGGCTCTGGAGGAGTCGTTTTAGGGGCACAATATAGTTATGTAAAACTTGTGGATAGGTTGCCGCATGAGAGTGATACACCTACTGAGGGAGCAGATATAGATGCTGTTGGAGCTACAAGTTCTAAGCCGCCAGCACCAGAGGGAATAGATGAAGGTGCTCTTGAAGCTATAAGTTCTATGCTGCCAACAATAATAACGTTTCTGATATTAGCATTGGTAATTGCAGGTGTAATTGGTCTTGTGATCCTTTTCAAGAGAAGAAAAGCTTAACTAAGTTAGTGGGAGTGTAATCAAATTTGCTGAAACTTCTATTATGTAGGAGAAACATTATAGGAGTTGAATGACATGGCAGAATTCATTAAATCATTTCTGACTGCAATAAATGTATTGGCCCTAACTACCCTGCCTCTTAGTTTTGAATGAGTTTCAATATATCCATATTGTTTATAAATGATTGTGTATCCATTATTTTCTGCTAATTTAGCTCGAAGAAAATCGTTGGAATCTATATCATATATAATATCAGGCATTGGTATATTGCATTTATCAATGATTTGCTGGCCATATTTAAAATAAAATCTATAACCAATTTGAATCCCCAAATAATTTTTTGACTTTTTAGAAGTTATTCTACAAGTGGTAAAATCATTGGTAGTTAGACCTAACCTATCAATAAATCTTATTCTTCCAAAATTTTTTTTAAAAATATGATAAGGGACCATTCCAGCTTGACCGCTCATTATTATGACATTATCTCTTTCTTTGAGTATATCAGGCAATAATTTCTTTAATTCGTGTATTATAAGAATATCTCTAAGATGAATTCTATTAGTTTTTTCAAAGAATGAAAAGTTATTTTTTTCTTCTAAAATAATCTTGTCATTTAAATCAGGATATGTCCAGAGGGGCATTCCAGTTGATTGTTTATCAGCAAAATTCACAAGACCTATTATTTGAGTGAAAATCAATACAGAAATCAAAGCTATCACCAAAGATTTTTGTCCAGAAAATTTTGTGAATAAATCGATAGATAGGATCATTCCTATCGGAATTATTGGAATAAGAAATCTTCCTCCCCCCATCCAGTCACCACCTACTGCTATTATAAATCCTGCATACGTCAAATAAAACAAAGCAAATAAAGCAAGGAGGGGATTTTTTATAAAAGGCTCTCGATTTTTCAAGAATCCATATATTACTCGCAAGGAAGCTATAAATGATAAAATGGTAATAATTGCTAAGTGTATAGAGTCTATATCTTCAAATAGATATTTATTGAAATAACCAAGCCCTGCAAAGATCGAGTCTAGTGAAATACCATCAGACTTAGCATAAACAGGCTGAGGGAATAGACTATGAAAATATAAATAACGAAATAAAAAAAGAATTGCTGATGCAATAAGTGCGGCAATCATAAGAATTCCAATTTTTTTTATTAATTCTTTTAGAAAAAGGCTCTCTTTTTTCTTAATAACGATATTGGAAATGATACATAAAATCATGTAGGCAAGTAATAAAACGAATAGGACAATAATTGTTTCTGGCCTTGTCAATAGAAATAATGCCGTTGAAAACCAAACCATGAAACCAGGGAAATGACTTTTTCGTTTCAGGAATGACGAATAGGACAGTAACAACAAAATACTAACGAATGCCATTAATGTAGATTCCAAACCACCAAATGACCAATAAACAAAATAAGTAGTGGTTCCTAAAATCAATGGAGAAATTTTAGAAAATCGACTTCCTAATAAATTTGAAGAAATTTCTGTGGTAATTATCGTTAAGACTCCAAGAAACATTGAAAAAAGAATTCCGATAAAAGTTATGTCAATTTTAGTAATCCTGGAAAATAATGCTAACAATAACACATGAAGAAAACTGGAACTTTGTTCAATGCGATCTCCATTATAATTGACAATTTCACCGAAATTCGATAATGCATAAGCTGACCAATATGTAATATGAGCATCATCTTGCCCCGAAGAAGAAAAAAATAATAAACCTAATGATACCAGGAAACAAGATCCTAACATTGAGTATTTATATTTAAAAATTATTTGTCCGTGTTTTGATAATATCATGTTCATAATATCATTCTTCTTAATTATCGCTCGATAAACAGCTGACAAACTCCCAAAGAATATAAATTATTCCTCTATAAATCATCGCGACTGCCATTCTTGTGCCGACAGGAACTCCAAATTTTGCTCACATAAATGAATAAACGGTATACTACTAACTTTCAAGAAGATATTCTTACATTCCAAAAATTTACCTGCTTTAACAGGGACATCGATAATATAAGAAGAATGTTGGAAGGATCTCATTGGTTGCCTGCCCGATAAAATAGCTTCCAAAGGCTATTTTACTGCTATCCAATCCCAACAGTACGCTCAACAATGGCATTTTTGAATGATACTCAGGCTTGCTTTTAAATCAAATAAGCGGCCTGGGCTGCTTCTCATCAGGCTGTACAGGCAGTTTCATGGTATTTATCAGGATGGGGTCTGTCACTTCTTTTGCACGCTCGAGCAGCATCTCTTTACCGCATTGTGTTACTGCAAATATGGGTATCGCTGTGCCGAATTGCGCGATCGTTTTCCCTGCTATGCATCCCCGGATCCATTTAGAGGTGCAGCCTGTAGTCATATCCACAAGGTCTATGAATTCTTTCGCCTCATTTTCAGGCATGCCTGTTGTATGAACACCGAATGCGATTATCTGAACGCCATGTTTTTTCTCAAGTTCTCTCATCGCGCGAATATCTTTTGCATTCGTTACGGAAACCCCTATTTTCTTATACCCGAGTTCGATAGCTTTTTTCACTCCAGCGACCTGGTCAAGTACGGCGGCCTCAGGATCAAGTACGACGCCGCCCACTTCCTGTATCCTTTCAATTAGCTTAGGGATAGGGGTTGTTTCAACCAATCCTGAAATGCGTGAGCCCATACCCTGTGCGAGTTTTGGATTGCTTGTAATGACCGTTCCTGCACCATCACATGCGGTCACACTGGTATCAATGAGACCCCGGCGCAATCCTGTCATGAAGGTCTCGCTTGCCCCGAATCCCACGAATATTTCCATTTCGATAGCCCTGTCCTTGGTGAACAGGCCGAAATCCTTTATCCTGAATTCGATATTTTCCTTTGCCGACTGTGAGGTGAATTTTTTTATCCCGCGCACCTTATCGAATATGGGACAATATTCTGTCATAGGTTCATTGACTTCAATGACCTTTCCATCCTCAACAACTACTCTTGTTTTCCCGAGAGCTTCCATTACATGTCTGTCTTTTGCCATGATCTTTTATATGTGTCTTACAAGTATTAACCATTAAGATAGTGACAAAATTCCAGAAGTTGAGGCAAAATTTGCCTATAAAATATGATTATACTAAAGTTCATCAATCCTGGATCATCAGCTATTGAAGAAGGGAGGAGTGGCTAGAATACTTCTAATGATGGTATATATGATAGCAATAAGAATTGCAACATCAATGCTCAGTAAGTAACTGCCGTTTTGTTCGATAACCCACGCATCTTGTAACATGCATGGCTATACCTTCATTGCGGGAAAATTTTACTAATCAGGAGTGACCTGAAAATTTAATTCTTTGATGGTGGCTATTTTCTGATATCCAGACATTCTCGTAGTGTTTTTGATAGCATTAGTGAAATTCAAATTCATCATTACCGTCACCTTTATGCAATATAAATGCAACCTATTATTAACTATTAATGATGGATTTGTGCTTCGTGGTAAAAGTGCAAGGAGACCATGTGTAATGAGGGATTAAATGGGAGTAAAAATAATAAATTGTCTTTTTTTATATTGTTGTTGATTGGATGCATTATGGCTTTGAAGAAAATAATTGGAAATACGAAAATTAAGGCTTAAAAATACTTTTTTATATAACAAAAACATACTGAGGATTGCATAGGCAAATAAGAAAGAAAAAATGAGCGCTATAAAAATAGATCCGAATATCAAATACCTTGAAGGCACACAGCGCGTATTTGATCCTGAAACGACACTTGCAAAAACCACAAAGCTTCTTCCGAATATTGGAGTTACCCGTATAGCCAATATCACTGACCTTGACCGCGTTGGAATCCCGGTATTCTCAGCGATAAGGCCAAGTGCAGCTGCAGGCGCAATATCCATTTACTCCGGAAAAGGGGCCACAGAAACAAATGCCAGGATATCTGCGATAATGGAAAGTTTTGAGCGCTGCCTTGCAGAGCAGCCTGAGGTAAGCATCAATCTTAGCGGTATTAAATTGAATACAGAGACAGTTACAGGTACCTATGAGTCACTCTGTGAAAGCTGTCCCACCCTGTACCCGGATGCGCTCCTATTACCACAGCCGATTTCTGAGTTCACGAACCTTGAATGGATCAAGGGGGATGACATTTTGAACGATGTAGAAGTCTTCGTTCCTGCAAATGCTGTTTTCCACCCTTATGATCCCGGAAGCGGGAACAAGTTAATGAGAAGCAATACGAACGGCCTTGCTTCGGGAAATACTATCGAGGAAGCGGTACTTCATGGATTACTTGAAGTGATAGAAAGAGATGCTCTCAGCATAGCTGAATATACCCGCAATCCGGGAAAAGAAATTGCACTTACTGAAAAAGACGGATTGAATTATAAACTTAAAAGAAAATTGGAAGAAGCCGGAATTAATGTAAAACTCTGGCTTCTTGATTCCGATATTGATATTCCTACAGTCGTAACAGCACTTGACGACCTGGTCCTTAAAGACCCGGCTCTTCTTGTTATGGGTGCTGGTTCTCATCTTGATCCTGAAATTGCAGTCGCAAGAGCAATAACAGAAGCAGCCCAGAGCCGGGTCGTCCAGATACATGGGGCGCGCGAGGATACGGACAGGGAGCAGGTCGTGCGAACTTTTGGCTATGATCATATGAAAAGAATGAATAGCTACTGGTATGAAGATCTTGAAAAAGTCTATATGGATGAATTGGAGGACAGCTCAAATAATACGCCAGCCGCAAACATTAAGACAGTATTGGAAAAACTTGACAGCATAGCTGACGGTGCAATAATCGCCAATCTTTCAAGAGGTGTAGATATCCCTGTAATAAGAGCGATAATACCCATGTTTGAACTTTATACGCTTGACCGTGAAAGAAAAGGGGACCGCATTAAGAAAAAGAAGAAAAGAGTGGCTCAATGAAGCCAGTTGTATATACGGGTACAAGCATAAGCCACGATGATGCTCGAAAAATACTGGATGCTGATTATCGTCCGCCAGTGAGGCGCCATGATATCAGAAGACTTCTAAACACATCCCCTGAAATAATCGGGATAATTGACGGTGTTTTTTTTGACAGTGCAGCAGTAGCTCATCGCGAAATAATCGAAGCTATAAAAAGCGGAATAATCGTTGTCGGCGGGGGAAGTATGGGGGCGCTTCGTGCCTATGAACTTGAATCTTACGGTATGATAGGTGTCGGAAAAGTTTTTGAGATGTTTAGAAAAGGGATCATTGAATCAGATGATGAAGTTGCTGTGACGTTTGATGCAGAATCAAATGAAGCGCTTTCAATTCCACTTGTTAATATAAGAATGACCGTTGAAGCAGCAAAAGATGCCGGGATCTTACATCCAGAACAGGCAATTGACATTATTAAGACAGCGCAAAAGTTATTCTATCCTGACAGGAATTATCAGAATATCATATTTGAAAGTCTAAAGGCTGGAATTATCAAGGATAGCGAAAAGAAAAAATTGTTTGATTTTATAAAAACAAATGAAGTTGATGTGAAACGGCAGGATGCCATTATGGTTCTTGAAAAGATCGATCAACTTCTCTGAATCATATTGAAATGCAATTCACATCAGCGCATTGATGAACTCGGTAATGGGTATTATTTTATACGTCTCCGTCTTTATGCTACCGCGGGAAGCAATTTCAACAACTGCCTTCATAACCATGTTATCATCTTGGGCTTCAACGATTGATATGAAGTCAAAATTTCCCAGGACAGCATATTGATCGATTACATTTACTCCCATTTTCTTCAATTCGGCATTTACTTCTTTTATTCTACCAGGATTCTTCTTTAAAGTCATTGCGCCTTCATCTGTAAGGTTTGAAATTATTATATATCTTGACATAATATTCCTCCATTCCCATATTATATTCGGTTGTCATTCTATATATGTTTTTTCAAAAAATAATTGCGAGTTGAGACTTATCACATCTGAGCAAAAACCTTTAAATACACCTAAACAGATTATATTATGCTAATTTTCTCATTTTTTGTGATGAGGTTTAAGAGGTATTTAAAATGGATAATATGGAATATAAAGGAACTACCACAATCGGGTTGGTTTGCAATGAGGGTGTAGTATTGGCCACTGAGAAAAGAGCTACGATGGGACATTTTATTGCAAGCAAGGACGCAAAGAAAGTCTATCAGATTGATGATCTTGTGGCAATGACCACAGCAGGCTCAGTAGGAGATGCGCAAAGACTCGTGAAATGGATGCAAGTTGAGTCAAAACTCTATAAAATGCGAAGAGAAGAACCTATGACTGTAAAGGGGATAGTAAGTTTACTTGCCAATATCTTGAGCGGAAACAGATATTACCCATATTATGTACAGCTTCTTGTAGGCGGTGTCGATAAGAATGGCCCAGGCATTTATTCACTCGATGCAGTTGGCGGGATTATCGAGGAAAAAAAGGCAGTCTCCACGGGTTCGGGTTCTCCTATGGCATACGGTGTGCTTGAAGACAGATATGTGGAAAATATGCCCATTGATGATGGAGTTGAACTCGCCATACGCGCACTGCATAATGCCATGAAGCGTGATTCGGCATCTGGTGATGGTATTAATGTTGTAAAGATCACTTCAGACGGGTATATGCAAGTGGAAGATAGCGAAGTTAAAAAAATACGCGACACACTTACATAAGGTCATATTTTATTTTTAGAGTGTTTTATAAGGAAAACAATAATGACAGTTGAAGAAGTATTAAATGATTTGAAAAAGAAAATAAAAGCACAGCTTCCAAAAAACATCACGATCTCTGATGTTGATTTTGAGGGGCCTGAACTTGTTATTTATACAGAAGAGCCACGAAAATTCGCTGATGACGGTGATTTGATCAAAGGTCTTGCAAAGGAACTGAGAAAACGTATTGTGGTAAGGCCTGACCCCAAAGTCCTTGCTCAACCCGAAGAAGCAATTACTGCAATTTCAAAGATCGTTTCAGCGGACTCCGGAATTTCAAATCATTTTTTTGATGTGGATACGGGCGAGGTCGTGATTGAAGCAGAAAAACCCGGACTGGTCATAGGAAGGCATGGCGAAACCCTTCGAGAGATCACAAAAGAGATCGGATGGACACCAAAAGTGGTCCGGACACCTCCAATGAAATCCACGACCGTAAATAATATTCGCCAATTCATGCGCGCTAACAAAGAAGAACGAAAAACTCTTCTTAAGACTATCGGGAGAAAGATACACCGCGGGGTTTCTTCCAAGGATAAATGGGTACGATTGACCACACTCGGTGCATGCCGTGAAGTGGGACGCAGCTGCTTTTTGCTATCGACTCCCGAAACAAGGATTTTAATAGACTGCGGCGTAAACGTAAGTGGTGAAGACAATGGAACACCTTATCTTTATGTCCCGGAAGTCCATCCCATAAGCCAGATCGATGCAATTGTCCTTACTCATGCGCATCTTGACCATATCGGGCTTGTCCCATTATTGTATAAATATGGATTTGAAGGACCCGTCTATTGCACTCCCCCAACAAGGGATCTGATGGCTTTACTTCAGCTTGATTACCTTGATGTCGCCGCTCGTGAGGGCAAGAAAATCCCATACGAGTCAGCAATGATACGTGAAGTTCTAAAGCATACGATTACAATGAATTACGGAGATGTTACAGATATCGGTCCCGATATGAAATTGACATTGCATAATGCAGGTCATATTCTTGGTTCTTCTGTGGCCCATTTCCATGTAGGGGATGGCCTGTATAATATCGCTTTTACAGGGGATTTCAAATATGAAAAGACACGTTTATTTGATCCGGCTATCAATGATTTCCCGCGTATAGAAACAATAATCATGGAAGCGACCTATGGCGGGTCAAGGGATATGCAGCCATCAAGGAAAGATGCTGAGAGGCATCTGCAGGAAATCGCAAAAGAAACACTTGAGAACGGGGGAAATCTTCTTATACCGACATTTGCTGTGGGAAGAAGCCAGGAAGTCATGATAGTGCTTGAGGAAGCAATCCGAAAAGGAATAATCAATGATGTACCGGTTTATCTTGATGGGATGATTTATGAAGCAACAGCAATTCATACAACACATCCAGAATATTTGAATAATGAACTGAGAAACCAGATATTCCATAAAGGTATGAATCCTTTCCTTGCAAAGTGCTTCGTTCAGGTAGATTCAAAAGAAAAACGCCAGAAGATCCTGGATGACCGTGATCCCTGCATCGTGCTTGCAACATCGGGCATGATGAACGGAGGTCCTGTTATGGAATACTTGAAGTCATTCGGACCTGAGGAAAAAAATACCCTGGTATTCGTGGGATACCAGGCCGAAGGTACCCTTGGCAGGCGCATACAGAAAGGCTGGAAAGAAATTCCCATGCATGCAGCCGGAGGAAGAACCGAAACCGTAAAGATCAACATGAATATTGAAACGGTAGATGGATTCTCTGGTCATTCTGACAGGATGCAGCTAATGGAATATATCAGGAAAATGAGACCAAGACCGGAGCATGTCCTGACCCAGCATGGTGACGAAAAGAACTGCATGGACCTTGCCAGTTCGATATACCGCAAATTCAAGATCGAGACCAGGGCACCGATGAACCTTGAAACGATAAGGCTTGTCTAGGATTTTTCTCAGTAGAGTAAAAGAGAGATCTTAACAACCTCTCTCTCCTCATCAAACCGTGCGGACGGTTTTTCCGTACACGGCTTTCGTCTGGATTTTCCCTTTGCAGGAAACGGATTCATTCAGTAACGAAGAAAGAGAAATCAGCCCCATATTTTTAAGCTTTGATTGAGGAAGCGTGTATAGAATAGTTCCCCAGGTACGCCTTTTGGCCTTAAAGCTCCTCAAACGTGCCCTTATATAACCATCAAGTTCTTCAAACAATTTCTTCACAGTGCCTCCTTTGAAATAATTTCCCCAACCCCGGATAACAGGATTGAGAAAACTTATTACAGTCTCAATACTTACAGGTTGTTGGCGTCTTGTCCGCCGTTTTATTTCTTCCTTGAACTTCTTCTTAGCTTTATCCTTCGGCCTTCTCCAGCGTCCATTAAAATGGAAACCAAGGAACTCAACCCCTTTCTTTCTTGCATGGATGGTCTTTGTCTTTTCAGGACTGAGTTTTAACTTTAGCTCACCCTCAAGAATTTCCTTTGCTCGTTTCAGGGCATCCTGTGCATCTGATTCGAACTTGCAGAAAATAACGATGTCATCAGCATATCGAAGCAGCAGATATCCATAATCGCCCATTCTTCTGTCGAAATGATTTAGATAAATATTCGACAGCAGTGGACTGAGATTTCCGCCTTGGGGAGTACCTTCGGTACTCTCTTTAAATAAACCCTCATTCATTATTCCACTTTTTGCTCCCCTTCTTGCAGTGGTCTCTCGTTGACTGTATGGCATCTATCTGAGGATTCCAGTAAATATCCGGTCTTGGATTTTTAGCTTCAAAAATTTTATTCAGTTAGGAATGAGCGTTCCAAGCTGAAGTTTACTGAATATTTCTGCTGTCTTTTTTCCCATCTCTTCAATTGAGCATTCTTTTTGTTCTTTTCTACTATTTTGTCATTGTAAATCAAACCAAGTTTTGCTTTTCATAGTTCAAATTGCTGTATGGATAGTTTTCTCCTTATGTTATCATTCTCATTATATTTTTGACCGATATATATATAAATTATGTAGTCATCATAAGTATGAGGTAATTAAATGGCAATAAAAACAAAGGGAAAATCCACCACACCAGTATCTTCGTGGTGGGAAGAGAGAAGGAAAGTACTGGCAGGCAATACAAAACCAGCCAGATCAAAGCCAATATCTACTAAAGCAAGACCAAAACCGGTAAGAGCAAAACCTAAGACCGTCAAGGCAAAATCCAAACCGGTAAGAGCAAAACCTAAGACCGTCAAGGCAAAATCCAAACCAGTAAGAGCAAAACCTAAGACCGTCAAGGCAAAATCCAAATCGGTAAGAGCAAAACCTAAGACCGTCAAGGCAAAATCCAAACCGGTAAGAGCAAAACCAGTAACCAAGGCACGAACAGCAACGAAAAAAAAGAAGATAGTAAAGACTGTTTCTAAGACCAGGAAAGCCAGTTCAACAAAGAAAGACAAGAAAAGATAAAGTGACCCACCACCCGGCAAAGTCGGGTGGTCACCATCGGATCCCTGCCGGGATGCCCTTTACAGGCTCTTGTGTCACTTCTTTCTAGTACTATTACATATTTTTTATACCATGGGGTAGAGAAGACCACCTGACTTGTCAGGACTCTGTACGTATCGATGGTTGTTCGCATCAGGCACAAGAATCCCTGCATGAATGTATGCTGAATGAGAGTCCGTCTCATCATTCTAGCAGCATTATATTCTTTTACTTATCCCAACATTATAAATACCCTTAATTATATTTTGTTTTCCGAGGGATACTATCAAATTCAAATCAAATGATTTTACCAGGATACTGGCAATTGTAGCTGGAATTGCATTTATTATGATATCTGTTGCCTACGGGATAACATATATATTCCAGACAGGAACAATAGTATTTCCTTTCGGGCCGTATTATTTCTTATTCATATTCTCTATCGCGTTCGTGATTTTCACCGTTTATTTCGAACAGGAAAAAAAAGCGGTCTATCCAAGAGAACTTATCGGGGGCGCAATGGCATCGGCATGTTTGACTTTCCTTATAATAGCATGCGTTGCCGGAATGAAATATATCTGGGAAAAAGGTTTGTCAGGTATTGGTATCGAAACTCTTGCCTATGCATTTTCCATATCCATGATCCTTAGCCTTATTCTATATTTTGTCATGAGAAAAATGGAGTTTAGATTTATACCCCGGGATTTTACGAGGGTGCTGTCCATAGTCCTGGGGATGGCAATTCTGATAATGATAACTGTTGTCTACGGGATAAATTATATTATCAAGATTAATCCATTTCCTCTCAAGCCTTATATTCTTCTTTTCATATTCGCTATCCTGTTCGTCCTGGCTTCTGTTTCTTATGAAAAAAGAGGAGCCTTATATCCATGGTTCCTCCTTGGCGGCGCTGTGGCATCCGCATGTTTTGTTTTCATTATTATGGCAATAATCGGCGGATTGAGATATGTTCTCGAAAAAGGCTTTACTGGCCTTGGTACTGATACTGTGTTCTATTCATTGTCCATATGTATAATTCTCAGCATGATTATATATGTTCAGTATAATATTATAAAAGAAAAGCTTTGATTTGGGATAAGAAGAAAGGCATAAAGTAGGATTGATATAATGGGAAATATCCATATTCTTGATGAAGCATCCATAAATAAGATAGCTGCGGGAGAAGTTATAGAACGTCCTGCTTCCGTGGTAAAGGAACTGGTCGAAAACTCAATTGATGCTGGCGCGGATACTATCCGGATCGAAGTAACAAAATCCGGAAAAGATTCTATCCGTGTCATTGACAACGGCTTCGGTATGAGCAAAGATGATGCGGCGCTATCTTATGTGAAACACGCAACAAGCAAGATCAGGAAAATTGATGACATAGAAACGGTAAGAACAATGGGATTCAGGGGAGAAGCCCTCTCTTCTATTTCTGCTATTGCCAGGGTAGAAATCACCACAAAAACAAAAAATGAATTATCAGGTACAAGAATAATTATCCATGGCGGGAATCCTGTAAGTATTCTTGAGACAGGAACCCCGGATGGAACAACCGTTGCGGTAAATGACCTGTTCTATAATACCCCGGTCAGGAAAAAATATCTTAAATCCGATACTTCAGAACTTACCCGGATAATCGATATCGTTTCAAGGATAGCGATTGGACATAATGATATTTCGTTTTCCCTATTCAATAACGGCAAAGAGTTACTGCGCTGTCCGGCTTCGGAACTTTCCGGCACGATAATATACATTTACGGGCAGGAAGTTGCAAGAGCAATGCTGCCGGTAGATCTTGAATCTCCCATCGCAAGAATTACCGGTTTCATCTCAAGACCTTCAATGATGCGAAGCAGTCTTGATTTCCAGTCATTCTATGTCAATGACAGGAACATCAATTCAAAAGCGATTGGTTTTGCACTCAGGGAAGGTTACGGTACCCTTATGCCCAGGGGTCGTTTCCCGATCGCAGTATTAAAGATCAATGTTGATACCCATGAAGTGGATGTAAATGTTCACCCCACCAAGAACCAGGTCAGGCTCAGCAACGAGAGAGAAATATGCGACATGGTAAAGCAGGCTGTGAAAAATGCGCTTTCTCAGAACGATCTAATTCCAGACATAAAAATACCAGTTCAGCAGTCATTACCTTACGTAACTCCTGCGGCAGACCCTTTGCTGGTAAAGGAAAAAACATCTTATTTCAAGCCTTCAGCCAGGGACACGCAAAGAAGACTGAGGCGGTCTGACAGGACCGACATGGAGAGGGGACAGGATAATGAGGTGCCTGAGGTGAAGGTTCTGGGCCAGGTGGATAGTATTTACATAATTGCCGGGACAAAAAACGGTTTGATGATCATAGACCAGCATGCTGCACATGAGCGGATTTTTTTTGAACTTGTCCGTGAATCAAAGCGGGATGATTCACAGGAGCTGATCGTTCCCATCAATATTGAACTGGATTCCATGGAGAAGGTATTGATAAAGGATACCATTCCCTTCCTTGAGGAGTTCGGATTCAGGATATCCGAATTCGGACCCGGTTCATTTGCTGTAACTGCTGTCCCTATTGTCATGGAAAAACTTGAGGACCCGCAAATTGTTCATGATATAATATCTGATATTCTTTCACAAGGAAAAATAAAGGAAGAAACCGGGATCTTTGAGAGAGTGACCAAAAGCATCGCATGCAGAAGCGCCCTTAAGGCAGGAGCTGATTGTTCAGTGCCCCAGATGGAAAAACTCATACAGCAGCTTTTCAGGACGGATAATCCTTATACCTGCCCGCATGGAAGGCCAACGATGGTCTCTTTGAACAGGCAGGAACTTGATAAACTATTCCGGAGAAGCTGAATGAAACAACGAACCACAGAGGACACAGAGAAACATTAACTCTGTGATCTCTGGTTGATTCTCCGTACCAGATTTTGTTTATACTGATTTCTAGAAGAATCAAGGAGCAAGAGTCTGATTTATTGGCTTTAATAGTTAAATTGAAGAAAGGAAGGATTTAATCCATTTTAGTATAAGTGCGAAGTCAAGTGTAAATCTGAACTACGAAAACTTTTTATATCATAAGCATCATAATTATGATGCAGTATTAATCCACTTGGTCTATGAAAAACGGGATGCATATACGCAGGTTGTTGTTAAATTACTGCTTCAATGTGACGAGAGGTCACCGAATCAAAGGATTATGAACAAAACAATGAGATGTGAGTAGTTATGGTCAAGAAACAGGATAACAGTCCGGAATTCGCGATAAATGGAGATGTCCATAAAATATGGTCCGATACATATGGCAGCGCCTCAAAAACATGGGATGAATCCCATTCAAAACTTATGAAACCATGGATTGAATTAATGGGAGAAATGTCAGAAAAGACAAAAGAAACTTCCATAAATGCCACGCCAGGGAATTATAAGGAATTTTATAATGAATGGATGAAAACATACGAGAATTCTTTTGGTAAGTTCTATCCCGCTTCGATTCCAGGACCAAAAGAAACTCTTGAGAATTTCATAAAAATATCGGGTGAATCCAACAAACTATACCGGTCATGGATAGAAGAATCTGAAGAAAATGCAAAAAAGACCTCGGAATTACTTAAAAATGGAGCTGACCCTGCCAGGTTCAAAGAGTGTTATGAAATGTGGATGAAATCCTATGATAAAATGTCGAACGATTTTATCGAACAACCAGCCGTAAGATACCAGAAAGAGGTTTATGGAAATTATACCGGCATACCGGATTTCTATTCAGAGACATTGTTGAAAATGTCCTCGATGTGGAGGGATTCTTTTAATAAATTGTATAATCCCTGGATCGAAAACATGCAGAAGCTTTCTATGAATATAGAAAAAATATCTGCGGGCAATGCAGGACCTGAGAACTATAAGGAATTCTTTGACTTATGGGTAAATACCTATCAAGATAACTTTAAAAAAATGTTTGATCCTCAGTCTGCAATGTCATCCCGGGAAGCATTGGATAATTTTATTGAGAGCAGCGAAATAAGCCTGAATCTTTATAAATCATGGATTTTGGCCCTTGAAAATATGCATGAAAAATTCAAGGACCATTCTAAAATAACAACTGATCCCGGTGCTTATAAAGATTTTTTTAACCTCTGGGTGAAGATGCATGAAAAGGCTCTTGAAGATGTCTTTGACAAGATGCCCATGGTATCTCCGGTCAAAGAGATGATGGAGCCTATCAGGGATGCCTGTAAGATATATGCCAGGACATCCATAAAAATATCGAAAATGTGGATCGATTCGTATATGCGCGCATCACGCCCCGGGGTATGAGCATGGACGAATCCCCAACTATATTTTTTGCCCAATGGTTAAAGGCATGGGAAGCCTCCTTCGGCCACATAGGGGAATTTCCAGCCTTAGGCCCCTCAAGAGAGAAAACAGAAAAAATGATGAAAGGTTATCCTCTTTTTACCGACCTTTATTCAGTTTGGCTGGATTCTGTTTCCGATTTTGCGAATATATCCCTTGAGGCTATGAAAAGGATGAATGACAAAACAGCACTCATGGATGGCCAGATCAACCCTGTTAAATACAAAGAAATATACAATAATTGGATTGAAACATACAGCGATACCTTCAAGGAATTTCTCAGGTCAGGTCATTTTTCCGGGGACATGGGCAAATTCATGTCATGTTTGATCGAAGCCAGGAAATACAATCAGGAAATGCTTGAAGAAAATTTCCTGAAACCCATGAACCTGCCTACAAGCACTGATATCGATGAGATCAACAGGGAATTGTATTCCCTCAAAAAAACAGTAAAAGAATTGAACCGGAAGATCAACGAATTATCACAGGGAAAATGAGTTTTTTATGATCCAAAAAATTAATGAACCTGATTTTATCAGGGAAACTTTTATAAAATTTCAGAAAGGATCTGAAGTAATTTCGGAATTAACAGAAATTTTAGTGGGGGTAACACCTCACGAGATAGTATATAGTGAAGATAAGATGAAACTCATCCACTATAAGACCACAGTTAAAAATCCCTGTCCTGTTCCTGTTCTTATGGTATATGCACTTGTCAACCGTTATTATATTCTCGATCTTTCACCCGATAAGAGTGTGATCAAGAACCTTTTGGACAGGGGTTTTGATGTTTATGCTATTGATTGGGGATACCCCTCAGGTATGGACAGATATCTCACGATAGATGATTATGTAAATGGCTATCTGAATAATGCTGTAGATCATGTAAGACGAAAATCAGGAGCAGATAAGATATCCCTTTTAGGTGTATGCGTGGGGGGAACATTATCAGTAATGTTTGCCGCGCTTCATCCGGAAAAGGTGAAAAACCTGATAAGTTTCGTTGCACCCATTGACTTTGAAACCGATAAATCCCTGCTCAATATCTGGGCAAAAGAAATGGATGTGGACAAAATTGTGGACTATTACGGAATAATCCCGGGGGATTTCCTGAATATGGGATTCCTGCTTCTTGACCCTTTCAGGCTTCTGATCGACAAATATGTGGGATTTTTTGAACATATTGATGATAAGAAAACCGTAGAGAATTTTCTCCGCATGGAAAAATGGATATTTGATAGTCCTGGCCAGGCAGGCGAAGCCTACAGACAGTTCATGAAGGACTGTTACCAGGAAAACCTTCTCATTAAAAACAGGATGGAAATCGGTGGGAAAAGGATAAACCTGAAAGAAATTTCCATGCCATTTCTCAATATAATGGCAGAATTTGATCATCTTGTTCCAAATGAGTCAAGCCTTCCCCTGACCAGAGCTATATCGAGCACCGATAAGGAATCGATGGTTTTCCCCACTGGACATATTGGTATGTTCGTTGGCTCAAAGTCTCAGAACGAGGTCTGCCCGAAACTAGCGCAATGGCTGAAACCAAGATCAAAGAAGGATGAAAATAATATTGGCGTAAAGAAAAACAAGACGAATCATAATAAATCGAAGGAGAGTTTGAAATGAGAGTTGAAAACAAGGTAGTAATTATTACAGGTTCAGGAAGCGGTATTGGCAGGGAAACAGCCCTGCTGTTTGGAAAAGAAGGCGCAAAAGTCGTAGTCGCAGATGTGAATGAAAAAGCCGGTGAGGAAACAGCCGAAGAGATAAGACAAAACGGAAGCGATGCTTTCTTTGCAAAACTTGATGTATCCGACAGGGAACAATCAAAACAAGTTGTTAAGGATACGCTGGAAAGATTCGGAAAGATTGATGTACTCATAAATAATGCAGGAATTATCCAGGATGCCCTCATATCAAAAATGACTGAAGACCAGTGGGACAAGGTAATTGATATCGATCTTAAAGGGCCTTTTAACTGCATCCAGGCAGTTGTTGAAGCAATGACAAATCATGGAACAGGCGAGATTATCAATGTATCTTCTATTGTTGGTTTGTACGGCAATATCGGCCAGTCGAATTATTCCTCAGCTAAAGCAGGATTGATCGGTCTTACCAAGACCCTTGCCAAGGAACTGGGAAGAAAAGGAATAAGGGTCAATGCAGTGGCTCCCGGATTCATATATACTCCCATGACTGCAACAGTACCCGAAAAAATTCTTGAGATGATGAAAGAAAAAACGCCCATAAAAAGACTTGGACAGCCTGATGATGTCGCCTATGCGTTATTATATCTTGCTTCCGATGAGGCCAATTTCATTAATGGTGCGGTACTTTCTGTTGACGGCGGGCTCCTGCTATAAACCGGGTGGCAATCATGAAGAATGTGGTAATAGCTTGCGCAACCCGTACGGCAATAGGAAAATTCGGGGGAAGCCTCAAAGATCTCAATCCAGCACAGCTTGGTTCAATTGTATTGAAGGATGCCTTGAAGCTTCTTCATGAATTAAAGAGAAGGAATGGCAGATATGGTCTTGCAACCCTCTGTATAGGCGGAGGGCAGGGCATAGCCATTGTTGTACAGAGGTGAAAGTATGGGTTGCAGGGAAAAAGGCAGACTGGATGGTAAAGTTGCCCTGGTCACAGGAGGCTCAAGAGGGATCGGAAAAGCTATCTCTTTGCGCATGGCCCAGGAGGGAGCAGATGTTATAATAAACTACCAGAATAAGAAAGAGCATGCAGAGACAGTATCAAAGCTAATTGACATGATGGGCATAGCAGATGAGCTTGAAAAAATTGCCTTGAAGATCAACAGGATGAATAATAAAGAACATGCAAAAGAATACTCAAAACAGCTGGATGCTATTGAAAAGCACTCTTACATATGCCAGGCGAATGTCAGTAATTTCGAGCAGGTAAAAAAAATGCAGGAAGAGGTCATAAAAGAATTCGGAAAACTGGACATCCTCATTAATAACGCGGGAATAGTCCGGGATAAATCATTTGTGAAAATGACTTCTGACATGTGGGACGATGTTATGCATGTAAACCTGGATGGGACATTCTATTGCACCAAGGCTTTCATAGAAGGAATGCTTGAGAGAAAGTACGGGCGGATTATTAATATATCTTCTGTGGTTGGCAGGATGGGTAATTTCGGGCAGGCTAATTATACTGCATCAAAAGCAGGAATGATAGGACTTACAAAGGCCCTGGCAAAGGAATTTGCAGGAAAAGGCGTTACCGTGAATGCAATTGCCCCCGGGTTCATTGAAACCGATATGGTAAAAGGGATCCCGGATGATGTAATGGGCAAGATCCTATCCAAAATACCACTTGGAAGGCTTGGAAAAGCTTCCGAGGTCGCAGGAACAGTCGCTTTCCTTGCATCACAAGAAGGAGACTATATAACAGGCCAGGTCATAGACATAAACGGCGGGCTGTATATCTGAAATGAATTTGAAGCAAAAAGATATCAAAATCTCAAATCTTAAAGAAGCGCTTGACAAGGCATTGAAGATCCGGGAAGAAAAGCTTGCCGGCAGGATAAAAGCAATAGGTTTTAAATGCAGTAAATGCGCACAGTGCTGCAGTGCACAATATGGCGATAATACTGTGATCGTTTTTCCTTATGAAATCAAAAGAATATGTGAGAAAAAAGGACTTTCCCGCGATGATTTTGTAATGCCTACCCCTTCAGAGGATAGGGATTCCGGAGGCAATATCCATACATTTGAATGGGTTTTGAAGAAAAACTGCGACTGCATCTTCCTGAAAAATGACTTATGTGAGATTTATGAATGCAGGCCTTCTATCTGCAGTACATATCCTTTCTATATAGACGACGGGAAGCTTGAGGTATCAAAATGTATTGGTACAGGGGGCAATATCAGTACACAAGAGTGCCTGATGCTGGCAGCACTTCTTAAAGAAAGATACATCAATGAAATTAGGGAGGCAATAGCTCTTATTGACAAATTCAACGGATTCAATCCTGGCGGAAGCGGAAATGTGTGCGTGCATGACAGCGAGGGCGAGCACTGGATGCATTACAATTATAAACATTAAACTAAATATGGCCTACTATGAAATTGCTTGCTCTTTCAGACTTTCACGGCGATTATTCACATATTGGATCTATTCTCAACATGGCCGGCCAAATTGATGCTGTACTCATAGCAGGAGATCTTACGGATTTCGGACCTGATGAAAATGCCTTTAACCTTTTGGAGATGTTCAAAGTTCCTGTTCTTGCAGTGCCCGGAAATTGCGATAATCCCTCTCTGTTAAAAGTCCTGGATAAGAATGAAAATACTATTAACCTGCATAATTCACTCCATAGAATGGAGGGATTAACATTCATAGGGCTTGGCGGCTCAAACCCAACGCCTTTTAATACTCCTTTTGAACTCACGGAAAAAAAGATCGGTGAATATATCGGGACATTACTGAGCGGATCTAAAGGCAGGATGATCTTATTATCACATCCCCCCCCGCTAAATACTATGGACAAATTACCGCACGGGAACGTGGGAAGCGCCGCACTTGCGAGGTATCTGGGAAGATTTGACCTGATCGTTTGCGGGCATATCCATGAAGCCAGAGGTATGGTCAATGTTAATGGCACAATTGTGGTGAATCCGGGCATGGCGTCAAAAGGACAGGGAGCTATAATTACTATTAATGAAACTATAAATGTTGAATTTATTGAAGCATAATGATCAAAATAGCAATTTCAGGAAAAGGCGGGGTTGGAAAGACCACCCTCTCAGGCACACTGGCGCGGCTTTTCGCAAGAAAAGGGTATGATGTACTGGCAATTGATGCCGACCCCAGCATGAACCTGGCATCCGCTCTTGGAATAAAAAATCCGCCCAGACCCCTTACGGAATATAAAGAGCTTATCGATGAAAGAGCCGGAGGCCCGGCAGGTGTTTTTAAGCTGAATCCCAAAGTGGACGATATTGTAGATAAATTCGGGGTAACAGGGCCTGATAAGGTGAAATTGCTGGTAATGGGTACGGTTGAAAGAGGCGGCAGTGGATGCATGTGCCCTGCAAGTTCTTTTCTTAAGGCCCTTATGCGCCATGTGATCCTAAAATTGAACAGCGTCGTGATACTTGATATGGAAGCAGGGGTGGAACACCTGGGGCGCGGCACCACAAAAGGAATTGATTACATGATCATAGTTGTTGAGCCTGGCGCACGGTCGATCGAAACTGCGGGAAGGATAGCCGAACTTGGGCGCCAGATCGGGATAAGTAAATTCGGCGTGGTAATTAATAAGGCCACAGGGGAAGTTTTAGAGATCGAAAATATCCTTAAAGGTTTTGATTTGCCTGTAATTGGCTCAATACCCTTCGATCCTGGCATGGTCAAGGCAGACCTTGATAACATTTCACCGATCGAGAGAGGGGGGGCGGCGATTTCTTCGATAATAAAGATCTTTGAAAGATTATCTAATAAAATGGAGTGACCAGCATAAAAAAACCTGATCGGATACCCAGCGGTTGCGTATCACTTGATGAAATGCTGGGCGGCGGATTTGAAACCGGGATCGTCACGCAAATATATGGGGGGTCAGGTACAGGGAAGACCAATATCTGCATACAACTTACCGTGGAATGTGTAAAAAGTGGGAAGAAAGTGATCTTCATAGACACAGAGGGTTTCTCGGGGGAGAGGTTCAAACAGATAGCGGGTGAGGACGCAAAAAAAATCGCAGGAGAAATAATTATCTACGAACCCGTGAACTTTGAACAGCAATATTCAGCAATTACTGATATTGAGAAACTTATGAATGAGAAGATCGGCCTGATAATTCTTGATTCTGCGGCGCTTTTTTACAGGCTTGGTCTCACACAGGATGAAACAGGGCAGGAGAACGTGGCAACAAGACGTGAACTTGTGAACCAGATAGGGGTCCTTCACGGGATCGCACGAAAATATGGGGTGGCTGTAGTGATCACAAACCAGGTTTATAAAGATGTAGTTACAGGTGAACTATGCCCGGTCGGGGGAAATGCATTCGAGCACCTTTCAAAGACGATCATATTATTGGATAAGACAGGACCATCAAAAAGAAGAGCTACATTGCGAAAACACAGGTCAAAAGGCGAAGGTACTTTCTGTGAATTCATGCTGACGGATAAAGGTGCGAAATAGTCAGGAAAAAAGAAAATCAAGGGATAGGATGCAGTGATTTCCCGGAAAATGGGGTGGTTAAAATCATTTTTACAATGTCCCTGTGGTCTTCCTTGAGTGAATAACTGCGATGCTCTCTTTTCAAATAAATACGAAGGATACCGAGCCTTGTATGCATTTGCCCGACCATAGCAGAAACACCCCTGTAATTGACTTCAAAACCCTGCTTCTTAAGATAATCATAAACTTCACTGGTGGTATAATTCCTTGTCTGCAGAAACAGGCTTAAAAGACATTTCCTTATGCCGATCTTATCCCTTACCAGAAATTTTAACAGTCTTGTTTTCACGCCTTCTTCAACGTTATTTGTTATAAAATCACCTGTAATTAGTTATGTAAGAATTGTTTATTAAGCTTGTTGGTTTACTTCCCAAAAATTTATAATTATGGCTTTAATTTTATCTTTTCACCTTTGAGTATTTTATAGAGCTTTTGTGTGAAATCATTTATTTTGAACATCAATGTCTTTGGCTTGTCCCCTACAGGTAAAGCTTCCTTAATCAGTGCTTGCTCAGCTTCCTTATTCGGTGATTGTGCAGCTTCATTGATTTGTGGTTGTGCAGCTTCATTGATCACTGGTGCAGGTTCTCTTAAAAGATACCAGGTCAGGACTTCGGCATAAGAGATGATCCCGATAAAAGCAGACCACACAAGAAGCAGGATGTGAAGATTAAATACCTGTATCCCTGAATACGAGAATTGCATTATTGAAAAGAATCCCGCAGCCTCATCCGGAAGGATGAAAACCAGAACCAAAGGAATAAGTATCATGATAAGAGCTGAAAACAAAGGCGATATATATATCAGAATTCCAAGAATAACCAGTGAGTATATAAAAAAAAGCAATATTGAAAAGATTTCCATTATTTCGACCTCGTTCTAATTTTCGTTATTAAATAAGCTGAAAATGCCATGCTTCCGATTATTCCTGAGATCACCAGAAATGACGATATCATAAATACCATTATTTCGTACCAACCTGCATTTATAGGTGTTGTATCGACTTTCTTTGTTCCCAGGATTTCGTTGTTTTCTACAGCGTTTGATCGCGCCTGCCTGACGGTTCCCCTGATATCACGATACGTTGCATTCGCGGGAGGTAGAGAAACAGGATTTCCTTTCAATGAATACATGAAATTTGCGCTCTTTCCGGAGTCTATATAACCCGACCATATTGGAGAGCCGCTTTCCAATGGGAAACCATCAGGTATTGTGTCATCGACTATCACAATAGCCGGCCTGTCGCCAACATTTCTTACAACCAGTTCCACCTCGGTCGTGCTTTTATTGTTCAAAGCTGTCTTGACTATGCTCAAATAGGGCATATGGACAGTGGTTTTTAGTTTATTTGATGCGCTTATTTCTCCATTCCATTTGGCTATGGCACTGGCAAGTTGATATACTCCGGGTTTTTGGGGGGATATGAAATATGATACATTCGTAGATCTTTTTGGTTCCAGTTCGATATTCCAATCCTTTTGATCCGGATTTATTCCTTCAGTTACATTATCATGGATATATATGAAAGTTCTATTTGATCCGGAATTGTATATAAGCAATTCAACCAGGACTTTTTCATCATCAGTTTCTTCCTGGACGCGTTTTATGATCGATATGATCCCAGTTATGGATAATTCCTTTCTTACATTTGCAAAGGTGACATTATTATGGAAATCGCGCACTTCTATTTTTCCATGAATAGTAATTGTGGAATTAGGAGGCAGGTCGTTTATTTGGGACTTAAAGGATCTTGTGCCATTAATTCCGGTTGCAGTAAAAACATCCGGCCGGAATTGAAGGGGATCATCGCCATCTAGACTTATGCTGGCTATGTTGAGGAGTTCATCGCTTGTAATGTTTATTGATACGGAAATTGTTTCATCGGGAAAATATTCGTCTTTATCAGTATTGATATTGGCTTCGAACGTTGGGACCCTATATTTAAATAATTCAATGCCTATAAGACCCGTTCTATTGATATCCGTTACCACTATCCGTATATCATCGTAATTGTTAAAACCATTAATTGTGAAAACATCTGTCTTATTGGTATTATTCTTTATGACGGTCAGATTTACGGTATCTTTACCAAGGCCATCAATTTCTATTGAAGCATCTTCAAATGAATATGTTTCTCCCCATTTCAGGGTTCTTTGTCCTGAAGGGATCCAGATATCCCTCTCTTCAAGTTTACTGAAGGCGATCCATGAATACACCTCATTTGCCTCCAGAAGGGTTATACCCACTGCATCATATTTCTTAAATTCGTTTATAATAAAGTCCTTCTTTTCCAATTGGACACTGTCCCTATAAACAATAATTGAAGAGCCGGTATTATTCATTGCCGTAACTTTCACAGCATAATTTTCAAATACCACAGTTTGATTTGGCCTAATAATGCCGGAGTATTTTGCGCTCCAGACTTTTTCGGTTGCACCAAATGATGCCGAAGGAAAAAAACAGATTATTACTATGAAACATATTATAATTTTTATGTTCATTATACTATAAATTGAATTCAATTGGTTTAAACTTTTCTGACTTAGTAATGATTAAAAAAAATCTTATAAAGTGATGGTTTCCTTATTTTCAGGGGCAAAAGATTTCACGCCAAGAGTTTCCTGCACCCACTGTGCAAAACCCTGTGTATTTTCACCATGTACCACTATAACGTTTTCAGTGCCGCGGTCACAGAACGTCTTAACAACATCTTTTAATTGGGCATCCCCGCAATGAGCTGAAAAATCATAGAGCTCAAGCCTGCAATTCAGCCTGACAGTACGTTTTCCATTCTCGATATACCTGCTTTCAAGCGCCCTTCTCCCATTCGTATCCTGGGCCTGGTAACCGGTAAGATGGATCTTGGATTTGGGATCATCGGAAATTTCATTGATATAATATAAGACGGGGCCTCCGTTTAACATTCCAGCGCTTGTTACGATTATTGAAGGTTCTTCGATTACTGCTGCCCTATCCTGCCTTTCAATTATATTTGCGCTTGTGAATGCATTTTCAAGTTTTTTTATATCAGACACATATTCAGGCGACCGTTTGATCAGGTTAAATACATCGACCCCCATCCCATCAACATATGCGTGAAGCCCATGTTTTTTCAGTATTAGCATGATCTCCTGCGTCCTTCCTATGCTAAAAGCCGGGATTATCGCTCTTCCTCCGCTTTCAATTGTTTCCCTTACGGATTCGATGAACCGTTCCTCAAGTATTTTCCTGTCCGTATGCTGCTTTCCGAAATATGTGCTTTCGATAAGGAGAATATCGCTATCGGGAAGGTCAGTATCAGCGCCGTTCTGGAGTTCGGTCTTGATGGTGTTCATGTCCCCGGTATAAAAAATGGATTGATCATCCTTTTCAAGATGAACCATTGAAGAACCCGGAATATGCCCCGCATCGTAAAAACATACGGAATAACCGTTGGTGTTGAATTCTTTCCTGTATCCTGTTGACCTGGCCTTTCTTTCGAATTCCTGGATCTCTTCAGTATAATAAGGGATATTGTGGCCTTTCTTATGTGCGATTTTCAGGGTATCCCTTGCCAGCAGCGCTGACAATTTCGCTGTCAGGGATGTGCAATATACCTCCGGTTCAAGGTCCATGAGATTCGGGGCAAGCCCGCAATGGTCAAGGTGTCCATGGGAAATTATTATGGTTTTTGGACGAAGACCATTTGAAGGGTATGACGGCGGATCCGTAGGTTTTATCCCGTAATCAAGAAGAAGCTCTTCATTTAGCAGGATGGCGGACCGTCCAACTTCTCCTGCTCCTCCAAGGAATCTTAGGTTAATTTTATCGCCTCAAGCATATTTTACAGATACTCCGGTTCTTTTATATTCTCTTAATACTTTCCCGTGATTATCTATCTCTCCTTTCCCGATACGCGTACTGGATATCGGAAAGCCGTCGTCTGCAAGGACATAATCAACAAGGATGATCTTTAATGGTTTCATGTTTTTTTCACTTCGTATCCGGTTTATCTCATATCCCACAGAATGCGTTTCCGGGGATACGACAAGATAATCAAAATCATCTTTTATGGTCGGTCCATAGGGATCATCAAGCTTTACAATTTGAGGGAAAACTCCCTGTTCATGGACAAATTTCATTAATTCATCATAGCGCGATCGATAATCATTCACTCCATGGACCTTGTTCCTTGCCATATCATCTGATGTTAACCCTATCAGCAGTTCACCACCCCTGCTCAATTCTACCGCTTTTAAGAGCAGGGCTTTATGTCCGTCATGCAATGGGTCAAATGTCCCTCCAACGGCTACTCGCGTCATGTACTCATGATTGTAGAATTAAACCATAAGAGTATCTTTTAATATCTCTTATGCGATTTTAGGGGGCAATGACAGAAGAGACAATACACTGGGCGGATGTTATAGCCCAAAATGTACTTTCGCGCGGGAATAAGCACACGGTGGCCTCAGGAATTACACCTTCCGGGCCTATTCACATCGGGAATATGCGGGAAGTCGTCACAGCGGATACGGTTTATAGGGCGCTTCTGGACAAAGGCGCAGATGTGCGTCTTATCTATATCGCCGATACTTTCGATCCTCTTCGTAAAGTATACCCATTCCTTCCAAAGGATTACGAAGCCCATGTGGGAAAGCCGCTTTCCGAGATCCCATGCCCTTGCGGGAGCCATAAGAGCTATTCAGAGCATTTCCTCCTTCCCTTTATTGATGCGCTTCATACCCTCGGGATAAAACCAGATGTCTACAGGGCTGATGAGCTTTATAAGGAAGGAAAATACGTCGAAGCGGTCAAGAAAGCCCTCATCAACAGGGATGCGATTGCTCGAATACTATCTGAAGTGGCAGGGCGCGACCTTGAACCTGACTGGAGTCCATATAATCCAATATGCAAGGAATGCGGGCGTCTGAGTACCACAAAAGTGACAGGGTTTGATGCAGAAAAAGAAACCATCGATTACCAGTGCAAATGCGGCTCGTCGGGGACCGTTTCCATGAAAGGGGGAGGTAAACTTAACTGGCGTGTGGACTGGCCTGCGCGCTGGCCGATATTTGGCACGACTGTTGAACCGTTCGGCAAGGATCATGCCACAGCAGGGGGCTCATATGACACCGGAAAACGCATCGCTCGTGAGATATACGGTTACGAACCGCCATTTCCGATAGTATATGAGTGGATAATGCTGAAAGGTAAGGGTGCGATGCACTCATCCACAGGTCTTGCGATCTCCATTAACGATATGCTTGAAATCGTGCCTCCTGAAGTATTGCGCTACCTGATAATCAGGCAGAAACCTGAAAAGCATATTGAATTTGACCCCGGGCTTTCTTTCCTGAATCTTATTGATGAGTATGACCAGGTGGAAGGCGATAAGCGGGCATATCAACTTTCAAGGACAGAAGGAACAAAACCTTCAAAGATCCCTTTCAGGCATATGGTCACTGCCGTGCAGATAGCCCAGGACAGGGATTTTGAGTATCTTCTTACTGTCCTGAAACGTACAGATTACGATATATCAGATGTTGATGCGATAAGGCAAAGATCGAACAATGCAAGGAACTGGCTCGTGAAATATGCCCCCATTTTCGTGAAGTTCAAAGTCCAGGAAAACATCCCCCCGCAGGTAAAAAGTTTCACAAAAGAACAGAAGCTGGCACTATTGATCCTCGCGGACGAAATCGAACATGGGATGTCAGGGCAGGAAATCCATGATAATTTATATAAAGTGGCCCAGGAAACGGGTCTTGATGGAAAACAGGTATTTGAAACCGTATACCTGGCGCTTCTTGGTCTAAAGTCAGGACCCAGGGCAGGGCATTTCCTGGCTTCCCTGGATAAGGATTTTGTTGTAAAAAGATTCAAAGATATAAGTCTATAAGTATTATAATTATAATTATTTTATATTCGTAACCATACGAACAATATCTTTAAGTACTATGGTGGATTTAATAATACAGAGGATAGTATTAATTACCGTTAATCCAATCCATTCATAACATGATAGCAGGAAGAAAAAACATGCAGGGAATAAAATGGGCAGTAATATTCGTGGTGTTATTATATTTTGTCAATATTGCCGCCGCCTTTGATGTAAGTAAACTCCAGTGGGATATTGGAAAATCCGGGACTCTCAAGCGCAATGAAGTAATTTCACATTTGGGATATTCCGTAGAAGTTGTAGGCTTCAACGCACCGGTTGAGTCTGATAGGTATAAACAGATACCAATTGAACCCGTCGAAGCTTTTGTGGGATTGAATCTTTCCAAGAACGGCAGTTTTATAACAGAAATCAGTCTTGGCCAGGGAGAATCATATGTCTTTCCTGACGGAGAATTCAAAGTTACAGCTGTAGAACTTCCTCAGGGTTTATCCAAAGATTGGTTATTTGAAAGTTACAGTCCCTGGATTAGATTGGAATTGAATCCAAGAGGTACACCAAAACCTGAAATAGTGATAGACAGTGAGGATGAAGCTGTATCTGCCCCAAATACTGAATTAGTTGTAAAGGTCACACTAAAAAACACTGGATCAGCCGATCTCACAAATATTAATATGGATATAGGTACGCAACTTCCGGTATTAAACGGGAATTTGAAATATTATTATGAAACCCTGAAGAACGGAAGGGAGATCACCGAGACGATAACTTTTTCGACACCAGTGGTCATGGATCTAAAGAAATTTGACATATCTGTTAATGTCAATGGAACAGATATCAAAGGTATAGAATATAAATCAATTACATTAAAGACGATCCTTATTGCACCGCAGGCCCAGAAAGCTCCTCTTCTTAAAAAAACCATGGTCTCCAAGATGTATATGAAAGACCAGATATTAGTTAGTCTTTATTTTAAGAATAATGCAAATTATGAACTTAAAAATGTCAGTATTGTGGATACTATTCCAAAAGGATTCAGGCAATTGAGCAATAATTCCCTTCGATGGATAGTGAATATCCCGCCAAATGCAGAATGGAGTTTCCGCTATCTGTTAAAACCCACAGAATCTAACAGTAAAGGTGTTTTATTCCCTCCCACGATCGCAGAATTGAAACTATTGAATGAATATTATATGATCCAGTCAAACAGACCCGAGGTTGTAATATACGGGCCAAGGATCGACCTCAGTAAACATGCGGATGTTTCCGAAATCAACAGAGGTGATGCTGTGACCGTTACGGTTGTTGCTTTAAATAGTGGAAGTACCCCTTCAATGGTGACTGTCAATGATTCAATACCATCCAATGTTGAACTTATAAGCGGTACCACAGAACATGAAGAGTATCTTGAAGCAAACAAGGATATGAGGTTCAGTTATACTATCAGGTCAAATTCAGACGGACCAATAAAACTCCCCCGTGCTACTGCAAGATTTTATGAATTGGGTTCAGAAGGAACAAAGATCAATACCACGAGCCAGGAGCTGGTAATAAAGATCAAATCTGTGCAAATCCCTGAGCCAACTCCTGTTCCGACGGTTAAAACACCTGTCAATTCGACAGAAAAGGTCAATACCAGCCAGGAACCTGCCGTTAAGATCATACAAAAGCCGAACAAAAAATCTATCAAAGCGCCTGTACCGGAACCTTTTTCCGCTGATGCGAATGCTGTTTTGAATCTTCTTATAGGCTGCAACAGCGGCATCGATCCGGAGATTAACCTGACATCCGGGATTTGCAGATCGGTCTCAAAAAGCAATTAAATTAAAGAAAATCAACAATTAACTCGTACGACCGATTCCTTCTATTTTCTTTTGTATCCGGAGTTTCAAATCCCCGATATTTCCTTTCTTTGCGCTCACAGGTATGATCATATCCGGCCACTGCCTCCATGGAGGGGACATGCCAAGCCTTTGTACTACCCCATCAAGTGCCATATCCTGATCCGTCACTTTATCCATTTTATTAGCAGCAACGATGACATCAATGTCCAGTTCATTGAAGAATTCGAAAAGCTCAACCTCCACTGGTATTTCATTTCTCAGTGTCCACCTGTCCACTATTTCTGCGAATGATGTAGTATTTATGACCAACACTGCAAGCAGGATATGGGAAGCATTATCTTCTATATAATGGACAATATTATCCTTTATCGCTTCCTGGCCTTTTTTTGTTACTTTGCTCATGTACCCGAATCCTGGCATATCAGTAATTTGAATATTCTGGTACGGTATATGAAGCGGTTTCCTTGTGACACCGGGAAGCTTTCCCACAGGGACTTTCTTTTTCGTAAGAACTCTGATAAGGGTGGATTTTCCCACATTTGATCGTCCCACAAAAATTATCTCTTTCATCAACCAACTGCATAATCAAAGTCATATAAAAGCTTCCCCATGATTTTGCTCATGAACGCAATTTCAAAATAAATTAAAATGCGGTGACGTCCGGCGCCGTTAGGATAAAGAAGACCTAACGCATTAATAGTACATTTATCAACGTTGAACAAAACGCAAGAACAAGAGAAATTTATGAGCAAAATATTCGAAATAACACATCGCGACGCAGCAGCAAGAATCGGTAAACTCGTTCTTGAAACATCCCTGTCAACACCTGCTATTATTGACATCCGGGCAAAGGATTGCCCTATAGTCGATTGCGGCTCTGTCTGGAAAAGACCCGAGCCCATCGAAAAAAATGACGGGAAATTATTCATCCTTCCCCACAGGTCACTCCCCCTGCAAATAAGAGAAGATATTATAAAAGAGCTTCAGGTACACCTTAAGAATGCAGATCAGGCCCATACAGGCCTGGTCGTCCATCCATTTGCCAAAGAATGGCCAGGATCTGAACTTTACGTCCTGGGCACGGCAAAGCAGCTTGAAAACAGGGCGCGTGAACTCGTGGATTCCATCATAAAGTTAAAAGAAAATACCCGCGCTGACGCACTTCTTTATACTCCTTCTCTTGCCACTCCTGAAAACCTGGCGATGCTCCTGTATCTTGGGGTGGACCTGGTCGATGGGACCCTGCCTATTATCAAGGGATACCAGGACATTTATCTTACAAATTCAGGAGAATTCCCCCTCGACAGACTCCATGAATTTCCCTGTATATGCCCGGTATGTTCATCAAACACGCCGCAGGAATTGTTAAAACTGCCCAAAAATAAGAGGGCCCAATTAATGGCAAAGCATAATTCCCTGAAGCTTGGCGAGGAACTCAGCAATGTCCGCGAGCAGATACGGTCGGGAAGTCTTCGTGAGTATGTGGAACGCCAGTGCAGAGCTCGCCCATGGCTGACCGCAGCTCTGCGCCTGATCGATGGGCAATATGATTTTCTTGAGAAAAGAACACCCATCTTGAGGTCAAATACACTCTATGCAAATACATCTGAATCGCTAAACAGGGTTGAGATCAAAAGATTCGCACAAAGGGTATTGGAACGCTACACAGCACCTGATCTTGATACGCTTGTTCTTCTCCCATGCTCAGCAAAAAAACCGTATTCAATATCCCTGTCGCACCAGAAATTCATTAATGCCCTTGGCAAATACCGTAAATTTGTCCATGAGGTAATAATCACATCACCCATGGGAGTTGTTCCGCGGGAGCTTGAATTGATATATCCGGCGGCGCATTATGACACACCTGTAACGGGACACTGGGACCTTGAAGAAAGGGCATGGGTTGGGAAGTGCCTTTGCTCATACCTTCAAAAAAATAAATATGAAAACATCGTTGCTCATGTTCATGGTGCATACAGGCAGATTTGTGAATCCGTAGCAAATGAGCTTGGGCTTGAATTTATTTATACTGCGGATACGGGAGTAACATCACATGAATCCCTTAGGAATCTGGAACAGGTTGTTTCCGGCTTTGAGAACACCAAAAAAAGAACCTCTGATCAGGGAAAGCTTGATATGATGCGTGCTACCGCAAATTACCAGTTCGCAAATGGCGCAGGCGATATGCTCGTTCCGCATGATGCGATTATCAGGGCACCATTTCCCAAATTCCAGTTGTTTGCGGGAAAACAGCTGGCAACATTGATACCGCAGTACGGGACTCTTGCCCTTACTATTGATGGTGGGTTGAAACTTGGTGATCATCCATATTACAGGGTAAAAATCGGGGATTTCATACCCCACAGCAGCATCCTTGCACCAGGTATCCTTGATGCCGACCCGCAGATCCGCCCCAATGACGAAGTGATAGTTGTCGGTGAGAGGTTCCTGGGTGTGGGGCGTTCTCTCATGAGCGGGTGGGAAATGAAAGGATGTGGAAAGGGTAAGGCAGTGGAGTTGAGGCATTCCATGAAAATACATGGGTGAAATTTAGAATAATCTTATAAGCCTCTTCATGCATACCTCCCCCGCGCCTCAATTTCCTTTGCTCTTGCCAGGACTTCTGGAGAGCCCATCAATGCATATCCTTTCTTGAAAGCCTCAATAAGCTCTTCATGGTTCTCATGGGTGCTTTCAAATGTCTGGAAAAGCACATGCACATCAACCCCCCGCGCTTCCACTGTCTTATCAAGATAGGAAAGCCCGAAATCGATCAGGTAGAGTTTGCCGTCCTTGAATAATATATTCGAAGTGGTAAGGTCGCCATGAATTATTCCATAAGAATGCAGACGCCCTATCAGTTCTCCCGTGTGTTCACTGAGTGAAGGTGTGATCACTTTTTTCAAGGCTATCCCTTCTATGTATTCCATTTTTATTTCAAAATCAGAAACATCCCTGATGATCGGGGTGGGAACGCCGCATCGCCGTGCCTCTGATATCAGTCTGGCTTCAATTCTTGTTCTTTCTTTGCGCAGGGTCTGGTCTATTTCACCAAGGCGGTATCGTTTCGATATCCTTGTTTTTATGATCGTATTCCCGAAAAGAGTTATCACGGCTTCTGCACCGCTTGCTATTATAGTGCCAGGTATTTCTTCCCTGAACATACTTCCTTCTTCAGGATTCCATCTGACTACTGCTTCATCCGGCCTGAAGTTGGGATTGACCTTTGATTCAGCAATCGAAGTCCTGTATCCCGATTTATACATAAGGAGGCCAAGATAGGCGATCATTGCACCGTTATCCCCCATGAAACGCTTTTCAGGCACATAAAAATCAATACCCCTGTCCTCACACATGATAGTAAGCATCTCACGCAGGCGCGAATTGGCTCCAACGCCGCCTGCCAGCAGGACTTCGCCTTTTCCTGTATGCGCAACGGCGCGTTCTGTTACTTCCAGAAGCATTGCGAAAGCGGTTTCCTGGAAAGAATGACATACATCGGGGAGAGCGAAGTGTTTTGCCGATTCCTGCGCGGCTGTGGTTAATCCTGAGAATGAAAAATCCATGCCCTTTACCGTATAGGGCAGAGGTATGTATCGTGCGGCCTGCTTTGCAAGTTCTTCTACTTTTGGTCCTCCGGGATGCGCTAATCCCACTGACCGTGCGAATTTGTCAAGGGCATTGCCGATACCGATATCAAGCGTCTCCCCGAATACCCTGTAATGGCCTTTCCTGTATGCAAGGACCTGCGAGTTCGCACCACTTACATATAATGTCACAGGGTCTTTTGCTGGTGTTTTCCATCTTCCCACCTCAATATGCGCAATGCAGTGGTTCACGCCGATAAGAGGGACTTCAAGTGATAATGCAAGAGCCCTCGCAGCTGTAGCAACCGTACGAAGACACGGGCCAAGCCCCGGACCCTGGGAAAATGCCACAGCACCCACCTTTCGACCTGCTTTTTTTATGGTTTCACTTACAACTTTTGTTATATTATTGGCATGATGCTGCGCTGCCTCACGGGGATGAATGCCCCCGGCAGCGGGGCGGTAAGTAGCTGTTGTTTCTGCAATAACATCCTTTTCGTCAACTATTGCTGCGCTCAGGTTCCATGCAGTTCCCTCAATTCCCAGAATGGTGATCTCAGACATAATTTTACTGTGGCTTCATTGACAGTGGTTTCTAAAATAAGTATCGGACAATTGTATTCATTTTGTTTATTAAATAATTGTCAGTAACCTTTACATATAGTGCGGACTATATTGATACAAATCATGAGGTGTTATACTGAATAGGCGAACTAATTATAACCAACAGCCGGAAGAATTCACAAGAGTTCGCCTGCCGCAGAAAAAGGCGGGAGAAGTGCTGGGGACTGTTGAAAGTCTTTTGGGGGCAAATAAATTGCGTGTAAGGTGCATGGACGGCGTAGTGAGACTAACTCGCATTCCTGGAAAAATGAAAAAAAGTACATGGATCCGGGAAGGGGATGTTGTTATAGTTGTACCATGGTCTTTCCAGACCGAAAAAGCCGATATTATCTGGAAATACAGCGGCCCACAGGTAAACTGGCTGGAGAGAAAAGGATTTTTAAAAAGTTAAATTAAGTGTATGGCCAGTGATAAGAAACTTTCCCGCATGGATGAGAAAGTCGATGAATTCCGCATGCGCTTAAAGGATTCGGATCAGAAGCAAGTTCTTAATGATGTATTTGACACGGCCACATTGCTGGCTCTGTATGACCTTTCAAAAAAAGGTTATATCGATGCGCTGGGAGGTTGTTTTAGTACAGGCAAAGAAGCAAATCTTTTTCACGCGGTGGCGAATAAAGACAATATCTCCGAGGTTGCCGTAAAGATATATCTTATATCAACAGCAAATTTCAATTCTATGAAGGATTACATTCTTGGGGACCCACGTTTCCAGGGCATCAGGCATGCAAGAAAAGATATTATTCTTGCATGGACAAGAAAGGAATTCAAGAACCTGAAACGTGCAGAAGAAGCGGGAGTAAGGGTGCCAAAACCCTATATCACACAAAGGAACATATTGTTAATGGAGTTTATAGGAAAAGACGGCATCCCGATGCCTCAACTGAAGGATGTAACATTGTCCGAACAGGAAGCATCACATATTTTTGACTTGCTGGTCGATTATATGAACCGCTTATATTCACGGGCAAAACTTGTTCATGCGGACCTGAGTGAATATAATATATTGGTCGATATGAATAAAATGGAACCTGTAATAATTGATATGGGGCAGTCAGTACTGACCAGTCATTTCAATGCAGAGACATACCTGCGGCGAGATGTTGCCAATATCGCACGGTTTTTCGTGAAATTAAATGTCCCGGCTAATGAAGATAATATGATTTCGATCATAAAAAAAATTAAAGAGGAAGAACAATGACAGAGCATATTAAAATTCCGCTTGAAAGAATAGCGGTGCTGGTAGGCCCGAAAGGCCAGACAAAACAACTCATTGAGGAAAAATCCACTGCAACATTAAATATTGATAGCGAGAGCGGCAATGTGGAGATAGCAGACCCGACGGATGCACTTATGGGAATGCGGGCAAAGGAAGTCGTACAGGCAATAGCAAGGGGTTTTAGCCCTGAAAAAGCCCTTAAATTGTTTGACCATGACCTTCTTATGTTTGAAACGATTGACCTTTCAAATATTGCACGGACAGAAAAAGACCTTATGAGAATACGGGGAAGACTCATCGGGAAGGATGGCAAGACCAGGGAGATATTTGAGAGCCTGACTAACGCGTATATCTCGGTTTATGGAAAAACAATAAGCTTGATAGGGTATCCGGAGCAGAATACAGTAGCCAGAACGGGGATCAATATGCTTCTTGAAGGTAGCGCCCACGGCCCTGTTTATTCATTCCTTGAGAAGAAAAAGAGTGATTTGAAGAGAGCAGAATTAGGATTGTAGAATTTTATGAGCCCTTTGATATTTTTCTTATCGAAAGATTAAAATAATACCAGGGCATAATATATTTCTGGAGTCAATATGAAAGCGCTTAAGATAAAACAGCTTGATGAAAAAGATGAAGAAATTGCAGACATACTTATTTCCCTGGGAATGACCAGAAATGTGGCAATGAGTCTTACCTATCTTCAGAATATGAATTCAGCTACATCAGTGGACCTTGAGAGAGTGGCAAGGTTACGCCAACCTGAAGTCAGTATTGCCATGAGGCAGTTAAAAGAACGGGATTGGATTGATGAACGGGAAGAGAAGACGCCGGGAAAAGGAAGACCATATAAGGTGTACTCGCTCAAAGTTGGGTTTAAGGATATCGTTTCGCAGCTTGAAAAACAGCAAAAAAAAGTAGTTGAGGAGGCAAAAGCAAACGTTGAGCGTTTAAAGGAATTGGGAAAATAATATATCCAATTTAATAACGTATTAACAGATTTTTTTTCCTCATTTTTTGACGATTTTTATACTACTATCCGTTCACCGATTGATAATCAGGTGCTTGAGATTCATTCCTTCAAGAATGTCAATCATATCTTTCTTATTTGGCGCTATGAGTTCTGATAATCCGGAAAAATCCTCAGGAATTACGTTCTTATCTTCAACAAGTGTGCCTGGTTTTATTAACTTTGGCGGCCGATCTACTTCGGAAGATTTGTTTCTGATACCTTCCTTTAACCTGTCCATCGCGAATCCAGCCTCTAAACGTAGATTACAATCCGGATGGTTAAGCATCAAGTCTTCTAATAGGTCATGCATATCATTGACTATTGTTTGATCATTCTGGGCAAGTTGTTTTAATAACCTGCATGCATATATTCTTTCATCCACGTACAGGCCATTCAGGACACGTTTGATATCCCTGGAGTGGCCTTCGAAAAACTCATGATGAGTTGCTGCAATTATGCTGAGTATGAAATGTGCTGTCTCCCTACTTTTCGGATTCGTATTTTCAAGACAAATAAACATTTCAGGTACTGCAATTTTCATCCTTTCCGGAGATTTTTGAGTGAGTTTTGAAAGGATCTCAAGTAACTTGAGCAAACTGTCTTCACGGAGGTCATTTTTCCTTTCCTGCATGCAGTTTACTATAACATCTACTGAATAATGTTCAAATCCGATATATTTTTCAGCTATGTTATTCAAGGCTGAAATTGCGCAATTATATGCTTTTACGTTACCTTTGACCAATATGATGTTAAGCGCCCCTAAGGATTCCTGCATCATATCCGTATGATCCTCAAGCAATTCACAAAGAGATGATATATTGGACTCACCTGCGCTTCCATTCTCGATTTTCTTAATTATATTTCGCACTTTTCTTTGAAAATTATTATAGAAAATCATATTATGTCTCCAAATGCTTCGATTCCTATAATTAAAGTACTTCAATGAACATTCATATAAGTTCTATGGACACAATGTTTCTATATAGCGTCTGTTCCTCTTTCTCCAGTCCTTACCCGAATGATTTCTTCGATGGGTATGATAAAAATCTTGCCGTCTCCAATATTACCTGTCTTTCCGGACTCACATATTATTTCAATGACCTTTTCCACATCCATATCATTCACAACAAGCTCGATTTTAGTCTTGGCCAGCATATCCACCCTGTATTCCTGGGTGCGGTATTGCAGTAAAACTCCTTTTTGCCTTCCCCGTCCTTTCACTTCGTATGTGGTAAGACCGATAAAACCCGCTAATGCCAGGGCATTCTTGATATCTCCCAGCTTTTCCGACCTGATTATTGCTTCAATTTTTTTCATGACATCACCAGCCATTCGCATAAGTTATCCTGCTTTTTAAACATATGCTTTCTCTCCATGCTGGGTAATATCAAGACCTTCTATTTCTTCATCATCCCGGACACGCAGACCCATAGTTGCATTCAGTATCTTCAATGTAACTTTAACCCCGGTCTATAAAGACCGGGGCATTATCACTATGTTCAAC
>JAPMTS010000036.1 GCA_026552955.1 Candidatus Methanoperedens sp. | reverse complement strand
GTTGGTATCCATGCCATCATATATGGTGGCTTACATAATAAAATTTGCTAATTTATTTTTCGGTATTACCTAAGCATAGGTTCATCCTGTAATGTCTGCAATGAGGAGGATGAAAGAAGGGCCGCCATAGTAAGATGCAATATGGATGGGACCGGCTGCAGTGTCTATGCAAGAGGATTAAGAAATTCTGTTGGTTTTGTCTTTCACCCGACGACAGGTTTGATGTACGCCACAGAAAATGGACGGGACATGCTGGGGGATGACCTTCCGCCTGATGAGATCAATAGTATTGAAGAAGGGAAGAACTACGGGTGGCCAATCTGCTATGGAAAGAATATCCACGATACACATTTTGACAGGAATGTCTATATCAGGAATCCATGCCTGGGGTTAATGCCAAGCCTTGTAGATCTCCAGGCGCACTCAGCACCCCTGGGACTGGCTTTTTATACTGGCGATAATTTTCCCCAGGAATACCGGGGCGATCTTTTCGTTGCTTATCATGGTTCATGGAACAGGAAGGAAGCGACAGGATATAAAATTGTGCGCATTGACATGCAGGACTTGACAGTGAAGGATTTTGCTACAGGCTGGCTGACAACGACTGGCAATGTGCTGGGAAGACCTGTGGATATCATTGTTGCTGATGACGGTTCGTTATTCGTGAGCGATGATAATGCGGGGAAAATATACAGGATTTCATACGAAAGGTAAAGTCCTGCAAAATCTTTCTCTCTCTTCTAAATAAGAGGTCTATACATCCTCGCCTGAATGCGCCGTTCGTACGATTGCATTAACAATTTCTTATTTAAGTTTTATTTCTCAATTCTTCAAAACTCTTGCAGCGGAAGGAATATATCGCAAACGAACAATAGAATTATTTTCCAGGATTGAAACAGGATTTCCATCAATATTCAAGCATGTTCCTTCTTTCAATTCCCGGATAACAACTTCATCGCCTTCCCTAAAACTTGCGGTTTTTGTCGTAATTGGTTCCATTTCAAGGAATTCATCCTGTTCTATGCTATAATTGATGAGAGGTTCATTGCTTATGGCTATCCCGGCGGGTAGACACAGAGCAGAGGCAAGAGATGTCCCCCCGGCCAAACCTTTACCCTGATATCTTTCTTCAAGAGGAGACGCGAACATCTGGCCAAATTCGCCTCTATGGATCAATTTAATTGTTCCTTTTCTTTCAATAATTACATTTGAATTTACGGTGCCCACCCTGGAAGGAGGAGCAGATATTTTCTTCCCATTCATGAACTCTTGAGCGCTCACTTGCACTACTTTTCCTTTGAGGGTTGTCAGTATCGTATCCCCCAGAACTATATCATTGAAGCCAAGCCCTTTATGTTCTCCATTCAGGTCTGCGAGTATGCCCGGGACTTCCCGGATGAACAGCTCATTCGGTATGAGATTATCAATATCCTTTGCTTTTGATGTTATCAGAGGACCAGCATTTGTACTGCCTGCCCCAATACCCAGTATAGGTGTAGTCGCTCCGGATGCGAACAAACTATATGCCACATCTGACATTGTCCCGTCGCCTCCCACCACCAAGATGGCATCAACAATCGGGGCGATCTGCGCTGCAAGGAGCATTGTCCCTTTTCTTCCCACAGGATTCGAATGGATAATGTCACAGTAACTGAATTTCTCAATAGCTTTCGCTGTAATTTTCTCGATGAACGTTGTACCTGCACCTGCTTCAGGGTTGGCAATTACTCCAAGATTCCTTATATTGAACTGTGTTCTTTCCATAATTTATAATTTTCAGATTCAAATAGCAATTATTTAATAATACAACGTAATATTGGACACCTTCAGGAGTGAAATAATTAACGCAAAGAAACAATCCGGAGATAATAACAAATGAAACTTCCCGTAGTTCATCTACCCGACATACAGGCGAACCAGCCTGATATACCAATAACATTGACACGCGTGGGGGTAACGGATGTCAAGAAACTTGTAGAAGTGGCGAGAAAGGATAAGCGTCCTATCGTGCTTGTTTCAACATTTGACATTTTTGTGGATCTTCCTTCAGACAGGAAAGGCGCGAATTTATCAAGAAATTTTGAGGCCATAGACGAAGTGCTGGAGGAAATGATAGCTTCCCCGGTTTACGAGATCGAGGACCTGTGCAGCGAGGTTGCAAAAAGGCTTATTGACAGGCATGAATATGCCCTGGTAGCCGAAGTAAGGATGAAAAGCGAATATGTCCTGAAAAGGGAAACACCTGCAACCAAATTAAATTGCCAGGAAGTGGTGAATATTTTCGCGGAGGCAAAGGCTATCCGGGGTAAAGTACTCACTATAAGGAAACTTGTAGGCGCTGAAGTTCTTGGCATCACCGCATGCCCCTGCGCCCAGGAAATAATGGTGGATAAGGCCAGAAAGGAATTAAAAGCGCTGGGCGTGGAATTCGCAATTATCAAGACATTCTTGAATAATGTTCCCATGCCTACACATAACCAGAGGGGCCGGGGTATAATTTCGATAGAAGTCCAGAACAGTCATTTTGTCTCTCTTGAAAAGATCATCAATATCATCGAGCATTCCATGAGCTCCCAGATGTTCGAATTGCTCAAACGCACTGATGAAGCAATGATTGTGGAAAGGGCGCATAAAAATCCCAAATTTGTGGAAGATTGTGTGCGCACGATGGCCCAAAAAGTAGCCAGGGAATTCCCTGATCTGCCGGATGATTCTGTTATTATTATAAAACAGATAAATGAAGAAAGCATCCACAGGCATAATGCTTTCGCGGAGAGGAAATCCACATTGGGAGAATTGAGGCAGGAGATCAATAATATCGGGTGACATCCGAGATGATCCAAGATATAAAATAAATGAGACCAAATTTTTTTGAAAAATACTCAATTTATTTAATTTTAATATTCGCTTTAATATTGAGATATAGGGGAATAAATTACGGGCTGCCATATATATATCGTGATGAGGGTAGATTCTTAAATCCTTCAATTAAAATGTTAGTTACCGGTGATTTAAATCCACATTGGTTCGGACATCCAGGTTCATTTGTAATGTACCTTTTGTTACTATTGTTTTCCATATATTTCATTTTTTATTTTCTATTTGGATATGTTCATAATTTGAGTGATTTTCAACAATTATTTTCAAATGATCCATCTTCATTTTATCTCGGTGGTCGCTTATTAATGATATTATTTGCTCTACTTACCATATATTTGGTGTATTTAATTACTAAGAATCTCTTAAATAGAACGGTTAGTATATTGGCATCTTTTTTATTAGCTATATCCCCATTACATACGGAGTATAGTCGCATTATTAGGACTGATATTGCTGCAACGATGCTGGTTATGTTCTCTATATATTTCTTATTAAGGTTTGTTGATTCTCAAAATAAAAATACAAAATTATTAATTTTATCATCTCTATTTGCAGGATTTTCAATTGCAACTAAATACACTGCAGGAGTTATTATTTTTCCGATTTTAATTCATTGTTTAATTGTTAATTCTAAACAAAAGTGTTCATTAAAATATGAAAAAAAAATTATTAATTTGTTTAATCTGAAAAACATTTTTAATATTGCGGCAATTTTCATTTTCACTGGTTTTCTAATTTTTGCACCATTTGTCTTATTAGACCCATTCCATGCTATTAAAGATATAATGATTGAAAATAGAGGAACACATATGGGTCAAGAAAAACTTCCCGGAATACAGAATTACTTGTGGTATCTAACATTTTCTTTACGAGGAGGTATCGGAGGATTGTTTTTTGAAATGTTTGCAGGTTTGGGTTTATTATTAATTATATATAAGAAATCATATGAAAAGTATTTATTTCTAATTTTTCCCGTATTATATTTCTTGATCGTAGGAAGTATGAAGTTAAGATGGCAGCATTGGTTTATACCCATTTTGCCATTTGAAGCAATATTTTTCGGTCTGGGTTACTATTATTGTTATAAATATATTATCCAACGAAAAATATTTCAAGATACTAAACCAAAAATATTTTTTCCTACAACCAGGACTATTTGTTCAGTATTTGTGGTTATCATTATATTAGGTTCGCTTCCCCCCATAATAAATGATATCAATGAAGGAACTAAATTAAGCAGACTCGATACCAGAACCACAGCGAAAATTTGGATAGAGAATAACTTACCAAATGGCTCAATAATAGAATATGACATAGCTGGACCACAATTAAAGAAATGGCCACGTAACAATTTTACTTCAACAGATTGGGGGTGGTATAGAGGAGGTTTAAAAACTTTATCTTACTATAAAAACCAATCCGTAGATTACATTATTATAACAAACGCATATATATATAAAGAGATGTATTATAAAGAGCCTGGTAAATATGCGAAAGAAATCTCAAACTATAATGAATTATTAAATATGTCCGAATTGATTAAGATATTTGACAATAAAGAAGATCCAGGACCAATAATCGAGATATATAGATTTAAATATTAGAGAGGGAATTATTAGAAGTTTTTTAATTTGAATATTATAATCGAATATAAAAACAGATTAAGAGTCAAAAAAAAAAGAAGATCACTACCGCACCTTCATCGACTCCAGCGCCATTGCCACCATCGCCTTATACTGTTCCACATTCGTAGCATAATGCTCCTTTGCCTTCACCGTATCAGGCTCGGTACCATTTAATTTCGAAAGTCTTTTTGTAGTCAGGCCAGCAGTCTCAACCACCCACCTGTCCCGTGTAGCGCCATCCACGACATACATGGATTCAGCCCTGATGGATACAAGGACATTTCCTTCTTTGGTCGTGAAGGTCGTGGGTTTTCCTATGACGGCTATGAACTCTGGAGGTGCGGACCTGGCAAGCACCTGTGCGGCTTCGGGCTGGTACTGGCCTGCGGATACGAAAAATGCGCCTGTTGGGTCAACGATACGCCCGCGCCAGAATTCAGAATCAGTCCCGATGTCTTCTTTTTCTGTTAGCGTGCCCACGATAAAAACGCGATTTGCTTTTGCGCCTGTGGGTGTGATAAGATACTGAGGTGAATACTGGTCCTGCCCTTCCTTTGACTGGAGGTTTGATTCTTTCAGTTCTGCTGCGAATATGCGGTGCGCTATTTCCCTGATAAATCCCGATGCGCTTTCAGCCATGGTTATGCCTCCAGCGCTGTTGCTGCAAGTATCCTCTGTATATCTTCTTCAATGGACGCTACATCAGGCTTGATGGTATCAACGAGTATGAACCTGTCAAGCCTTGCTCCGTTCACGACATAATATCGTCCCACGAGCCTGCTTTTTATTACATCAAGAACCACTGCCTGGTCAAGAGCTTCGGTTGCCATTTCTTTTGCTTTATCAAGAGTGATCCCCGTGAAGGCTTCCGTCACTTCCCTGTTCATCAATATATCCTGTACTTTTTCCCCATCATCCATTACGGCTTTTACTCTCAGGTCATATATCCCGTCCACCTTCCCATGTTCGCCACATGCGCCTTTTATGAGCGCCCTTTTACATTCAGGGCATCGTTTTATCAAACCTGAGCCGCTCTGGATATCCACTATTGCGCCATGGAATTCAACAAGCGTTTTCCCTACGATGATATCTTCGGTTACCGGGATTATCTCACTGGTCTTGTTCAGGCTGACACTGAACCGTCCCTGCCATAGCGAAGTTGCTACGTTCTTAAAAATATAATTTTTTCCTTCCTCGACCTGGGGAAGGTTCGCTTTAGTCCATTTCTTGAATGCTATTGTTCCTGATTCATCGCCCAGCAATCCATTCTGTGAAAGGGATTCATGATTTGTCTCCCACAACTGGACCACTTTGCATCGAAGTGTTACCCACTTGCCATCCTCTTTTATGTCTACCGCTTTCACCTGCGGCGCTGCCCGCGGCGTGAAAAATTCTGTCTTTGGTATATTATGTTTCTTTAAAAAGTGATTTGTTACATTTCGACGGGCTTCTTCAGCCGGGACTTTGAACTTGTTGATCAATTGATCAAGCATTGTATCTATTTCCCCTGTCTCCACCTTAACGCCAAGCTCCAGAAATCTGGCTTCTATTTGTGCTGTTATTTCATTCATATATTTCCTCAAGCCTCCTGTTTGATTTTTATGTTTGAGAGGCAACGTTACCTTGTCCTGTGAATATATAAAGCTTCCTGGAGCGGTGTGAAAGTAATATTTTAATTAGCAGGAATTTCATTAAGCAGAGATGAAAAAAATAAGTTATCCTGAAATAAAAGATAAAATTGTTGCTTTCATACGTTCCCAGGTATCGGGATCAGGTGCTGTCATCGGTTTAAGTGGGGGCATAGATTCCGCATTGACAGCATACCTCACAGTCCTTGCACTGGGAAAGGAAAAAGTCCTTGGTTTGTTGCTCCCGGAAAAAGGCATAACATCTAAGGCTGATATCGATGATGCCATCGAAGTTGCAAATATACTCGGAATTGAATACAAAATAATTGAAATATCCTCAATCCTGGCTTCATTTTCATCAGTTATCCCGGCTTTTGACAATATGGCAAAGACTACTAACGGCAACCTGAAAGCAAGAATACGCATGTGTATTCTCTACTATCATGCCAACCTCATGGGTCGCATGGTGATCGGGACTGGGAATAAGACGGAATTGCTCCTGGGTTATTTTACAAAATTCGGTGATGGCGGAGTTGATATAGAGCCGATCGGGGATCTTTATAAGACACATGTGCGCGGACTTTCCGGATACATCGGGATTCCTGGAAGGATCATCGAAAAAACACCTACGGCAGGATTATGGCCCGGGCAGACGGATGAAAGCGATCTTGGTGTATCGTATGAAGTGGCTGACCAGGTGCTGGCTTTGCTTGTTGATGAAAAAAGAGATATTTCCGAAATAAAACAAAAATATCTGCCTGAAATAGTTGATAAACTGGAAGTACGCATCTCCTCAAGCAGGCACAAGAGAATGACTCCTTGCACTATTGAAATAGGATTATGATCAAAAATACCGAACAAGAGGCCCCCCTCTTCCTGAGCATGTGATAATCCAATTTATTTAATAATTTCCAATCTTTTTTTCTTCATTTACTAATTGTATATGTTGCGATTTGTGGTGTGTTCCATGTTGGATTTTCATGTTTCCATGTCAATACAAGATTATTTGCCGTTGTATAGGTATAGATCAGAGATTGAAATTTATCACTTGAATGTGTTTTTTTTGCACCTGTTACGCCTGATGCAACATGATATACTGTATCATGTTTGACTACGGATGCAGAATGCGTATGTCCACTGACAAATACTGATACTTTTCCAGAAACAAATAATGCCTGCAACTTATCCCGGTTGGTTTTATCAGAATCCAATGAATTACCAACATACCTACTTGAGGGATATAATGGTTCATGGCCAACCACTATCTTCCAATCCGAAGTTTTTGATAGGTCATTACTTATCCAATTATATAAAGCAGTACCTACATAACCGCTATTTCTGACGCCGCCGGTCCACGCATCATTTTTTTTACCATCCCAATATTCATTCATATTTATAACATGAATATTACCAACATTAAATGAATATGTAGTTTTATCAGTTCCATTTGGACCAGGATTCGTTGGAAGTTTAAGAGTTGAATACAAATTACGAATTGAACCTGCATCTCCTTCTTTAGCTTCATGGTTTCCCATCACCCAGAAAACAGGGATGTTTTTTACATTTGAATCTGCAAATGCCTGTTGAGCCATTGAATTTCTCACAAAATCACCCATCAGGACTATTGCGTCAACCTTACCAGTAGGTGATTGTGTGACAACATGGTTAAAGTTCTTTGTTAATTCTGTTATTCCTGCCGGGCCAAATTGCTCAGGATGTGAATCCCCCATATAAACTATTGTTGCATCAGTTAATGGTGCTTCTGTTACCGGAGGTTCAGGACTTTCCTTTAATCTTAATTCTACATCATCAAGCCAAAAATCCCCGTAGCCATTCCAGATATTGGCATAGATGTAAAGATATCTCGTATTCTCATCAGTCTGGAATTCCAATGTTCTTTGCTTCCAGTCATTTGTGCCTTTTCCGAATACAGGGAGAATGTTCGTCTGGCGTATCCAGGTCTTATTCACATCAAGCTCCACTATCCTGGCAGCTGGTGTATTTGTTCCACCTGCATTGTGGGTTTTTCCCCATACTGAAACCGTGTATATTGCAAGAGGCTGTACTGAAATAATATCCGATTGCGGATATCCTGATATACTATTTTTTGTTCCCGGGATACTTATTTTTATTGATCTTGATCCGCTGTGGGAAACATTATCCCAGACAGGTGTGTTTCCGTCTTGATTTACTAATGTCCAGTTAAGGGGAATTGTTGTTCCACGTTCTAAACCCGGGTTCATTACCAGATTTTTATCTGCAAGGACTGAAGATGCTAAAATAGAGTACGTTGATATTACGAAAAAGATCAGAAATGCATGTTTCGAAACATTCTTATGGTTAAAATTAACTTCCCCTGAATATTCAATCAGGGATTTTATTATTGAAGCGTTCATTATAAAAGGAGAACTCTAATGAGCACTATAATAATGATTATGGACATAACAAATGAGCATCGTTATGGCATGTATCAGATCAAGAAGATCCCTCAGGGAAAAAATAGTACTGAACCAAGAATCTCCCGACTTTAGCCGCAGAGAGTATCACTTATATCAGGTCTTTTTTTTTATCTTATTCAAAATTTTATACCATTCATAAAGAAACAACACTAATCCCGAAAATGCTATGAGTTCAAATAGTTCATAAGTTGTAGCATCCGGTTCCAATTCCCCAAGACCTTCAAAAAATACATGAGAAAGCATAAAAAAACCTGTAATAATTATGAATATGCTGCTTCGAATGAAACTTCCTTTTTGTGAAATAATTTCACTGGAATTTCCCTGAAGACTCATGAATTTCCATGTTAAAGCTATTTGAATTCCAAGATAAACCGTGAACATGGAGAGTATTATAATAATTGACTGAATAATCCTGTATAGTGTATAATCGTCAATTATGCTTCCAAACAACCTATCCATTATTCCATCTCTATGAATATTAGCTTTTTCAATTTCTCACAACCAAATTTGCGAAGCCTTCCTCCATTATTTAAGAAGGATATCATTTACTTATAATTAGATATTAGAATATAAAACTTATCTTTCAACTGCCCTGAAAAGGAAATCTGATAAGCGGCTTTGAAAGGTGGCGCCTTGCACATGGTGGGACTTCATAGAATCCCTCGGAAATATTTCTCGGCAGGGTCTCGATCACGCGTTCCTTTGTTATTGCACCGCACTTCTGGCATCTTTTGCCCTGTTCTTTTCCCATTGATTTCATTCGTTTCCCGCAGCACACAGGATTTCGCAATTCTACCCTTTTCAGTCGATTGACTTTTATTTTTTCAAGGTTCAATGTTTCTGCCTTGACGCTTCCGAATACTGTTACTTCATCCCCTATCATCAGTTCCCTGATAATACGCCTGAAACCTTTTGTAGGTTCAAAGGCTGTGCACTCAATGTGAGCGCCGTTCTCTGAAAGCCCAAAAATGATGTGTCCTCCCATTATCGTCCTTGGTGATTTGCTTATTGTGCCGGAAAGAATGTATGAGCGGTCATTCCTTACTTCATGTATTGTTGCGTTTATTAGATGCATATCAGTATTCTGGTTGGTCCTGTAAACAAGGTACCTTTCAACTGGCTCGCTTCTGATCATGGAAAATGCCTTTCTGACAGCTTCTTCGTCTCTTCCCCGTATTCCGAAAAGAATAGGATCTGAAGAGTGCGGCGCAAACACTATTCGCTTATTTTCAATATCTACCGTATCCCATGTATCAGGATGCGTTGCAGCATCGGCTGACCATACCGTTCCAGGGTCTATTTCACGCAATGAGCCATATTTTTTTTGTTCCCTGTAAGCAATAAGCTCATAAGTATGATCAGGAAGACCGCATAAGGAAAAACCGGCAGCTGCAAGAGCTCCTATTAATCCCCTTTCGTTCTTATACCCCTTATGGGAAATTTCATGACGAATTAATAACTCCTTTGCTTCACGAATTTCCAGAACATCTTGAACAGCGCGAAGGGAGAATTCAGAAAGGTCTTTATTCAAACGAGGTGTGGGATTCCCTATAAAAACGATTCCAGGGTTTGTATTTTCTTCAGAAAATACCGCCATTTTTTCGACTGTCTCAATAACAAGTTCCATGACTTTTTGTGCGTCATTTCTGTCCTTGAGTTCAAGCTCCATGGCTAATGCCGCATTGCCTCGTGTTTTGTATTTGATATTCGGATTAAGCCGGATAAGCAGCGGATAATCCTTCACTTTGCCGTAAGCATTGAGTTTTTCGATCAGCACCGCTAAAAGATAGGTTGTGCACATACCATCTTTTGAATCGGTGTCGTCAAGTCCAATAATCATGAGGCTCTCAATCACATACAGGTATAAAAATTATTGGCAATCTTTTATATAGACCAAGAAACAATCAAAATTTAATGAACAAAGAGTCGTTAATAAATCGGGCATTTGTTATCTTGAATAAGGCGGGTTTTATCATTTCAGAACGCTGCGACATCCGCCCAAGAAGTTTTGATATTGCTGTAAGAAGAGACGATTTATTGCTCTTGATAAAGGTAATCTCAAATATTGACGGCCTGAATGAAGAAACTACAAGGGAAATGCAGTTCCTTTCAAAGCAATTACATGGATATCCAATAGTCATTGGTGAAAAAACCCGTGACCATTCATTGGAAACAGGTGTAGTATATTTCAGGTATGGAGTTCCAGCATTTGATATAAAGACAATGCAGGATTATTTTATGGAAGATTTGCCGCCCTTGATTTACGCTGAACACGGGGGTTTGTATGTGAATATTGAAGGAAATATCCTTAAAGAAGAGCGCATCAAAAAAAATATCTCCCTCGGGGCTCTGGCCTCAATGCTTGGTGTTTCGAGAAGGACTATAAGCAAGTATGAAGAAGGGGAAATGGCGGCAAGTGTTGATGTGGCAGTGAAGCTTGAAGAGGTAATGGACCGGGGATTTACTGTTTCAGTTAATTTATTTGAAAAACTCCATCGGGATAATGCCCAGAAAACCGAGACGGTACCAGAACATTCAACTGTTTTCTCCATATTGCAGGATATGGGTTTTAATGTAATGCCTATTTCACAGGCGCCATTTGACGCAGTATCACAGTCTTCGAACCGCAAAGATGAAGATTCAACAATATTAACGGGAGTTGCTCAATATTCACGGACCATGGTGAAAAAGGCGCATCTTATGAGCAGTATCTCAGAGGTCGCCCACACACAGTCCCTGTTAATTATCCAGGGAGCGAGTAAAACAATGAATATCGAGGGAACAGTAATTATTGATAATAAAGAGCTTGAAAAATTCAATGATAAAGATGATTTCATTGAATTATTGCAGGAAAGAAGGCGTAAGATCAAAGTTTCGTGAAATCTAGCTGCAGGTGAACGCGGATAAGCGTACTATTAACACTTTCGGTCAACAATATCTTAACGGCGCTGGGGTGCGACCCGATACCCCAGCGGATGCGTTGCAGCTGGCGGGATTTAATATGAAATCATCAGTTGCATATTATTACGATTCTCCATTCTTCTTCTTGGTTTTTAAAAAATTATTTAGTTGCAAGTAATTTCAAGAGCAACTCACCTGCTAATTCTGAGACTACCCACTCCTCGGCAATCTTTTCGTCTTCAAAACGACTAACCACCATATCTGTCCATGTCACTTTACGCCCAGATGGAGGAATGCCCATCATGTCTGCTTTATGTGTGCCACTTAATGTGCGTTGCCAAGTAATCATGTTACCTGCTTGGGCGAGGAACTCAACCTTTATGACTTGGATATCTGGAATTGCAGAACGAATCTGTCCAGCAAATCGTTTTATAAATCCATGTCTTTTATAATTCTTATCTCCTGCATGGGCAATATAATCGGTCGAAAAGATTTCACCTATTACGTCTAAATTTCCTTGTCCAACAAGTTGGTCGCTTGCATACTTGATTTGTTCTTCTTTGTTCATAATATCCCACGCGCCGATACATTGCAGAAGCAACTTCTCTGGCCTCTTTTCCAACGTTCTAAACAGATAGCTCTTGCGTATATCTTTCTATCAAACCGATCTCCTTTTTGCTTCCGGCATATACAGGAATAATATCATTAATTGCACTTGGAAGTATGGAAAGTATGTCTTTTTTTCCGTTGCTGATTGCCCCGCCTGCTTCCGCTATTATCCTGCCCATGGGATTTGCTTCAAAAAGCAGCCGCAGCTTTCCCTTCTCTTTTCCCTTGATTCCCGGATATGTGAATACACCTCCCTTGTGGAGTATCTGGTGCATATCGGCAACAAAAGAGCCGCTGAAACGCAATTTATAACCATCATTCTCAAGACTTTCAATGAACTTTGAATGCGCAGGGAGGTAATCCTTGCGAAGGGCTCCAGGCGCGTATATTTTCCCGTCAGGGATCCTGATATTTTCTGAAGTCAGGTAGAATTCGCCCTTTTCACCCAGTACGAAATCATGGACGCCATTTCCTGTTGTAAAAGTCAGCGTTGTAAGCGGCCCATAGAGGATATACATAGCAGCTATCATGTTCTCACCCCTGTCAAGAACAGTTCCCGGATATATTCCGATAATTGTCCCTACGGCAAGGTTCACATCAATTAGTGAAGAACCATCAAGAGGGTCGATGACAACCCCGAACTGGTTCCGGGGATTATCGATCTCAATGATCCCTGGCTGCTCTTCGGTGGCAATATAGCGCACCAGCTTTGTTTTCTTCAATCCATTTATTAGGACTTCGTCTGCCCATTTATCAAGCGCCATCTGCTCTTCGCCATAAATGTTACGTGTCCCTGCCTTGGTCTGGCTTTTCAGGAATCCATTCTTTATTTCTTGTCCGTTTTCGGCAAAGAAAAGTATCAATTCGGATAAATTAGGATCAGTGTTTTTCAGGGAAAGAAAATCTTTAAGGTTAATGCTCTCACACTCTCAATTTTTGTTCAATCTTAATTAAGTAACAGGGCACTAAATAGTTATCGTTTATCCTAGGGGCAGAGGGGGAAAGAAGACTACCCGACTTGTCGGGTGGATGAATCGAACCCCTTTGTCCTCTTCGAACTCTGTGTTTTCTTAGCAGGAAATTACCCTAAAGTTTTTATTCATGATCTAAGAATGTCCTTCAATATCCCGATAATTGAATCAATATCCTCAGTCTTATTTATTTTCACACGAATCGGTTTCACATTTTCCATACCTTTTGTAAACCACTGGGCATTTCGCTTTATATCATTATATGTAAGCATACCGTATTTACGGCATAGCTCCATGTAATCGAAAAAATCGGCTAATCTATCTTCAATCTCCTGAGGAGGCAATATTTCCCCGGTTTTTAGAAAATGAGATATCTTCGTGAAAATAAACGGATTACCGATCGCAGCACGTCCTATCATAAGTCCGTCACAGTTCGTGTATTCGATAATTTGTTTTGCTGTTTTTTCATCACAGACGTCCCCATTCGCTATAACGGGGATAGAAAGCTCACTTTTTATTTTTTTAATGAAATCAAGATTACATTTCCCCGAATAGCCCTGTTTTTGCGTCCTTCCATGGACAGTGATCGCATCTGCCCCTGATTTTTCAATAATCCTGGCAATTCTTAAAGTTTCATCAAAGTCTCCCAATATTCTTATTTTAGCTGTTACGGGTATGTCCAATGAATCAGAAAGCGATTTTAGAATCTCCCCGATCAGTTCGGGTTTTTTTAAAAGTTCTGAACCGCATCCGTTTTTTATAACACTCTGCGCAGGACAGCCAAAATTTACATCAATAAGTTCAGGCCTGTATCTTTCCTGCAGGAAAAGCGCAGATGCCGTAAGATTGGCCGGGACAGAGCCCATCAACTGTATCCCCATAGGTCTTTCACCTTCACATGTAGATCCCCGTTCTATACTTTTTGGGTTTTGCCTGATTATTGCTTCGGAAGAAGTCATCTCGGAATAAACAAGAGATGCGCCATATTTCTTGCAAAGGAGCCTGGATGGAAGGTTTGTAACACCGGACATGGGCGCAAGAATAAGATTTCCATCCAATCTCAATTGACCAATAACCAGGGAGTTCATTGTAAGAGGTGCTTTTTCATTGTCCTGCTATATATTACATTTCATGCCGTAGTCAATATGAATCTTTCCTCACGATTTATATTTGAGTTCAATGGTTCCCCTGTATACTGATTCTGTACAAATGTGTCATAGTGTCACTAGTAATGGCACCAAATAAACGGTTTTATTATTATTTCAGCCAGCAGAATATTTTTTATTTTAGAAAATCTACGTGTCAAGAAGTTTGTTTTTAATCTTAATAATCATTATGTATCTAAACAGTCAATAAATCGCTAATAAATTTTAAATCGTCAAAATCTTTTGTTTTTTTAATGTTACACCATGATCAACTTTGTATTTATCGATGGCCACTTAAACTATGTATTTGAGGAGAAATCGAAAATGATACCACAATTAATGGAGAGGGCTATGCAGGGATTCCGCGATACCAAGACGGTTATGTACGAGAAAGACCGCACCATGCACCCGGAAATGGAATTCAAGTTCGTCAGATTGTCGAACCCGCCTTATTTGCAGGTTGCCATAGACATCCCGGATATGAACACACTGAAAGCTATACTGAAGCAGATACCACAAAGCGACCATCTTATTATCGAGGCAGGCACGCCGCTTATCAAGAAATACGGAGTGGGGGTCGTGCAATCCATACGGGAAGTGCGACCGAATGCCTTTGTTGTTGCTGATATGAAAACCCTGGATACAGGAGATCTTGAAGCACGCATCGTGGCTGACGCTACTGCAGGTGCTATTGTAATATCCGGGCTTGCCCCGATATCTACTATCGAGAAAGCCATCAAAGAAGCCAGAAATACTGGAATTTACGTTGTGATCGACATGCTGAACGTGGATAAACCGCTTTCGGTTCTGAAAGCGCTTACGATCAAACCCGATGTTGTCGAATTCCATAGGGCGATAGATACCGAAGGAAATGCAGAACATGTATGGTCTGACATCCCCGCAATGAAGAAGCTGTCTGAGAGGATGCTTATCGCGGTCGCAGGCGGTATCAGGTTGGATACGGTCAAGGATGCGCTCCAGGCAGGCGCTGATATCGTTATCGTAGGACGCGCTATTACTGAAGCAAAGGACGTTCGCTCAATGACAGAGCGGTTCATCAAAGAGATGAATCAGCCTGAGATTGACCGTACAGGATATTGACGGACTTTTAGTATGAAAGCAGTATTGTACCCGCTCGCCTTGTGTCGTGGCGGCAGGCATGGTGTTTTCCATTGATTACTTTTTGAGCCTATTGGCCTGTCCCCTGAAGATAATCGATCATAGGCCCTGTAAATAATAAAAAAATACATATTTGCCTCAGGCCCATCAATTTATATCGTTTTAAGACATTATAAGAAAATTGAAGGTGGGAATTATAGCACTTGATATAAAAACACTGGCTACGATAAACCTCGTGATCCAATTCGTGCTATTGAATCTTCTTTTTTTTGCTGCTTTGCTGGTAAAAAAGGGAGATGTTAACAAGCACTGTAATTATATCAAAATTGCAGTTCTTCTTCAACTTGCAGCTGTCTTCATTTTCATGCTGCCTTCATTTCCCGGATACATCGTAAGTAATGGTAGTATGCTTGACCTTGTGATAATTTTTCACCACGTTCTGGGATCAGTATTAGTTGGATTGTGGATTTATGTGAATCTTGTATATTCCAGGTATATCAGGTGGCCTGGAAATTTCAGATCCATCATGAGAATCGCATTTGCTCTCTGGATACTGGCTTTCTTTATTGGAGCGTATATTTACACACGGTTATATTATTGAGGTTATAAAAGCAGATGCATTGAAAAAAGGATTGCACTGATGCTATGAATGAATCCGTGAAAATCCGTCAAATCCGTGTTCTGGTGACACCTATAACCAAGAAACCCTATTTCAACCTTTTCCTACCCTGGGTTTTTTTCTCTATCTCCTGACCCACATATTATAAGAATATTAGAAACATCATCAATAAATATGATCTCAGGAAAAGCAGAAAAGCTTCCCCCTTTTCATGTGATGGAAGTACTTGAAAGGGCAAGGGAGCTTGAAAGCATGGGAAAAGATATCATACATCTTGAAATAGGGGAACCTGATTTTCCCACAGCGCCTCATATATGCGAAGCTGCATCCTTAGCACTTTCAAAAGGTGAAACAAAATATACCCACAGCCAGGGAATTCCACAGCTCAGGGAAGCCATAGCCCGGCACTATAACGTGAAATTCAAACTTGACGTGGATCCTTCCCGGATAGTGGTGACTTCAGGAACAAGTCCTGCACTCCTTCTGATTTTCATGGCTCTGATTGAACAGGGAGATGAAGTCATAATGTCTGATCCATATTATGCGTGTTATCCTAATTTTGTCAGATATCTTGGAGGTAATCCGGTATTTGTAAGCACAAAAGAAGATAATAGATTCAATATGGGATATGAAGCGGTAGCAAGAGCCATCACAACAAGAACAAAAGCCATCCTTGTGAATTCCCCTTGCAATCCTACAGGTCATGTGATGTCTCCTGAGAATTTGGGGGGGATTGCCGGGATTGCCGGGAACATCCCTGTGATCTCGGATGAAATTTACCAGGGACTGATATATAAAGGGAAAGACCATTCCATTCTGGAATATACTTCCAATGCCTTCGTATTGAACGGTTTTTCCAAACTATACGCAATGACAGGGTGGCGTCTTGGTTATTTGATCGCTCCGAAGGAATATATCCGCACTCTCCAGAAGATCCAGCAAAATTTCTTCATCTGCGCTAACAGTTTTGTCCAGCATGCAGGTATTGCTGCGCTGACAGGGCCACAGGATCATGTCAGAAAAATGGTTGCTACATATGATACGAGGCGCAAATTCATTATCAAGAGGTTAAAAGAGATCGGGTTCGGGATAAATTATGAGCCCGATGGCGCTTATTACATTCTTGCCAATGCAGAGGAATTCAACCCGGATTCACTGGACTTAAGCCGCAGGATCCTGGAAGAAGCAGGTGTAGCAGTAACGCCAGGTATGGATTTCGGGGATGGCGCAAAAGGGTATCTTCGATTTTCTTATGCGAACAGTATTGAGAATATAGGGGAAGGAATGACCAGGATAGAGAAATATTTTCAGGGTAAAAAAATATAATGACATAGTTGCCCCATTCCATTGATATGTCGCACAAATGGCATTTTGGGGTTCATATGATGGCTTTAAGAATAAGCAGATAATAATTGATGTTGATGATCAGGGAGAATTGGCATGACAGATGATGTAATGAAAACAAAAGAAGATATGATGTTCCGGAAGCTTTTTGATTTTGCGCCTGATGCCATAATCATTGTTAACAGTGAAGGGATGATTTTACAGGCAAATACACAGGCAGAAAAGATTTTTGGATATGACGGCAAAGAGCTTATTGGCAAATCGGTTGATATCCTGATACCGGAGCGTTTCAGGAAACGTCATGATGAACACCTGAAAAGCTTTATTGAAAAACCCCGCATACGCCTCATGGGTTCTGAGCTTGAACTCTATGGTCTAAAGAAGGATGGGACGGAGTTCCCGGTTGACATAGCTCTTGGTTATCTTAAAACAGAAAGCGGAATTATCGTTTTGAGTATTGTCCGTGACATAACGGAACATAAGATAAAGGATATCCAGATAAACCTGCTTCTCACACTCACACAAGCTGTCAACGATGCAGCAGACATGAACGCTGCAATAGAAATTTCATTAAACAAAGTTTGCGAAGCCACAGGCTGGAATTATGGTGAAGCCTGGGTATTGGGAAAAGATAAGATATCCCATGTTTGCAGCCCCGTATGGTGCAGCAACGATAGTCGGTTAAGGAAATTCAGAAAGACAAGTGAGAAATGTGTTTTCCGTGCAGGCACGGGGCTTCCCGGCCGAATTTGGATGTCTCGGAAACCGGAATGGATCCCGGATGTTTCGATGATATCCGAAGAAATATACCCCCGTGTAACAGTTGCGAAGGAATGTGGGGTCAGGGCAGGTCTTGGAGTTCCCATTATTTCTGATGATGAAGTTCTTGCAGTTCTTGTATTTCTCATGCTTGAATGCCAACAAAAGGACAGGCAATTAGTTGATATTGTATCGGCTGTTGCGACCCAGCTGGGATCCGTTATCCGGAAAAAGCTCGTTGAAGAACAATTCCGGGCTGCTTCCCTTTATGCAAGAAATCTCATAGAAGCAAGTCTTGACCCTCTTGCCACGATCAGTCCTGACGGTATAATTACAGATGTGAATAAGGCAACAGAAGAAGTCACAGGCGTTTCGCGTGAGAAGCTGATAGGCAATGATTTTTCACAATATTTCACTGAGCCTAATAAAGCACGCGAGGGATACCGACAGGTTTTCGAGAAAGGAATCGTAAGGGATTACCCGCTGGCTATCAGACATACTTCAGGAGAAGTGACTGAAGTACTGTATAATGCCACGGTTTACAGGAATGAAGCAGGGGAAGTTGAAGGCGTATTTGCAGCAGCACGTGATATTACCGAACATAAACGGATGGAAAAAGCTATACATATAAGCGAGGCAAAATATCGCGGCATTTTTGAAAATGCCGCTGAAGGGATTTTCCAGACATCTATTGATGGACGCATACTTGCTGCAAACCCTGCATGCGTTCGTATTCTGGGTTATGTTTCAGCCGATGAACTGATCAAGAATGTTACTGATGTCCGCAAGCTCTATGCAGAACCAGGAAGGCGCTTGCATCTGGTAAGACTGATCAAGTCAGAACGTACTGTTTCCGACTTCGAAGCCATGATTAACCGAAAAGACGGGACTAAAATATGGGTTTCAATAAATGCCCATGCACTGGAAGATGCCAATGGCAAGGTCACAGGGCTTGAAGGGATGGTAATGGATATTACCGATCGCAAACGGGCGCAGAAGAATTTCCAGATGCTGATAGACGGGGCTCCGGATGCTATCATCGCAATAGAAAAGGATTTCAATATCCTTCTCATTAATTCCCATACTGAAAAATTATTCGGGTATACCCGATTGGAATTAATAGGACGCCCCTATGATATACTGCTACCTGAGCGGTTCAGGATGAAACATGCAGGATTTTGTAAGTCATACTATGAAAATCCTTCAACAAGAATAATGGCACTTCATATGGCCTCAGTTGCATTGCACAGGGATGGAAGTGAATTCCCTGTTGAGATCAATATGAGCCCGGTGGAGACCGATGAAGGAATAATTATAGTAATAGATATTCGTGATATTACAGAAAAAAAGAAATGATATTTTTTCGGCTAAGGCGCTCTTTGAACAGGCACCTGGGCACCAGGGAACAATTTTTTGGTTTTCATAAATTCCCTTGCATTCTTTATCGCTGTCGAATATACGAACATCCATCCCTCATTTATAAAAATCGTTCCATCTTTAATCATTTCTTTGTTAAGCGTATCAACACTGAATTCCATCAATAACTGAATGGTGGCAATGCATGCAGCTGAATATTCATCGATATCCCTGGACTCGGTTGTTATATCGTGGAGCAGCATTTTAAAAAGGCTTCTGAATTTGTTGGATGGAATATACTGTTTTTCACCAACTTTTACCATCGCGTTGATCTGGCTGAGTTCGAAGATCAGCTTATTGACTTTTTCTTCATTCCAGTGTTCTGTGGGATAATCACTAAGCTCATATTCAGCCCATACATTCTTAAGATGTTCATCGATTTCATCCTTTTTTTCAACTCTTTTTAAAGCATATTCCGAGGATTTTAATTCCGGTATTGTTGAAACATAAAGCCTGAAAAGATTCCTTAGTTTCTCTCCATCTTCCCCTTCTACTACCCTCATTTTCTTGAGTATCTCGTATTCAAGGTCATTCAGGGTTACTATCAAATCTTTTGGCATTAGTTCCTCTTTTTTAAAACCTTACCTGATAATTATTTTATTTGATAGCATTATTCTTATTTAAATTTAAAGGGTTTCCAGCAGCTCTCATTCGATCAACTCCGCAACAAAAACACACTCATTTGAGCCCTTGATGATGCATTCCTCACCTTTCTTGCTATAAAATCTTGCATCGATGTGTTTTCTTGACAATCCTCCGAAAAATCCTCTCAAAATATCGCAATACCTGCATTTATTACCCGAAATAGGCAAACCTCTTACATGGAATATTACTTTTTTTTCCGATACTTCAATAGTCGTTGTAATACCCTCTTTTTCGAATTCCCTGTTAACGTCCTCTATTTTCAGGGTTTTTATCATAAATGCCGCCTGCTCCCCGGCTTCAAACATCAATACAGAATTGGCTGCCTCAGTTACAATATTATTGCATACTTCCACATATGATTCCAGAAATCTCCTGAACAATTATTCACACCCTTTATTTCTTTATTAACAGTCGATTTCCATTCATAATAAGGCTTTCTCTTGCCAGCCAGGAAATAATGAAGAGGGATTCACAATCGACCAACATCATCTGTATGACTTCAATATTTCAATACCTTTTTTTGGAAGCTCAAGAAGATTTACCTTAAGGCTGTCTTTATTATTGGATATTTGTTTTCCGATCAATGCATTCAAATGCTCATTGTAGACATCATTTGCGTTTTTCTTGAATTCGTTGTGATAATAGGTCTTTATTATCAGATCGCTTAAATCGAGCTTCCCGTCAAAGGAGGGTTCTTTTTCAAATAATGCAGGAACCGTGATGAGTTTTTTCCCTTCGGATATTTCGGAAATGAAAACACAGATCGTCCTTCCGACATAGGATTTTGCAGCCACTGCGGCCAGCCTTCCTTTTAAACCGCTCCCTTTGACACCATTTATCAATAAGCTGCAATAGCCAATTTCTCCGTCTTTTATAAAATACCTGACTCTCAGAGCCAATTCCACATGCATGATAGGAACTTTGACCTCGGAATGCTCTTTGCCTACTGGAAGTTCGTCAAAACCGTCTAAAGTATCCATATATTATAATGCGAAAGGATATTACTTGGTGATTTTATCAAGCCTCATCCTGAACTCTTTCTTGTGCCTCTTTTCTTCATCGAGAATATGCTTTAATACACCAACAACTTCCGGATCGTCAATGCTTTCTATCTGTTTTTTGTATATCTCTATACCCTCAGTTTCAAGTGCTATCTGTTTTTTTAGCTGGCCATAAAGGTCATCGCCGCCAAAATCCAGTTCCTTATGTTCCATGCTGGGCTTCCCGCCCCTTTTTACTATAAGGTCAGCAAGCCAGTTCATATGCCTCATTTCATCCACAGCTATAGCTTCAGTCACCCTGCTGGGGTCGCATTTCTGTATAATGAAAGCATTCCTTACATAGATCAATGTAGCTTCGATCTCCCTTATGAAATCCTGGTTCAATATGCGGATTATTTCATTAACTTCCAAATTAAGTCCTCCCTGGAAACATATTAAATAATGAACAACACACGAGTATTTATCATTAATTAAATACAATTGTTCTTATATCAGGTGTGATTATTTCGGTCTATGTTTGAATATTTAGAGAGTGTGTTGCTCGGTTTTGGCTATCAGGGTCTTTTCCTGGCAAGTTTCCTTGCCTCGACCATTCTTCCTTTCGGAAGCGAAGGCATATTGATTTATCTTGTCCAGAATAAATTTAACATTCCTGCACTGGTCTTAATAGCATCGGTGGGCAACTTCCTGGGAGCATGCACAAGTTATTACATCGGATTCAAGGGAAGAACCTTTGTTGAAAAATATCTCAAATTCAATCCCGAAGAACTAGATAAAGCCGAAAAAATTTTCGCCAAATACGGCTCTTTTGTGCTATTATTTACATGGCTTCCCTTCCTGGGAGACGCAATTACGGTGGCAGGCGGATTACTGCGTCTTAATTTCCGGATTTTTTCTGTCCTGGTATTCACGGGCAAATTGCTTCGCTACCTGGCAGTGGCATATCTTACGGCAGCTGTTTTTTAAGGTATGATCTCACATCCGTTATTGAATTCAGGATAATCAAAATCCGATCCTGCAATTACCCCGGTTTCGATAAGCTCCCGGATATGCGGCAAAGCCTCCTGCAATTCTTTAACCAGATGCCGGACAGTACTGCATATCATTTCATATCCATTTTCCCTTAACAGTTCCTGCGACCGGTTTACAAAAAGACATCTTCCCCCGCAAATCTGCAAAATTTCGCAGGATACACAGGGTTGTACAACCTTTGTTTTATTAATAAGGGATGAGGGAATATCTTCATGTATTGAGCCTATGACCGAAAAATCAAAATCAATAGAAACAGGACATACAGAAATCCTGCCCTGCGGCATTATTGTAAAAAAATCAATTCCTGAGCCGCACCGCAGATATGATCCGGTGCCTTTAAGAAGAGAATTCATCACGCCTGTAAAAGGTACGATCCCGGCAACCTGGCCTGTTTGCTCCATCCTGGAAACCCACCATCTGATAAGTGAAGAGATCCCGGAATTATAAGAATGGATCCATTCAGGAAGACCGGGTATCGTATGCTCCCATGCTTCCCAGAACATTTCAAAATCAAGCTGCCAGTGGACATGGTCAAACCCGTCTTTTACCGTGAGAAGATGCATTACATTCCCATAAATATCAGTTCCCTGCGCTACTGTCATCCTGGCCACAAGATCTCCTGAAAATCCCCTTTGCCGTATCAGTTTTATATTATCCATGATGCTGTCATATACCCCATTTCCGCGCGCTGGGTCTGTCACATCCTTTGTCCCGTCTATAGATACAAGGATGGAGTGAAACTTTTTCAAATAATCCGATCCAAGTTTATAAAGAAGAAGACCGTTGGTCTGGATAACAAATTTCGCAGGTATCCGGTCCATGATCTTTTTCATAGTCCCGATACGAAGAAGAGGCTCCCCCCCATAGAATTCTATGATGGGATTTTCATCATAAGAGAGGAACTTTTTGAGATCATCTATGGAATACTGGATTTCCCGGTGTGGTGAATCGCTCCCTCCCCCACAATAATTGCATTTAAGGTTACATTCTTTTGTCAGGATTATATGATAATGCATCTTATGGCAAAAAATAAAATAAAAGAATTCCCACCCCTGAAAATATAAATTATTTTATTTAGTTAATTCTTTTAAACGTTTTATGTTTGCCATCATTGCCTGGGATTCTTTTTTCTTCTGTGACTCAAGATGTTCAATAATGGATTCAATATTGGTTTTGAGTTGGTAGATCTTATATGGTCTGCCTTTTCCAGGTTTTTTCTCCTCTCTTTCTGCGATCCATGCCAGTTCCTCAAGTTCGCGCATTGCTATGCTGACCTCGGGTTGCCTTAGATCAGAACCCATTTCAAGGTCCCTGGAAGTTACATCCGTAACGTTTTTCAAATAAGTAAGTACCTTTGCAACATTTCTTTTTAATCCTAATTCAATAAGTGTATCGGCAAATTCTTCATCCGCTTTGTCAAGAACATTGACTGAAAGACTTTTCATAACATTTCACCGTATCTTTAAATGTAGTCATTAAATATAAATCTTCCGTTTTAATATATTGTATATAAGAAAAGTATTTATAATTAAAGGCTGCAAAAAAAAAATCAGACTCACTATGGGCAGACTCATCATTATTAGTATAAAATCATCATAATTATATGTATGATATTTAAGTAAAACGAAAAATCGTTCAATTGTCTATATTAATTAAATAATATTAATATATTAGTTAATATATTTAAATGTGGTTTTAAACTCTGATATTCACCAAAAATATATAAAGATTCTCGATTTGGTAATGTCAGGGATTTATCTGCCTATAAAGAGTATCCCGTTGCTGTGGTATCCTGTTCATTTGCCTTATCATTCCCTCAAACTCAAAAGGCGACATATATTCGCCGCTTGTTGCCCCGGCGCTCTTGGATATCTGTTCTTCCATCAATGTCCCACCAAGATCATTCGCTCCGCATGTAAGGGCTGATTGGGCAAGTTCCCTGCCAAGCTTCACCCAGCTTGCCTGGATATTTTTGACATATGGATACAGGAGAACTCTTGCAAGAGCATGGAGTAATAGATCTTCGATGCCGCGGGAAACGTCTTTCCCCATTCCGAGAGTATTATTGGAGGACATAAAAGGAAGCGGCACGAATTCAGTGAAACCACCGGTTTTTTTCTGGATGTCCCTTATTAACATTATATGTTCTATCCGTTCATGAAGAGTTTCAATATGCCCGTACATTATTGTTGCTGTTGTGGGGATACCTGAATTGTGGGCGGTTTTGATGACATCTATCCATTCATGGGCAGTAAGTTTATCCGGGCATATCTCTTCCCTGACACGGTCAACGAGTATTTCAGCGGCAGTGCCCGGCATGGAGCCAAGACCCGACCTTTTCAGGTTAGAGAGTGTTTCTTTATAACTCATAGTGCTGTTTTGCGAAGCATGATAAACTTCCATGGGAGAAAAAGCATGAATATGAATGCTGGGAAATTCACTCTTAATATTCTCAAGAATACTGCAGTAATCAAATACGCCCCAGTTGGCAAGAAGACCTCCCTGGATACAAACCTCAGTGGCATTGATCCTGACGGCAGTCCTTGTCTTTTCAAGAATTTCAGGTATTGACATGATATATCCATCCTGTTTCTTGAAAGCACAGAATTTGCATGTCCCGATGCATTTATTGGTAAAATTTATGTTCCTGTTAATGACATAGGTCACACGGTCTCCCGATGCTTTTTTTCGAAGGGTGTCAGCGAGAGAGAATAGATAAAATGGATAATTCAAGAGCATAAGTGCGTCATCCACCGTAGATTTTCCCGCTACGACGCGTCTTGTGCAATCTTCGTGAATATTTCGCAATTCCTGTTTGGCCTGCAATTTCTGAATATTACCACCAGAATTTGCAGTTTTAATGATATTCCAGTTTATAAGGTTTCCTAAATCCTTCTGTGTCAGAAAGTATACCCAATAGATCCCCGATCCCCCGGCTGTACCATCCTTTTTGAATATATCCTGGATATATGGGCAGCCTTTCGCGAAGGGGAATATCCACCATTGCCTGTAATTCAATATAATTCGGCCATGGCGCTTCGGGATTAATATGATCAATAGTCTCAGGGGAAATGCCCCCAAGGTCACTGGCACCGCATTTTACTAATTGTCGGGGGGAAATAAGGTTGGGTGGTACCTGGATAGTTATATCCGCTGGAAGGAGATCCCTTGCCATCCTGACCGTTCGCATCATCTCTTTTATTCCCGGAGCATCCCATGAAGCCATTTTGGTCCCCGGTTTTGGAATGAAATTCTGGATTATGACTTCCTGGATATGTCCGAATTCTTCATGCAGTTCTTTTATTTTATGGATGGATCTCACTCTTTCTTCCCAGGTTTCACCAATTCCTACTAGGATGCCTGTCGTGAAGGGGATGTTGAGTTCTCCTGCATATTCAATTGTCTTTATGCGAGATCGCGGGGATTTTCCCGTGCAGCCCTCATGTCCCTTGATATCCGCAAGGGTCTCAAGCATCAGACCCATGCTGGCATTATATGGTTTTAATTTCTCTAATTCCGACTTTTCAAGTATCCCCGGATTGCTGTGAGGTAAAAGGCCAAAGTCTATTGAAAGTTTGCACATCTCCAGGAGATAATCTATAATATCCTCATAGCCATACTCCAAAAGCCATTTTCTGAAACCATCAACTTCCCCTGGACGCTCACCAAATGTGAAAAGCGCCTCAGAGCACCCGGCGCGCGCGCCTCTTAGAAGTATATCCTTGACTTCCCTGGGTGAGAGAAGTTTTGCCTCGCCCATATCGCGCCTGAATCCGCAGTATCCGCACCTGTTCCTGCAAACATTCGTGAGTGGGATGAATACATTTCGGGAAAATGTGACAAAGGGCAGTGACATGGATTATAATTGAAAGGTATCATACATAATTATGCCGTTAGCTTAAAGCGAAGGCTGGGATATCTTGAGCGCTCACAGCTTGAGGGAACGCTACCAGGTGAGCAGAGGATCTTATATAATGCCCAGGGTGATGGTAATCCTTTTGCGCGTCTGGAGGAGGGGGATGAGCATATAAATAATGAAAAAAAAAACAGAAGATTTAAATATTGCATGATGGATTTATTCATAATAAGTAGGGTGGTTTTCAGGAAAAATATAGGTCTACATCCTCTTAGGATTAAATGGTGTGGTAAAATATGAGGTTCAAAATGCGCAGGTGCGAAGACCTATGCAAAAGGAGGATAAATATATGATGGAATATGACAATAAAAGAGCAATGATTCTGGCCATAGGTTATCTTGGCTTGATGATACTTTTAATAATTACATTAGCAATATTACCAGTAAGTGCAGCGATTCAAACAAATAAGATTGAGATCCGTGGTACTGTAATGTCTCAGGATACAGGTAATATAGTAAATCCTTCGTGGGATGCTCAGTCATTTGCAGGATTTTTCTATGATATCAAGAATAACCAGAATACTGAATATCTGAACATTACCGGACAGGACCTTTCAGAACTTAATATCACAAGGGCAATTGAAGAAAAGAACCTAATATATCAGACCGGAAAGGCCATGGTTGAGTTCAAGGTACATGAAAAAGAGGGCTTGAACGTAATCGATACTTCAGAATTTTATAAAGACACATATCCAGTTGTTGGCTGGAAAGGCGAGAAATGGATCGCTGTCAATGGCAATGCAAATAAGTTAACCAAACTTGCCTTTGAGATGGGAAAGGATGACAAGAAGAACATCACAACAGGTGAAACATGGGCGCTTAGTTCTGGCTATGAGCTAACAATCAATGCTGTGGATGTAAATGCATCACCAAGCCAGGTACGGTTCTCACTCATGAAAGAGGGAGCTTTGATCGATGACGGCATCTCCTCAGAGAAAAACGTATATTACAAGACACAGACCATCATGGGAGAATCTAACGCTTTGCTGTTCACAGTATATGTTGATAGTATATTCCCAGATATGGTACAGTTCAAATATGCATGGCTGACTGATGCAGATTCCGCAATTGAGATCAATACTTCAGATACATTCGATGCTTTCAAGGTAATAGAAGCAAACAAAGACAAGATCCTGCTTGAGAACGACCGCTCAGTGAGCTTGTCAAAGAACACGGATGTAAAGTTATTTGGAGATATAGCATTCAAGATTGCAGATTCCGACAATCTCAGATTCTACCCCAAGGTTGATTATGTAATTATGAATTATTCTACATCTCCAAGAATATTAGTTAAGACCCCAAACAAGGGAGAAAATTGGCTCCGTGGAACTACCAAAAAAATAAAATGGAGTTCTATCGGTGATCCTGGAACAAATGTGAAGATTGAACTTCTCAAAGGTGGATTAGTAAATGAAGTGATCGCTTCAAGCACTCCTAATGATGGTTCTTTTAGTTGGAATATTTCCGCTACCCATGTATTAGGAAGCGATTATAAAATAAGCATTGAAAGTATAGTGTTTTTCCTAACTATTTTTAAGCAAGGAATACCTTCACCCAATTCGAACATAAGCTTTCAAGATTTCCAAATGACTTGAGTG
>JAPMTS010000011.1 GCA_026552955.1 Candidatus Methanoperedens sp. | reverse complement strand
AATTTGACAGTTACAGTGAATTTCAGAATTAACAAACCAAAATAAGGACAAATGACCTCTTGACTATTATTTAAGATGTTCACATAATTCATAACTCTTATCCTCCTGTTTGGAAATCCTTTTTCAAATCAAGATACTCATTAACCAGAGATACACTTAAATTTGTAATAAAAGCAATATCCACTGGCTTGAAAATCTCTGAAATCCTCGTCACACGTTCATAATCATTGATATATCGATCCACCGCCTCTTCACTATGTTTAGTTCTTCTGGCAATCTCAGGAGTGGACATCTTCTGAAGTTTCAATCGTACAATATCTCTCTTATGGGTAACTGTGGGGCCCAAATCATGAATAGTTCCACGATATGGCAAAGTGATTCCTTTTTCAGTCTGTATATCCTGAATATATTTCCCAATCGATGCCCTTGATACTGCAAGAAGTAAAGCAATATCAGGCTGGCTTAAAGTTCCCCTCTGTTCATCAGCTTCTTCCATAATCCGCTCAGTAACATTCTTTCGTATCTGTGTTATTGAGCTACCGTTAATTCGCATATTGATCTCTTCATCGCTGACCAATGTAAGAATAACTGGAATCGTTCTGGTATTACTCATTGATTTTCCATATGAACTGGTTTCATCTTTAGCAACTGCTTGCCAGAGGATCTGCCCTTTCTTGACTCTACTCAGAGGCAACTGATGTTCGTTCACAATCTTGATCAGATCATTGACGATTAGTTCGATAACCTCTCTACCGCCCAAGAATCCATATTCGGAAGTAAATCTTGAGCATAATACAGTTTTCATACTTTTCTGAAGTTGAGGTTCATAAGTATCTGAAAGTGAATTGGATTTCATACACGAATTCCCCCCTTTTTAACCACTACTGCATTTGATTTTATTTCCTTCAGTCTTGCATAGTTTTCCGAATCATACTTCTGGTAAAGCTCAATATATTCATTAATGAGCTTCTCTGACATGCCGGTTGCCTGTCTGATGTCTGCGATATTCAGACCAGTATTAAGAAGCATCACTACCCTGGTGAAATCCTGGATGTAACGCTCTATGCTTTCTGTTGAATGCCTTGTCTGCCGTTGAATATCTGTATATTGATAATTCTTAAGGTACAATTCAACGATAATGGTCTTATGAGATACCCCTTTCCCGATATCCATTTTCTGACCTCTTGTTGGAATGTCTATTCTCTGTTTTCTCAGCCGTTCTATATCACGTCGGATTGTTCTTACACTTGAACATAGCAGGACTGCAATGTCTTCTTGAGTGAGATATGCATCTTGATCTTGTGCCTCCTCTGTAATCCGTGTGATTTTGGCTTCACGTAATGCCTGCATTCCGTTTACTCTGAGAATTGAGATATCGGTACTTGTATTCAGGGTCAGCTTGACTTGTTTAAGATCCATTTCTTCGATTGCTTTACCGGCTGGTTCTCTTGAAGATGCTGCCCAATAGAATATTGTGCCTACAGACAAGTTCGTGGTTTTGTTGGATGAATTGTAAGAATCAATCTTATTCAATAATGCTCTGGCAACAATGGGCGAAAAGCCGAATTCATTCTCCAATTGCACTTTTAACATTTGTTCGGGGGTCTTCTTCTCTATTCTATCAAATTCTTCGGAATACAAGTTCATCACCTTTGGCAAATTCAACTAAGTTGGATTTATACCATAGGTCATTTGTCCGAGATGTAAAATGTATATTTATGCTAATTTTGATCCAATAAATAAGCTGATTTTGCATCAAAATCAAGGAATAATATAGCAAAAAGTTAAGTAAATAGGTTAATTTTTTGTAACTGTCAGATAGGTTATCCCGCCAAAATAGTAGACATTCCCGATGAAGGGGATTTTTTAACTGTCAAAGTAGGGCAATAATACTGTGGCCTAAAACATCTTTTTTGCAATGACTAATCGCACTTCAAACAAAAGGTAATGGAAGAACTGATGGTGGCTTTGAGACGGTATTAAGTCTTACTTTAGCATCCTTGAACAAGAACCGGTAGCAGTGCCTTACTGCTACACGAAGAAAGGTCTAAAAAGTGGCATGACAAAGGTTCGTTCGGATTTGCCATTTGTACCCGGCAAAACACGAAAGGCGAACCCTTATCAATTCCAGGGCCTGGCTATTGACAATATATCCTGCCAAGATCAGGCATTATCTTCCTGCCAGTTCCTGAGTGCTCTAAGCTTCTTTATCTCCTTTGTACGCTCCACCATGGCGATCTGTGTTATTGCGAATTGGATTGCCTGTATATCATCTGCAAATATCCCGTGATCTATGAGATAATCCAGATCGAATATTACGGCCAGACATAGAAAGCTGCGAATACCTGGACACTTTCCTTTCATTTAGTCTCCCAATTGAACTCAAATCCCATTGATTTCATTATGCCATTTGTGTAGAATTTTTTAATCATTTTTTTACTATCCTGGATTGAAATAAAAGGCCTTTCAACCTCGTTTCCATACCTCCAATCGCTAATTGTCTGCATTGATATATAATATTTTCGATAATATAATTTTAGAAATTTAAAATTGGAATTAAAGCCTAACTTTGAGGATCAAATAAAATAAAATATAAGAAACATTTGAATAACTATTATTCAGAATTACCTTTTAAAATCTGAAAAACTAGTATCAAATATCAAAATCAAAAGACAATGTTAACTTCAGATATCAAAAATCAGGTCAAATATCTTTCTCACAATAAAATGAAATCATTTGAGCAGGAATATAAACCCAGGCATTGCCAATTTTGTATTCGTAAAATTCTGGATTTTCTACTTCCTCCTCTTTTTCTCCCAAGGTATAGGTAAGAGGCTGCATAATCGCCCATAGATCAGCCCCAGGACGCCGTGAATTTCCCAGTATTTTAACTGCATTGGCTTCAAGCAATCTCCATGAAACCCAGGGCAAATTTGTTTCTTGAATGGTACATTTCATAAAAATCAAGATCTTTTTAATCTTATCTTCTTCATTCAAGAGAAGTTCTTTTAACTTATCATCCGAAACCTTTTTTGAAGTTGCCATTTTTCTTGCCATGGTTACAATCTCTTGTTAACTATGAATGTTAACTTTTGGTTTTAACAATCCATACTATCCCATATCCATATTTAAAAATTTCCATTCTTAAAATCAAAAAAATCCTGAGTCATTCAATTATCTCCGCGATCACATTATGCATCTTGCTGACTTGGTTACCGCTGACAACAGCAAAGTTGTCAATAACTGTCTTAAAATCCTCTTTTGAAGCAATTATAGCCCCGTCATAATCTCTCTGCCTCTGGTACTTGTTTATGAGCGCAGTTGCCAGAAGCAGCTCAAAAATCATGTTCTGCCTATTGGTGCCAAGACCCTCTTTGAATCTGAGGTTAAAATTGAAAATAACCTTTTCTTTTTTGGATTTAAGCTCTCCGAATATCGCTCTGCATATCTTCACTTCGGGATAATCTTCAGGATACTTTTCCTCACCCCTTTGTCTTCTCTTCTGCAATCGATCTGAAATTGTCTTTAATCTGTGCTCATTTGCCTCAATCCCGATATTCAGGCAACGTCTTTCAACTTCGTCATTACCTATATTAGCAACTGCTGTGAGCCACCAGGTCAGTCTGGGGGGAACTTTTAAAACTTCACCTTTAAGCAGCGTGTTATCCGTTTCTTGCTCGATCTGTTCTTGGAAATCACGAATACTGTTTTTGAATATCATCAACATGTCATTTGACATTTGCACATCGTCCGAAAATAATAACGTATCCGGCCCAACAATATTAGAATAGAAGATGGATATATCGCCAAGGCTTCTCCAGGTCCACCATTTTTGTGGAATAAGATGCAGCATTGACCTGCAGGCATGTGATTTCCCCCCATCGCTGTCTCCATTAAAGTTTATGGCAAGACCATCGCTTGCAACAATACTGCTGCATACAGAACTGCATAATAAGACATAACCAAAAGGCCTGTCCCCCGAATGTAATTTATTCCAGGCGTCCAATATATATCCGATAGGATCACCTTTTGTCATTATCTCGATAGCCTTTTTCGTTGTTTCGATGTCCGTATGATCCGTATCGGAGCTTTTTTTAAAACAGGTCTTGCACAACTCCATTACTTCTGGGAAATTCTGACGGATAGTATCGCATTTCCAGGTTTTCTTTTCATCAACATTTTTCCACTCATCTGCTGTGCGCCTGGGATCGTACTCATCTCCATACACCTTCTTTGCGTACAATCTGAATTCCTCAAGAGTCACTTTCTGGGCTTTCAACTCTGTTGCCGTTGCGAGCATTAACCGGCGCCCTTCTTTACCATGCATCGCATCACGTGACTGGTTTATGATCCACTTGAAGCATTTGCGGCAGCCTTTGATCTTATCATCAAGCTTCTTTAGCAGCCTGATAGTCTCAATGACGTTCTCTGGCAATTCTGGAAGTTCGAATGATTCCAGGTCTGCTCCTTCTGGCAGCTGCCATTGATACTGTTGCCCTTCCCTGTGGGCTGAAGGAGGAACAACTACTTGATTTCCTTCGCCCAGGATCTCTATCCCGAACTCATGGAATTTCCAGTTCCCGATCTTATCCGTAAACTTGAAATAAACATGACCTCTACCCGCTATTCTTCCAGCCCTCAGCGTCCTTTCAAGGATTTTCTGCTCAGGAGGAAAAATGACATCGATCCAGTCAAGTTTGTCTAGATCAACTACAATTATCCCGCTTTCTTTGCCGAGGACAAGTCCTACGTTATTATCGGTTTTTTCAAACCATTCTCTTAACTCGGTCGCTGTAGCCTTCTTACGTTTCTGCCAGCTATTTAATAGAGGTCTTTTCCCGGGACTATTTCCGGTATCCTTTGGGCATGCGAGTGGATGGATCACCCAGCCTTTTCTGGTGAGCTTAATAGCCTCGTTCAGCTGTTCTATTCCCAAAATATCACCATTTTAGTGTATCTCCTGAATTCTGCTGGGTTCAGGTTTGTTCAAATGCTCAAGTCTGGCTATACTCGATATTACCTCAGATGTCTGCGCTTCATCCAAAGTGAAAAGCGTTGAAACTCCAAAAGAAACAGCTATTGTCTTTACGAAAAACTGAACGAATGAAGGATCGATCGTTCGACCTGGGAAGAAATGATCTTCTCCTTCAATGATCAGTATGGTTCGCTCATAGCTGGTTGTCAGGTTTCCTAATCTGGTGTATAGTTTCCTGTCCTCGAAAATAGACATCAGGAAATCATCAAGAGTCAAGCGCTTGAAAGCTATCCTGTTGTTCACTACGTAGTAGCCCGCTTCAAGTGTTGTGATCTCAATTTCAGCACCCTGTTTTTCAAGTGCTTTGGCCACACCTGATTCCATTTCTTTTGAATCAACAGCAACTTTGTAAGGCTTCATATCATTTCTCCATGAATATAGGAGGCAGGGGAGAGATTGATACAATCCCTCCCGAGCTGATTTCTGCAGGAATGCTGTAGCTGTGCTATTTTGGTTATGGACGCTCTAAGATGCGCGGCACAGCCTGCTAAAGGATAAAAAGCATTGTATGAGATAGTTCTATATTTACTCAATTTGTCTCTTTTGAACCATGGAATCCAGTTCTGGAAGTCCAATTCGGTTTTTAGGACATTTTCAAAGTCATTCTTCAATTGCTCTTTCATTTTTGTCATCTTTTGTAATATAATACGTACTTATTATGATATGTTTTTAATCTATAAACACTTTTATGTTATATGATACGTACGTAGTTTTATTAAATGGTTTTTCTTATTTCCTGTAACTAACAGAATTTTAATCTCTCAACAAAACCAACTTTCAGACCGATCTTCCATCCGAATTCGTCCTTTCTTGTATAGATGCACCCCTCTTCTTTTAATCGGGCTATAGCGGTCGGAGCATCTACTGCACTTACCTCTGTTTCATCACAGAAATGATATAAATCGCGAAAATAGCGATACTTCTCTCCTGTCCTCTCATAGTGCTCCACCAGTACCCCTACTACTACTCGCTCGGGATCTGCAATGTCTGATCGAGATGTAAAAATTGATAGGTCCAGTTGATGCGATTTTTTGGGACTGTCTAAAGTTCGATTGTACTTCGATTGTACTTCGTTTGTACTTTGTTTGTACTTCGTTTGGACATTATTATTATTAATATATAATACAAAAAAACCAAACGGCTTAACCTTCCATCCCCATCTTTCTTTTCTTTCAAAAAGACCTCTTATCTCACCGTTATTACAATAAGTCCAAACCTTACGAACTGGTATCCCTGTTTGGTCAGAAATCTCCTTTGTTGTCATTCCACCGCTATTGGAAAGAACGCCGAGGATCTCGATGGTTTTTCCCCTGAACTTGCAGGGATTTGAAATAAAATTAGTAGGAGTAGGAGTACTGCTGGTAATTTTGAAAAGGTTCTTGTCTTGATTTTTCTCTTTTTCAGGCATATCTCACATCACCATCAAGATTCCTTGCGACTCGTAATATTCAAGAGAAATCGGAGTCGTAATCCACATTATCCAGCTCCGACCTTGAAAGAAGAGAACTCCTTCTTGGGCAATCAATGAAAATTGCTCATTGTACTTCATTTGAAGACACGATTGCTTTTGCCCACTCGATTGCCGTCCTCAGCATCGGGTTTGTATTCTTTGCAAGTTGATATATCTCCTCAGGTGCATTGGCATACATCTGAACGAGCGGGTCATTACGGAGTTTTTCAAGTTCAGATTTTGTAGCGATCATAATTCCTTCCTTTCATTGTTTTGAGTGACTACGATGCGCTTGTTCTCCAAATCATAATCAATGTCCAAAGGCTCTCCCTTCTTCCATCTAAAGCCTATTTCAATCAGGAGTTTATCAAAATAAATATAGGGATACTGTCTATCAGAAGTTTTTTGCAGCTTTGTTTTTGTCATGTTACGTACGTATAATATTATGTATAAATATTTATACGTTACGATTAAGATTAAAGAAATCAAAATAGAACATAGTTTAGAAAAAATAAAAACCAAAAAGATAGGATTCTTGCGAGACCTGTACACGTCCCGCCGGGTCCATTACACCTCTCGTTTATGTACAAAATGTAAAAGGTTCTAATTGAATTAACGACCTGGTGTTTACTACGGCAATTTCAAATGAGTGCATTATTAAGGTTTGTAAAGATAGGCCTTACATAGTTTCCGGGAAAATTCCAATAACCGAATATGTAATAAATTGCGACAGCAAAGGCATTCCAATTAATTGGATATTGGGAAAGGAATATCCGGTCATGGAAAAATGCGCATTGTGCCGTTGTGGCCAATCAAAGAACAAACCCTTCTGCGATGGGACCCATGCCGATATAAATTTCAATGGAACAGAGACAGCGGATCTTGATCAATGTCAGGCTAAAGAGATAAATGGTCCGGAATTGATATTGAAAGATGTTGAAAAACTCTGCGCATCTGCCCGCTTCTGTCATCGGTCAGGAGAAATATGGGAACAGGTTCCCAAATCCGACAATCCGGAAATAAAAAAAAATGTCATCAGGAATTCATTCGATTGTCCTTCAGGACGTCTTTTACTCCGGGAAAAGAAAACAGGGAAGAGTATTGAGCCTGAATTTGGTCGTTCAATCGCATTGGTTTCAGACCCTTTTATGGGGGTGAATGGTCCTATCTGGGTGAGAGGGGATATCCCAATTCAATCCGCCGATGGTAAAATATATGAGAAAAGAAATCGCGTCACCTTATGTCGATGTGGTAAGTCCCTCAATAATCCGTTCTGTGACAGCAGTCACTATCCAGAACAGTCTGAAGGGGCCAAAGAACTAATATTTAGTTACCTTTGATCATATTATTAAGTATGAAGAGAATTGTGCCAAAAAAAATCGAGCAATATTGCCAGGAACACACAAATCCGGAGTCACCGCTTCTTCATGAACTTGTCGTTGAGACTTTTGCACATACAGCTTTTCCAGAAATGGAAGTAGGACATCTTGAGGGGGCATTTCTGCGGATTCTGGTGAGATTACTTCGAGCAAAAAGAATCCTTGAATTAGGAACATTTACGGGGTACAGTTCGCTTATCATGGCAGAAGGATTACCGGATGATGGGAAACTGATTACCTGCGATATTGACCCGGAGACTACGCAAATTGCAAAAAAATACTGTGGCCGAAGTCCTCACGGAAAGAAGATTGAATTCAAACTGGGTCCGGCTCTTGAAACACTCAAGACTATTGAAGGTTTCTTCGACTTGGTTTTTATTGACGCTGACAAAGTGAATTATATCAATTATTGGGAATTGTGCTTACCTAGAATCCGACGTGGTGGTTTATTAGTGATTGATAATGTGCTCTGGAGTGGATCAGTTCTTAACCCGGAAGATGAAACAGAAAGAGCAATTGATGAATTCAACAACCATGTATATAATGATAAACGTGTGGAAGTAGTAATGCTCCCAATTCGTGATGGTGTAACTCTTGCCTGGAAATTCTAAAGAGGAATGATCAGGATGCTGTATATTGCTGAAAGAAATCTGGAAGAATGCAGACAATGCGGATTTTGCGATGAGGTAGCATGCTCAAGCAAGTATGTTGGATATTACGAAGAATGCACGGGATGTGGGGCGTGCAGTCTTGCCTGTCCTTATGAAGCTATTCAGATGATTGAAATTCAGAATGGAAAGAGCATATCTATTACGGTAGATGGAGCAATTATTTCAATTCCGAAGAGAGTTACTGTCAAAAAAGCGCTTGAAATGTGCGGCTATGAACCATGTGAATTTCCAGATGATGGAAATCTATTCTCACCCTGCAGGACCGGAGGATGCTGGAGCTGCGCTGTTCTCGTGAATGGTGAACTGAGACCATGCTGCGTTACAGCGGTAAAAGAAGGAATGAATATTGACACAAAAACAGAAGTTACTCCAAAAAGACCTGTTCACGGCTGGATGGGACATGCTGTTGGTGGTGTTGGGACTCCGTGGCGTTTGAAAAAATTATCTGGTTTCATAGAAACGGCCTGTTTTACCTGTGGATGTAACTTCCAGTGCGCTCAGTGCCAGAACTGGACATCAACATATAATGGGAGAGAGATCGCCCTGACTCCGAGAGAGGCGGCTTTACTCATGAGCGATTCAAGAAGAAACTATAGAGTAGATAGAATGGCGATTTCAGGTGGAGAGTGCACACTGAACCGGAAATGGTTGATTGAATATCTCAGGGAATTGAAAAAGAAAAACACTGATGAAAAGGCACGTTTTCATGTGGATACAAATGGTTCGATACTGACACCTGATTATCTGGATGAACTGGTTGAAGCTGGGATGACTGATATCGGCATAGATATAAAAAGCCTCGAACTTAATACATTTTCGCACATAACAGGTGTAAATAACCAGGAGATTGCCAGAAAATATTTAGAAACTGCATGGAATGCGGTAAAATATATAGTGGATCATTATTCTGAAAAAGTGTTTCTTGGTGTTGGAATTCCTTACAACAAAGATCTCATATCACGTGAAGAGATCGGGAAAATGGGGGATAAAATAAAAACGATCGACGAGAATGTGCAGGTCTGCGTACTGGATTACAGGCCAGCGTTTCGAAGATCATACATACAGAGACCTGAATATGAAGAAATGGTCAATGTATGGAAAAATCTTTCTGGAACAGGTTTAAAAACTGTAATCTGCCAGACTGCCAGAGGTCATATCGGGCCGGAATTATGACTGGAATGAGAACTATCTCAAAATTTTATAAAGAGAATGGATTTGATCCCTGCTCAGAGCTAACTTTCAAGCACGTTAATCAATCTATCAACATCTTCATCACTGCAGCATTCGGTCACACAATAAAGCACAGCATTTCCAAGTCCGGGAAACCATTTTTTGAGAGAAAAACCGCCTGTTATCCCCTCTTTCAGAAGCTTCTTATTTATCATATGAGGCTCATCATCAGATACAGCGACGAACTCTCTGAAATGGTGTGAATTAAAAATCGGCGCACGAAATCCTTTAATAGCATTGATCGTTCCTGCAACTTCTTGAGGCTTTTTTACGAGGTATGCTCCGAGTTCAGAAAGCCCTCCTGCGCCCATCCATGCGATATAGACAGCCGATGCAAGGGCGTTAAGTGCATGATTGGTAGTGATATTGGAAGTGGCTTTCTTCCTCCTTATATGCTGTTCTCTGGTCTGCAGCGTCAGGACAAAACCCTGTCTGCCCTGGGCGTCATGCGTCTCGCCAACGAGCCGTCCCGGCATATCGCGTACATATTCTTTCTTGCATGCTATCACCCCGAGCTGTGACCCTCCGAAGCTGACCGGGTTGCCCAAAGACTGGGCATCGCCTATCACGATATCTGCACCGAACTCAGCGGGGGGTCTAAGCACGCTCAGCGAGAGCATGTCGGTACCGAACACGAAAATGCTCCCGGCTTCGTGAGCGATCTTTGACACTTCTGGCGCTGTTTCATCTATCACCCCGAAAAAGTTGGGACTTTCCATGTACACCATGCACGTATTCGCATTTACGGTACCCTTTAGCTTTTCAACATCGATCTGACCGGTATGGATGTCGTATCCTATTTCAATGACCTTCATTCTTGCACCTTTTATATAGGTCTTTAAAACCTCCACCCTTGCAGGATGAGTTGTCTTGGGGATAATTATATCACGCCTGTCTTTTTTAATACGCGCCGCCATCAGCGCTGCCTCGCCCAGGGAACTGGCCCAATCGTACATCGAAATATTGGATACATCCATGCCCGTGAGCTGGCAGATAAAAGTCTGGTACTCAAAAAGCGCACGAAGGAAGCCCTGGCTTAACTCGGGCTGGTACTGGGTATATGAAGTGAAGAACTCGCCTTTTGTGATTATTGCTCTCACAACAGCGGGAACATAGTGGTTATAACAACCAGCCCCCAGGAACAGGGGGTATGTTTTGTTCTGTCCGATAATTGAACTCATCTCTCGCACTACTTCATTTTCGGATCTCCCGGCAAAGGATTCTTTTTCGTGGAACCTTAACTTTGGGGGAATATCAGCAAAAAGTTCGTCAATTGATGTCACACCTATCTGTTCCAGCATCTGCTTTATCTCGGTTTGCGTATGCGGGATATAGGGCATTTTTGTTACCTCATTTATTTAACCAGTTTATCCATGAGTTCCGAATATTCCCTGGCATTGAGCAATTGTTCAAGTTCATCTTTATTTTTCATCCTGACTTTGACCATCCAGCCCTCACCATAGGGGTCTGAATTGATAAGTTCCGGTTCTTCTTCAAGTTTGCTGTTCACTTCGATGACCTCACCGCTGACAGGTGAAAGGACGGCATTTACAGCTTTTGTTGATTCGACATAGCCAAAATCCTTATGAAAAGTGAGTCTGTCACCAACGTCCGGGAGTTCAACGAAAACCACGTCCTTTAACTCTTTCTGGGCATAGTCAGTAATCCCGACCGCAGCAATGTCGCCCTCAATTCGTGCCCATTCATGCTCTTCTGTGTACCACAGCCCTTCCCTTACCTCCATTTTGGATTTATTCATTTTCATCCCTCCAGAAAAGGTAATCTTACAACTATTCCATTATAAGTCTTATTCCTTATAACTATTCCAATCCTGGTATCCAGAAACGCGTAGTCGGGTCTCACATATCCGAGCCCGATGCCGACACCGAGAATGGGTGAGCTCGTTCCGCTTGTCACAGTGCCGATTTTTTCCCCGCTGCTATCGACTATGTCATATCCGTTCCTTGGTATCCCGCGTTCAAGTTTCATGCCAGCAAGTTTCTTTTCCACACCTTTATCCTTAATCTTGCGCAGCGCTTCCTTTCCAATGAAGTCTTTTCCCCATTTCACAGCCCATTCAAGTCCTGCTTCAAGCGGATTGTTCTCGTCCGTTATGTCCAGGCCTGAAAGTATGTAACCCATTTCAAGCCGCAGTGTGTCGCGGGCGCCAAGGCCTATGGGTTTGATATCTGTGCCTCCGGCATCCATGATCGACTGCCAGAGATGCTTTGAATCTTCCGAGCGTGAATATATCTCGAAACCATCCTCGCCTGTGTAACCCGAGCGGGTGATATAGGTGTCAATACCAGCGATCTTTCTATCAGCACCGCTCCAGAATTTTATCTCATCAAGGTTATCGGATATTGCGGAAAGTATCTTTTTTGATTCAGGACCCTGGAGGGCAAGTGAAGCAGTTTCGCAGGTGACATCCTCGATTTTTACCCCTTCAGGCGTATGGTTTTCCAGCCATTTCATGAGACTTTCTTTTCCGGAGGTATTCGTTACGAGGAAATAATGGTCTTCTCTCCTGATAATAACGATATCATCAACAATGGTGCCGTCATCTCTGCATACGACCGAGTATTTCATGCTGTTGAGTCTGAGTTTTGATACGTCATTTGTGGAGAGGTTTTGGAGGAAATCGAGAGCTTTAGCACCTTTGACCTTCAATTTATTCATGTGGGATACGTCGAAAAGCCCGGCAGATCGCCTGACGGTTTTGTGCTCATCGATGATGCCGGAATATTCAACAGGCATCTCCCATCCATGAAATTCCATCATCCTGGCGCCTGAGTGGATATGAGTTGAGAATAATTGAGTCCTGAAAAAACCTGTTTCTCCTCTGTCGCATTTCTCCGAGTTCATGATATATTATCTTCCTGGTTGTATCTTATATTTATTTCTCTAATGGAAGCCGTTGATTTATCTGGGTAGGTAGAATGCTTTCATTTTATTTTTTCATAATATTTGTACGGGTTATGGGAAATTGAAGTTACGTTTATACCTCATAGGGGATATATTCATACTCCTATCCTGTTTTCAAGGTCATATGGCATTAACCGGAATCAAGAATCACAGTCTTTTTTCCAAAAAACACCAGCAACTCGAATTTAGCCGCCCTCTCTTTATGCATCAGATATGGTTCAATTATCCAGAGTCCATTCATCGGGTTCTTATTGCTCGATGTGATAAACGATCCTCTTCTTCCAAAGAGTAAATAATTAAGTCCAGCTTCAGGGAACTTCTGCCATAGCGGAGGTACCTTGCATAAACGATGCCCCATGGAAATAAAAGGAGGATATGCGATGGTATATTCAGGTTTTTCACCTATGAGTTCTTGTGCCATGTGAAAAACATCAGCCACAACCATTCCCTCTTTTACGAGCCCTGCAATCTTGGTTGAAATGTCATGTGCATATGTATTTAAGGCCTCCTGTTCAGGATTGCTGCCGATTACCTGATTTATTGTATAATCTCCTGGATAGCCGTTGTACACAGGTGCTATATCTATCAAGACTTTATCATTCTCCATGAGAATACGCGTATGTTTTGTGAAATAGCTGGATGCCAGAGCATACATACTTCTTAGTTTCGTACTTCCTTCACCCACACCGACGATAGGCATGTGCCAGTGATTCTTGACACCATGTTTCTTGAAAATGTCAGATGCGACTTTCTCCACATCTTTTTCAGTCATGCCAACTTTGATATTGATTAATATTTCATCACCAACTGCTCTGGTAAATATTCTTGCTTCAAGGTACCCTTTTAAATCTCTATCTGAATATTCGATCTCATTCATAGATTTTTTCCACCTCCATGGAGTAAAAATGACTTCAAAGCTTCCTCTAAAGGTACGAGTTCAATACCAAAAACCTCCTGCATCTCCTTAATATCACAGATATTATCTTCCTGCAGCATGATCAATTGCTGGATAGTTATCGGAGGCTTTTCCAATAATCTTTCGAGGATGTATGCCGCCGGATACATAAATAATAGTGGTATTTCAATAACGCGTTTCTTAATCGCCAGAACATCCATAAGCGTGAGGAAAAGCTTCGTGTAAGTTATCTGATCAGGCCCTCCTATCTCAAATATTCTATTATTTATTCTTGGTTCGGTCACTGATTTAATGATGCAGTCGATGGTGTTCTCAACATAGATTGGCTGAACTTTGCTTTTTCCATCAATGACAGGCACCACTGGCGCCTCCTTCACAATCTTGGAAAGCATGGTAATGAACTCTCCACCTTTGCCGATCATTATAGAAGGCCTGAAAATCACATATTCCATTCCGCTTTGTATAACTGCTTGCTCAGCTTCCCATTTTGTTATATGATACCTGCTCCTGGCTTTTTCCCTTGCACCGAGGGCGCTTATATAGATAAAACGTCGAACACCCGCCATTTTACATGCGTTCACGAGTTTTCTGGTTCCCTGTGTATGAATGATTTCGAATGTCGCTCCCTTTTTTTCTACGATAATGCCAATGAGATGAACCACAGTTTCCACCCCCTCGAGTGCCTTTTTCAATGATTCTTCATCGGTTAGATCTCCAAACGCCACATCAATGAGAGCTTTTTCCTTTTTTAATTTTTCAATGTTGGAATCTTTCCTGACAAGACAACGCGATTGAATCTTTTCATGCACCAGCCTGTCTACAAGATGACCTCCAACAAATCCAGTTCCCCCTGTTACCAAAATCATATTTCCACTCACTTTAAATCAAGTTTCTCATACATTTTTTATTGAAAATTGACATAATTTATTTATTGCTTTAATCATATTAGAATTTAATGGGGAAATGGAATATAACAAATGATAAATGAAAAAAGATTCAGGATATTGAAAAAAGGCGAACCTGATTATGGTCCAGTGGTTTACTGGATGAGCCGCGATCAGCGTGTAAAAGACAATTGGTCACTTTTATATGCCCAGGCAATAGCATTACGGGCCAGAAAAAGCGTGGTAGTCGTTTTTTGTCTTGTTCCGGAATTCCCTGGAGCTACTTTGAGGCAATACGTTTTCATGATCAAGGGATTACAGGAAGTGGAACGGTACCTCAGGGAAAAAAATATTCCTTTTTATCTTCTCATCGGTTTTCCAGAAGATGAAATACCAAGATTCTTGATGGAGCATCATGCAGGTGCACTTATTACTGATTTTGACCCATTATCTGTAAAAAGAAAGTGGATAGCGAATATAATTGGCATGGTAAGAATGACGATCTATGAGGTCGATGCACATAACATTGTACCCTGTTGGATTGCTTCTTCTAAACAAGAATATGGAGCATATACCTTTCGACCAAAGATCCACAGGATATTACCAGAGTTCTTAGAGGAGATCCCGGAGGTCAAAAAACATCCTTTCCAATGGAAAGAAGAAACCAGATCTGATTGGAAAAAGGCATTGAATAGCCTGAAGGTGGACACATCTGTCAAAGAAGTGGATTGGATAAGTCCCGGAGAAAAATCTGCCCAAGTGATGCTTCAGGATTTCTTAAGAGATAAGCTTCATTTTTATAACAACAGAAGAAATGATCCGACACTGGACGGTCAGTCCAATCTTTCTCCCTATCTTCATTTTGGGCAAATATCCTCCCAGAGGATCGCACTTGAAGTCTTGAAATTTACTGAAAATAGAATATCCAAGGAAGCTTTTATAGAAGAGCTCTTGGTACGAAAAGAACTCGCGGATAATTTTTGTTATTATAACATAAATTATGACAATGTTCGTGGTTTTCCTGCATGGGCAGAAAAAACTCTTAACGATCACAGTAATGATTCAAGGGATTATCTCTATTCCCTTGAAGAATTTGAACGCGGCAAGACGCATGACGACCTCTGGAACGCAGCACAACTGGAACTGGTTAAATCGGGAAAAATGCATGGGTATATGAGGATGTACTGGGCAAAAAAAATCCTGGAATGGACTGAATCTCCTGAAAAGGCTCATCAAATCGCTCTATATCTCAATGACAAGTATGAACTGGATGGAAGGGATCCTAATGGGTATACAGGAGTATCGTGGAGCATCGGTGGCCTCCATGACAGGGCATGGAAAGAACGCAGTGTTTTTGGGAAGATCCGTTACATGAGTTATGGCGGCGCAAAATCGAAATTTAATGTCAAAGCTTACATCAATTCAAATCTTAAGTGAGCATTAAAGATAACTAACTCTATTAACAATTCACCATGGATTATAAAATACAGCTTCTTACTGGAAAATCAGGTGAAAAAGATGTAGTTATCGACGCCCAGGAATTGGTTACGGGAAGAACCTGTGTAATAGGTCAAAGCGGTAGCGGCAAAAGCTATTTGATAGCAGTGCTCTGCGAGCAATTGCTGCAAAAGAATGTCGCCTTTTGTATAGTTGATACTGAGGGGGAGTATTTCTCTTTGAAGGAGAAATTTCAAATGCTCTGGGTTGGCGGGGAAGAAGCTGATGTTAATATCGAAATTGATTTCTATGACCTCATAACAAAATCAATAGAAAACAACGTTTCCTTGATTCTGGATGTATCAGATGCCCCGGATCAAAGAAAGGTTGTTTCTGATTTTGCAGGTCAATTATTTGAAATAGAAAATCAGGTAAGGCAACCATATTTGTTAATCATTGAAGAAGCTGACAATTTTGTTCCGCAAAGCAAGGACTCCTTAAAGGAAATCGAGGAAATTTCAAAACGAGGCAGGAAAAGGGGGTTAGGTCTGCTTGTTGCGACACAGAGACCTTCGCTTGTAAATAAGAATGTCCTCTCCCAGTGCGGAAACCAGTTTATCGGGAAATTAACAACAGAAAATGATTTGAAAGCAGTTGATTTGTTTTTTGCAGACAGGAAAGAATTGGAGGTATTGCCTAAATTGAATGCCGGTGAATTTTTTGTCATGGGAAATACTGTGAAAGAAAAAACCAGGATGCAAGCTGCCAGAAGAATCACGCAGCACAAAGGACTTACTCCAAAATTGATTCAAAAAGCAACAGGTAAAATTACCGAGTTAAAAACAAGTCTTGGTTTTGGTGAGAGCGCAGGAGGATTAGAAGAGAGGGAAAATGTAACAGTAGCTGAAAAAATCGACGGATTAGAATTAAACGGGGTCGGTGCAAAAATTTTAAAAGAGCAGATAGTAGCTATTGTTGAAGAAAAAAGGAAAAAGAAATACTGGCTGTTCGGGGAAAAGGAGCATGTAAAATCTATCGAGCTTATCCATCATCCGTTTGTATGGATTGAAATAAACTCTCCCGAGGGATTTGTCATGAAGAGTCTTTCATCGCATTCATTTATTGTGGATTCAGTAAGCGGCGAATTTGTGGATATTAAAAATGGATTAAAATACTCAATAGGTATTTCCAAATTAATTGGCTTAAATGAAAACGAAATCAGGATTTTATTGGAAATTTTCAGGAATAATAAGATTACTATCGGGCACCTTGAACTTAAGACCAAACTATCTGAGACTACAATACGAAATAGCATCCGTCACCTTCAGGACAGGAAGATGATAACGTTTTCAAAAGAAGGGAACTTAAAATTATATTCTTTTCTTATTAACTTTGAAATCCCGGATATAAAACAATCTTTTAGCTGCCCTGAAATACAGCAAATTTCCGGAAAGGCGAATACACAAGTGCTTACAGAGGAAACACTTAGAAAAATAATAAAAGGTATCGATGAGGAAGCCGATATAACAAAGTTTGAAGTTTTTTATTACCCTATCTGGTTTGTAGCCCTGGAAAATAGGAAATTAAGAATAGATGGTGTCACAGGGAAAGAAATTTGAGGCATGGTTTTGAGCATCATAATGCCCACTAAAACAAGAGCAATCCTCATCATAAGCACAGGCGGTGTGGGAAATACCAATCCCTGAGAATCCTCCGGATGCCTCGGCGCTTTTTCAGCCCGAGGTCGGTGACCAGGATTTTTTTCTAATCAACCCTTATCCATCTCCAGTGCAAAAACTATTTCCTTCAACCCGTTTATATCAATCTATCAGAAACAATTAAAATCCGGAGCTGATGGTACCATGAAAGAAAGAATCGAGCAAACAGGAACACAAATCCCCTATCGCTCAGATAACTTCGACTTTTGCCTCATTTTCGAGAAATCAAAGAAGAATACTTTCAAGAAATGCACAGACCTTCCCGATGGTCTCGTTCGCGCCTCACTCGATATTCCTGAACTTTCTGAACCTGAAGTGATCCGTCATTACACTGCTCTCTCAAAGCTCAATTTCGGCATAGACACAGGCATGTATCCCTTAGGCTCCTGCACGATGAAGTACAATCCCAGGTTCACAGAATACCTGTCAGCTCTTCCTCATAACATGGTGCATCCATATCAGGACGAAACCACCATCCAGGGTTCACTGAAGATAATCTACATGCTGAAGAGGCATTTGATGAACATCTGCGGCATGGATGATTTCTCGCTTCAGCCTGCTGCAGGGGCGCAGGGCGAGTTCACTGCAATGGCGATAATAAAAAAGTATTTTGAAAGAAAGAACGATAATAGGAACGAGGTCATCGTGCCCGATTCTGCGCACGGCACAAATCCCAAGAGCGCTGCGATGTCTGGTTTTGATGTGGTGGAGATACCCTCTGATGAACAGGGCACCATTGACCATAACATAGTAAAGGAGGCCGTCTCTGAGAAAACAGCAGCTCTGATGCTCACAAATCCAAATACGCTCGGTCTCTTTGAAAAAGAAATACCGGAAATAGCAAGGATAGTCCATGACGCAGGAGGGCTGCTGTTCTATGACGGCGCCAACCTGAACGGGATAGTGGGTAAGGTGCGTCCCGGAGATATGGGATTTGACTGCATGAGCCTGAATCTGCACAAGACCTTCGCTGTCCCCCATGGAGGAGGCGGACCCGGGAGCGGTCCCACGGGCGTGAAAAAACATCTTGCTGACCTGTTACCTGTGCCTGCAGTGGAATTTAATGGGGAGAAGTATTATCTCGATTATAATAGACCAGATAGCATTGGCAAAGTTCACGGGTTTTATGGGAACTACCTGGCAATAGTCAGGGCGCTGGGTTATATCCTGAGGCTCGGCTCAATCGGTCTTACGCGCATTTCGGAATTTTCAGTATTGAACTCAAATTACATGGTATCAAAGCTTTCAGATGTATACGAGGTCAAGAACCCCGAGACTTTACATAAGCATGAGGCTGTATTTAGCGCTGCAGGACAAAAGAAATATGATGTCAACGCGCTTGATATCGCTAAGAGGCTCATGGACTATGGCGTCCACCCCCCCACGATATATTTTCCCCTGATCGTCAAGGAAGCTTTGATGATCGAGCCCACCGAAACAGAATCAAAGGGATCTATTGATAATTACTGCGAAATATTGCTCAGGTTAAATGAGGAGATCCAGAAAGACGCCGAGATGGTAAAGAGCGCTCCGCACAGCACGGTCGTAGGAAGGCTTGATGATGTTTTTGCTGCGAGAAAGATGATACTGCGATGGAACCCGGATATAGTAACTACATCCGACCATGAAAACAAGCAACAAGATGGAAATTAATTACAAAGTATGAAGATCGGCTTCATCATAAATCCTGTAGCGGGAATGGGGGGCAAAGTAGGGCTCAAAGGCACTGATAACCTGGCAGAACTTGCTGCTAGGCTTGGCGGGGAACCTGTAAGCCTCATAAGAGCCAAGCAGGCGCTTCAGAGCATTGAAAAGGAAGATGATATGTTCTTCCTGACCTGTTCCGGGAAAATGGGCGAAAGCGTGCTGAAAAAAACGCGATTCAAATTCGAGGTCATCTACAAAGCTCCTGAAAAAACAAGCGCAGAAGACACAAAGAAAGTTGCGATAAAGATACTCGAGCTGGGTTGCGACCTCCTGCTGTTTTCAGGTGGTGACGGCACTGCAGGTGATATTGTTTCAGTGATTGACAAAAAAATTCCGGTTCTGGGCATCCCGGCCGGTGTGAAAATATTCTCTCCTGTATTTTGCATCACGCCAAAGGAATGCGGAAGGATCGTGTCCACATTTACCGAAACTTCTCTAAGAGAGGTGCTGGATATTGATGAAGAGGCTTACCGCAAGAACGAGCTGAATATCAGGATACAAGGTGAAGCCATTGTACCTGTCAGTCCGGCAGTACAGAGCGGAAAAGCGACATCGAGTTCTGTGGATGCCAAGATCGATATTGCAGAACGAATTATCGACGACTACCTGGCGCATGGGAAAGATGTGCTCTATATAATAGGACCCGGCACAACGACAATGGAAGTGAAGAATAAGTTTTGTATCGATGGGACCCTGCTTGGGGTGGATGCTGTCAGGAACAGCAAATTAGTCAAAAAAGATGCATCTGAAAAACATCTTCTTGAAGCGCTTCAAGAATTCGACGGAAAGGTCGCTATCATAGTAAGTCCGATAGGCAGCCAGGGGTTCATATTCGGAAGAGGGAACCAGCAGATAAGCCCGATGGTCATCAGAAGGGCGGATGAGATCATAGTAATAGCCTCACCTGACAAGCTTGAATTTACACCTTCTTTGCATGTTGATACAGGGGATCATGAACTTGATAACCGGTTAAGAGGTTATATGAAAGTCCTGAGCGGATATCACGATTTTAAGATGATGGAGGTCGTTTAAAAGATGGTATGATATTCCAGTCAAAACAAAAAGTAAAAGAAGGAAAAGTCGTAAAAGTGGAAATTGAGTGCAATGAACTCATCAGGAATATCAGGATAACAGGGGATTTTTTCATACATCCGGAAGACATTTTAGATGAAATAGAAAAAAGCATCATTGGTCTTAAAAGATCTGCCAGCATTGAGACTATCATGTCTAATATCCAAAGCAGGATTGCAGGCAGGGATGTCCAGATGATAGGAATAAGTCCTGAATCCATTGCTCTCCTGATAAGTGAGGCATTGAAATGAAATGGAGAATTGTTGAACTGCAGACCCATGATGCCTATTTCAATATGGCTATGGATGAAGCAATAAGCGAAGGCATAATGAACGGTTCATCCCCTCCCACAATCAGGTTCTATACATGGAAGCCTGGCGCAGTTTCCATCGGTTACTTCCAGAGTATGAAAGATGAGGTAAATCTGGATACCTGCACAGAACTGGGTATTGATTGCATCAGGCGCTGGACAGGCGGCGGGGCGGTATATCATGATGCAAAAGGAGAGATCACCTACAGCCTGATAGCGCCAGCCAGGTTATTCCCTAAGAATATTGTCAAATCATATGAAGTAATATGCGGATGGATAGTTGACGGGCTTGGAACACTGGGGATCGATGCGGTATTCAATCCTGTGAATGATGTTCTTGTAGGAGGGAAAAAAATTTCTGGCAGTGCTCAGACCCGGAGGGGTGGGATATTGCTCCAGCATGGTACCGTGCTATATGATACCGATCTTGCCACCATGTTTAGCGTATTAAATGTCAGCAAACAGAAGATCACTGATAAGATGATACAGACCGCACAGGAAAGGGTTACATGCATTTCAAAGCATAAGAATGTGGATAAGAAAGATGTTTACCTGGCACTTCTGAAGGCTTTCACAAAGGATAAGAACCATGAAGTTGGTACATGGAACGAGAATGAAATATCTCGTGCAAATGAATTAGCCGAACAAAAATATAAGACCAATGAGTGGTTATTTTTAAGATAATCGTTTCTTCTATCCATTATGATAAAACCCAGATGGCTTACAGTAAGACCCCCAACGGGAGTAAAGTATCAAGCGTTACAAAAGTCGCTGTCAGATCACGGTTTGAACACCGTATGCCAGAGTGCGAATTGCCCCAATGTTGGGGAATGCTGGAGCAGGGGCACAGCTACCTTTATGATCATGGGGTCTGTCTGTTCCAGAAACTGCAGATTCTGCGCGGTGAAAAAGGGGAGGATCGGGGAACCTCTGGACGCCTCAGAACCAGAAAGGATAGCTGCAGCAGTTGAAAATATTGGACTAAAACACGTTATATTGACATCAGTGGATAGGGATGATCTCATCGATGGCGGTGCCGTCCACGTTGCAAATTGCATCAGGGCAATAAAAGATTTGAACATGAATATAACTATAGAGGCTTTAATCCCTGATTTTCAGGGAGATATTCGGAGCCTGGAAAAGATTGTGATGGTCAGTCCTGATATTATTGCGCATAATATAGAGACAACTGAGGAATTTCAGACTCTGGCCAGGGATAAAAGGGCAGGTTATCGTTTATCCCTGGAAGTTCTGAAATATATAAAGCAAATGTCTTCTTCCATCTATACCAAATCGTCTCTTATGCTCGGGCTGGGGGAGACGGAAGAAATGATACTAAGAACAATGCATGATTTGAAGAATGCGGGTGTAGATATCATAACCCTGGGTCAATACTTAAGACCTACAAAATACCAGATGGAGGTTAAAGAGTATTTGCACCCTGAGCATTTTGCATATTATAAAAGGAAAGCGCAGGACATGGGATTTCTCTTGGTAGTTAGCGGTCCTCTTGTCAGGAGTTCGTATATGCCCATCCCATCTACTGAGCCTGTAGCAAATTCGATATAATTCTTTGTTTTTTAATTATAAGCAAAATAGACACTTATTTTCATAAAAAATTACAAGCAGAAGCACAATTCGACAGGATAACAGGATTTACAGGATAACTTTTCAATCCAATCCTGTTGATCCTGTAAATCCTGTCTGAAAAATCATAAAATTTCGTTGTATTCATTTATTATCCAGAGCACCTCCCAACAACCAGAATCGGCAGTGAAATTCAGGGGAACATCACGACCTTTCCCGAATTGCCGGATTTCATGGCATCGAACCCTACCTCGAATTCATCAAGCTTTATTCTGTGAGTAATAACAGGAGAAGGATCGAATTTTCCGGTCGAAAGAAGCCTTGATGTAGTTATCCATGTATCCCAGACCTTCCTGCCGTATACACCCCGAACCGTTATATCTTTCATCACGAGATCTTTGGATATGTCGATGCTTACATCTTTTGTGGGTAGCCCCAAGATAGAGGCTCTCCCTCTGGGTCGCAATGCTTTAAGACCTTGATTGAGAGCATTTCCGCTGCCCGACATCTCTAGAAAAACATCTGCTCCCTTGCCTCCGGTCATATCCAGGATTTCCTGCACAGGGTCTTTCTCATGCCTGTTTATTACAATATCCGCACCCATCTTTTTTGCAATATCAAGATGCTGGCTTGAGCCCGCAACCGAAATTATACATGTTGCGCCTGCTGCCCTTAAGATGCCGATGGCAAAAAGAGCCGTTGGGCCGCCCCCGAAAACCGCGACTGTCTTTGCGGTCACATCATTACTGAAAACTATATACACGCTGTTCCCGATTGATTCCTGAAGGGTCGCTATCTCAAATGACATATCGGGGGGATTTTTCCAGACATTTGTTTCTGGAATGACGGCAAATTCGGCAAAGAATCCGTCAACATCCACTCCGAAGAACTTTAGATTTTCACAGATATGCATATTTCCCATCCTGCACTGCATACATTTGCCATCAAAGATGTGCGACTCAGCAGAAACGATGTCACCTTCATTGACAAGGGTGACATCATCTCCTATTTCTATCACTTCCCCGCATATCTCATGGCCGATAGTCCTGGGAGGTTTGATCCTTCCCTCTGACCAGGGGTGTTCCCAGTTATAAATATGAACATCGGTGCCGCACATGGAACATGCTTTTACCTTCACTAATACTTCATGATCCTGGCATTCAGGAACAGGGATATCCACAAGTTCAAGCCCTTGTCCTTCTTTTGTCTTTCTAACAGCTTTCATAATTCCCCCTACAAACTATATTAGTTATCCAGTTCTACAAGATATATAGTTTGTCAGAGATACTCATTAAAAGGGGTGAAAATGAATGAGCAATAAAATGGATTTCTTAAAAGGAATGATCCAGGACCTGAAGGATAAGAATCTTTTCACAGAACTTCCTGTGCTTGGCACAGAACAAAAGAACCGTGTTGTCCTGAACGGGAAAGAAGTAATTATTATGTGTACGAATAATTACCTGGGTTTTGCAAATCATAATCGGTTGAGAGAAGCTGCAAAAAAAGCCATAGATACATGGGGATTCGGCGCCGGAGCAGTGCGGCAAATTGCAGGAACTATGGAAATACATATCCAGCTTGAGGAGATGCTGGCTGAATATAAACATACGCAAGCTGCTCTTGTGTTCGTTGCAGGGATTGCCGCAAACAGGGGCACTATCCAGGCCCTGATGGGCGAAGAGGATGCCATTATCAGCGATGAACTCAATCACGGCAGCATTATCGATGGGGTGAGGCTGACGAAATCAAAACGCTTTGTATATCCTCACCTGGATATGGAAGGCTTGAAAAAAGTGCTTATGGAGGCAAAAGAAGCAAGGCGACGGCTCATCGTTACTGATGGGGTTTTCAGCATGGACGGGGATATTGCACCTCTTGACAGGATAGTGGAACTGGCAGAGGAATATGATGCAATGGTAATGGTGGATGATGCGCACGGCGATGGAGTACTTGGAAAGGACGGAAGGGGTATCGTTGACCATTTTGGCCTTGAAGGGAAGGTGGATATTGATATGGGCACTCTGAGCAAAGCTTTTGGCAGCCTGGGCGGTTATATCGCAGGTCGGAAGGATGTGAGGGATTATCTTATTAACACAGCTCGCAGCTTCATCTTTACCACAGCTCACCCGCCATCAGTTGCAGCAGCGACGATGGAAGCAATCAGGATGATACAGGACGAGCCAGAGCACCTGCAGCAGCTATGGGAAAATACCCGGTATTTCAAGACAGCCATGATTGACCTTGGTTTTGATATAGGGTACAGCCAGACACCCATTACTCCTGTTATGGCAGGAGAGAGCAAAGAAGCGATGGAACTTTCCAGACAACTTTTCGAGGAAGGTCTATTTGCCAAGCCTATTGTTTTCCCTCTTGTGGCAAAGGATAAGGCCAGGGTGAGGATAAATGTGACAGCTCAGCATACAAGAGAAGATCTGGATGAGGCAATTGCGATTTTTGAGAACGTGGGAAAAAGAATGAAATTGATTTGAATCAAATTATTCCAGGGGGTAGAGAAGACCACCTGACTTGTCAGGGAGTCCGTGACAATTCTCATGTGCAAGATAAGAAAAAGTGTTTATAGTTCTGTATCAATACTCTGGATACAATCATAACAGGAGATGATCTTGTGGCTAATAACAAAAAAATTCTAATAACGTATGCATCTGGAACAGGGAGTACTGAAAAACTTGCACAGGTGATAGCAGAAGGGATGAGAAAAGTGAAGGGTATAGAAGTTGATGTGAAAAGAGCAAGGAATGTCAAACCAGATGATGCGGTTTCATTCAATGGTTATGCGATTGGTTCACATTCTGCTACTGAGTATATGGAAGGAGAAATTAAAAATCTCTTTGAGGAACTCTATCAAAGAAAAGAGAAAGTAAGTGGTAAACCTCTATTACTTTTTACAACAGGACAGGGGAGGCAGGCTGCTGCGCTTGCATCACTGGAAAAATTGGCAGACGTATTAAATCCCCAGTTCATAAAACCAGGTCTGGCGGTTAAAGGTATGCCGGGGGAAGCGGATAAAGCAAATGCTCTTGAAATGGGAGAAAAACTCGCAGATGCGGTACATAAACTCAAATCAAACTATATTGTCGCGTGAAATCTCTAAAAATGAAAAAAAGTTCGGGCTTTCGCCCCATTACAGATCTATTCTGTTACCAGGACATCGGGGGCACGGCTGTTGACTTTTATGCCTTTGACGCCCATGATCTTATCGTAAGCAAGTTCTGCCGCTTTCTTTCCTGCAAGCAGCATACCACCGAATATCGGGCCCATGCGCGGCGCGCCGTATGTTGAGGTTGCCGACATTCCTGCGACAATGAGACCCGGATAGATTTCATGAGTGAGTTCAACTGTCTGTTTCTCTGCTTCATCTACCCAGAGCGAACCGCATCCTTTTGGAATAGGAATGCCTGATCTCTGTTCACTTAAGCGCTTAACAAGGAATGAATCGTGCCCTGTTGCATCAATTACAACTTTAGACCTTATCGCTATAGGATCCATGCAGGTCATGAAAGGAGGCATTTGCTTTGCCGGGAACCACTGGATGACGACACCGTCAACATGGTCTTCTTTCAGGATGATATCGTCTACATTTGTGGAGTTCAAAAGCTTTACTCCAGCATCGCAGGCACTTGCCAGCATCTTTGAGACCATTTCAAAAGAATCGCAGACATACAGGCCATTTCCCGCATCCTTAAGGTTTACGCCGCATTCTTCAAGTATCTTGTTCGCAGGCGCGCCCACGGTGTTCTTGGGCATTAGATAGCCGCCCTGCCACATACCGCCGCCTGCGTAGAGATTTCTCTCGATCATAACGGTCTTAAGACCTTTTTGGGCGCAATATTTTGCTGCTGCGGCGCCACATGGTCCTGAGCCCACAACAACAACATCGCTGTCAAGGATATTCTTTGTAAAATCATCCAGGAATTCATTAACTATCGTTTTTGTAACATGTATTTCGCTGATATTCGTCATAATTTCACCTTGCTGTAATAGGGCTTCTGCCAACTATAAACTTTTCTGACACCACACTTTTTTCACACTCAGTTAAATTGAAGTGTGAATTAGAATATGGATAAATATTATTAGGTGACAAAATAAATCAAAGAGAGCAAAACATGGCAAATATTTCATTAATAACATTACATTCTGGCGGTTCAGCTCTCATAGGAGTGATCGGTCTTTATTTAGTAATAAGGATCTGGAAGAAATGGCAACATATAGATATTGACCTTATAAAAGCCCGTGTTTTTCTCAATAAGAACTTCCTCGTAAAGAACTGGCAATATACGTTTCTAGCAGGTGCCTCCCAGGCCGCTCACCAATTTCTGGATTTCATCGTATCGCTTTATTATTTGACCAATAGTTCTTTATTTGTGCATATATCAAGTATCTTTGAATTTATGGTGCTGGTATTCCTTGTTACCCTTGCTTATGAATGGTACAAGATGATATATTCAAAGAATGAGAAAAAGAATATATCCTAACGCATAATCACGATCGTTGAAGTCCCAACTTCAAGGACATCCACTGCTTTCCCTTTCAACAGCCTTTCCTTTTCAAGAGTAAAACAGGAGGCATCAAGAATAATTTCCTCACCGCCCACATTCAGGGTAATATTTCCTGATTCTGCAAGGTTCACATCTGCATGGATGAGCGCTTCTGCAATTGATTTTGCCCTGCTCCTGTAAGTCTTCCCGAGAACTTTCATATTGGGTTTTATCTCTTTTGGCACAATTTCAAAATCCGGCGCCCCGGATTTGAGTTTAATAGGTGAATTGGCAGCTCCTGCAATATCGGATGCATCGGGTATGGAGGAATATATCTCTATTTCTTTCAGGGGGGCATTTAAAGGCATGCCGTGTTCTGCTTTATACCGTCTTATGACAGAAGTCATCTCTTTTATCAATTCACCTCTTGCTTCTGCTTCTGCATTGATAAGCGATTCGTCAACCTCTGGCCATGGCTGGAGGTGGACGCTTTCCTTCCTGATATGTGAATAGATCTCCTCTGTGAAATAAGGAAGGAAGGGCGCAAGAAGCCGTGAAAGAGTCTCAATGGCGACATAAAGCGTATATGCAGCCGCTTTCTTTCTTTCACCTTCCCCATAAAGTCTTGATTTTGCAAGTTCAATATAGTTATCAGCAAGGACATCCCATGCAAATCCGCGTATGGCCTTGAATGTCTCATCGAACTGGTATGCGTCCATCTTTTGTGTTGTTTCTTTAATAAGGCCATTCAACTTACTGAGGAGCCACAGGTCAATTGGCGTCAGAGTTGCAGAATTTTTAGAAATATGCGGCAATGAGAACCGCACGATACTCCAGAGTTTCTGCAGGAACCGCGAGCCTGCAACCACATCTTTCCATGAGAATATTATGTCAGAGCCGGTCGTACCGCCAATGGCCGCCCACTGCCTGAAAGCATCCGCACCATGCTTTGTGATGACTTCTTCAGGTATGACGAAATTATTGCGGGATTTACTCATTTTGTGTCCGTCTTCACCAAGCACCATGCCGTTTAGCAGGATGGTATCCCATGGTCTTTTATCAAGAAGCGCCTTTGCCCTTAAAATAGTGTAAAAAGACCATGTGCGGATGATATCATATCCCTGGGGGCGAAGCTGTGCCGGCAGGAGCAGGGGATGGTCGCTCTGCCAGCCCGATACAATAAGTGCGGAAATTGATGAGTCCATCCAGGTATCAAGGACATCTGCCTCTCCCCTGAATTCATTATGACCGCATTCGCATGATTCGGGGGGCTGGGTCTGTGTAGGGTCAAGAGGCAGCCACTCCTCTTTTGCCACTTTTGTTTTCCCGCAACCAGAACAATACCATGCCGGGATAGGTGTTGCGAATATTCTCTGCCTTGATATGCACCAGTCCCATTCCATGGTACCTGTCCAGTTCTCAAGCCGAACCTTCATATAATCAGGGACCCAGGTTACCTCATTTGCCGTATTCAGTATATCATCATGAATTATTTTAACGAACCACTGCCGTTCCGAGAGTATTTCAATGGCTGTCTTGCAGCGCCAGCATAATCCCACATTCTGGGGAAGTTCTGTCTGTTTGAAGAGTATCCCGCTTTTTTGCATGTCTTCGATTATGGCTTTCTTGCATTGTGCTGTGCTCATTCCGGCATATTTCCCGGCGAGTTCTGTCATTTTCCCGGTCTTATCAATGGCTTTCCTGAGCGGAAGCTTATGTTCGACCCACCATCGAACGTCCTGTTTATCACCGAAAGTGCATATCATGACAACGCCTGTGCCAAAAGCGGGATCAACGCTCTTATCAGAAATGACCCTGACAATATGCCCGAAAACTGGCACTTTGATCTCTGTGTTCACAGATTCACGATACCGTTCATCATCGGGATTGACGGCAACGGCCACACATGCAGCAAGAAGTTCAGGCCTTGTTGTTGCGATTTTCAAATGATCAAAATTAAGATAATTTAAGACCGTGCTGCGTGCATCATATTCGACTTCAGCAAAAGCAATGGCGGTCTCACAGCGCGGGCACCAGTTCACAGGATGGTTTTGCTGGTATATCATGCCGCTATGGTACATCTGAACAAATGACTTCTGGGTCTTTCCGAAATAGGCTGGCTCCATCGTTATGTATTCATTGCTCCAGTCGATGGAAAACCCAAGGCGCCGCAAGCTCTTTCTCATACGCCCGATATTTGTTTCTGTCAGTTCCACACACATTTGGCGGAATTCTTCCCTTGAGACCTGGCTTTTGGTGATATTGAATTTTTCTTCCACTTTCACTTCGGTGGGAAGCCCGTGACAGTCCCAGCCTTCGGGGAACATCACATTGAAGCCCCGCATCCTTTTGTAGCGCGCCACAAAATCGATATAACACCAGTTAAGAGCATTGCCTATATGGAAATTCCCGGTAGGATATGGTGGGGGCGTGTCGATTATGAACTGGGGTTTTTTCGAGTCCCGGTCGAAGTAGTACATGGAATCTTGCCATGTATCCAGCCATTTTTCTTCAAGGGTGTTATAATCGTATTCTTTCGGAAGTTCCATGTTCCGCTTTGATTAATTGCATGATTAATAGAATTATCGGTCTTGTTCTCTTTCTTCAACAAGCAGTTCCACGACCGAAGGGTCAGCCAGCGTAGTGATATCCCCGAGGTCATGGATATCCCCGGAGGCAATTTTCCTCAATATGCGCCTCATGATCTTCCCGGAGCGAGTCTTCGGAAGTGCATCTGCAAATTGAAGCTTCTCAGGTTTTGCGATGGGGCCAATTGAATTCCTGACATGGGTGACAAGTTCAGCCTTCAGATCATTTGTCTTTGTCACATTTTCTTTAAGCGTGACGAAGGCGTATATCGCTTCTCCTTTGATATTATGGGGATAACCCACAACAGCCGCTTCAGCGACTGAATTATGGGACACAAGAGAGCTTTCTATCTCCGCAGTTCCGAGCCTGTGTCCCGAAACTTTGATCACATCATCGATCCTTCCCATTATCCAGAAATAGCCATCCTCGTCTTTGCGTGCACTGTCACCGGTCTGGTAAAGTCCCGGGAACTGGGTGAAGTACTTCTCAATAAATCGCTGGTGGCTTCCATATACTGTCCTCATCATCCCGGGCCAGGGCTTCCTTATCACAAGCTGCCCCCCTTCATTGATCCCTGCTTCGGTTCCATCCGCTTTCATTACTATCGGATCTATTCCAGGAAAAGGAAACGTTGCAGAACCGGGCTTAAGGGGTGTCGCTCCGGGAAGTGGAGTTATCAGGATGCCCCCGGTCTCGGTCTGCCACCATGTATCCACAATAGGACATCGCTTGTTTCCGATAACATTATAGTACCACATCCAGGCTTCGGGATTTATGGGCTCACCTACTGATCCAAGAAGCCGCAAGCTTGAAAGATCCCTTCCTTTTGGCCATTCATCCCCGCTTCGTTCAAGCGCCCTGATCGCCGTGGGGGCCGTATAGAAGATCGTGACCTTGAATTTTTCCACAAGTTCCCAGAACCGGTCAGGTTTGGGATAGTTCGGGACCCCTTCAAACATCAGGCTCGTTGCTCCGCTTGCAAGAGGACCATACACAATGTAACTGTGACCGGTTATCCATCCTATATCCGCGGTGCACCAGTATATATCTTCATCGCGATAATCAAATATCCATTTGAAGGTCTGCATAGAATACAATAAATATCCCCCGGTAGTGTGAAGCACACCTTTTGGCTTTCCGGTACTTCCGCTTGTGTAGAGGATGAACAGTGGATCTTCAGCGTCCATAATTTCCGGTTTACATTCATCACTTGCATTTTTCATTTCATCATTCCACCAGAAATCGCGACCTTCTTTCATATTAATTTCAGTGCCAGTGCGTTCATAAACAATAATCGTGTTCACAGAGTTTTTGTCATTACTGTTTATAGCCCTGTCCACATTTTCTTTGAGCGCAAAAGTTTTCCCTCCCCTATAACCAGCATCAGCCGTGATCACGAATGTACATGAGCTGTCATGGATGCGGTCCTTGAGTGAATTCGCGCTAAATCCCGCAAATACAATGTTGTGAATGGCTCCGATCCTTGCGCATGCCAGCATAGAAATTACAAGCTGAGGTATCATGGGAAGATAAATCGCTATTCTATCCCCTTTTTTCACTCCTTTGTTCTTTAACACGTTCGCAAATTTGCAGACTTCTATGTATAATTGTTTATATGTGAACCGTTGATTTTCGCCGCCATCCCCCTCCCAGATGATAGCTATCCTGTCACCGTGCGTGGAAAGGTGCCTGTCAAGGCAATTGTATGATGCGTTCAGCTTTCCCCCTTCGAACCAGCGGCAAATGGCTTTTTCCGGATCCCATGAATATATTCTTTCCCATTTCTTGAACCATTCAAGCTGATGCGCTTTTTCCACCCAGAATGATGCGGGATCATCGACCGATCGCTTATATATTTCCTTATATTCATCAAAACTTTTTATATGCGCTTTTTTGCTGAATTCAGGGGGTGGATCAAAGATCCTTTTTTCCTTTTGTAAAGATTCTATTGTGGTTTCATCCATAGTGGTTCACCTGCGTAATTTAGCATTATAATTAAAATAGTTTGTCCAGTTTTTCTCTTAGAATTTCGATATATCGGATCAAAAGCTGAATATTAAGAGATTTTTGCGCATTGTGCCTGTGAAGCTCGATAGCTCATTAAAATTTTATAATACGAGCATTATTGACAATATTTTCTTAAAATAATTGTAAATAAGTGTGTTAAGCTAAAATAATGTGCACCCCTTCGTTTCCACTGGAAAAACAATTTGAACAAAATCATAGCCTGAAATTAAATATTGAATAATAATAATACCTGAATTTTAGGAAAAATTTTTAATATATAATATTTACTAAAAATAAGCAATTAGGTGTTTTTATTTTATATACATGGCCTTGAACCATTGTTTCAATTGAAAGGTTTATATACTAATAATTACATCTATTCACAATGTCGTTCACAAGATGAACACTATTTCACCAGAAGGAAACATCGGAGGGGAAATCCGGATGTAAAACTGTCCGTCTCGATGGGCGGGCAGTCTTCAATTTTTTGAGGATTATGAAAATAAGGCTTGAAATCGAAGGAAAAAATGCAGGCAGCATAAATTATAAAGGTGCTGATTGCATCGAACTTGCAGCTGCGTATCTTGATTCAATAGAGGCTGATGAAGTGCAGGTACATCTTGTCAAGGATGATGGAACAAGAGCAGATGCTGAGTTCGAAGGTGAATTCCCGGTAATTTCCGCAATAAAATTCATACTTTCTGCTTCAAAAACAAGAGCCCAGATCACACCCGGGATTTCTATCAAGAACAGTGTCAATGAATCCCAGATATTGACCTTAAAAGAGCGATTGGAGATGTTCTTGAGATTTGAATATCCCAGGATCTGGTTCACATCGCTTGATGTTAAAAAACAATATGAGTCTGTTTACGGGAAGATAGGTCTTAGCACCGTATCAACCTACCTTGCAAGGATGTCCCGGGAGAATATATTAGTCCGGAGAGGCAATCGGAACCAGAGGGAATACCGGTTCAAAGATGAAAATAATATCATTCGCAATATGGAATTCGGACTGATACAATAATTGAAAACAGTTTTTTTTGGCCAAAATTAGGGTCCAGTGGTTTTTTTCATACGTTGATTGGAATAATTAGCGGGTTGATGAGCTGACCCCAGGGAAAATTTTCCCCGGGCCTGCAGGACCCTTGCAATACAGACTTTTGTATTTGCTTTTCTGCAAATTGCGCTCCATGCGCTTTCTCATAGCACCCAACAGGTGAAATCCCAGTCGAGCCATTTCCTTTTAGACCGTGTATGGCCACAGGACAATTACGCCCAGGAACCTGGAAATATTAATTATATTTCCACTATGGCTTTTCTGCCGATTCCATGCTAGCTCATCATAGCGTGCACCATATCAAACACGTTCGTGATATGGTAAAGTATTATTTTATTTTATCATGATTAATAGTTTTTGGTAACAAGTTAGATACCAAATTAGATACTAATCCCCAGATCCGCCAAAATGTCCCTTGCTACTTCAAGGGATTCTTCTTTGCTTTTTGCTTTGATAAGCATTCTGCCGCTTGGATACATCGAAACGTCTACTCCTTTATATGTCAGCAATAATAAGTGTTTTGTTGACACTTTAGGATTGAAAAGGCAGCTTGCCTTGTTCAAATCTATAATGATGTTGGTGCTCACTTCAAATTGCGTCCTTCCTGAGCATACCCTGACTGAAATAACCATATTTATGATTTGTGAGATGCAAAGCAAATATATAAGGATGTGTATAAAGTTAATGAAAACAAATGATGGGACGAAATGTATCAACATTAGCATTATCCCTGGTGATTCTTGCATTTTCAGGATCAGCAGCAAGTGATATCATACTTAACGGGACAGGTTTTTACCTTACAACAGGAGATTCCTATGGTCTTTCCCAGGGATATATAATACTATTAAAAAGTGTAAGCAATGATGGGTCAGTCTGGCTTGAATTAGAATCAGATAACAAGGTCGTAAAAAGTGAGATCACAAAACTGAAAGGTAATTTTACATACATTAAGATGAACCGGACAATACTATCCCTTAAAGTCGACAATATATATTCAGGTTCAAGAGATGCAAAGCTGGTGTCTTTTTTTCCTGTGTACCAATACATTGATCCTGACATGCCCGCGCCAAGAATTATCAAAATAATACCTGTTGAGACCTCAGACCTGGATAACATCAGTGCACCCGCACTAAAACAGACAATTTCCGAAAAGGTGATATGGTTGGCTGTGATTATTTTGATACTTATCTTATTTTATGTGATCCGTAAATTATGGTGATGAAATGAAGCTACTGAAAAAGAATTTGCGGGGAAATGAAGGTGAAATATCACTAACAATAGAATCCTTGGATGATATGTGGCATCTTAAATACATCCTGGAACCCCAGGACATCGTTTTTGCGTTCACAAAAAGGCGTATTGAGGGGGCTACGGATAAACTCAGGCCTGAAAAAGCCGATAAAAAAACAGTGCGTCTCGGGATCCAGGTCGAGAAAGTAGAATTCCACAAGTTCTCAAACCGCCTGCGTGTGCACGGGACTATAATTGATGGAATTGATACGGGGGCATACCATACAATAAATATAGAAGAGGGCAGCGAAATTTCCATAATAAAGCAATGGAAGAGCGATCAATTAGAAAGGATCAAAGAAGCCCAAATCGCATCCATGCGTCCAAAAGTAATTATTGCCACAATAGAAGAGGGAGAAGCATCCATAGGACTTGTAAGGCAGTTCGGGGTTGAAGAATCATCATCGCTTCGGCAATCACTGGGAAAAGGCGAGGGTAATACACGCAACGAATTCTTCGGAGAACTTGCTTCTCAGTTAAAATGGGCGGCAGAAAAAGTTGATGCGGTCATACTTGCAGGACCCGGGTTCACAAAAGAGGATTTTTTTGAGTTCATTAGAAAAAAGGAACCTGAACTTTCAAAGAAAACTGTTCTTGAGGATACGACTTCAATAGGGGTATCCGGATTCCAGGAGGTGCTTCGAAGAGGTGCGGTAGACAGGATAGTGGAAGAATCAAGAATTGGGCGGGAAGCATTGTTCATCGAGGAATTGATGAAAGAGATATCGATCAACGGGAAAGTATCTTATGGGATGGCGGATGTCAGGAATGCGCAGGACCTTGGTGCCGTACATACCCTGTTGATAACGGATGAACTGCTTCGCACCGAACGCGAAGGAAAATCAATTGATGGATTTCTAAAAGATGTGGAACATTCCCAGGGAAAAATAGTTGTTTTTAGCACTGAGTTTGAGCCTGGAAAGAAGCTGGAATCACTGGGAGGTATAGCGGCACTTTTGCGTTTCCGGGTGAACCCATGAGCTTAAAGAAAGCAGCCGTCGATATCAGGTATCTTCTTGACAACGGATACCCGCCTAAAAGTGCTGTGGGATTCGTGTGCGATCACTACAGGCTGGATGGGGATTCAAGGCATATTCTTTCAAGGACAGTAATCGCGGGTTCTATCTGCGAAAAAAGACGACAAAAATTCCTGCCCTGCGATAATATTCGAGGGGAGGATATCATAATTGACGGGTATAATATCATTATCGGGATGGAAAGTATCCTTGAGAAAAAGGCAATCCTGTGTGATGACGGGGTTATAAGGGACATAAAGGGAGTATCCAGGAATTTCAGGACTTCACAGAATACCTATAAGGCCATAGAATTGATTTTATCGTTCTTGAAAGAGAAAAGCCCTTCACACGTATTTTTCATCTTTGATTCCCAGATCAGTAAAAGTGGTGAGCTTGCGAAAATGCTTTTTGAAAAAATTGTGAGATCAGGATTGAAAGGAAATGCCAATACTTCAAGACAGGTAGATCATGATTTGAAAGTTTCTCATTATATTGTGGCTTCAAGTGACGGTGTGATAATAGATGCCGCCGAAAAAGTCGTAAATTTTCTTTTTTGCATGATATGCGAAATCCCTTATCTTAAAACAAAGATTGCAGAAGCGGGAAGAATTCAGGGAGTATTATGAAAAGGATAGGTATCCTGGTAACAGATCCGACAGATTGGACTGGCATTGCCCTTTCTAATTCCGTTACTCGATCCGGGGCGCAGGCCCTGACTTTTAGCTTCAGTGAAGCGACTTCAGATCTTTCATCGGGTAAATTTTATTCGGGAAAAAAAGATCTTACAACACTTGACGCTATTATCGTGAGAGACCTTGGGCCTGCGACACGAAATGATGTTTCTTTCAGATTCGATATTCTCTGCCAGCTTGAAGAGCTTGGGATTGCCGTCATCAATTCACCTGTTTCCATAATGAGATCAGCCAATAAATATGTATCAAGTTATATGTTCCGCAAGAATGGGATCGAAACTCCACGAACCCTGGTGACAAATAGCCGGGAGGAAGCGCTTCTGGCATTGGTGTCTTTCGGGCGCGCCGTTGTGAAGCCTGTGTTTGGGTATAAGGGGATTGGGGTAGAATGCGTGAAAAACGATGAAATGGGAATGCAAAAACTCAATGGGCTGCTTGAAAAAGACGGTTTTGTATATTTACAGGAGTTTATCCCTAATCCCGGCAGGGACATCAGGGTATTTGTTGTGAATAATAAAGTGTCAGGTTCAATTTACAGGATAGCGCCACACGGGAGCTGGATCAATAACCTGAGCCAGGGTGGTAATGCAAAATCCTGCAAATTGACGGCCGAACAGGAAAGATTAAGCCTGAAAGCCGCAAAAGTTATTGGAACCTCCTATGCGGGTGTGGATATTATCGAAGGTGACAGGTCTTATGTCCTTGAGATCAATGGAACGCCCTCAGGAAAAGGCATCTTTGAGGCGTGCGGGGTGGATGTCACCATCGGCATAACTGAATATCTGATGGATCAGATCGATTAATAACTTAATCGAAAACTATTTTTATGTGGAGTATAATTATAGACTGCTATTATTTTAGGATAGCTTTTATATTTATCATTGTAATCATTAAAATCATGGATGTGAAAAATATTGTTCGAAGATAAAGAAATTGGGAATATTTCTCTGAAATTGAGTGAATATATCAGGGTGCTCAAGCTCACCAGGAAACCCTCAAAAGAGGAATTTTCAGTGATTGCAAAAGTAGCAGGTGCAGGAATACTTTTGGTAGGATTCATAGGTTTTATCATTTATATTTTAATAACAGTAATGCCGGGATGGTTTACATGAACGAGGAAGCTGCCGCCATATTTGTTATCAAGACAACAGCGAATCAGGAACGGACGGTGGCGAATCTTATAGAGAAAGTTGCCAAAAAAGAACATCTGGGAGTTCATGCAGTCCTTGCCCCTGATGAATTAAAAGGCTATGTTCTTGTGGAAGCGGCAAGTCCGGAAGCGGTAGATGAGGTCATTCAGAATGTTCCCCATGCCAGGGCAATGATCAAAGGCCAATCCAGTTTTGAGGAAATTTCACATTTCCTTATCCCCAAACTATCAGTTACGGGAATTACCGAAGGAAGTATTGTGGAACTGATATCCGGTCCCTTCAAGGGAGAAAAAGCAAGAGTTAAAAGGATTGATTCAACTCATGAAGAGATTACGGTTGAATTGTTCGAGGCGATGGTCCCCATCCCTGTAACAGTTCGCGGTGATAATGTTCGCATATTGAAACGAGAAGAAGAAGAGAAATAATAATAACAGGAGATAGTAAAAATGGTTAGCGTTGTAGAAGCATTGGTTTCCGGCGGTTCAGCATCCGCAGGTCCGCCATTGGGTCCTTCACTAGGGCCGCTTGGCGTAAATGTAAAGGCAATAATAGATAAGATAAATGAACAGACAGCTGCTTTCAAGGGAATGCAGGTACCTATCAAAGTAATTATTGATGATAAGAAACAATTCACAATAACTGTGGGAACTCCCCCGACATCGGCGCTCATAATAAAAGAGGCTGGCATCGAAAAGGGTTCAGGTACACCGAATACTCAAACTGTTGGCAATATCACGGCAAAACAGGCCATAAAGATCGCTAAGATGAAACAGAGCGATACTCTGGCAAAATCATTAAAAGGTTCAGTAAAAGAGATCGTGGGTTCATGTGTTCCCCTGGGTGTAACCTTTGAAGGATTAAAACCCAAGGAAGCAATAGCGGCCATAAATAGCGGTAAATTCGACTCGGAATTCTCCGAGCCGAAATGATTTTTTTGTTCTTTATTACTTGATCTGGATATCGAAATACTATTGTTTTTTCGTTTAGCTGAACCCAATATCTACATCATGTTGTACGATATGCAAATAGGTGAGTCGGGGTGGTTTTATATCATAATCAAGAACATAACTTGATCCGCTTTCTGTGAACCCCATCCATTTTACCGGAGTTTTTTCTCCGACATATAGGCTAAAAGAACCATCCTCACTTAATTTTTTCATATAATGCTGAATAATTACGCTGAGATTTACCGGACCATCATTTCCTGCATTGTCGTATGTTCCATTAAATGGGGGAGTTTCGTTGAGCCATGTTGTTGATGCCGTTGAAGATATATAATATGCCATCGAAGATACATTCAGTAGATCAATAGTCGCATTACTTCCCCAAATCAATGCTTCAGTTTCCGACTTCCATGACTCATCCATGTAAGTTACTGTTATATCCACGCCTGTTGTACCCATTCCTCCTCTTTTTTGTATTTGTAATATAAAATCATCTGAATCAGGATCAGGCGCCCGCATAATCATATTCAAGTTATTGTCAACATTTCTCAAATCAAAAGCAAATTTGTTCAACGGAGTAGTATTTGTATAATTCATGCCCATTATTTCAATCGGCATCACTAAGTTCGAAAACTCATCAGAAGTTTTCGAATTAAGCGAGACCACGACTTCATGTGTAACGTCATTTACCAAAGTATCTGCTTCTGTTCTCTCCTCTATATATTTTTTCCATGCTTTGTAGTAATCACTTTTTAACCTGATTTTTATTTGCTTGTTGCTTAATGGATTCACCAGCTTTTGATCTGATGTCAGATTGGGGTAGATAGTAACAGGCAGGTTAGCGGATTTGGAATAAATATTGACTACTCCTTTTCCTCCTGTTGATACTGAATTATTCACAATGATCAGAGGAAGAGTAAGTGTTTCACCGTTATAATGGAACTGTGGGGGAGAGATCATCAAAGAATCATTCGAATGATATTTTCGGAACAATCCTCCTCCTTCATAAGAGATCAGAGTGTCGCCAAATTTGTAATCTACACTGCCAAATGACTGATTTAGAATTACTAAAGAATATCCGGATGAATTTATCACCTCAATTTTAATCCAGTTGTTTGAATCATTTCTCGCGATCAAAGTTGCGCCATTGAGTTCGATCCTCGTGAGTTGGGAGGGTGACATACCAAATGCCGCCATACTGTTCTTTGAAGCAAATACAGATAATGATTGGGATGCGATTTCATCATAAGAAGATTCTTTCATATATGCAAGTTCAGGATAGGAAAGAACAACGGTAAATGCCACCGAAACTACTAGAATCGCCAATAAGAGGGAATAACCAATTACCTCGGAAACTGCATCTTCGGATTTGAAACTCTTGATATTTGATGTATTCATAACTCACAATATTTTAATGAGAACCTGATTTTGATAGATATTCAATGTATTTGCCGTAATATTGGAATAGACTGTCTGGTTTGCATCATCAAGACTTATATCCAAGGCGCCCTCATCGGAAAGATAACTTGCCCAGCCCCTGTAATAGTTACTCTTGATAACTAATTGAATCGTGCCGCCTGCAGGCGTTATAGTAGTGAATGTTGATGAATAGCCCTTTGCACTCACCCTGAATAGTCCTTCTCCGCCGAGGGAAGCATCCCCCATAAGTTCAATAATGGGTATGGTCGTAACATTTCCCAGGGAAATTCTTGGTTTTCCTTTCATTATTACGGCGCCATTTGAGTATTTTGTCCACAGGCCGCCATTTTCATAAGCAATAGTTTTATTCTCATATGTATATTCAAGAGAACCCATTGAAAAAGGTATTCCATCAATGGTTATCATGCTTTCCCGGACTATTGATATCGTCCCGTCTTTTTCTTTCAATTCAGTTACCCTCAAAGGCCCGCGGTCATACCCGACCTTATCCAGGTTCTGGGCTAAGAGCGCAAAGCTCTGATCCATCTCCAGGAAATGAACAGATCTTTGTGAATTTTCGATCAAAGGTTTCCCGACTATGAAGATCCCGGCACCAGAGGCCAGTAATAGTCCCATCATCATAAGGAAACTTAACGCCTCTGAAACCGCCCGTTCTGATCTTATAAAATTTCTCATATTCATCAAGTATTAAATGTAATGGTCTTTGTTGTTGAATCGCTCATCTGGAAAACAATGGTGAATGCTTTACCTGACATACTATAATTAAAACTCAAATCAATTGATTTAAATGAACTCCTCACAGTATATGGTGATGTTAAAGTCAATACAATCCCAGATTCACTATTGCCATTCCAATATGTACTGCCGTCAATATCAATACGTGTAATTTTTTGTGAACTGTTTGTTGGAGTCCAAATAACAGTGATTTTCGAAAGAGATACAGTGCCACTGCTTTTCTTTATCTGGATGTTATTCACCTGAGTGCCTGCAACTGACACACTGCCAGTATCCTCAACTAATTTACTTGCCTGCCCTGTCGACAGGACTTTGAAAGGCCCGGCAGTGGCACTTTTGTTTTTTCCGCTTCTATCATAAACTTTCATATTATAGGTATAATTCTTGCCCTCAATTAAAATATCAGGGTCAAATGGCCAGCTTATTGAACCGGTATTCTTAATAATAATGGGATATTCTGCAACCTGTTGAAAATGAGTATAGAACAAACCATCATTACGTGTCACATTAAGGGTAATATTGTCAATGCCGGAACTTGCGTCTGAGGCAGTATATGTCATTTTTACCACACTGCCGGGCACCAGGTCAGAATCCATTCCCGGCCAATCTATCGATACTGCGGGATTATCTGAATCTATTATGGCATCGATGGTAAAATCCCAATAAGCTACGGTTTCATGAATTGTCCCATCCGTATCATTAACATGCACTTCTACACTATGATCAGAGATGTTCATATTACTCGAAGGAATGTAGGTCAGGGTGGTTAATTTGGTGTTAACAGTTGAAAAAGTCACATTTGATATCCTGTTAACGCCATCAACTAAAAGAATGATCGAGCCAAAATCTATCCCGATATCATCCGTTATCTTGAATTTTATTACTGGCCTTCGAAAATCAGTGGATTCATTATCTGTCGGAGAAATGATAGTTATTGCCGGGGGAAAAGATATCCCATTGTTTAATGTAAATTTCCGTGTCGCAGCTTTTGAATGGCCTGCTGAATCGTATGCAATAGCAGTTACATTATAGGTCCCATCAGACATTGTTGTTGTATCCCATAACCAATCTTCCCCCGAAGTGTATTGATAAATTTCATCTACATAATATTGCACTTTAGTAACGCCTACATCATCCCATGTTGAGACATTTATAAATGTGGTATTACTGATGATTTCTTCTTCATCGGGTGATATGAACGAAATTGTGGGCGCATTAAAATCGGGTGGGGGGATGACTCCACCCTCTGAAAAAAAGATTGCTCCACTTTGCGAATCATACATCAATTCAAATGTATCACCTGTACTGAATATTGTACTATTATCAGCAATATTGATATCATTGCTTATGGGAATATTTACCTTAACGTATGGGCCGCCCGTTGACTCAAATATTATTTTACCGGTGGCCATTTTAACTGAATAAGGATTATCAGCAATTAGTAATGGCATATAAATATCAGATTGGATATTAATTGTCGCCCCATCTGAAAGACTTGCTTTTGCATAAATGGTCATGTCTGATATCTTATTGGCAATATCATTACCAATTGAAAGGTATTGTTCCTTCATCACTATCTCGGTCTGTCTATCATTCAATCCCTGGAATGAAGTATAAATAATACCAAGGAAAATAACGGAAATGGCAAAAAGGAGTACTGTCTCAATTACAGTGCTGGCGCCAGATTCATTTTTTAAAATGTTTGAAAATGTCATGGTCTCACATCATATGTTGATGAGGAAAGTATCAGAATAATTCATTTTTCCATCAGAATATTTTATAGTAACATTTATATTTTTTGCAGAAACGACGGTGATCTCCTGATTTCGCATCGAAGCTGCAAAAAAGGATTCAAATATTAACCTCTCACCACTGGGATTGCGTTCAGACAGGTTATGCCCTGCTACATAAATAACAAGCCCATTATCGTATGGCGCTTCAAGATACATCAGCTGCGGTTCGCTGATTCCATCATCGTCATAATCCCCGTTCAAGACAGTTCCATCGGATTTTACGGCATACCCCAGAATATTCGTGGCAGGATTAACTTCACCGGCATTGCGAAGGGAAAATGCCTTTGTCAATCCGTTGTTTGTACCGTAAGTCCCATTTGTTATACTTGACTGGGTCAATGGATTATATGGCGCGCCCGGGTCTGATAATCCGGAAAGCGGCATTGGTGGAGAGTTGTTATATGAAAGTGTTGAATTGTCCAGCAGCTTGATTCCGGGATAGGGGATATTTGTACCATTGGGTAATTCATCTGATCTGGTGATGCCTATAAACCCATACCATGGTTTTGCAGGCCCGGCAATTGCATTTGCTTCAATGGCATCATCCATAGTATCCGTTCCAGCACATTCAATATGTGTTACTCCCCCATTTGCAACCCACCCTACGATGGGATTGATGATATTAGGGAAACCAGTCATATCTTCATGTGGTATTGTCAGTATGTCGAACTGTGTCAGATTTCCTCCTGTTATTTCTGTCTGGTTAAGCTGCGTAACAGGGACATCGCTATTGATATAATACTGCTGCATCAGTTCAACATTTGAGCTTGCAAAAAACGCAACTCTGGGGGGAACGACCATTTTTACCGTGTAATTATGTGTGTATTGTTCCTTTAATTCATGGACCGTGATGCCCTTGTTTGAAGCTTCGTCCAAAATCATCTGCCTTGAAATTTCATTGATAGAACTGTTACTTATTACGAAAGGTCCCCCTGAATAGTTCCTGTATTGCACAATGTTGTCAACAGTGATAGAGGCATTATTATCTGTGTAGATCGAACTGTAAAAACCAGGAACGGTACTGTTTACCGGATTCTGTAATAACTCATATACTGGAATACGGATACTGCTCAGTCCCGAAGCATTTGTATCATCTACAATTTTAAATATCAGCCCATATGTTTTCATCATATTTGTCTGGTTCCCATCCATTGGTATTATGAGAGAACCAACGGGAAATGTTTCGATTCTTCGTTCTATGAAATATTTATTGGCGGTTAATTTGCTTGTGGTCATGTTGAATGTCACATTATTAAGCAAAATTTCAACAGATGCACCCCTGTTCGAATACATTTTATTTACTGAATTGGAATAATTGTATATGTAACTCATAAAATAATTCTCTACCAAGGTCTGGTTGGTAGGATCAGAAACACTGGTATTGGCATAGTTAGCTGCCTTCTTAATATCTACCTCAGTCAATGACCTTATTTCCCGAATATCATATTTGGATATGTCAAGTCCGCTTGAAGGCATGTTATTCGTAAATATCAAATTGTTAAGTAAAGTCGTGTAAATTATTACCTGCAGAATGATCAATAAACCGGTAAGGAGCATCAACTGCCCGCTTTCATTCGATTTTAGATCCACCATAATGTTAACCTCACATCAACCATATTGTAAAATTTTGTGAACGTGTCCATATCAGGTATGATCGCAGAAAGAGTGGGATTCGTGCTCATATCTTCATCATGGAGAATTATTTTCCTGCTTGCTATCACCGCATTATCAGAAGGTCTTCCATTCCATAACATCGCTCTTGTTGAAATTCCTGAAGGTGTGGAAAAGGAAAGCTCAAGGTTGTATGCTATTCCGGAATTTCCAAAGACCTCTTTTAAAGAACTTGCGGTTAAATTTACTGTTTGAGGTATAACCTGTGCCTGGCCATCAAACTCCTGTCCTTTCCAGTCAATAATACTTTGCTTGAGCTGTGAATTTAAACTAACCTCCGGAACATAGTCCATAACCGTCAGCAAATCGTTTCCCCATGTTTCTATCTGTTCCTCCACGCTCTGGTGAAGATACGATGCCGTAAGGGGTGTAAGCGGCGCCGCTTTTACTATGAATATTACAACACCTATCATAAGTATTGCAGTTGCGATTCCTTCAAGGGTGTATATTTGTGCATTTGAATCATTGATCATAGCCACACCTTCACCTCAAGCATAAGCATCCTGGAATCAGATGGCAGATATACAATGCGAGATGTCTTTGCCACATTAGTGAATTGGTCAGAAAGCGACCCTCCCAAAAGCATGGGACTGGATCCGGACATATAAATGCTACCATTTATATAATTTAAAGAAATATTCAATTTATATTTTGTTTCATTTGAATGAAGTCCCAGTTCTGCCATCTTGGCATCAAATTCCAATGGATTATTAAGAGATTCATTGAACTCGGAAACTCTGACTGGATCAATGATATTTGGACTTAATCCATTTGTTATAAGCCCACTCTGGCTCTCCACAAGTATCGCGCCTATCCTGTTAGACATTGCTTTTACTTCATCTGATGTAGATTCGAAGGGAATGAACATGCTTGTCAGTATATTGAAAAGGAAAAAGACAGAGAGAATAAATATTGAAATACCCACTATGTAGTCTATGCTGATCAGTCCTTCACAATTATTGATCTCTTTTTTTATCATTATTATACTCACAAGTATGATGATAAGGTATAATTAGCTTAAGATATATTAAGGATTGTGTAAGATTAAAATGTAAAATTTTTCATACAATAAGTAGATAAATATTTAAAAAAAAATAATAGGAATGCCAATGACAGATATAACAAAGAGGATGGGGACAATAATAGTTACAGTATTGGGGGCATTGCTTCTGTTATTAGTAATAAGTACAGCATTATATTATTTATTAGGTGAAAAGCGTCCTGACCTTAAGCTTGAAGAAGATCTCAGAAATGAGTATTCAGTTATGATCGATGTTGAAATAATCAATACTTCAGAAGGATATAAGGCATTCTTGAGACCCGGCAAAGTAAAATGGGATTCCGGGCATAAGAATCTCATATATAATCTTTCTGACCCGAAAGAATCCGTTCTGGCCGTAGTTGAAGCTATTTCGAATGGGGACGATTCAGCTTTGGAACTAATGATGACGGATAATTCTCAAGATTATTGGAAAAGGAAAGGTTATGATTCCATGAAAATACTTGAAGAATATAGAAGTAATTTTAAAAATATCAACGATCCATATATATTCAGTCTTGAACCAGGGGAAGATGATATTTCACAGAATATGGTATCTGCCAGTGTAAAATATGTATCTGGTGAAATACATTTAGAACTTCGTAAACAACATGATGGCAAATGGAAGATTTAATCAACTAAAAAAAACAGGAAAAAAATTAACTGGTAAGAACAATCTCAATACTGATATCCTTGGGAACCTGTATGCGCATTAACTGGCGCAGCGCCCTTTCATCAGCATCAAGGTCAATGAGCCTCTTATGGACTCTCATCTCCCAGTGATCCCATGTTGAACTTCCTTCACCATCAGGGCTTTTCCTGCATGGCACAACTAATTTCTTGGTAGGCAGGGGAACCGGGCCGCAAATGCTTACTCCGGTCTTAACTGCGATATCTTTTACCTGGGAACATATTCCATCAAGGGTGATGGGACTTGTTCCAGATAAACGTATTCTTGCTTTCTGAACCATAAATTACACCGTTTTATTGTGAAAATTGAGATTTTTAAATTCTCAATTTAATGTCCTGGACCATGCCAGCTGCAATTGTCATTCCCATATCACGAATCGCAAAGCGACCGAGCTGGGGAATCTCTTTTACTTTCTCGATACACAGCGGTTTTGCTGGTTTGATCGTCACGATAGCGGCATCCCCGGCTTTTATGAAATCGGGATTTTCTGCAGCTGTCTGGCCTGTCTTTGGATCAAGTTTCTTTAAAATTGCTGTGATCGTTCCTGCAACCTGCGCAGTGTGGCAGTGCAAAACTGGCGTATAACCAATGGTAATTGCTGAAGGGTGCTGTAATACTACTATCTGGGCGGTGAATTCTTCTGCAACTGCCGGGGGTCTGTCGGTAGGTCCGCAGACGTCACCGCGCCTGATATCTTTCTTCTCAACACCTCTTACGTTCCATCCGATGTTGTCTCCGGGAAGCGCTTCTTTGATCTCCTGGTGATGCATTTCAATGGATTTTACTTCACCGACAGCTTTGGCCGGCATGAATATTATTTTATCACCGGGTTTCATCCTTCCGGTCTCAACCCTTCCCACCGGAACTGTTCCGATACCGGAAATAGTGTAAGCATCCTGGACAGGAATGCGAAGTGGTAATGTCACGGGTTTCTCCGGCAGTTTCAACAAGTCAAGAGCCGCAAGCAATGTGGGTCCTGTATACCATTTTGTATTCTCGCTTAACTTTGCAAGGTTATCGCCCTTAAAAGCCGATGTGGGAATGAAATTAATATCATCGGGTTTATACCCCACCATTTTGAGAAGTGTGCTGAGCTCGGCTTTAACTGCGTCAAATCTTGCTTTATCATAGTTGACTTCATCCATCTTGTTGATGGCTATGATCAACTGTGTAATACCAAGGGTTCTTGAAAGGAATACGTGTTCTTTGGTTTGTGACTGGACGCCTTCTTTGCCAGCGCATACAAGTATGGCTGCATCTGCCTGTGAGGCACCTGTAATCATGTTCTTTACGAAATCCCTGTGGCCAGGGCAGTCAACTATAGTAAAATAATATTTTGCGGTATCAAATCGCTGGTGAGCGACATCAATCGTGATACCTCTATCCCTCTCTTCCTTGAGTGAGTCCATGACCCATGCAAAGACGAAGGATTCTTTACCTTTGGCTTTTGCTTCTTCCCTATACTTTTCTATGATGTGTGGTGGTACCGCACCAGTTTCAAACAATAATCTTCCTACGAGGGTTGATTTCCCGTGGTCGATATGCCCGATAACTGCTAAATTTAAATGTGGTTTTTCTGCCATAATATTTCTCCTAATATTTATTGAAGATTGTTTTGTGTTCGTATTGTTGTTTTTGTTTTTAAACCTTCCGTTGAAAGTCCCATTATGCCTGAAATTAAATTCGGGGTCTGCATCACGGACTTATAAAATCACTTGGTTTTGGCAATTCGAGTTTAAGTCCTTTCCTTTGCCTGATAGCCATCACGATCTCATTGAGCATATTCCCCGGGATTGGTTCAAATCCTACGAATTCAGTACTCCACATGGCCCTGCCTTCAGTAGCGGAGCGGATATCCCCGGAGAACCCGAACAATTGTGCAACGGGTGCTTTTGATTCGATAATGGTCATGTCGCCTTCTGATTGCATATCAAGAATAGAGCCTCGCCTTCCCTGCATTTCACGCATTGCGCCGCCCATCTGGTCATGCGGGACGTGGATGAACACTTTCTGGAATGGTTCAAGAAGGGTAGCCCCGGCCATGAGCATCGCTGCCTGGATCGCCTGTCTTGATGCGGGAATGACCTGTGCGGGTCCCCTGTGGACAGCGTCTTCATGGAGCTTTGCATCCATCAATTTCACTTTAACTCCCATCACAGGTTCACGGGATAACGGTCCAGCCTTCATGACCTCCTCAAATCCTTCCAGGATGAGTTCCATTGTTTCATGCAGGTACTGGATACCTTTGGTCATATCAATATACATATTTGTTTCAAAAATATGGGCAATACTCTTGGCTTCATCCTTAGACATTCCAGCTTTCATCAGCGTATCCCTGCGCTCCACTTCTCCCTGTCTCATTGAAACCTCATTATTCTTGATAAGTTCAATTATTGCCGGGTTCAGAGGTTCAACTTCAACATAAAACCTGTTATGGCGGTTGGGGGATTTTCCTTCAACAGGCCCGACGTGACTGGTGATCGTTTCCCTATAGACTACAAGCGGTTTGGATGTCGTGATATCAACATGTTTGTCACGCTTGATCCTGCCTGCTACTACTTCAAGATGAAGTTCACCCATTCCTGCAAGCAGATGTTCACCAGTTTCCTGGTTTATCATTACTTTAAGGGTGGGATCTTCTTTTGCGACCTGTCTTAAAACTTCAACAAGTTTTGGCAGGTCTTTCATGTGTTTAGCTTCAACAGCAACGGTCATAACAGGTTCACTGACATGCCTTATGCTCTCAAATGGAGTCATACTCTTATCGCCTGAGGCTGTAGAACCTACGATCGCATCACTTAAACCGGTTACTGCTACGATATTTCCGGCAGGGATATTATCACATTCAATTCTTTCAGGACCCATGAATATACCCACAGACTGTATCCTGTTAGCATTTGGCATTCCTGAAATAAAAACTTCCTTGCCCCTTTCCAGAGTACCTGAGAAAAGCCTGCCACTTGCTATTTCACCCGCATGCGGGTCGGTGGTAATATCAGTTATCATTAACGCTATCTTGCCATTCCTGTCAACGTTTATCATGGATTTTCCGATCTCGCTTTCTTTATCTCCATGCCAGATGACTTTTATTCTTTCCTGTTGTGCCTTAACAGGGCTTGGCAGGAATCTTATAATCATATCATTCATTACTACATGAAGCGGACATTTCAAAGCAAGTTCATTCTGCTTATCGGCCTGGCATAATTCGATTATTTCTTTAAACCCGATGCCAGTCTTTTTCATATAGGGAATGCTTATCGCCCAGTTATTTAATGCGGATCCGAATGCAACTTTGCCGGCTGCAGGATCAAGCTTCAGTCTTTCATATTCGCCCGGTTTCAGGCCTTTAACGATCTTATTGACTTTATCAATAACAAGCCCCAATCGCATCTGCATATCAGCAGGTGTAAGCTTTATCTCATTAATTAGTCGGTCAACCTTGTTGATGAAAAGAATCGGTGTTACATTTTCACGAAGCGCCTGACGCAGAACGGTTTCAGTCTGTGGCATCGGACCTTCGACAGCATCAACAAGCACAACTGCCCCGTCCACGGCCCTCATGGCGCGAGTTACGTCGCCGCCAAAGTCAACGTGTCCTGGTGTATCGATAAGGTTGATAAGATATTCCTGTCCTTCATAACTATGCACCATTGAAACAGTTGCAGAGTCAATAGTAATTCCACGTCTTTGTTCTTCTTCATCAGAATCCATAAATAATTGCTCGCCAGCCAGTTCTGATGAGATCATGCCTGCACCGGCAAGTAGATTATCTGAAAATGTTGTTTTTCCATGGTCAATATGTGCAACTGTACCGATATTTCGGATAAACTCTGGTTTATCCATCAGTTCAGTGACATGTTCAACCATTTTTTTTCGTCTGCCCATATGATTAACCTCTTATATTTAAAATTTTTATTGCTCTATTATTCAATCCTATATAAACACTTTGAAAATCAAGAAACCACTTATGGAACCTACAAAACCATGGTTACAATTCTTCAGAATATCAGCACCAACAGCCCATATGAACCAGATATTTCAGCCGGGATGGTGAAGGAGCATTGATAACTGAAGGTATCCTTTGCAAGACATGTCAAGAATTGGATATTGAGGAAAGAATTTCCACATCTCAAGGAGTTTTGTGATGAGCATTTGTGGGGGCCAAGCTGCTATCATGGATCTGTTGGGAATGCTTGGGAAGTTGTAGAGAAATACATCCAAACACAAGATAAACATAATTCAAAACCGACTGCTACTGGCCTCATACTTAAGTACGGGGTTTAGTGACTGCAGACGATAGGGGATTTATGCTCCTATAGGAGATGAAAAACTATAAAAACATCCCGAAAAGAATAGGCGCACATCAATTTTATGAGATATTAGTTATATGAACTCTCTCGAGTATCAATCTTGATAACAACTAATAGAAGATTTTTGTAATCAACCCTATAGAGGACTCGAAACTTTCCAACTCTAATTCTAAAGACTTTTTCTTTTATTCATATGACTCTTTTTGAATCATGTGGTATTGGATCTTGAGCAAGTTTTTCAATAGATTCTATAATTCTTAAAGCAGTATGCTCATCAAGTTTCTTCAAAAATTTTTGTGCAGGAATATCTAGAAGAATCTCAAACATGTCAATTTACAATTTCGTCTTAAAATCGGATAGAGAAACTAGTTTTCCTTGCTTTTCATGTTTGAAGCTTTCTTCGACAAAATTTCTTTCTTCTTCAGTGAGAATTGTATCCGCATCTACCATGTGCTCTCTGATATCTTTTAACTCAGCTTTGATAGAATCAAGTTCATGGAAAATTCTTCTCTCAAAATCAACTTCAGACATAATCATAACTTACATTCCTGATTATTTAAATATAACTGAAATCTGTAAAGTTCAAAAGCATTTGTATTTATAATCTTATTTTATTCAATTGGTGTTATGCTTTAATAACTTGTCTTTTTTATGCGCCTGAAAAGAACCATGAAAATAGCCAAACCGATTGAAATACTAAACACACGAGCATCCCCCTGATGCCACGCTTTTCTAAAGCGTGGTCGGTGACAAAAAAAAAGGAATCACACAACCAAAGTTATGCGATTTACCGCGCTGCTTTTGCAACCCTTTCGATATTGTCTTTCTTGCCCATGGCATATCCTTTTACGTCATGGTTCGCTGCAGCGATGATCTCTTCTGCCAGCGCACTGGATAATGTTTTCTTGGTGCCGAAAGATGCTTTCTGGGCTCCCTCAGAGATAAGGCGAAGAGCGGTATCCACTCTTCGCTGCGGAGCAGTATCAACTGATTTTGGAACAGCGATACCGCCGTATTGCAATCTGACGGTTTCCTCTCTTGGCCCGGCATTTGTAATAGCATTCACAAGAACCTGTATCGGATTCTGATTGGTTTTCTTGTTAATTGTTTCAAATGCTTCCATTATGATCGTTGTGACAGTGATCTTGGCGCCTGTGTTATGTTCTTCACGCATGACTTTATTGATAAGTCTCTCCACAATGTTCAGGTTGGACTTGGCAAACTGCTGTTTCGCGTTCTTGCCTCCTGAATGCGGGACAACTGTCGGCGTAAGATTTATATAACCCTTAACGCTTGGGTCTTTGACTTCAACTTCCGTAAAATCCCATTTTCCAAATAATTTTTGCATATTATCTCACCGGTTTTGCCTTCTTGCCAAGTGCCATTTGCCTCAGGTCAACATTATTTACAGATATGACTTTCCAGCGGACACCCGGAATATCTCCCATAGCTCCCCCCATTTTCCCGCCAATTCGTTCCACGACCACTTCATCATGTTCGTCAATGAAATTAATGGCTCCGTCCAGGGGACAGAAAGCTGTTATCTGTTTGCCGTTCTTGATGAGCTGAAGCCTTATGCATTTTCTGATCCCTGAGTTTGGCTGTTTTGCTTCGATCCCGACTTTCTCAAGGGCGATACCCCTTGCCTGCGGGGCGCCTCCCAGTGGGTCGGCCTTTATATCCAAATTAAGGGCTCGTCTTGCGAAATCTCCGTCGCTCCATCTATTACTCTTGTCAACGCTCTCCAATTTACGAGCCGCGTATAATCCTTTTCCCATGTAGTTTTTTCCTCCAATATATAATTTTAATCATTGAATTATTACGTCGTTTATATTATGATGCCTTAAGGAGAGCTTTTTTACTTTTTCAATATTCTTACCGTCTCTCCCGATGGCAAGCCCCTTCTCTTTAGTTGGAACTTCTACATAAGCTATGCGCTTGCCATCATTAATCTTAATAGTTATATTTTTTAGAATAATTGGATGAAATGCATTTTTCACGAATACCACAGGATCATCGGAATATTCGATTATCTCTATCGATTTACCAATAGCCTTTTTTACATTATTGATATGTTCTCCGCCTTTTCCGATGGCAAGGCCCATATCACCATTCCTGACAACGAACAATAGCCGGTTGTTTTCGGGATCTTCGTAGCAATCTTTTGCTCCGGCACCTGTTATTTGTTCAAATAACGCGATGTATCTTATTCCATCCATACTTAATTTCACTTCACTCATTCATTCTCCTTTAACGAGAGTATTCCGGAATCACCTGGCTCCAGAACTGCAAAAGCAGTAATTGAAAATGGCTTTCCACATGCAATCCCGAGGTCATAACCGTTTCCGGCATAATTTATTGCAGGTATGCCTTTTAATTCATTTCTTGTTTTCTCCAGGCAATTCGAGGATAAAACAACCATCTGTGCCTTTTGGTTTTTTACAGCATCGATAGCCTGTCGTGTGCCTATGACAACTTTTCCTGTTGATAAAACGCTTCGAAATATTTTATTTAAATCAGTTTCCATACTTATTCTCCATTATGGTGCTTTTTTGCAATTAATTTAACATTGCCGGTACCCAGGCGTATGGGCTGTCCAACGATTACATTTTCTGTGACGCCTCTTAATTCATCCACATCTCCCCTCATCCCTGAATCCAACAGGTGATTGACCGTGACTTCAAAAGCGGCCCTGGCAAGGACACTGGCCTTTTCACCGGAAATGCCATGTCTGCCTATCGGTTTTACATCACCGTCAACCGTCATGATATCCGATACCAGCATTATATGCCTGACATCCACATTAAGACCCTGTTCTTTAAGAGTATCGGTGGCTTCGTTGATCAATGCCTGTCTTGCTGCCTCAATACCCATTACTTCGAATATCTCATTTACATTATTCGTCCTGGTCCGGGTTGCATCAACACCTTCTATTGAAAGCACTTCTTTGAGAACAGAACCTTCGGTGTATAACACATATTCACCGCTATCCTCTTTCCTGATTACGACTCTTTTTATTCCCTTAATACCCTTTAAAATCACTGAATGCACACTTTTTACAAGCTGAAGAAGCTCCCTGTAGGATGGTTTACCTGGCTCTAATACAAGTGTATCGCCTTTAATTTCAGCTGATACCCCAAGTTCCTCTTCGATTTTTCCTGCAATTTCATCCGAAGTCATATTCCTCTGAGCAAGGGCTTTTTTGTTCAACTCGATAAGAACCTTCATTTCGGTAATATCGGTTGACATGCTCCCCAGGACATTTATATAAGTCGCCTCAATTTTCCAGGCAAGTTCACGTGCTTTATCCCTGTCATGTGAATAATCCTTTTCGAGAAAAATGGTCATCATCGGAGTACTTGGGTTTTTTCTTGCATCCACTATTTCTATCAATCGTGGCAAACCCAGGGTAACGTTGATTTCTGCTACACCAGCATAGTGGAACGTTCTCATTGTCATCTGTGTACCCGGTTCTCCGATTGATTGGGCGGAAACCACTCCTGCTGCTTCACCGGCTTCAATTTTGGCATTATCGTATCCGGAATTAAGCCGTTTTACTATCTCTTCCATCTGTTTCTTTGTGACTTTGCGATCTTTGAGCTCGCGGTTCAGGTTATCAATTACATTTTGGGGCAACTTGAGACCCACGATCATTTCATCAATGCTTTTTTGAAGTGCGCTCATTCCTTTACCCCCGTTACCAAATCAATTATTCGCTTTACTGCATCGGTTTTACTAAAATCGCTGTTCATCGGGTTGATCCCGTCTTCTCCGAACTTGAACTGGATTATCATATTTCTTGTATCCCTTACCGTACCGTCAAATTGTACTTCAAGATCCTGAAGAGCGTTCACGAGTCTTCTTTGCAAGTATCCTGACTGTGATGTCCTTACGGCTGTATCCACAAGACCTTCTCGTCCTCCTATGGCGTGGAAGAAATATTCTGTGGGGGATAAGCCGCCTTTATAACTTGCTTTCACAAATCCATGGGCTTGCGCCCCAAGATCACCCTTATCAAAGTGGGATAATGTTCGTCCTGCATATCCTCTCTGGATCCTCTCGCCTCGAACAGCCTGCTGTCCTACGCATGCAGCCATCTGGGTCAGGTTAAGCATCGAACCTCTTGCTCCTGACTTTGCCATTATCACTGCGGAATTATCCATCCCAAGATGGCGCCCTGCAATGTCGCCTGTTGCATCTCTTGCCCTGCTCAATTCCTTCATTATCTCCATTTCAAGGGTTTCTCTGATGGTTCGCCCGGGCAGCTGTTCAAGCTCGCCTGCTTCGTAAGCAAGGATCAATTTTTCCACTTTATCAGTGGCATTGTTCAGGGTCTCATTTATCTGATTCTGGGCATCAGCAGGAACGTATTCGTCGTTGATCCCGAAACTGAAGCCACTTCGCATTATCCCTCTTATAGAAAGACGGGTAGCATCATCGATAAATTTACAGGCTAAAGCGGTATTGAATTCTTTTATAAGTTTGTCAAGGATCACACTCTTGAAAGCGCCAACTGCTTTTTCATCAATTGACCCCTTCTCAAGGACCCCGTCTTTGATTACTACATAGGCATCATTTTCACAATCAACGCCTTTACATGTATCACATTGTTCACATATTTCCGCCTTAAATTCCAGGTCAAGGCCTTTTGGAAGGATCTGGCTGAATATCTGTTTTCCATTCCAGTACGGTTTTCCATTTTCTTTTCCTGCCGGTTCCGGCAATTCCCATATCTCAGATTTTGCCAGGAGTTCCAGTGCATCATCTTTATTTATTTTATCCTTACTGTTCGTAAGTAAGAACAGACCAGAAATGTGGTCATGGATACCGCCAATGATCGGACCTCCGAATCTGGGGGATATGATATTCTCCCTGACATGCATCAATATTTTTGCTTCCGCACGTGCATCTTCGGTTTGCGGTACATGCATGTTCATTTCATCGCCGTCAAAATCAGCGTTATATGGCGGACAAACTGCAGGATTTAGCCTGAAAGTTTTATGGGGCAGCACTTTGACTTCATGAGCCATTATGCTCATCCTATGAAGTGATGGCTGCCTGTTGAATAAAATAACGTCGCCATCTTTCATTTGCCTGTCAACTTTCCATCCCAGTTCAACAAGGTCCGCGAGTTCATTTGAATTCTTATCCGTGATCCTTAACCTTCTTCCATCAGCCCTGACTATATAATTGGCACCCGGATGGTTATCCGGACCGCGCCGGACATATTCTCTTACTTCATTAATGTTCCGGGGTGTTACATACAAGGTTATAGTGAGTTCCTTTGCGATCGCAAGGGGAACTCCCACTTCATGCATACCAAGATTAGGGTCAGGTGAGATCACAGTTCTTGCAGAGAAATTTACACGTTTCCCTGATAAACTTCCCCTGAACCGTCCTTCTTTACCTTTTAATCTCTGGGACAGGGTCTTGAGCGGCCTTCCTGACCTGTGGCGGGCCGGTGGTACTCCTGAAACAGCATTATCTATGAATGTGGTTATATGGTACTGCAATAATTCCCATAGATCTTCAATAATTAATTGTGGTGCTCCAGCTTCCCTGTTTTCCTGGAACCTCTGGTTAATGCGGATTATGTCCACAAGTTTGTGCGTTAGGTCGTCTTCGCTCCTTTGACCCGATTCAAGGGTAATTGACGGCCTCATCGTTACGGGAGGAACAGCAAGTACGGTAAGGATTATCCATTCCGGACGCGCGTTCTTGGAATCCATGCCGATCACTTCAATATCCTCGTCAGTCATTTTTTCAAGACGTGAACGAATGTCCGTAGGCATCAGTTTATGACCGTCTTCTATGAATGTTGTGGGTTTTTCAAATTTGATCTCTCTTTGCTCTTCATTGCAGTACTGGCACTTTCCGGCCTTTCGTGCGTCCTTGAAAACATCATTTACAACATCTTCAATGGATTGTCCCATTTTCTTAAGAATCCGTATCTTTTCAACGGTCTCTTTTTTCTGGGTGGGATCAAGAAGCAAAGCCCCACAATTCCTGCATGTCGCTCTTAAGATCTTGCGTATCAGCTTTGCAAAACCCACATGCATTACAGGCGCAACAAGTTCAATATGTCCGAAATGGCCAGGGCACTCGCCTGCTCTTCCGCCGCATGTCTTACATCTCAGACCGGGGTCAATAACACCCAGTCTTGTATCCATCAATCCCATTTCAATAGGAAAACCGTCATCGTCATATGTATCGGCAGTTATGATTCTCGTGACACTCATTTTCCTGAATTCTTTTGGTGAAATAAGTCCGAATCTAATCTGTTTTATTCTTTTTGGGGTTGCAATTACCATAATTTTCACCTACACAGCATCTTCTAATTCCAGCCTCGGGGCTACACCCAGTGAAATTATTTCATCAAGGAGCAATTTAAAAGCATAGCTCATCTCGACAGGGTGTATATCCGTTTCCGCGCCACAGTCATGGCAAATGGTAGTATTTCTCCGTTTATCAAGTGTGGCTATCATGCCACAGTGAGAACAAACATATTCCATGACACGGTCTGATTCATCAAGCAATCTTTCCTTGAGGGCCATTGCAGCACCATGCCCAATAAGAACGTCTCGTTCCATTTCTCCAAACCTCAAGCCTCCTTCTCTTGCCCTGCCTTCAGTTGGCTGCCTGGTCAATACCTGTACAGGTCCTCGTGACCTGGCATGCATTTTTGATGACACCATATGGTATAGTTTCTGGTACAGGATGACTCCGACAAAAATATCTGCCTGGATCTTATTGCCGGTTATGCCGTCATAAAAAACTTCTTTTCCCGTATTTGAAAATCCAAATTTCGAAAGTGATGAGGTCAAATCATCTTCGGATTCACCTGAGAAAGCAGTACCATCGATCCTGCGCCCTTCAAGCCCGCCAACTTTGCCGCCTATCATCTCAAGAACGTGACCTACCGTCATTCTTGAAGGGATAGCATGGGGATTAATGATCAGGTCAGGAACCAGGCCGTTCTCGGTAAAAGGCATATCCTCATAAGGCACTATAAGACCGATCACACCTTTCTGGCCGTGCCGTGAAGCGAATTTATCCCCTATCTCCGGTATCCTGTAATCACGCGTCCTTACTTTTGCAAGCCTTGAACCGTTCTCGGATTCGGTAAGTATTACTGTATCTACGATACCCTTCTCATTTGAACGCATCGTTACAGAACTCTCTCTGCGCTGCACCGGGCTCAATCCCAGTTCAGTGGGCTCTTCAAGGAACCTTGGGGGGCTCGTCTTTCCGATCAGGACATCATTAGGACCGACCGGTATTTCGGGATTGACAAGACCATCTCCATCCAGGTGATTATATACTTCTGCAGTCCTGGCGCCCCTTACTTCCGTATCAGGGATCTCGAATTTATCTTCCTGGCCTCCGGGATATTTTCGTTCTTCCCCTTCATTTGTCCTGAAGAAATGACTTCTTCCAAGACCGCGTTCGATCGCACCTTTATTGATCACAAGGGCATCTTCAATATTATACCCTTCATACGATAATACTGCAACAACGAAATTCTGTCCTGCCGGACGGGTATCAAAACCGATCGCTTCGGCGGTCTGGGTCGAAGTGAGCGCTTTCTGGGGATAATGCAATACATGTGCTCTTGTATCCGGTCTTAATTTCATGTTCGGTGTTGACATGCCAAGACACTGTTTGACCATGCCTGCACCCATCGTGTTCCTTGGCGATGCATTGTGTTCCGGGAACGGGACCATACCTGTACAAATTCCCAGGATCAAAGACGGATCCATCTCAAGATGAGTATGTTTGGTATTCAAATTCTTTTCATCTATTGCTATGAATGCATTTTCTTCTTCTTCAGCATCCAGATACTCGATCAAACCTGCTTCTGTAAGGCTATCAAAAGTGATCTCCTTCTTTTTCAGGCGTTCAATATGGTCGGGTGTTACCAGCGTCTTGCCATTTTCAACAATTATTGCCGGGCGTCTTGCTCTTCCCTGATCCGAGTTTATGATTATCTCATTCGTATCCTCATAGAATATTACATTTACCTGTTTTTTGATCTCACCCATTCTTCTTTTTTTTCTTAAATTATGGACAAGTTCTTTCGGATTAGCAATAGTACCAATAAGTTCACCGTTTAAAAAAACTCTTGCCTTACTCAAATGATTCAGCCTCCTCTTCCGGCATTATTTTTGTTTCTTCAGCTTCTTCAAGCGCTTCCAATTCCGTGGCATAGGTTGTTGGGACTTCTTCCATTCCAAGAAGCTGGGGTATGATCGGAGCAGTACCCATTTCCAGGAGCATTTTCTTAAGCTGCGATTCATTCCCTGCAGCCGTTGATATCTCAACTAGCTGCGCAAAGTTTTTCACCAGTCCGCAATTTGGGCCTTCAGGAGTTTCTGATGGACAGACTCTTCCCCACTGGGTGGGATGCAAGTCCCTTGCCTCAAAATGCGGTTGTGCTCTTGATAAAGGTGAAATGACCCTTCTTAAATGGGACAATGTGGCAATATAATCCGTGCGGTCAAGCAGTTGCGACACACCTGTCCTTCCCCCTACCCAGTTGCCTGTGGCAAGAGCATGTACAAGACGTTCAGTAAGCACATCGGATCGTACAATAGTAGTTACATTCAGGTCTCTGTTCCTCATGCTTGCTCTTTCCAGCTGGTATTTGATATCACGGGTGAGCCTGTTGAAAGATACCCTGAACAGGTCTTCGATCAATTCGCCTGATAATTTCAGCCTCTTATTTGCATAGTGGTCTTTATCATCACTGCCTCTTTTCCCGAGCGCCAGTTCAAAACAAGCCTGAGCCATGCGGCCAATGAACTGTGCTTTAATGATCCTGTGGATTTCATCGTTCCCAAGATGGGGCAATAAATACCGGTCTATAACATAATTCGCTCTTTTGACCTGGTAATCCCTGGATTGCCCGGAAGCTACTCTCAACCCGATTTTCTCCATTGCTTCGGTTTTGTTGGCGGCTTCGGCTTCTTCAAGGTTCTCAAGCATGAATTTGATGATCTCAGGATCATCGGATACGGCATTGACAATATCCTGATCGGTCTCAATACCAAGAGCCCTCATAAGAGTGATAAAATTTATCCTGCCTGATATGGATGGGAATGAAACTTCAAGGATCGACTTTTTGTTTCTCTCAACTACGACAAGGGCGCGGTAGCCCCTGCGCTGTGAAAAAACCTTGGCAACTTCGATATTCTCACCGTATCGTTCTTCCATTTCCACGAGGATCTTATTCGGCGCAAGGTCCTCAAGTGTAGTTATAACGCGTTCGGTACCGTTTACTATGAAAAATCCACCAGGATCCTGGGGGTCTTCTCCCAGTTCGATCATTTCCTTATGTGACAAACCTATAAGGTTGCATGCTTTTGACCATATCATTATCGGAAGTAAGCCGATCTCAGCTTCTTTTTCTTCTTTCTCACCCTCAGGCGTTACAATGGCCATACTCAGAAAAAGAGGTGCAGCATATGTAATATTTCTAAGCCTTGCTTCAGTTGGATGGAGTTTATCAACAGCCCCATCTGCTTCTCTCACAACGGGGAAACCTACTCTTATCTTTTTGAGTTTAACATAGGTCCCCTCAATTTCGGTTTCAATAATTCTCTGCTCTTCAATGACTTTCTGAAGACCATGATCCAGAAAATCATTAAAAGAATCTACATGATGTCTAACAATTTTATTACTTGTAAAATACGTTTTTGATAGTACCCTTCTGTCCAACATATTACCTCTATTTACAGCTTACGCGATTACCATACGATAATAATAAGCGATACCTGCGGTTTTGCTTTCCCGGGTGATCCGCATTACATCTCCAACTTTAGCTTTTGCTGCCGCCACAGTAGGATCTATTGCACGGATTTTAGGCAATTGCTCTTTTTCTACATTATATTCTAATAACAAATTCTTAACTTCGTCTTCACTTAATATTTCGTGATTCGGTACCATTCTATGTTTAAGGGGATTGAATTCCCTGCCGGTATTCTCTTTCTCTTTCACAATTACCTCCCGGACAGACGGGCTCGGAGGGATTTGAACCCTCGACCATCGGGTTTCTTCTCATTTGAATAAAAGCCCGGTGCTCTGCCTGACTGAGCTACGAGCCCAACCATATTATCCACGAATCTTAAATAAATGCTACCAATCACTGACGAAAAATATCCCTCAATTAATGGCAATTCTCTTAAAACCTCGCAGACGTGCGCCCCTTGTACGACATTATTAACCTTAAACCTTTCTATTGATATCTTTATAATCAATATTTAATTATAAAAAACATATAATCTAATAGTTTTCCGTTCCGAATATTTCGTTTTTTAATATTTTACAGTAATATTTATTTATCCTGATGCTGTTGATATATACTAAGGAAAGTATAGGGAGGAATTGGGTTATGTCAGTAACATTACTCGAAAGAGTAAGATTATTAAGATCGAGTAACATTTTTTCGAATAGCAAAATAATACAAAATCCATCAGTCAAGATGAATTGCTGGGAGTTTCTGGAATGTGGCAGAGAGCCTGGTGGGGAAAAAGCGGAAAAATCCGGTATATGTTCCACCTCAATAGATACTTCGGCGGATGGATTGAATGGAGGAAAAAACGGCGGCAGGATATGCTGGGCAATTTCAGGTACTTATTGCGGAAAAAAAATGCAGGGACATTTTGCCAAAAGGCAATTATCCTGCAGGTCTTGTTCTTTTTTCAAGAAGGTCAAGGAGGGGGGCGATTATTTTCATTTGCATAAATATCAAATGCAAAGCCCCACTGATCATCACCAAAATATCGAAGCAGGAACAGATGTGTGATTTCGGCCAGAAAGATCTTTTCGAATCAGGGAAGGGATTTGAACTGATATATCACATTCATAAAAAATAAACGATAGTTGCAGACATTTCATATTAAATGAGCATGTAAAACTTTAAATAAGTGAAATTTGTGTGTAGATTAGGATTAAAGGTGTAATCGTTATGCACGAAAAAAATGTAGGTTTGAAAAAAAAAATGAAGTGTTATTGCCTGCGATTTCGAGACCATTATTTATATTTGGCATAGGTCTTTTGTTCATTCAGTTTCTCTGGATCCCTGCTTTGGCGCAAGCTACGGAATATCATAATGGATATAATGTAATCACTTACGACGATGGGTCGAGGGAAATAATAAGCGGAGATTTGAATTTTCTTAAATGGGATGGTACATGGACACCGAAAGATGAATTGAATATTTCCAATGGAAGTTGGCCTTATCGATATTCTGAAAATGAAACGACGGCTGATTTCCAGGTAGATGATACTACTCTGAGTATTCCAAAATATAAGACAAAATTTAAATTGAAACAAAATTCGATCAGTTATTCTCTAACATATTCAAAATCAGAATTGGAGAGTAAACAAAAACCCATCAATCTAACAGACGCATTTATAGATCTTCATTATAGTTTGAAATCCGACAAACCCAAAAATAAATACATAGATAAACATAAAATTAAATATGATAGATTTGAATTCAATGCGGGGGAGGAACATATATCCGTCCATGACGACACACTCAGGGAATATACTGAGGGCGGAACTGTATATCAGGATGTAACATATCTTTTCCCGGATGATTACGATTTTGGGATAGACAATAATGGTGAAATTCGATTAAAATTCAAGAAAGAAGCACTTAATAAATTGACCGGAAATGTCATTATTGATATCAGGACATGGGACATAATTGGCCCCTTTAACTGGGGCGGAAATGTAACATTTTCTCAAGCTACAGACGTCAAAGCCACAGGTAATGCGGAACTGGAACAAACAATTTCCGATTATGCATTATACACCAGGTTCGATGAAGATGATGGAGCAACAATATACGAACGAAACAGATCAACGATATACAATGAAAAAACCTCAAATGTACCCCTGGGCGAACTTTATTTAAATGATGCATATACCAATCCCTATACAGCCGGCAAATATGGGCAGGCTATTCATTTTGACGGACAAAAAAATAAAGTTATTTTCCCTGATCATGCAGACTTCCGGTTACCTGATGATTTTACGATTTCATTATATCTTAAACTGGCTCCAGGAATTGACAATAATGACACGGATATAACAAGAAAAGGCAGCACTGCCACTGTAGAACCGGATTCATGGTGGAAAGTTGAGATTAAAGATAATATAATACAGGGCGTTGTTTATAATAAAAGTGTAAACGGTACGGAGATTCCAGAGAAAGATACACAGGAACGAAGGGATGGATTGTGGCATTTTGTTGCTTATACAAGAGAGAGAAACACATGTAGTCTGTTTGTAGACGATATCGTAAATCCTGTAGCATCTATATCCGACCCCATCAACTGCTCGACAGGTACTGGAAACACCGGTTTATTGGCCATTGGGGCGAAGGATACTGAAGAATCAACTACAGGACCGGATTACACCAATGGAACTATAGATGAGGTAAGATTTTTTAATCGTAAATTATCAGCTTCAGACCTTGCCTCTATACAGAATAATGAACATTATCTGGCAGGAACCGTAACCCGTAATCTTTCTTCACTTATTCGCCCATGGGAAGAGTTAAATGAATCAGGATGTGATGGAATATGGGATAATTCAACAACTAAAGTGGATATTTTGGTCAGTACAGATAATACTACATGGGATGAAGTGAAGTCCAATGTTACATCAAAGGCTAATTATAGTATTAAATCTGAGAACAATTATACTTATTTAAGATGTTCGTTAAGCACAACTGACTCTTCACAAACGCCCATAATTGAAAGTATCAGGGCAAGAATTCGTCCAAAAGGAACGGCTTATACTATATCCTTATCCACATTGCCTCCAGGTCTCACTCCTGAACCTGAAGGTGCAGGTGAATACCCTCTGGGGCATAATTTAACCGTTTCAGCACAGAATGTCTTAGGTTATACTTTCCAGAATTGGACAGAAAACGGAATCCTGGTATCGACAAGCTCTGCCTATCAATTCAATATTACACGAGATAGAAATCTTGTTGCTGAGTATGCCCAGAATCCGGAATATACTATATTTGTATCAACATCGCCTTCAGGTCTAACTCCTCAACCTGCCGGTGGAGGCCAATATCTTTCCGGTCAGATTGCAACCGTTACAGCACAACCGGTCTATGGTTATACTTTCCAGAAATGGACTGAAAACGGAAATCTGGTATCTACAAACCTTACCTATCAATTCACAGTGACAGGAAATAGAACTCTTGTAGCTGAATATGCACCGGTATATACTATATCCTTATCCACATTGCCTCCAGGTCTCACTCCTCAACCTACAGGTGCAGGTGAATATCTATACGGTGAGAAAGTAACCGTTACAGCACAACCTGTTAGTGGATATTCTTTCTGGCATTGGACTGAAAACGGAATCCAGGTATCTACGAATCCTGCCTATCAATTCAATGTGACAGGCCATAGAAATATTGTGGCTGAGTATACACAGAATAGTTCACTTGTTGGGTGGTGGAAATTTGATAATGATATCCTTGACTGGAGCGGTAATAGAAATGATGGGATATGTTCAGGTTCCGGGTGTCCCACTCCAACGACAGGGAAAATTGGGGGTGCGTTATACTTTGATGGCAATGATTATATTGATGCAGGAAATGGAGAACGTCTTAACATTACAGGTAATATTACAATTGAAGCATGGGTAAGACCTGCAAGAAGAGATACACAATATATTGTGAAAAAGGCTGCCAATGACGCTACAAATGGCTATGAACTTTCCCTTGCTTCGAGTGGTAAAGCCTTTTTCAGATTCAACCAGAGAACTTCAGGTAATAACTATAGAGTGGATTCTGCTATCAATTATCCTTCTAATAATACTACCTGGGTTCATCTGGTTGGAATATATAATGGGACCCAGTTACAGATATATTTGAATGGCAATCTCAGTAATAACAAAAATGGGACGTCCAATATTTCATCCAATAAGAATAATTTAACAATTGGCGGTCCTGATGACTCAAAATATCTCAATGGATCTATTGATGAAGTTCGCATATGGAATCGCGCATTAACTCCTCAAGAAGTCGAAGCTTTTTATAATGGACAGAATCCCGTATATACAATATCTGTATCAACATCGCCTTCAGGTCTAACTCCCCAACCTGCCGGTGGAGGTCAATATCCTTTCGGCCAGAAAGCAACCGTTACAGCACAACCGGTCTATGGTTATATTTTCCGGAATTGGACTGAAGATGGCAGTCAGGTATCTACAAGTCCTTCCTATCAATTTATGGTGACAGAAGATAGAAATCTTGTTGCAATGTTCATACCCAATAGTCCACCAGTTCCTGAAGCAGGAGGCCCATACACGGTAAATGAAGGTTCTTCAGTAACACTTGACGCCTCAGGATCAAGTGATCCGGATGGGGACACCCTTACGTACGCATGGGATCTTGACAATGATGGTATATATGAGAATCCAGGTGTGACTGCTGCCATAATACCACCGGATGGTAATGCCACTATTACTGTGGGCTTACAGGTTTCAGATGGCAATGGTGGCGTCAGTACGGATACAGCAACAGTGACGGTAATCAATGTGGCTCCCACTGTTGGTCCTATCACCGCCCCCATTAATCCGACATCTGCAGGTACCGCAGTTGCGGCAAGCGCTACGTTTACCGATCCCGGAACCGCGGATACCCATACTACATTATGGAACTGGGGTGACGGCACGACCAGTCAGGGTACGGTAACAGAGACATCGGCAAAAGGAAGCCATATTTACACAACTGCAGGAATCTATACCGTCACATTGACGGTGACTGATGATGACGGCGGAGCCGGATCCGCAACTTATATGTATGTGGTAATTTATGACCCCAATGCTGGATTCGTTACAGGGGGTGGCTGGATTAACTCACCCGTTGGCGCTTATATGGCATATCCGAATCTCACAGGGCACGCAAACATCAACATTAACTCCAAATACCAGAAAGGAGCACAAGTCCCGATCGGGGTCACTGAATTCCAGTTTGAGGTCGCCAATCTCAACTTCCATAGCACAGCATATGAATGGCTTGTTGTTACTGGCACACGCGCGCAGTACAAAGGCACGGGTACTATCAATGGAATGGGCGAATATGGTTTCATGCTCACAGCTATTGATGGCACACCTGACAGGTTCAGGATAAAGATATGGAACAAAGCCAATGAAGAAATACTCTATGACAATAAGATCGGATCATCGGATACCGGGAATGATGCTATAGAGCTTGGAGGGGGAAGCATCGTAATACATTCCAAATAGAAATATGAGGGGCCTGCAAGAAGCCCCTATAATATTTTTAATGCCGATTTAAACATGAGTTTGAAATTGACGATGCTATTCATTTTGCAGATAGATATAACGGAAATGTGATATTGCAGCTAATCGAACTCATGAATTTCAAAAATGTAAGCCAGTATATGGTTGATATAAATTGTTTGGAAAAAACGCTTGAATCAAGAGCTACGTTTATTAAAGAACGACAGATGCACCGGAGAAAAAAATATTTCATAGATGGGGTTGAAGTTGAACTGGTCAGGCCGATAGATATTTCCAGTTTTTGCGCAAACTGCAACAGACTTCGTTTAACTTCGACTGGAAAGTTGAGAGCCATATTATAAAAATAACCTCAAACAGATTATGTGCTAAATATGAAATCGCCAATATCACTTAACGAAGCGCTTGAAAAAATAAACACGTTAAAGAACCAATATTATTTCAGGCGGAAATCCGAACTGGTCGAACTAAATGAGTCTGTAGGCAGAGAACTCAGTGAAACCATCTTTGCAGATTCAATGTCTCCTGAGTTCGATATAGCTGCAATGGATGGGTTTGCTGTTCATTGCGAGGATCCCTATCCCCTGAAAATATCAGGCAGTGCATATGCTGGCGATTGCATGGCAAATCTTAATGGCGGTGAAGCGATGGCAATAGCTACAGGCGCATTACTCCCGCAGGATGCGGACGCTGTACTAAAGAAAGAGGATGCAGAGGTTAAAAATAATCATCTTTCCGGCAAGAAATTAAGAAAATGGGAAAATGTGTTCCGTGCTGGCTCTGATTACAGGAAAGGGGATAAGATTTTTGAGAAAAATCACCGAATAATGCCCCAGAGCACTGCGCTTTTATATAGCCTTGGTATCGAAAAAGTTCCGGTATTCAAAAAGATTAGAACAGGCATAATCTCCACAGGTACAGAGATCCATAACGGAATGATAAAAAATACCAACGCGGTGTTGATACAGGGTTTTATGAAGGAACTGGGCTGTGCATCTGAATTTATCGGTACAGTTCCTGATGACTACGATAAAACAAAGAACATGCTGCTACAAGCCTGTAAAAAATACGATGTTGTGTTTACAACGGGCGGCGTATCAGTTGGTGAGCGTGATTATGTTGCAGATATAATCACAGAAACGGGTGAAATCATTTTCCACCGGGTTGCGATACGGCCCGGTAAGCCGATAGCAGTGGGAATAATCAACGACATTCCCGTATTCAGCCTTCCGGGTAAGCCCACAGGTGCTTTTGCAGCCCTTGAAATGGTGGTAAGAAGTTATTTCACAAAAATACCCAGAGCAACATGCAAACTTATGATAAATGAGGATGTATTGCTCCAGGAAGAAGGTTTTAGTTACATACTATTCGTGAAAATAGTACAGGACATGGCAAACACCATGGGGTACAAGAATTCAGGTATGAAACTGTTTGAGAAGGAGTACGAGACTGCGATCATTTCGGCATCCCCCCGATCTACCATCGTGGATGGATATGTTATCACAGATAAGGATATGAAAAAAGACCAGGTTGTAGAAGTTTATCTATTCAGCTAGGAAAATCAACTATTAAACAGGAGAAACATGGATAAGAAAATCGTAAATCTTGCGGTCGAACTTCACGGCCATCTGGCGCCTGGCATTGCTCTTGGGTTGCGGATGAGTGAACTTGCACTTTCGCGGTTGAACACTAAAAAGGGAGATAAGTATCTTATCGGGATATCCGAAACAGCACGATGCCTTGCAGATGCCATGCAGGCTGCGACCGGCTGCACCCTTGGACATGGGAGCGCTTTTGTTGAAGATTATGGAAAGCTTGCTCTTACTCTTGGAGATGTCAGGACGAAAAAAGGCGTGCGCATTGCACTGAAGGATGATGCGAATAAGCATTCAATGCTAATGAATAAATGGATGATGCGGCTTGGTAAGCTCTCCCATGAAGAGGAAGAGGAACTTGGCATGCAATTACTGGATATGGAGGAAAAACATTTTCTTATCCAGGATGTTGAAACAAATAGAGGTCAGAATTTCGAGAAATCCGGGATAGTGCCATGCAAAAAATGCGGTGAGCTGATCCCTGAAAGCCTGACTGAAAGAAAAGGGCCGGAAATTTTTTGTAAATCCTGCACAGGGTCAGCATACTATAGAGTAGAACCTTAAGATTGATAACAAATAGGGTTAATCGAATGTATGTATTGCAGATTTTTTTAAAGATACTCTAATAGTTTTCCCTTTTTCGAGATGAAGCCTTTCAAAAGCATGCGTTGGTATTTCAATTTCAAGATTAAGTACGCCTTCGAAGAAAAGTAAATACGACATACCTTTGGGAATTATTTCAATAATTTTCCCGGAAAAAAGGTTCTCAGATACAGCTTTTCCAAGGGGTTTGTCTTCACGCAGAACCATTACCTGCTCAGGCCGTATGCACCATGTGATTTCGTCCCCTATTTTTAAACCAGATATTTTTGGAGCGATTATTTTTTCATGACTTTGAATTAGTACTTCTTCATCCCCTATATCGAGAACTATTCCCTTGAAAATATTATTTATGCCTGCAAGTTTTGCCACACTTCTATTTTTTGGTTTATTAAAAACCTCTTTTGGCGGTCCTATTTGTTCAACCCTGCCATAACTGTAAACGATAAGACTATCTGCCATGGTGTATGCTTCAATAGGATCATGGGTAATCAGTAACATCGGAATCCCATACTTGCTCTGTATCTTTTTCAGGTCGAGCCGAAGCCTCATTCTCATAGCATGATCAAGCGCAGAAAAAGGTTCGTCCAGCAGCATGATGTCGGGCTTAATTATAAGTGCCCTCGCGAGCGCAACTCGCTGCTGCTGTCCTCCTGAAAGCTGATTTGGATAACGTTTCTCAAGTCCTTCCATTTCAAAGAAAGAAAGCATCTCCTTTAAAGCTTCACGTTTTTTAAGACCGAAGGTTATATTTTCCTCAACGGTGAGATGAAGGAATAAGGCATAGTTCTGGAAGCAGCAAGAATTCCTTTTTTCGAAAGTGGAAGCGTCACGAGCTGCAGGATTTTCCATTCTGATTTTCCCAGCGTGAAGGCAACTTTTTCAAGCTCGATATCGACGGACTCTATCGCAGCTCTGGCTATCTTGATCATGAAAGGCATTGAGACAATTACAGAGGCAAGAACGGTAGCCTGCCATGTAAACGCTATACTCCAGCCTGTAAAAGAATAGATGTATTTGCCGATCATTCCTGTTTTTCCAAAAAGCACGATTAGATAATAACCTGTCACAGTTGGAGGAAGTACGAGAGGGAGCAGTATCAGGGTATCCAGGAAATTTTTACCCGGGAAGTCTCTTCTTGCCATGAGATAGGCTATCGCAGCGCCAATAACTGCAACGAATGAAGTTGCGATTATTGAGACTTTTATTGTTAAGGAGAGGGGAAATAAATCCATATCAACCAGTAAACTCTCCAGGAAGGAGGAAACCGTATTTTTTCATAATTGGCCTGCCATTAGTATTAACATATGCTATGAACTCTCTTGCGGTTTTTTCTTTTTTTGTGGAACTGAGTATCCCTAAAGCCTGATTCAAGGGCTTATGCATGTTGTCATCGACCAAGGCATAGTTAATTTCAGGCACGTTGGCTACCGAAAGTGCAACTATTCCGGCATCGACTTCACCTCTTTGAATGTATATTAATGTCTGTCTGACGTTCTCTCCATATACAAGCCTGGGCTGGATATCTTCCCAAACCCCAGCACTCTGTAACGCCTGTTTTGCTGCTATACCATAAGGCGCATGCTCTGGATTTGCAATAGCTATCTTCTTGATCATGGGATCTCGAAGTTCTGAAAGATTGTCTATCCTCAAGCCCGAGTTCCTGTTTACTGCCAGCACGATCCTTCCCTGAGCATAGAGTTGCATAGAATCATTTATTATCAATCCTTTTTCGTTCAGTCGCTCTATATATGCTATGTCGGCGGCTGCAAAAATGTCAAAAGGTGCACCGCCTTCAATTTGTGTGGCCAAAATCCCGGTTGAGCCAGAAGAAAAAATTACTTTGTTCCCGGTCTCATGTTCAAACATTTTGCCTATCTCTGTGAATGGATTATAAAGATCTGCTGCTGCAGCTACTGTGAGTTCCGAAGGCTCATTTTCTTTCAATTGTTCAGATAAACAGCCAGATACTATTATTGTCATTAATAAAATTGACAGTAAGTTATTAATATTCATAGTTTCCTTCCGCCTTAATAGGAAATCTATTTGGCGAATCAATAGTATTTATAATATCTCGTAAAAATGAAAAAAATGGAAAACAGCATCGAGCTTATAGAACCGAAACAAACTCCAGAAGCAGGAGTTCGTATCAGTTCGAATGAATAAAGTGTTAATTTTTTATCTCAAACTTTTTCTAACTTCACTTTCGTATCATAGAACACAGCGCTTCCGCCTGCAAGGTCAGAGAGACACGTATTTTTCAGGTATGGATCAAGAAGCATGGCTGCATTGGCATGGATACCCCTGCCTCTTCGCTCATCGCCTTTTATGACATTTCCATCAATTTCTATGTCCCTTGAGCCGTTCGCCCAGTTGCCAAAACCAAGTACGAACGTCACAACACCCGGTGAGATAGTCTGGGTAACTTTTAACTTCCCCACCATAGTCTTCTTTCCAGCAGCCTGCAAATCCCATACTCCATCAATATTTGTGGGAGATGACACTTTTACGGTATCACCATCATTAAGTCCAAGTCTTCGTGCATCCTGCTCACTTATCAGGATTGCATTCTCCGGCAATAGTGCAAGCATCCAGTAATCAACATTCGTCCTGGATTTTGTCTGGGTGATATCTCTCTGGGTAATCAACTGGAGATCATATTCCGGACCAAACACCAGCGCATTGCCCTGGGAATCGGCTATTGGCATATATGATGGAAGTCCATTAAATGCCTTGCCTGTTATTGCATTCTTGGTCGTCGCTGTTTTTTCCTGGTATGTATTTATCAGGTTCTGGTTTGACTTCTTATAAGTATTTTTTATCCAGCCATCAACCTGGCCTTTCCTGCCTTCATCAAAGTCTTCAAAGGCTCCTCCGCGGTTCAATACATAAACCACTTTCTTCCAGTCCTTTCCGGCTATCCTCTGCCATCTATCGATATCAAAAACTATCTTTGGAAGATGTCTTCTCGCCTTTGTGAACAGCTCAACCTCGCTATCTGAAGCATCAGGCGCTTTTGCGCTCAATGCAATGTTGGCTGTCTGCCTGATATAGAGATCATCCTGGTGTTTCAAGTCAACACCGGTCTCAAATCCATCTTTGCCGAATCCAGGAAGGTTTGCCTTTTCTGCTATCCCATGAAGCATCGCCTCAAGACTGATGGGCATTTCTTCACCATACACCTTAACTGTATCAACAAGCGGGGGAGCCACAGGATTCCTCACAGGCTGTACCTTGTATATGATACTTGGATGTGAGCCCGAGAATTCCCATCGCTCAAGATAGGTGACATCCGGGAAAATATAGTCTGCATACATCGAGGTTACGCCCACTGTAATATCATTGAATATGAACAGTGGGATCTTATTCACATCAGAGAGTATCTCAGTATTCGTCTGTCCTCCAGGCAAAGAATAATTTGGAGCGCCCATATAATTGATGAGGATCTTAACAGGATATGGATAAGCATCTCCCGCGCTTGGTATTATCTCCTGGTAAACATCACTGCTCAAATAATACCATGGACGCTTCGCAGGGTAATTATTAAAGATCGAAGTATTTTCGTATTTGATACCATATCTGATGCTGTTAATCCCGAAAGCTGTGATCTTGCCAGGATGCTTTGCGATGTCATAGGCTCCGCTTCCAGTGCTGTATGTGGAAAGCTGCGAAGAGCCCCCAAGCCAGCTATTGTTCCCAAGCATTGTGTTCAGGAGCATCCATGAGCCAACATTGGTGAAACCATTGGTGTGCTGGCTAACGCCCCTGTGGACGTCCACGACCGCTTTCTTGCCATGGGACGTGAATTCAGAGGCTACTGCCACAAGATCTTCTTCTTTGGCGCCGCAGGATTCTGCCCATTCTTTGATACTCTTTTTCTCAGATTCCTCTTTCACAAGCTGCATTGCGCTTTTCACTTCTATATCCAGGCCACCTTTGTCTTTGAGCATCGTGGAAACAAAAAGATCTCCAGTAACGGCGTTATTCTCATCGTATGGATCAAATGGAACTGTCTTTCCATCGACCAGCACGATGAGTGGATCCATCTCAACTTCCTCTTCAATTTCCCCGATCTTCTCTTTCTTTTTTATCGTAGGGAGACCAAGGTCAGATCCATATAACAACTTGCCCGGTTTTCCCTCTTTTATGACAACAAGCCATGAGGAGTTGGAGAACGTTGGCTCGCCATTATCTGCTGCTGCTTTTTTGTTGGAATTCCTGAGGTAGGTCTCATCATATTTCTTATTTTCAATGATCCACCTTAGCATCCCCCATGCAAATGCGGCGTCTGTCCCTGGTTTTGTGGGGATCCACTTCCATGCCTTGGAAGCTTCTTTTGTGAACCTTGGATTCAGCGTCACGAATTTAAGTCTTCCTGTGTCTAATCCATCTATTACCTTCATTGCCCTGTTGGTCGGGCCATAGTTGCCCTCAAAAAGGGAAGTTCCTACAAAGATGATGAATTCTGAGTTTGCTTCATCTGCCTGGAAATAGAACTTGTCCCCACCTGTCCATTTGTATTTCTTCTCTTTTGCATCATAGAGGTACTGCTCGCTCATGGCTTTACCGGTAAAATACAGCGATCCCTGGCAAACAGTGGTATGGCCGTGCGCATTCACGGTGCCGCATGCGTTTGTAAATCTTCTGATAAGGTCGCTTCTGCCCCCTTTTAATCGACCCCACATAAAGACAAGCTGGTTGTTTTTCGGGCCCAGATCCGGATGTTCAGGATCAATGAGCTTATCAAGGTCTGATTTGAATTTCTCCTTGAACGCCTGGATCAATTCTTTCTTTTTGTCCGCATCCTTTTCAAGCCATAACTTATCGATTTCGGAGGACATTTCCTTGGATACCTTGGGGTCGCGAAGAGCGACTACATCTTTAAAACCCTCTACATATCGGTTCTCCTCTCCGGGGACGTTGCTGAAAAGGTTTCCTCCATTAACGACCTCATTTATTGCCTGGTCAAAGTCTATGGTAGTCCATTTGTTCTCTCCCCTTTTCCCTGCCCTTTTTAAAACTTTGGTGATCCTGTATGGGTCATAGTAGGTCTGTATCCCGGCCTGTCCCTTGGGGCAAAGACCTGCATCAATTACCGCAGCCTCTTCAAGAGGTAAAGAATATTTCATATGAGGGTAAAGATTCCACGGAGAATACGGGTTCCCGTCGATCTTTGCGATATGCCCGTCCAGTACCTTTACCTTTATCGGGCAGCCTGTATTGCACTGCTGGCAGCTTGAATATAGTATATTTTCAGGTTTTGATAGCTCATAAGCGAAACGCTGTGGGTCTGCTCTTGCAAGCTGCATGAGTAAATCATTATGGCCGGAAAGCAGGGAACTGCCCAGTATTGCGCTTCCTGCTATTGCTGTTGATCTTATGAAGTCTCTTCTTGTGATCTGCATTTAAATCGCCTCTTTAAATAATGTTATCATTGATGTTCTTTCTATCAGCATCCTGTTCAAGATAATGATCAGTACTGTTGCCAGTGCAAGTGTAAATACGAACTCTAACCATTCTATTGTGCTGGGAAAATAACTAAAAGTCAGTCGCGTGCTGACAAATGCGCTCTCAAGCCCGGCAAGTTCCGGGACTGCAAGCCCGGGAAATACAATATTCAGTTTCGTACTTAATGATGATATCGCCACCATACCCGATGCCAGGGCTAAAGCCCATATTTCTGTTTTCTTGAATATGAGCAGCAATGCAGGGATGAGGATAGTTCCCATCAGGAAAAATCCCCAGAATACCCAGGCAAAAGGCCCAAAAAGAAGGAGATTAACACTGGCTATATCTGCAGGGATCTTGGAATAATATATGGATAGAATATCTGAAAATTCGAGCAAGCCATATATTGCTATCAACACAAGTATCGAATTGCGAAGCGTCCTGACATTATTTCTTAGTTCCTCAGGGTGCAGGATGTATGCTACAAAGGCAACACAGGCAATCCCTGAAAGCAGAGATGACGTGAGGAACATTATTGGCAGTATCCCTGCGTTCCAGTAAGGCCTTGCGCCTACTACTCCGTATAAAGCACCGCCTCCGATCTCAAAAGCAATTGCCACGATAATTCCTGCGATAGCGAGTTTTTTCACATCTTTGCTATCATCTGAAGTTTTAAAAAGCATCAACAAAAGTATTATCAAATACAGCGGGTAGAGTATGAACATCCAGCCCATTACTGACTCCGTGTTCAAATTTATTATTGATGTAAATACCCTGAAAGGATGACCTATGTCCAAAAATACCAGGATCATGCCCGGTATTGCAGTGGATAGGGCGGTTATAAGTCCGAGCCTTCTTATTTTTTCAAGGCTTTTGATTTCAAATACATAACCTGCCGCTGCCAGGAGAAACGAACCAGCTGATATTCCCATAAGGTAGGCGTATCCGGCAACTCCTAAACCCCATGGAATATAACTTCCAATGTTCGCATCAAGGTTCCCTGTAGTCAATTTGATAAAAACCCCATAGGCTCCGATCACCAGAGCAATTATCGCGGCGAAGAATATTGGTTTTTCTAATTTCATTCTTTTTCCCTCCTATAAAAGATAATAAACCTGTGGATCTGTCCCTTTTTCTTCCTTGAGTCTCATTATCCGGGGACTTGCGATTAATTTGCTAACGGTGCTTTGCGGATCATTCCTGTCTCCAAAATAATTCACCCGAGATATGCATGTTGTTACGCATGCAGGCAGCATTCCTTCATTTAGCCTGTGGGTGCAGTAGTGGCATTTCCGTGCGTTTCCTATGGGGGATTTCCCATTGATTCTATCCCACTTTTTTTCGTATTCAAAATTGGGTATTTGTTCATATACCTGTAACGTCGGTGTTTTTGAGGTATAATATTCACCAAAGTCAGATGTCCTGGCGCTGTATGGGCATGCGACAACGCAATACCGGCATCCTATGCACCTTTCATAATCAATTACTACTATTCCGTCTTCACCTTTGTGTGTTGCATTTACCGGACACACAGGAACGCATGGTGGAGCGTCACATTGCATGCATGGTCTTGGAGTAAATCTCCTTCCAACATTTGGATACTTCCCAATCTCCTCTTCAAGTACGGGGCGGTACACAACACCCGGCGGGAGCCTGTTTTCGGATACGCATGCGATCGTGCATGCCTGGCATCCTACGCATTTCTTAATATCTATAACCATTATCCAGTGTCTTTCATTCACAGGCTTTTCAAGGGCTCTTTTGAGTTCCCTTTGCATGGAATTCAGAATATCTTCACTCATTTATACCTCGGATTTTTCTTTCATTTCTTTTTCGGATTCAATTCTTGCTTTCTTGAATTCTCCAACTGATTTTCCCATTGAGCGGACAAGCTCAGGAAGCTTACTCGCACTAAAAAGCAGCAGAACTAATGCTAGAATTATTATTAATTCCTGTGTTCCTATCATAATACTCCTGGATTTAAGTGATCAATACTATTCCATCCACCTTTTTTTCAGAATAATGCGGGAGTTTACCGGACTTCAAATCTGCATTATACTAATCATGTTTAATGACAATAGTATATATATTTTTTTCAACGTCTTGGAAGGCCCGAGGTAAATTTTTTCGCGAGCGGAAAAGTAACTATCAGAATGGTAAATGATATCGATGAGGGAAAGAAACTTGTCAATTCGATACTTACCATGGCAGCTCAAAAGCAACTACTTAAAGAACAATTGAAATAATATAATGATATATTCTGAAGATGAGAAAGAATAAAGTCTAAAATAATTACATTGATGGGGAGGTTTCAGAGCGAAATGACTTTACTTGAGATCAAAAACATAACATATCGAGTAAAAGAAAAGGAAATATTTTCCGGGCTTTCTCTTGCGATCAAATCTGAAGAAGTTCATGCAATTCTCGGAAAAAATGGAACCGGTAAAAGCACTCTTGCTTATCTGATTATGGGGTGTGAGAGTTACATTCCAACTTCAGGAGTGATATTATTTGAAGGGAAGATCATTAATGATCTGAAAATCCACGAAAGGGCGCAACTCGGGATCACTCTGGCATGGCAGGAGCCTGTGAGGCTTGAAGGTATTTCTGTCAGGGATTATCTGACTCTGAAGAAAAAAGAAAAAGATCCTTCCCATTATCTTGAAATGGTGGGACTTTCTCCAGAACTATATCTAACCAGGATGATGGATAAATCACTAAGCGGCGGTGAAAGAAAAAGGATCGAACTTGCATCCATTGTCGCACTGGAGCCGAAACTGGCTATCCTTGACGAACCCGACTCTGGCATAGATATGCTCTCGATACAGGACATCATAAATGTTATCAATGTATTAAAGAAAAATGGGGCAGCAGTGCTTTTAATTACTCACAGGGAGGAAATTGGGAAGATCGCAGATAGAGCATCCCAGATATGCAATGGTAAAATAATTTGCTCGGGAGATCCAGAGATGGTCGCGCAATATTATAAATCAAGAAAATGCGAGGTATGTATTGCCGGAGTGTGTGTATATGTCTGAACTCGATGAATTAATGAAGGTGTTTGGAGAAGCCGGGGGAGATAACAGTATTCTTGTAAGAGAAGATATTGCACACTTCGCTGCAAGCGGAAATAAGATATTGAGTACGAGGGCTACGCAGGGGTTAGAGATTAAAGCAGAAGAGACCGCTACAGGGATTGCTGCCAGGATCAGGGTTCTCGAAGGTACGATCATTAAAAATCCGGTACATCTTTGCTTTGGTATACTTCATAAAAAGGGGATACAGGAGATCAGGATGGACATAAAGCTTGAAACCGGTGCAGCTGCGCGTTTTATTGCACATTGTATTTTCCCGAAGGCGGAGAAGGTAAGGCACATCATGGACGCTGTTGTTGAGATTGCTGAAAATGCCCAGATGACGTATTCTGAGGTCCATTATCATGGACCGTACGGGGGAATAGAAGTAATCCCGAAGGCAGTTGTAAAAGTTGGCAAAAATGGGAGGTATCTTGCAGATTTTTCATTGATTACAGGAAGAGTTGGAAAACTGGGAATAGATTATACAGTAAAAGCCGGTGAAAATGCAGTAATTGAGTTGATAGCAAGAGTGTTCGGTCATGGGGATGATAGGATTAGTATAAAAGAAAAGGTCATGCTCGATGGTGAAAATTCAAAAGGTCTAATTAAAACAAGGGTCGCCATTGAGGATAGAGCCCAGGCAGAGGTAACCGGTATCACTGAAGGTAACGCTGCAGGTGCAAGAGGTCATGTGGATTGTATGGAGATCATAAAGGACAATGCTGTTGCCAAAGCCATTCCTATTGTGAATGTCACGCATCCCCTCGCCAAAGTAACCCATGAAGCTGCTATCGGAAGTGTGGATAAAAGACAGCTTGAGACGCTCATGGCACATGGGCTTACTCCAGAAGAGGCTGTGGATGTGATAGTAAAGGGCATACTGAAATGAAATCTCCCCGTATCTCATTTTTTGGGCATGCAGCCTCAAAGCATACTTTAAATTAATTGAAATCAATGAAGGTATCATGAAATCGGCGAAATGCACGAGTAATGGCTGCAGGGAATTCAATTTGCCTCAAAAAAAGGAGAGACAGGTGCACGCCGCTTTTGGAAAGGACGTGAAGGCACATTTTTGCTGTACAGGCTGACAGAGCGCGGCAAGGCTGCACTGGATATGATTGCCAACTTATCCCTGCGTTCTTTATTGCAGAGGCAGTTGCCGTGTTTGTTTCCAAGCAGTCGGTGATAAGGTACTTCAGCAGCAATACTAAGAAAATCGTTTCATACAGCATCGCATCAATTTCCGGGACCTTGCTTGCGGTCTGTAGCTGCACTATTTTGCCACTTTTCGCCGGGATATATAAACGGGGAGCAGGTATAGGCCCTGCAGCAACGTTTTTATATTCCGGACCCGCAATCAATATATTAGCAATTATATATACGGCAAGGGTTTTAGGATTTGATCTTGGCGCAGCAAGAGCTATCCTGGCGATTACTATGTCAATCATCATCGGCTTGATCATGGCATTTTTATTCAAGAATCAAGTCTGGTGTACCATCTCCTGGACAAATATATTCCTGAAAATTATCAGGGCTCTTATGGAAAAGGACTATCCCTAGACCATTTGCGACAATAGTCACCGTATCCTTAAGATTCAAAATATAAATTCAATATTTGAAATCATCAGAATATAGCGGCGTGTGGAGTTCGATATTAAGGAAGAAATTATAATATTGGTGTCTATCACAAGTCTCATTTTTCTGACTCACTTAAGATCATGTTGTTCTCGTATAGACTTTTTTATAAGTTTACCGATATCATCGGCTTCTTTTTCTGTTAATGTGCTTTTTTCCAGTATGCTATCAACGAACTGAATCTTTCTGGCATATTCCCACATTGCATTTCTCACAATGACACTCCATTTTATTTCATTATGTTGTTTGGAGGTCATCGGGAACAGATAGTGTCATGGTATGCATAGTTTCAATATGCACACACATATTTATGTTATTCCATGCATCGTATTCTCCGCAGATAATTTCCGGGACCTGCCTGCATTATCGTGATAGCGCTCACATGCTTTTTGTAAGCTCTTTTGCATCTTAATCACATCTCTCCACCTGAAAAAAGAACATTACGGATGGTCATGACCTAGATTTCCTGGAATAAACGGAATACGAAGATATCCAGAAGGTGCACTTGAACTAGTATGCACATATCAGTTCAACTGGAGAATTAAGCTTTCTTTTCCGCAACCATAAATTAGGTCTGCATTCTATGGACTGCGCCCTTCATATTGGACAGGTAGTTATACTTCTGAGGGTTTAAGAAGCCTGTAAAATTCTGTCTTTTTTACCATAGTACAATTTTACAGCAAAAAATTGTAGTATCCTGCAGGAGACCGCCAAGATCATCCAGATGCCTCAAGTCCAGAGTATAGTGAATTGCAATACACGCTCGTTATCATGCCCCCATGCGATAAAATAGCCCTATGATTTGGGAAAAACTATTTATCCTGATTGAGATGAAATCCATAATTGTTGAACAACAACATCATGGAGGAGGAAAACATGGAAAAAACACCATTCGATGCAGCAAAATCTGAAGCTTTTGCCGAAAAACTAATCACAATTTTCAACAGTGGAGCGCTGGCAGTAATGACTTCTATTGGTCACAGAACCGGATTATTCGATGTAATGAGTAAATTACCCCCCTCCACGAGTGAACAAATAGCTCTTGCTTCAAAACTGAATGAACGATATGTTCGCGAATGGCTGGGCGCATTGGTAGTTGGCAGGATCATTGAATATAATCCGGAAGGAGCGTTATACTCTCTTCCTCCGGAACATGCTTCATGGATGACACGTGATGCAGCACCAAATAACATGTCAGTTTTCGCGCAATACATTTCTATGATTGGAACTGTCGAAGATCGGATTATTGAATGCTTCCAGAATGGAGGTGGTGTGCCATACTCTGAGTTCAAACGATTTCACCATATAATGGCTGAAGATAGCGGGCAGACAATTGTTGCGCCGCTTTTTGATCATATTCTTCCCCTGGTACCCGGTCTAAAAGAACGCCTGCAAAGAGGCATCGATGTTCTGGATGTAGGGTGCGGCAGCGGCAGAGCCATCAATCTCATGGCAAAGACATTTCCCAATAGTAGGTTTACAGGATATGATTTTTCGAAGGAAGCAGTTAACTCCGCCAAAGCTGAAGCTGCTCAATATGGATTGACTAATATCCGATTTGAAGTAAAGGATGCCGCCAAGATGGACCTAAAGGAGATGTATGATTTTATCACAACCTTTGACGCTATCCACGACCAGGTCAATCCTGAAAAAGTCCTGGCGGGAATTGCTCATGCGCTGAAGCATAATGGAATTTACCTCATGCAGGATATTGCTGCATCCAGCCATTTGCAGAATAATATGGATCATCCTATTGGACCGTTTATGTACGCGGTTTCCTGTATGCACTGTATGACGGTTTCACTTGCCTTGAATGGAAAGGGACTCGGTGCGATGTGGGGTGAAGAAAGAGCACGAGAAATGTTACATCAAGCAGGATTTACAAAAGTCGAGGTCAAGAAACTTCCTCACGATATCTTTAATAATTACTATATACTGACAAAGTAAAAATAGCTGAAAAATGAGGTTGACCACTATTGGGCCTGTTACTACGCAAGCTGTCACCAGGGGCAGTGTTTTTTGACTGTTGTGTCCAACCAATCGCCTGTATCTGTTTCCAGTCTTGCATGAAAGCGACATTTGAGTAAGTCCTGAATCATGAACGTGTTAATGCTTCGGTTTTCGCAGTTCTTCAAATAATCAAAGTAATATCACAAATATTATTGAAAGCAGCATAAGGGCAATCGCAAGAATCATGGCGATCATCGCATATTTTTTATCAGATCCAAAAACTATGGGTATGGGGCCTATCATCACCACAGCGCCACCCCTGATGCTTTCTTTTAATTCTCTTTTTGAGCCCGGTGAAAATGTCTCTCCTTCCCCTGGCACACACTTTTGAAGAGATTGAGCAATTGTCCAGAAGACCACGATGAATGTTCCAATGATAACTGATATAAAGCCTATTGTTATCAGGAAATTCCATTCAAACATATTTTCTCCCGGAAATAAAAAAAGCAATCATCAATAAAAGACCAATAACCATAGAAGCTATAGTAATTAACGGGGATGTGCCAAATACTATTGGAATGGGACCTATCATTATAAGGCCGGCAAAATCTGTTTGATGGGCTGACAGGAATGTTCCTAAGAAAATAGTAACAAGTCCAAAAAATATTAGCAATAAACCCAATTTCAACGCATTCATAAATATCTTATCTTTACGATATCGACCTTCAATATTATCTATTTCACGCAAAAAATTTTGTAACTATTCACCTTTATGGGGTAGTACAAACATTCATGTCCCAGGTGCCATCAGATAAAAAGCAATTTAACCAGTATTAGTTTTTCATTGTCATCTATGAACTACACAGATCATAGCTCACTTTTGGGTGCGTTCCCCCAAAACACCCACTATGGGACTAATATAGGAACATCTTGTATATTCTTTACATGTATTTTCCTTAAAGGACAGGAGATCTCGATTCCCTCCTCATCATATCTCTTCTTCAAGGCTTTTATGAGTTCATGGGTAACAAGAGGCTTATCAATAGCAGTTTTCACCCGCAGGATTACCGAGAATATTATATTTGAGTCACCAAATTCTTTATATCTTATAATTGGTTGAAAATCTTTTACTCCCCCAATAGTATTTGCAAGCACATCTTTGGCAACTTCAATTGTAACTCTTTCCACTTTTTCAAGATCACTATCATAACTCACGCCGACGGCCATGACAAGTTCCATATCCCTTGTGGGGCGGTCATAATTTATTATAATGCTTTGAGCGAGCCTGGAATTAGGTATCACTATAATATTATTTGACGGCAGCCGCATTTTTGAGCTTCTCCATCCTATTCCTTCTATATGTCCCTCCTCTCCAGTCTCCAATTTCACAAACTCTCCAACTTTTATAGGTCTATCCACTGAAATATAAAATCCCGCAAAAAAATTTGTCAGCGATTCTTGAAGTGCCAGCGCAACAGTGATACCTCCTACACCAAGTGTGGCTATAAGAGGAGATATTTCAAGATTCAGCTTATCCGCTATCATTATAAATGCAACAATATAAATAAAAAGGTTAATAACATTTCTGAAAATTGGGAAAAAATGTTCCAGCGCGATTTTATTTTTGAGAGGAATATGCTGGCTGTACCATTTTATGACCGTATTTACAATTTTGACAACTATGTATGCTGAAAGAAGAACTATTATGATTGTAAAGATGGGTTCCAAATAAGATGAATATTGAGCAAAGAAGGACATAGATACCAAACCAAAGTAGAATCCGACCAGAATTATGCCGATTGGCACGGATTTTTCAATCACAGCTAGTATTTCATCATCAAGTGTTGTTTTTGTCAGGTTTGTTATCTTTGAAGCATACCACTTTAAAACAATGAACAAAATATATGCGAGTAGGAAGGAAGCAAAAATTATTCCAAGTGCATTTAATATTTCAATGCTCAGTACCATAAAACCCCTGTGTTCGATATATTACATAAACCTTGTTAATCAGGAATTTTCAGGCCTGGACTTATGGAGGATTGAGCAGACGACTGCTTCTGTTTTCTCTGCTCCCATTCTGAATACACAAAGATGATAAATACAATACTTTAAACTGACGTATAATTTAGCCTTATATGCCAGTCATGTCGTATAATTCGGGATTTTATGCAGTTTATGCTCATTTCGCCGTCCATACTGAACTGTTCTTCCAGGTTTTATTGATGTTTCCGTTCCAGTCCACGGTCCATGTGGATATTGTATGCCTTGTATTCGCAGTGAAATTGGTGGCATTATAAAACCTCTTTCCTTTTGACACATTCTTCTTCAACTTACCATCAATGAACACCATTACTTTTTTAAAATCAATATCCTTCGGGTCTTTCCATGTCCAGTTGATATACGAAGATGCATAACTTACATTCTTCAGGTTGCTTACGCTCTTTGGAGATATCTTATCTATCGCAAGTGGTAAATAATCGATATTTTTTGCATCTAGAATATAACTTTTTTCACATATTCCATCACCATTCACATCCGGGCAGGTCTGGCTAAATCCTGTTCCATCTGGATTTGCCCAGAAGTTGCCTCCGATATAAGGTCCTCCGATGATGTTGGTGCCCGACTGCCTGGTTGTGTTCCATTTGTTCTTTGGCATCGACCACCAGAATTTAACATTATTAGTGTTGTTAAAAATGTTGTTGTATATCTTATTGTTGTTACTGAAAGATAGATAGATGCCGCCGCTGTTGTAGTCACCGCCGCCATCATGGTTGTTTGATACATTGTTCCCGGTCAGTATATTGTTGCTGGAATGCCACAGAGAGATGCCACCATCATGGTTGTTTGATACATTGTTCCCGGTCAGTATATTGTTGCTGGAATCCCACAGAGAGATGCCTTCATTGTTGTTATTCGATGCATTGTTCCTGTTCAATGTGTTGTTGCTGGAGGATTTCAGATAAATGCCAGCCTCGTTGTTTGATGCATTTACATTTTGTATTCTTGATTGAGAAGTATTCCAGAAATATATTCCTTTTAAATTCAGATTTTTTATAGTCACATTTACACAGCTAATACAATAGAAGGTTCCAGCAATACTCGAAGAATCATAAGTTGTATCTGAAGTTTTTATTTTATAATATATGGGTTTACCGTCTACAAGATTGCTTGTGTCGATATGATTATAAAAATCGGAATCAGTATCTCCATATAAATTGAAATTTCTTTGATTTCCAGTCATCATGTTTCCGCTGAGCGTGTTTTTGCTGGAAGAGGACAAAAGGATGCCATCGTATTCGTTTTTGGATGCAGTGTTTCCGTTGAGCGTGTTTTTGCTGGAAGAGGACAGAGAGATGCCGGCGCCATTGTTCGAGGCACTTACATTTTGTATTCTTGATTGAGAAGTATTCCAGAAAAACACTCCTTTACCATTTTTATTCAAATTTAGATTCTTTATCGTCACATTTACACAGCTAATACAATAGAAGGTTCCAGGGTTAGTCGAAGAGTCATATGTTGTATCTGAATATTTTATTATATAATAAATAGGTCTTTCATCTACAAGATTACTTTTATCGATATGATTATCAAAATCTGAATCAGTATAACCATCTAAATTGAAATTTTCTTGATTCCCAGTCATCATGTTTCCGCTGAGCGTGTTGTTGCTGGAAGATAACAGAATGATGCCTGAGTATACATTGTTTGATGCAATATTGCCTTTGAACGTGTTTTTGTTGGAAGAGGACAGAGAGATACCTTTCCAGTTGTTAGATGCTTTGTTTCCGGTCATCGTGTTGTTGCTGGAATAGTACAGATAGATGCCGTAGCTGTCCCCATCGTCGCCGTTGTTCGATGCAGTGTTGCCGTTGAGCGTGTTGTTGCTGGAATAGGAAAGAAAAATGCCGTTCCCATGGTTCGAGTTGGCATTGTTGCTGGTCAGTGTGTTGTTGCTGGAAGATTCCAGAGAGATGCCTTCGTAGTTGTTCGAAGCATTGTTGCCGTTGAGCGTGTTTTTGCTGGAAGATTCCAGATAGATGCCGTAGCCGCCCTCATCGCCAGCGTTTTTCGATACTGTGTTGCCGTTGAGCGTGTTTTTGCTGGAAGAGTACAGATAGATGCCGGCTTCGATGGTGTCCTCATAATCTTTTCGATTGTTTGATGCATTGTTCCCTCTCAGCTTGTTGTTGTTGGAATAGGAAAGAAAAATGCCGTTCCCATGGTTCGACCTGACATCGTTACCGATCAGTGTGTTGTTACTGGAAGTGACCTTGATCCCTGCATTTGGATATGAGCCACCCCCTGTCGCTGTAAATCCCTCAAGAGTAATTCCATTTGCAGAAAGTGATATTGCACTTCCGCTTCCTCTTGCATCCACAACAGGCATCCCGATACCGCGAAGGGTTAGCTTTTTATTTACCTTCACATTTTCGAAATAAGTGCCGCTTTGCACTAAAATAGTATCTCCATTGCTTGAAGCTTTTATCGCATCCTGTATCCTCGAATAATCCCCACCGCCACTTGCGTTCACCGTAATCGTCGCTGCATTTGCACTGCCTGCAAGCAATAATCCCAAAATAATCATTCCCACCGCGATCCTGAGCACGCCACAACATTTTTTCTTGATCATATTCCCACCTATCTATTGGAGAAGGCATCATGTATATTAAATAAGCAGGTTATGTTTTCCTGTTGTGTACCTGTCCTCGACATCATGCTGCTGTCAATGTTTCATATCAAATCATCTGAATAACCGCTCATATAATTATACGATGTATGAGCGAAAGTATAGAATATTGCCTCTGGATCTTGTTTTCAGATAGCAACATCGTGAAAACTGCATATAAGGTTTAATATATGACATTTACTTCCTGCATTATTTTATAATGATGGCGATCCGGGGAAGGGGGGATTTTCAAATGGTTTGATTATGAAAATTGTTTAAATATTTAATAATATATGAATAGTAAATACTTTATATTTAGAATGTCTTGTTTTATGCGAATGTTTTCAGACCTTAATTATTCATCTATTTTTTAAACACCTTCATAAAAATGCTGTTTTCAGATATCATGCTCTCCGTTTTTACCTCATAGGTCTCAAATACGCTTTCAAAGAACAATTTAAATGATTTAGAGCCCTCAAGTCCACGGATTACCACACTATGATGTACTTTCAATGTATAGTAATTTCCGTCGTCTGTGTATTTTAGTTCATCGAAGAACTTTAACGCCTTACCAGTAATAACTATTCCATCCATGACTTCTTTTAAACTGCATTCTTTAAGGGGCTTCTGCTGATAAATAACAACCAAGTACTCCGCCAATTTCAGTGTAGTTAATAACTCATTGAATCGCTCAGCATCCGCGGTTCTAATTAGCTCCAGAAAAAGAGCTTTGTTAAGAAGGCAGGTATTGTTAAGTTCACATATACTAAGCCAGACTTGCATTTCTGGGGATAATGCAGGGCTTTGTTTCAAGTGATTTTCCAAACTTTCAAGGGCAATCTCAAGGGTTCTTTGCTGGCTCTCATATTTTTCTGCATGTTTTTTTAATATTTCCCAATGTTTTGCAGAGATTGTAGTGTTGATGCGGTGCTTTTCCATTTTTTATTTAATCCCCGGACTGAAAACCTGGTCTGCCTTAATAAAGTTATCCATACGTATACCATAAGTATGCCATCACGATAATGCTTATATTAATGCGCATGTAAAGAATAGGTTGACGATTTATCGTCAAGGTTTAAAGGAGGAATATTAAAATGAAATTAAATGTTGTAAGAGCTGTAGCTGTTGGACTGCTTATTATGGCAATATTTGGAAATGCAGTTATGACAGTAAATGCAGTGGATTCGGAGGATCCGGAAAAAAAATGTGTAGATCAATGTACTACCAGCGGTCCTACCAGCGGCGAAGTAACTATCATTGATGGAGTAACATATCCAAGTGAGACTATTATTGTAACTGCCCCGCCACAAGAAGACGAAATTAAAAGCGATGTCCAGGTTTATGAACCTGTACCAGATTTACCAATTTTACCTTCTATTCCTTCCTGTAGTAACGGCGGAATTGATTGTTACAATGGCCCAACCATACGTGCAGCTACACCAAAAGAAATAGCAGAAGAAAATCGAAATCCGAATGCTGGATGGGAAAAGTTTAACGAGCTTTTAGGAGATTGGGCTGAAAACAGGATATCAAGGATTGAAGCTGAAGGAAACATAAATACACAGATTAGAAGTAGAAATTGGGCACCACCCCGATCTGTTATAAAATAGATAGATAGTAAACTACTCAGGGCTAGTTTACGTGCGGTTTAACCTTTCGAGGGTAAGACCGCACAGCTTTGAATAGTCAAGATTAAAGATAAAATGAAGAGGAGGTGAAAACTTTGATAAAAGAACAATTGATAAAAATAGCTGTCTCTAAAGAATATAGGACAAAGCTGGTTATCGTGGCAGGTATCATACTTGCAGTAGTTGCACTAGTTGTCATTGCTGATCCAGCAGCAGCAGCCCAGGGAGGTCTATATGTATGTGCAGATGAATGTAGTGGCGGTCACTATGACAGTGGCTATTCAGTTGCTAGTATAACGATTCCAAATTAACGTTACAATGATTCGATCTTTCCTGGCATTTCATCCATCTTGTACTTCCACTTGAAAA